>JAJVIJ010000010.1:0-36147 GCA_022072095.1 Rhodocyclaceae bacterium
GGCAGCGCGTCGACGGGCGTGTTGATCAGGGCATGGACGCCGCCGATGACGACGAACAGCGTGGCGAGCAGGACCAGGAAGCGGTTCCGGCCCGACCAGTCGATCAGCCCGGCGAGCACGACCGCCCCCGCTCAGTGCGCATCAGTGGCCGGCCGGGCCGGCGGATGCCGCCCTGCCGGCTGCGGCCACCGGCTCGACGGCGGTGATCACCCACTCCCCCGCTCCACGCTCGACGAACTCGAAGCGCACCGTGGCGCCGGACCTGAACTGCCGAAGCAAGGCCGCGTTCGCCGGCTTGAATTCCATGGTCATCGCCGGCCATTTGAGGCTCGTCACCGGTTCGTGGTGGATACTGACCGTGCCCGAAGCCGCGTCGACACCCTCGACGATGCCCTCGGCGCGATGAGCCACCGCAGCCGGCCTGCCTGCACCGGATGGTCCCGCCTGCGTTCCCGTCGCACCGCCGTCGGACCCTCGTCCGAAGGCTCCTATGGCGGCCTTGAGCCGGCTTTCGGCATCGATGAGGAAATTGGCCGCGACCACGACCGGCTCGCCGGCCCTCACGCCCTCAAGCACTTCGACGTAGTCCGAAGCGCGCCTACCGAGCCGCACGTCCCGCGGCTCGAACCGACCCTCATCGACCTGCACCAGCACGACGCGCCGCGCACCGCTGTCGATGACCGCATCGGCCGGGATGGCGAGCACGCGAGCGCTGTCGGCGAGGGCCAGCTCCACCTGCGCGTACATGCCCGGCCTGAGCTGCCCGCCGGGGTTGGTGAGCTCGACACGCACCGGCAGCGTGCGGGTCTCGGCGCGCAAGGTCGGATAGACGTAGGTGACGGCCCCGGGAAACACCTTGCCCGGATAGGCGGTGAGCTGCACCGTCGCCCGGGACCCGGTGCGGAGCCGACCGATATCCTGCTCGTACACGTCGGCGATGACCCAGACCGAGGACAGGTCGCTCACCTGATACAGGGCTTCGCCCGGCATGAAGCGCATGCCCTGCACGGCTTTCTTGTCGGTGACGACGCCGGCCACCGGCGAACGCAAGGTGAGCGTGCGGCGGATCTCGCCCGACCGGGCGAGCGTCGCCAGTTGCTCGTCGGAAACATCCCAGTTGCGCAGGCGCATCAGGCTGGCCTCGGCCAGTTCGCGCATGCCGCGCCGTGCCTCATCCGAAGTCTCGTTCGGCGCATTGGCGCCCTGGATGGCGATGAGATATTCGCGCTGGGTCGAGACCAGCTCAGGGCTGTAGACCTCGAACAGCGGCTGCCCGCGGGCCACCGCCTGGCCGGTGACGTTGACGTGCAGGCGCTCGACATAACCCTCGAATTTCGGCGCGATGGCGTGGATGCGGCGCTCGTCGGCTTCGATGCGGCCCAGCGCACGCACGCTGCCCTCCAGTTGGCGCAGCCCGGCCGCTTCGACGCGAACCCCGAGTTTCTGAATTTTTTCCGCGCTGATGCGCACCCGACCGGCGTGCCCTGCCGTCGCCGCCTCCGCCGCGTCGCTCTCCTCGCCCTCGTAGACCGGGATGTAATCCATGCCCATCGGGTCTTTCTTGGGCGTCGGCGAGGTGTCCGCCAGCCCCATCGGATTGCGGTAATAGAGGATCTTGCGCGACTTTGTGGCCGTGCCGGCGGCTACCCCGGCCCCGGCCGAACCGGCCTCGCGGGCCGTCCCCTGCAGTTTGCTGAACCGCGTGCCGAACCAATAACCGCCTGCCGCCGCGAGGCCGCCGACGAGGACAACAACGACAGCCATCCGCCAAGGCATGCTCACAGTTCTTCCCCGACCAGGCGTTCGATGTCGGCAAGGCGCAGTTGCGCATCGGCCCCGGCCCTGGCCTGGCTCAACCTGGCCTGGCGAAGCTGCCGCTGGGCGTCGAGCAGGGTCGCGAAGTCCACCTTGCCGGTTTCGTAGCCCGCCAGTGCCGCGCGCAACGCGAGCTCGGACTGCGGCAGCAGGGTTTCCGTGGCGAGCGCCAGCGCGCGGCGCGCAGCGTCGTAGGCGGCGAGGTTTTCATCGAGTTCAGCCAGAATCTGGTTGCTGACGGCATCACGGCGAGCCCGGGCCGCCGCCAGCATGGCCTCGGCCTCGCGCTCCTGGCCACGCCGGGCATCCTGTTGCAACGGGATGTTGATCTCGAACATCAGCTCCCACTCCTTGACTGCGCTCTGGTACTGCACCGGCGAGATGCCCACCGTGACATCCGGGTAACGGTTGCGGTAGGTCAACGCACGGCTGCTCTCGGCGGCTGCGATCTGCGAATCCTCGGCACGCAACAGCGGGTTGTGTGCGCGCGCACGTTCCTGGAGTGTCGCGAGCCCCATTCTGGCCGGCGCCGGCAAGGCCCGCATCGACAATGGCGCGGCGAGCGGCTCGGCGGATGGGCGCCCGATCAGCGCGTTAAGGCGCGCATGCAGCTGGCGGCGCTCCGCCTCCAGTGAAATCAGCTCGTTGCTCATCGCGGACTGCTCCAGCTGTGCGCGGATCACATCCTGCTGCGCAGCAAGTCCGCCGGCGTAGCGCGCCTGCGCCAGCTTCTCGAGCCGCCCCATCAGCTCCAGGATCTCCCGGCTCAGACGCGCGTTCTGTTCGAGATAGTGGAGGCGGGCATGGGCTGCCTTGATCTTGCCGGCAAGTTCGACCCAGCTTCCGGCAACGCGCGTTTGTGCGGTTTCCGCCAGCGCTTCGGCCACCGAACGCCGGAGATCGCGCTTGCCCATCCAGGGCAGGTCCTGCATCAACAGGTAGCGGGTACTGCCGACGCGCCCCGGCAACACCGTCGCCGACTGCTCGCCCATGCGCGTGATGTCGCGAAGTTCGGTACGGAACTTCGGATCCGGCAGCGCGCCGGCGGGGGCGATGCGCGCGGCGGCGGCCTCGGCCTCCCGCTGGAACATCGACAACTCTGGGCTGTGCGCGCGCGCATAGGCGAGCAGCGCGCTCACCGATGCGCCGAGCGCCGGCTCCTGGGCGCCCGTGCCGACGGCGATGCCGGCCATCAGTGTGCCGAAGAGCAGGCCGATCATGGGTTTGTCCATTTGCACGACGATATCCGGGGTTTCCGACACGAAGGGTAGGCTGCCGTCGTCAGCGGGTCGTACGCAGACGCAAGGCGTTGCCGATCACCGAGGCCGAGCTCAGGCTCATCGCCAGCGCGGCGATCATTGGCGACAACAGCCACGCGGTCAGCGGATACAGCACGCCGGCGGCGATCGGGATGCCCAGCGCATTGTAGAGAAAGGCGAAAACCAGATTCTGGCGCATGTTGCGCACGGTCAGGGCGGACAATGCCCGCGCCACGGCGATGCCACGCAGATCGCCCTTCACCAGCGTGACCTGGGCGCTGTTCATGGCCACGTCGGTGCCGGTGCCCATGGCGATGCCGACATCCGCGCTGGCCAGCGCCGGCGCATCGTTGATGCCGTCACCGGCCATGCCGACGATCCGGCCCTGCGCTTGCAACTGCTCGACCAGGCGCAGCTTGTCGGCGGGTTTGACCTCGCCATGCACCTCGTCGATGTGCAGACGCGCGGCCACCGACCGCGCCGTGGTCAGGCCGTCACCGGTGGCCATGACGATGCGCAGGCCCGCGGCGCGCAAGGCGGCCAGCGCCTCGGGCGCACCGGCCTTGACCGGATCGGATACCGCCAGGATTCCGGCCAGTTTCCCATCCGCCGCCAGGTAGATCACGCTGGCCCCTTCGGCGCGCAGGGCCTCGGCCTGTGGCCTCAGCGGCTCGACCGCTAGCCCCAGCTGCTGCATCAGCGCCGTATTGCCCAGGGCCAGCTCGCGTCCGGCAACGACGCCGCGCACGCCGATACCCGAGCTCGATTCGAAGCGCCCGGGCTTGTCCAGGCTCAGGCCGCGCTCGCGGGCCGCCTGCACGATGGCTTCAGCTAGCGGGTGCTCACTGCCCTGGTCCAGGCTGGCCGCCAGGCGTAGCACCTCGCCATCGAAAGAACCCGGCACGGCGATGGCACGATCGAAAACGGGGCGCCCGGTCGTCAACGTGCCGGTCTTGTCTATGACCAGTGTATCGATCCTGCGCAGATGCTCGATGGCCGCAGCATCGCGAAACAGCACCCCCTGGGTCGCGCCGCGGCCGGTCGCGACCATGATCGACATCGGCGTCGCCAGCCCCAGCGCGCAGGGGCAGGCGATGATCAGCACGGCGACCGCATTGATCAAGCCGAACACCCAACGCGGTTCCGGACCGAACACGCCCCAGGCGAAAAAGCTCAGCATGGCGATGCCCACCACGGCGAGCACGAAATAGCCGGCGACGACGTCCGCCATGCGCTGCATGGGAGCTTTCGAACGTTGCGCCTGCGCCACCATCTGCACGATCTGCGCCAGCACCGTGCCCGCGCCGACGCGCTCGGCGCGCATCACCAGCGCACCGCTGGTGTTCAGCGTCGCGCCGATCAGCTTGTCGCCCGCGCGCTTGCTGACCGGCAGCGGCTCGCCCGTCAGCATGGACTCGTCCAGCGCACTTTCGCCCTCGATCACGGTGCCGTCCACCGGCACCTTCTCGCCCGGGCGGATGCGCAGAAGGTCGCCGACATGCACGTGCGCGAGTGGCACGTCTTCTTCCACACCATCGGCGCGGAGGCGCCTTGCGGTCTTGGGCGCAAGCCCCAGCAATGATTTGATGGCCGCGGAGGTCTGCGAGCGCGCCCGAAGTTCCAGTACCTGCCCCAATAGTGTCAGCGAGATGATGACCGCCGCCGCCTCGAAATACACCGCGACGCGGCCCATCGAAATGAACGCATCGGGAAACGCTTGCGGCATCAGCGTGGCGACGACGCTATAGACGAACGCGGCGCCGGTACCCAGTGCGATCAGCGTCCACATGTTGGGGCTGCGATGGAGCATGGATTGCCAGCCGCGCACGAAGAACGGCCAACCCGCCCACAGGACGATGGGCAAGGACAGCAGCAGTTCGAGCCAGGTTTGCGTGCGCACCTCGAGCGCATGCAGTCGCGGCCCGAACATGGCCAGTGCGGTAACCAAGGCGGTGAACGGCAGCGTCCACCAGAAACGGCGCTGAAAGTCCCGCAGTTCCGGATTGTCTTCTTCCGCCAGCCCGGGCAATACCGGCTCCAGCGCCATGCCGCATTTGGGGCAGCTGCCGGGGTGGTCCTGTCGCACCTCGGGATGCATCGGACAGGTGTAGATCGTGCCGTCGGGCACCACCGACGCCGGCCCATCGCCATGGGCGTGATCCCCAGCCTGGTGGTGATGCCGGTGCTGTCCGGCCTGCGTTGCCTGATGAGGGGTCATGGCCCATTCTCCCGTCCCGGATTTGCCGCCCAGCGCGGAGCGAATCTCGGCGTGTTCCGCGCATAGCGGTCACAGGTCGCACCGAACTCCCGGCGCATGTCGCTTTCCTCGTTGATCGCGAGGCGCCCGTACATCAGCAACAGGACCGGAAACATCCCCAGCGTCAGTGCGGTCGGCCATTGCAACAGGAACCCCAGCAATATCATTGCGAATGCGACGTACTGGGGGTGACGAATCCGAGCATAAGGGCCGACAGTGGCCAGCGTTCGTCGGCGCTGCGCGTGATAGAGCACATGCCATGCCGACGACAGCAGATAGAAGCCGTAACCGATGAAAGCGTAACTGGCGATGTGCAGCGCGCCGAAGTGCGGGTCACCTTGAGTACCGAGCAGCGTGGCCCACAGATGGCCGGCATCGTGCGAGAACGGATCGAGTTTTGGAAAGCGCGTCTGCAACCATCCCGACAACAGATAGATCGTCAGCGGAAAGCCGTACATCTCCACAAACAGCGCGACGATGAAGGCCGCAAACGCACCGAATGTGCGCCAGTCCCGCGCTGTTGCCGGCTTGAAGAAACTGAACGCGAACAGGATGAAGATCGCGGAATTGAGGACGACCAGCGGCCACAGGCCGTATGCGGAGCCTGCATGACTCATGACGGCGCTCTCGGTTTGCGCTCATCGCCATCGGCCGACGAGCCAGGCGGGTCCTGCCCATGATGTCGACGGCCACCGTGGCCGCCATGCATGAAGATGTGCATCAATGGACAGGCCAGCACGAGCAGGTAGGGCAGCACGCCGACGATGTGCGCTCGATGCTCTGTGAACAGGAAGTAGGCCGCCACACCACCGATCACCACCAGACCGATGGCGTGGCGCGAACCCCAGAAGCGCGGGGGCGAGCCGTGCCCCTCGTCATGAGCATCCATGGACCGCCGCCGGCCGAAGCGCTTACTTGGTCGGGACCGGCGGCATGCGGTCCATCATCATCTGCATCATGGACTCCATCATGTCCATGCGCTTTTCCATCATCTGCTGGCGCTCCGCCATGCTGCCGGACATGCCCTTGCCTGCCTGCATGCCACCGCCCATCGTCTTCATCATGCCCATGCCATCCTGCATGAGCTTCATGTGCTCGGCCATCAGCGCCTGACGCTCTTCAGGTGTCTTGGCGGCCGCCATCTTTTCATGCATCGCCTGCATGGCCTTCATGTGCTCGTCCATCCTGGCCATGCCAGCCATTCGCCCGGCGGGCATGGCGGACGTGGCAGGACCCTGTTTCGACGCGGCAGCCGGCGGTACGGCAGCCGCAGGGCTGCCGGCGGTCTGGGCCAGGACCCCGAGCGGGGCGCCCACCACGCACAGCCCGATCAGCGCACTGCGAAGATTCGACATGATGATCTCCTGTTACGGGTTGAAAAAACGGTGGAAAAAACGCGGCTGCGTCCGCACAGCCACCTGACAGAAGGCACGGCCCGGCAAAGCGTCATCCCCTTACGGAACAGGCTGAATGTCGGTCACCACCATCCTGCCGCCCTCACGGACCACCATGAAGCGGATCTTGTCGCCCGCCTTGACCCTGGCCAGCAGCGCCTTGTCGCTGACGGTGAACACCATGGTCATGGCGGGCATGTCCAGGTGCCTGATGTCGCCGTGCCTGATCGTGATCTTGCCGGCCACGCCGTCGATCCTGCGCACCTCGCCGTCGACCATGGCTGCGGATGACGACATGTCCGACCCGTTGCGCCCCTCCGCGGCCTGTGCGTGAGCCGTCATCGGCATGGCCAACCCCGCCAAGAGGGTGGCGATGGCGAAAGTTGGTCGCATGATGTTCATGTTTCCCTCACATATGACTGGAAAATACTTGCGCCTCACCGTCTAGTCGAATCAGCAGGACCTGATAGGGGTCGCGGCGGCCGCGATAGGCGGGCCCATCCATGCCGGGCGAACCGATCGGCATGCCCGGTACGGCCAGACCCAGCGCCCTGGGTCTGGCCGTCAGCAATCGCCGCAGCTCTGCGGCGGGAACGTGCCCCTCGATGACGTAGCCCTGGACGAGCGCCGTGTGGCAGGAGCCGAACCTTTGCGGCATCCCCAAGCGAGCGCGGGCCGCGCCGTTGCCCTGATCGAATGCGGCCACCGAGAAACCGTTCCGCTCGAGATGAGCCATCCAGTCCTTGCAGCAGCCACAGTTCGGATCCTTCCACACCTGCACGGTGGCCACGCCGGGGACGCCGGCCCAGGCCGGTACCGCGCCCCATGCGAGCATGCCCAACAGCAGTCGTCGTCGCGAACGGTTCGCTTCCGATATCGTCGTCATGTCTGGGATTCCTCGAAGACGTGATCACTTCTTCCGGCCCACTTGGACCGTGCCACGCATCCCCGCCTCATAGTGGCCGGGGATCAGGCAGGCGAAATGCACGACGCCTGCCTCGGAGAACTGCCAGATGATTTCTCCCTGCTCTCCCGGCGCCAGCGTGATCTGACTGGGCTCGTCATGCTCC
Source organism: Rhodocyclaceae bacterium (assembly GCA_022072095.1). Classification (GTDB taxonomy): domain Bacteria; phylum Pseudomonadota; class Gammaproteobacteria; order Burkholderiales; family Rhodocyclaceae; genus JAJVIJ01. The sequence goes on from JAJVIJ010000010.1 coordinate 7,796, forward strand.
ATGTCCGGAAATTTCCGCATCTGCTCCAGGTGCGCCCGCAACGCCTGCGGCGTACCCAGGCTCAGCTCGTGCTTGACCCGTCCCTGGTTCCTGACGACCAGGCGGACCGTTTCGCCGGGCCTTACGCGCAGGTTCGCTGGCGTATAGCGCATGCTGTCATGCATCTCGATCGTGATGGTGCGCCGCACCCTGGCTGCGACCCCGGGTTTGCCGATGGCCGCCTCGGTCTCATGATGATCATGGCCGCCGGCGTGACTGCCCGCCGCGTACGCGGCAGCGGTCAGGGCGGGCATCATGCCGGCTACGAGGCGTAGGACTAGCTTTCGGGCGGTGATTCGCACATGGGTCATACGTGCTCTCCAGAAAAAAGTTGGCTCAGCGGCCGCCGTGCGCGCCGGGTTTGCGCACCCGCACCTCGGTTGGCATGAGCGCATCGCGCTGCCTTGGCATGGCCTGTCCACCCGCCCCCTCGAAGCGGGCCGGTTCCGCCAGCGGGCCGGGGTATTCGTAGGCGACCGTGCCCTGCGGATGCCGGTACCAACCCGGATCCCTGTAGTCGCCCGGCTGCTGATCCCGGCGCACCTTGAGCACGGAGAACATGCCGCCCATTTCCACCGAACCGAACGGCCCCTCGCCGGTCATCATCGGCACGCTGTTGTCCGGAAGCGGCATCTCCATTTCGGTCATGTCGGCCATGCCGCGCTCGCCCATCACCATGTAGTCCGGGATCAGGTCACCGATCTTTTTTGCGAGACCGCTGTGGTCCACGCCGATCAGCGTCGGCACGTTGTGGCCCATGGCATTCATCGTGTGGTGGCTCTTGTGGCAGTGGAACGCCCAATCGCCCTCCTCGTCGGCGACGAACTCGATTTGCCGCATCTGCCCGACGGCGATGTCGGTGGTGACCTCGGGCCAGCGCGCAGCGCGGGGCGTCGGCCCACCATCGGTGCCGGTCACGACGAATTCGTGACCGTGCAGATGGATCGGGTGGTTCGTCATGCTCAGATTGCCGATGCGAATGCGCACCTTGTCGTTGACGCGCACATTCAGGCTGTCGATGCCGGGGAAGACGCGGCTGTTCCAGCTCCACAGGTTGAAGTCGAGCATCGTCATGATCTTCGGTGTATAGCTGCCCGGTTCGATGTCGTAGGCATTGAGCAGGAAGCAGAAATCCCGGTCCACCGGCTCGATGGCCGGATGTCGGTCCTTGGGGTGGGTGACCCAGAACCCCATCATGCCCATCGCCATCTGGCTCATTTCGTCGGCATGGGGGTGGTACATGAAGGTGCCCGGTCGGCGCGCGACGAACTCGTAGACATGGGTTTTTCCGGGGCGGATGGCCGGCTGCGTCAGACCGGCCACGCCGTCCATGCCGTTGGGCAGGCGCTGGCCGTGCCAGTGGATGCTGGTGTGTTCGGGCAGGCGGTTGCTGACGAAAATGCGCACCCGGTCGCCCTCGACGACCTCGATGGTCGGTCCCGGCGACTGGCCGTTGTAGCCCCACAGATGCGCCTTGAATCCCGGTGCCATCTCGCGCACCACCGCTTCTGCGACCAGGTGAAATTCCTTGACGCCCTGGTTCATGCGCCAGGGCAGGGTCCAGCCGTTGAGGGTGACCACCGGCCGGTACGGCCGTCCGCTGTCGGGAACCAGCGGCGGCATGGTCTCCGCACGCGTCTGGATCACCGGCTCGGGCAACGCGGCCATGGCCGCTCGGCCGACCGTGCCGGCGGCCACCGCCCCGCCGGCCATGCCGGCAAACCTGACAAAGTCTCGTCGTGAGGTCACCTGGAAATCCTCGACGGTCAATGGCCGGCACGGCCGGCGGACGCCGTGCCAACCGCCATGAATGGCGCCACGTCGGTGGGGCGGCCGATCAGCGTCGCCTGCAATGCGGTATCGGCGAGCCAGAACTGCTGCTGGGCATCGATGGCCGCCATCACTGCGATGACCTGGTCGCGGGCGTCGGCCAGCAGTTCGAAGACGCCGATCAACATGCCGTTGTAGCGCAGCTGGTTTTCCTCGGAGATCACCTTGCGCAGCGGCACCACCTCGTCGCGGTAGTGGCGCGCGATGTCATAGGCAATGCGGTAGGCCGCATAGCTCTCACGCAGGCTGGACCCCGCCTTGCGCACGACGTCTTCGAGCTGGTTGGCCGCAGCCAGCGTGCGCGCGTTCAGCGCGTCGCGCCGCATCGCGCCCCAGTCGAAAACCGGCAGGTGCACGCCGATCTCGTAACCGCGCGGGTCGCGGCGCGTGCCCGCGGCGTTGTCGAACTTGCTGTCGCGACGCACCGCAAGCTCGATGTCCGTATAGCTGAACGGCGTGTCCAGCCCCTGCGCTCTGGCCGAGGACTCCAGCGCGCCCTTGGCGAGGCGGATGTCGAGCCGCCCATGGCTGGCCTGGGCGCTGACGGCCTCTGGCGCCAGCGCCTGCTGCGGTAGATCGGGCAGCCGCTCGGGCAATGTGAGCCTCCGCGCCTGCGCTTCGCCCAGACCGAGCAGACGCACCAGCTCCTCGCGACTGGCCGTGACGCGTTGGTCGGCGATGGCCGTTCGAGTAGCGGCCTCGGCGTAAAAAGCCTGCTCGCGCGCCCGGCTGATGCGGTTGAAATTCCCCGCCGCCTGCATGCGGCGCGCCAGTTCGGCGCCCGCCTCGGCGCCGGCGGAAACCTGCCGCGCATAGCGCAGGGTCTGCTGCGCGGCCACCGCGCGCACCCAGGCCTGGCGCACCCTCCTGACCAGATCGACCACTTCGCCGGCGAGCGAAAGCTGTGACCGCTCGATGCGCTGTTTCGCGAGCCCGTGGCGCACCGGCAGCGTCAGCAGGTCCAGCAGCCCCAGCGACAGCGTCCGTCCGAGCTCCAGCTCGTCGCCATGCGCCAGGCGCTCGAATGCGAAGATCGGATTCGCAATACGGCCGGCTTGAGCCGCGTCGGCGGCATCCGCCCAGCCACGCGCCAGCAACGCCTGCAGGGACGGGCTGTTGACCAGCGCGAGCCGGACGGCCTCGCGCTGACCAAGCGGGGCACCGAGCAGCGCTTGCACCGCCTGCGCGCGCAGGCTCCGCTCGTCGTCCGTGCGCGCCAGGACCACTTGCCCTTCCGTAAACCGGGCCGTCTCGTCGTTCACCCGACCCATGTTCTGCTCGAGCGTAACGCTCGCACAGCCGGAGAGTGCAGCCAGCATCGCAACCGACGAACCCAGCCTGCTGCATGACCAGATCGACATCCCCGTCGTCATGCCGGCACCATTCCGATCATCGATCGCCGGAACCGAGCCGGGGCGCCCGAGGAGTCGCTTGCCCCTCCTCATGCGGCGAACCGGGCGCAGCCCGGCCCCGGTCTTGCGTACCCCCATGGTGGCCCGCATGCGCATCGGCGGCCGCCGGCTTCACTTCGGCCGGATCGGCCATCGTTTCCCTGGCGTACGCGCGCCAGCCACCGATGCGTCCCACACGCTCATTGGCTTCACGCCAGGATTCCACGGGCTGTTCGTCGTAAGCCCGGTAGCCGCTCAGCGGCGATGTGTACTGCAACTCGACAGGCCAGGCGGCCGCTGGCGGCGCGACCGCATACAGCGCAAGAAACCCCCAGGCAAAAACCCCGGCATACTTCGCGCCGGCAGCATGGCCTCGATGGTCGGGTGGCATGGCGAGCTCGCGCCGGATCACGGATTTCATGGCAGCGATTGTGAAATGCCCTTGCTGTCAACAAGCTGTGCGGCCGATTACATCTTTGTTATCGACCTGCCGGGCGCGCCGAACCCCGTCAGACTCGGTGACCATGGCATGGCGCGGAGCGCACCCGTGAAGATTCTGATCATCGAAGACGAGCCCAAGACCGGTGCCTACCTGCGCCAGGGGCTGTGCGAGGCCGGGTTCAATGTCGACCTTGCCCGCGACGGCCGCGACGGCCTGTATCTGGCTTCACAGGGCGGCTACGACCTGCTCATCCTGGACGTGATGTTGCCGGGCCTGGACGGCTGGCAGGTGCTCCGCGCCGTGCGCAAGCAGGGGCTGACGATGCCGGTGCTGTTCCTGAGCGCGCGCGATCAGGTCGAAGACCGGGTCAAGGGGCTGGAGTCGGGCGCGGACGACTACCTGGTGAAACCGTTTTCGTTCGCCGAGCTGCTGGCGCGGGTGCGCAGTATCTTGCGCCGCGGCCGCGGCGGGACCGACAGCACGACGCTGCGCGTCGCCGACCTGGAGCTGGATCTACTGCGCCGCCGTGTCGCACGTGGCGGCCGCCGCATCGATCTGACCGCGAAGGAGTTTGGCCTGCTGGAACTGCTGATGCGCCGGCACGGCGAGGTGCTCCCCAGATCGCTGATCGCCTCCCAGGTCTGGGACATGAATTTCGACAGCGACACCAATGTCATCGAGGTGGCGATGCGGCGCCTGCGCGTCAAGGTCGACGAGGGCTTCGAGGTCAAACTGATCCAGACCGTGCGCGGCATGGGCTATGTGCTGGACGAGCCGGACGCCCACTGAATGCGGCGCCCGCTATCGCTCACCGGCCGCCTGACCCTGTTCTTCACCGTGGCGGCAGCGCTCGTCGTCGCCGGCCTGGCGGCGTGGGTGATGATGGCAACCGAACGGCATTTCATCGAACTGGATCGGGTCTCGCTGCAGGACAAGCAGCGCCTGATCTCGGACATTCTGGCCGATGCCGAATCGGCCGAGGATGGCCGCCGGCGGCTGCACGAAGCCCTGAGCCACCACCATGGACTGTTCATCGCGATCGGCGATGCACACGGCGCGGTGTTCTTTCAGTCTCCCGGGTTTCGCCCGCCGCGCCGGGCATCGGCCTCGCCGTCCGCGTCTCCTGACACCGACCCCATGCATTCGTTGCGACACTGGCGTGATGGCGAACAGGCGTTTCGCGGCCTGAGTTTTCAGGCGACCCCGGCCTTCGCTGCCGCATCCAGGTTCGATGTGCTGATCGCGATGGACATCGCGCACCACACGCAGTTCATGCAGGACCTCGGGCGCAGCCTGCTGCTGTATGCCGCGACCGCGGTCGCTCTCTGTGGCCTGCTGAGCTGGCTGGCCGCCCATCGCGCGCTCGCACCCTTGCGCACCATGAGATCCAGGGCCGCGATCGTCACCAGCCAGCAACTCGACGAGCGCATGCCGGTCGCGGCGGTCCCGGCCGAAATGGCCGATCTCGCGGAGGCTCTGAACGGCATGCTGGACCGCTTGCAGGACGCGCTCAGGCGCTTGTCCGAGTTTTCGTCGGATCTGGCGCACGAACTGCGCACGCCGCTGAGCAATCTGATGATGCAGACCCAGGTGGCCCTGTCGGCCCGGCGCGGCGCCGACGACTACCGCGACATTCTCGCCTCCAACGCCGAGGAGCTGCAGCGTCTGGCGCGCATGGTGTCCGACATGCTGTTTCTGGCCAAGACCGAGCGTGCACTCGACCTGCCGCATCGCGAGCGCTTTTCGGCCGCCACGGAAGTGTGCGCGTTGATCGAGTTTTACGAAGTGCTGGCCGACGAAAAGCATATCGCGCTCAACCATGTCGGCGAGGGCGAGGTTTTCGGCGATCGCTTGATGTTTCGACGCGCGGTGAGCAACCTGTTGTCCAATGCGCTGGCGCACACCGGCGAGCACGGCGAGATCACGATCACGATCAACCGCTGCGCACAGACCACCCGCGTGGTCGTCGAAAATACCGGGGAGGACATCGACCCGCACATCCTGCCGCGCCTGTTCGACCGCTTCTATCGTGCCGATCCGTCGCGCGCTCACCCGGGCAGCGACGGCGCCGGTCTGGGTCTGGCCATTGTCCGCGCCATCGTCGAGGCGCACGGCGGCACGATCGAGACCGAGTCGGGCGGGGGACGGACGCGCTTTGGCCTTTGCTTCCCGGCCGTACCGCAGATCACCCCCGGCCAGCGTCAGCCCGCGCGACCCTGATTCGCGACCGCGGCCATGGCGGCCTGGATGGCCGCCGGATCACCCAGGTAATAGCTGCGGATCGTCCGGAATGCCCCGCCGACCTCGTCCAGCTCATAGACCAGCGGCTGGGCAGTGGGGATGTTCAGCTCGACGATGTCCTGATCCGAGATGTCGTCCAGGTATTTGACGAGGGCACGCAGGCTGTTCCCGTGCGCGGCCACCAGCACCCGCTTGCCGGCGCGGATCGCGGGTGCGATCGCCTCATGCCAGTAGGGCAGGAAGCGTGCGACCGTATCCTTCAGGCATTCCGTGCGCGGGTAGCCGCCGGCCGGAATGTCCGCGTAACGCGGATCGTCGGGCTGAAATCGCGGATCGCTCGTGTCCAGCGGCGGTGGCGCGATATCGTAGGCGCGCCGCCAGATCTTGACCTGGGCTTCACCATGCACAGCGGCCGTCTCGGCCTTGTTCAGCCCCTGCAGCGCGCCGTAGTGGCGCTCGTTCAGCCGCCAGGAATGATGGATCGGTATCCACATCTGGTCCAGCTCTTCCAGCGTCAGCCAGAGTGTCTTGATCGCACGACGCAATACCGAGGTATGGGCGAGATCGAAGCCATAGCCCTTTTCGCACAACAGTCGCCCAGCCGCCCGGGCCTCGGCGATGCCCTTTTCGGTCAGATCGACATCCGTCCATCCGGTGAATCGGTTTTCCTGGTTCCAGGCCGATTCTCCATGCCTGAGCAATACGATGCGGTACATGTTTCCATTTCCGGTTGATAGTTCAGTCTCGTCGGCCATCTGGCCGGCACAGTCCGCCCGGCCGGGCCGGGCGGGACCGTATAATAGCCGCCGATTCCCGATTTGGACCCCGTGCCGCGAACGCCATGCCGGCGACGCGAGCGCCTACGCACGATGAAACTCGATCAACTCAACCAGTTCATTCAACACAACATCGTATGGGTCGCGCTGGCGCTGATCAGCGGCACCATGCTGCTGTGGCCGATGTTGCGGCGCGGCGCCCGCAGCGATGGCCTGACTCCGGGCCAGGCCACCATGCTGATGAACCGAGAGGAGGCGCTCGTCCTCGATGTGCGCGCGCAAGCGGAATGGGACAAGGGCCATATCCCGAATGCCCGCCACCTGCCGCTCGACGAGCTCGACCAACGCATGCAGGACCTCGCCAAGTTCAAGAGCCGGCCGCTGATCATCAGTTGCGCCGGCGGGCAGCGTGCCGGCAGCGCCGGCGCGCGTCTGAAGAAGGCCGGCTTCGAGAAGGTGTACGTCCTGGAAGGCGGCGTGTCGGCCTGGGAACAGGCCGGCTTGCCGCTGGCGAAGAAGTAGCGCGGGCAACGAACGTGGCCAAGGTTCGCCTCTACGCCACCGCGGTCTGCCCTTACTGCGTTCGCGCCGAACAGTTGCTGCGCGCCCGAGGTGCCAGCGAAATCGAGAAGGTCCGCGTGGACCTGCAAGCGGAACGGCGCGAAGAAATGGTCCGGCTCACCGGACGACGGACCGTGCCGCAGATTTTCATCGGCGCGCAGCATATCGGTGGTTATGATGACCTGGCCGCACTGGACCGCGCGGGCGGGCTCGTGCCGTTGCTGCAAGCTGCCCAGGACTGAGCCCGCCCGTTTCCTTTTCTCCTTTCCTTCCTCTCTTTTTTTCAGGCCATCGCAATGACCCAACCGGCGCCGACCAACCAGCCCGTATTCAACATCGAGAAGATCTACGTCAAGGATCTGTCGCTCGAGATCCCGAACGCGCCACAGATTTTCCTGTCCCGCGAGCAACCCGAAATGCAGGTGCAGTTGCACACCGAGGGCGGCGAGATGGGCGAGGGCCTGTACCACGTATCGCTGACCGTGACGGTGACCGCCAAGGTTGCAGACAAGACGCTCTTTCTGGTCGAGGCCGCTCAGGCCGGGATTTTCCGGATCGCCAACGTGCCGGAAGAAGACATGGCCCCCATCATGGGCATGGGCTGCCCGAACATCCTGTTTCCATATGTGCGCGAAACGATCTCCGATGTCGTCACCCGCGCCGGCTTCCCGCCGCTGCTGCTCGCTCCGGTGAATTTCGAACTGCTCTACCAGCAGCGTGCGCAAGCCCAGGCTGGGGGTGCAACGGCCTAGGTCGCTGCCAATGGGCGCCCATTCTTCGCACCGGAGTCAGGAGCGCCGTTGGCCGCTCTCCCGCGTCCAGGGCACCGCGCTGGGCTTTGCGCTCGCACTGTTCGCGGGCAGCCCGCTCGCGGCCGACTACCGCAGCGCGACCGAGGCGGCCATCCTCTACGATGGCCCGACGACCGCATCCCGCCCGGTGCTCATCCTGCTGGCCGGTACCCCGGTGGAGTTGATCGTCGGCCAGGCGGGCTGGAGCAAGATCCGGATCGCGGAAGGCAAGCTGCTCTGGATCGAGTCACGGCGCCTGAGCGAACGACGCAACCTGATCGTGACCGCCGCAGCCACCGAGATTCGCGCGCTACCGGGCGGCGAGGCCACGGCCACCACGATCGCGGCGGCGCCACTCGCCTTCCGTGCCGAGCAGGGCGTGCTGCTCGAACGACTGAGCGACCCGGCGCCGAGCGGATGGGTGAAGGTGCGTCACCGGGATGGTGAAACCGGCTTCGTGCGCATGCAGCAGGTCTGGGGCTACTGATGCACATCGCGGTACTGGGCGCCGGCGCCTGGGGCACCGCACTCGCCATCACCTTGTCGGCGCAACACCGCGTCAGCCTTTGGGCGCGTGACGCCGCCCAGGCCGAACGCATGGCGAGCACGCACCGCAACGAGCGCTACCTGCCCGGCGCGCCGCTCCCCGACGCGCTGATGATCAGTGCCGATATCCATGAGTCCGTGGCGCGGGCCGAGCTGCTGTTTCTCGCCACCCCGATCGCCGGCATCAGGGAAACGATGGCGCGCCTGCACGCGACCTCTGCGCGCGTGCCCCTGCTCTGGCTGTGCAAGGGCCTGGAACCGGACAGTGGCCGCCTGCCCCACCAGATCATCGCCGATTGCGGCGGCTGGCCGGCCGCGCAAGGGGTACTGTCCGGCCCCAGCTTCGCAGCCGAGGTCGCGCAGGGCCTGCCCACCGCAGTCACGCTGGCCTCTGGGGACGCGGGTTTCGCGCGCCGCACCGCCGCCGCGCTGAACGGTGCGCGGCTGCGTATCTACGCCAGCAATGACCTGGTCGGCGCCGAAGTGGGGGGGGCGGTCAAGAACGTGCTCGCGATCGCCGCCGGCATATCCGACGGGCTAGGCTACGGATACAACGCACGCGCCGCGCTGATCACGCGCGGACTCGCGGAAATCAGCCGACTGGGCGTTGCGCTCGGCGGCCAGCGCGAAACCTTCATGGGCCTGGCCGGACTCGGCGACCTGATCCTGACCTGTACCGGTGACCTGTCGCGCAACCGCCGCGTCGGCCTGGCGCTGGCGCAGGGGCTGTCGCTGGCCGATGCGACACGTCGGCTCGGTCACGTGGCCGAGGGAGTCGGCTCCGCGGCCGGGGTCGTGCGGCTCGCGGAGAAACTGTCCGTGGACATGCCGATCGCCGCGGCCGTGCACGACATCCTGCAAGACCGGCTCACACCGCAGCAGGCCGTCTCGCAGCTTCTGCTGCGCGACCCCAAGGACGAGTAGCCGGGCGCAAACGGATTCGGCGTGGCGTCGGAAAGGCGCTCGCACGGAGCCATTGGTCGATTCGAGGTCGACTTGCCCCGGAAGCGGGTTTTTCCACGGCGTCGTCATGCGTTCGAAACCGACTCCGATCGATCGGCCCGAGGACACCTCTGTTTGCTGCGGTGGTCACGTTTTTTCGGACATATAGCGCAGCGTCCCCTGGAACGCAGTGTTCGGCCACATGGCTATGCACTACGAGAATGGCGCGCAACGTACTTGCGGAGAACACTGTCCATCAGGGACTGCCAGCCTTCACCGGTGGACTTGAAGTAGGTAATGACCTCCGGGCTGTAACGCACCGACACGAGCAGCTTCTTGTTCGCCGACTTGGGACGTCCACGCACAGAAGCCAGAGGAACCATGGGCTTGAGTTGTTTTGGCGTAAGCGGTTGTGCATCGGGATCACTCCGAGCTGCCGCAGTAATGGCCTTGTCCTCTTCGGACGTGGGCATACGAACAGTGGGACGCCTAGAAATTTTGGACATAGTATTTGACCTCGCGACGATTGGCGCGGCGAAGACTGATGACCCTTCGCACGTTGCCTCAATCCACAAACGCCACGTAGTAGAGGATCTCGGTTTTCGGAGCGAGCGCGATCATTCGCGTTTCGCCGCACTCAAACCGTTCATCGAACCATACCAACGCGGCTTCCCAGTCGAGTTCGCTGGCCAAGGACAGGGAAAGGCCGTGCTTCGATCGGTTGGCGATGTCCTTGGCAGGATCGAACTCGATGTACATGCATTACTGTAGCTACACAAAGACGGCTGTCAAGATGCACCCGGGCTCCCACTTATGGGGAAAGGGATAAATAAAACGAAGGGAGGTAAATGGGGTCAGACACGGAGGCAAACACCTTCCCCCGCGTAGCGGCTTCGTCCAACCCCGTTATCGGCGCCCCTGACCGAACAGGATCCGGCGCGCCGCTTCATCCATCCCGGCCGTGCCTTCGGCGCGCGACACCTCGTTCGCGCGCGCATAGGCGCGCTGCACGGCCGGGCGCGCACGTATCGCCTCGAACCAGCGCACGAGGTTTGGAAACGTGTCCCAGTCGATGCCCTGCAGGCCATGCGGTACGATCCACGGGTAACAGGCCATGTCCGCAATGGTGTACGGGCCGGCGATGAACGCGCGGTCGGCGAGGCGTCGGTCGAGCACGCCATACAGCCGTTCCGTTTCCTTGCGGTAGCGGTCGATGGCGTAGGGGATTTTTTCGCTCGCGTAGTGCGCGAAATGATGATTCTGCCCCAGCATCGGCCCGAGCCCGCCCATCTGCCAGAACAGCCATTGCAGGGTTTCGTAGCGTCCGCGCAGGTCTGCGGGCAAGAACTGCCCGGTCTTCTCGGCGAGGTAGAGCAGGATCGCACCGGACTCGAACACCGAAATCGGCTCGGTGCCGGCGTCCGGACTCGTGTCGACGATGGCCGGAATCCGGTTGTTCGGCGAAATCCTGAGAAACTCCGGCTCGAACTGCGCTCCGCGCCCGATATCCACGGGCAGCAGCCGATACGGCAGCCCGGTCTCTTCCAGACATATCGTGATCTTGTGGCCGTTCGGCGTCGGCCAGTAATGGACATCGATCATGTTCACCTCCATCGTCATGACTGGCGCCCCCCACCATCCGCTACCCAGACACCCGTCGCAGGGAACCCCACGAGAGATTCTCTCAGGAAAGGGCGCACTCAGTTCGGTCGTAGTTCGCTGCACACCTGTGCAGCAGTGCCGCCGACTCGGTCGCGACGACAAACGGACTTGGACTTGCGCCACTCGCCCGTAAGTCGATACAATGCGCGTTTTCCCCGATCGGTTAGTCAGGACTGCGCATGCCGGGTATTCGTGTCAAGGAAAACGAGCCGTTTGAAGTGGCCATCCGCCGCTTCAAGCGCACCATCGAAAAGACGGGCCTGCTTACCGAGTTGCGGGCGCGTGAGTTCTATGAAAAACCCACCGCAGAACGCAAGCGCAAGCATGCCGCCGCGGTCAAGCGTCACCACAAGCGTCTGCGCAGCCAGCGCCTTCCACCCAAGCTTTATTGACGTGAAGCCGGGGCGTGGTCTGCCCCGATCTCGCCACCGACTGCCATTGCGCAGTTCGGATGTCCAGAGGACAAACAGACCCACGTTGGGCGCTCGCTTCCGAACGTGATTCCGCAGCCATTCATCCAGGGTTTGCTCGACCGGATCGACATCGTCGATCTCGTTGGTCGCCATGTTCCGTTGCGCAAGGCGGGCGCGAATTTCGTCGCCTGCTGCCCGTTTCACGACGAGAAGACACCCAGCTTCACCGTCAGCCCGAGCAAGCAGTTTTTTCATTGCTTCGGTTGCGGTGCGCATGGCAGCGCCATCGGCTTCCTGATGGCGCATGCGGGCCTTGGATTCCGCGAAGCAGTCGAAGACCTGGCCCGTCAGGTCGGGCTTGCACTGCCCGAAGAGTCGCGCTCGGGGCAGGCAGGCGGGACGGGGGAAGCGAATCATCGCCAGTCCCTGACCGGCCTTCTCGCGCGGGCGGCCGAGTTCTACCGCGATGCGCTCAGGAACAGCCCGGCGGCGATCGCATATCTGCGCGGTCGCGGCGTCAGCGGCATCATCGCGGCGCGCTATGGCCTGGGTTACGCGCCCGACTCTTGGCAGTGCCTGCGCACGGCCACGCCCGATTACGCCGCGCCGGAGCTGAGAGAGGCGGGCCTCGTGCTGGATGGTGACGAGGGGCGCCGCTATGACCGCTTTCGTCACCGCATCATGTTTCCGATCGTCGACGGCCGGGGCGAGGTCGTCGGCTTCGGCGCGCGTGCGCTGGATGGCGCCGAACCCAAGTATCTGAACTCGCCCGAAACGCCGGTTTTCGCGAAGGGGCGGCAGCTCTATGGCCTGCCCCAGGCACGCAAGGCAGCCCGCGAGGCGGGGACGTTGCTTGTCGTCGAAGGCTACATGGATGTGATCGCGCTGGCGCAACACGGGATCGAGAACGTGGTGGCAACGCTCGGCACCGCGACCACGGCGCAGCACATCCAGCTGCTGCTTCGACAAAGCGACCGGGTCATATTTTGCTTCGATGGCGACAACGCCGGCAGGAAGGCCGCGTGGCGCGCGCTGCTGGCGACGCTGGAGAAGATCACGGACGGGCAAAGCGTTCGCTTCGTCTTCCTGCCCGCCGAACATGACCCGGACAGCTACGTGCGTGCGCTGGGTGCCGATGCCTTCCGGGCGCTGCTTGCGCAGGCGCTGCCGCTGTCGGCCTATTTCATCCGCGAACTCGCCATGCGACACGAGCTGGCGCATGGCGAAGGGCGCGCCGCACTGCTCAAGGAAGCGAGCCAGCCGCTGGCCGGCATGGCGGCGCCCATGCTGCGCAGCCAGATCGTCCATGCGCTGGCCGAACAGGTCGGCCTCGCGGCCGCCGAGGTCGAACACCTGTGCGGACTGCGTGGCCGGATGCGGCGCGCCCCTCCGGCGCTCGGCTTTCAGCGTGTGCGCCCGGCAACGCCTGCCCACCGATTGTTGCGCATCCTGCTGGCAAAACCTGAACTCGCGCCACAGGTGCCCGTCGAGCTGTCGAGCGGAGACGGTGCGGATCAGCAGGCATTGCACGCGCTGTTGGCGCTGTACGCGGACCGGCAAGCGAGCGGTGCGCCCGCTTCGGGCTCTTTGGGCGTGCTCATCGAGTATTTTCGCGGCCGTGAGTGTGAGGTCTCGATTGCCGCGGCACTTCGTTCGCTGGAGCACGACGAGGCGCGACGAGGCGACGCCGAAGACCACCGGGAACTCGACGACGAGTTCGCGGACATAATCGAAGACCTGCAATTGAAGGCATTGTCGGAACGTATCGCGGTGTTGACGGAAAAAGTGCGAAACGGGCCGCTCGACGCTGACGAACTGGACGAGCTGCGACGCTTGCACGCCGAAAAACATCAGCGGCGCACGCGAATGAAAAGCCGGATAGATTTATAATGCGCGGTTATTTTGGGCCTTTACGTGTGTGCGCGGTGCGTTCACACGACACGTGACAGGGACATTTATGGCTAAGCGAAAAGCTGGGCAAGAAGAGGCGGTGCAGCGAGCAGGACAGGCTCCGGCGCAGGACAAGGTCGTCAAGGCGAAGTCCGCGGAGGACAAGGCCGCCATCGCAACGACTGCGGCCAAACCTTCTGCACCCAAGGCCGCGGCGCGCGCCCGCGATGGGGGAAAGGCCAAGGACGCCGCGGCAGCCCGCGCGGCGGCCGCCGGCACCCAGCCGAGCGCCCCCCAGGATGTCGAGCAGCGGCGCACGCGACTCAAGAGCCTGATCACGCTCGGCAAGGAGCGCGGCTTCCTGACCTATGGCGAGATCAACGACCACCTCCCGGACGACATGGTCGACGCGGAGCAGATCGATTCGATCATCTCCACGTTCAACGACATGGGCATCCAGGTGTACGACGAGGCCCCAGTCGAGGAAGCGCTGTTGATGCAGGAGCAGCCCGCCCAGGTCGTGGACGAGGAGGCCGAAGAGGAAGCCGAGCAGGCCTTGCAGTCCGTCGATTCCGAATTCGGCCGCACCACCGACCCGGTCCGGATGTACATGCGCGAAATGGGTACCGTCGAGTTGCTGACGCGCGAAGGCGAGATCGAAATCGCCAAGCGCATCGAGGACGGGCTGAAGCACATGATTCTGGCTATTTCCGCGTGTCCGACGATCATCGCCGAGATACTGGACATGGCCGCCAAGGTCGAACGCGATGAAATGCGCATAGACGAATTCGTCGATGGCTTGGTTGACAGTGACGGGCAGGACGAAATCGCCACCATGGCGACCGAGGTGGACGTCGACGCCCAGGAAGGCGAATTCGCCAGCGACGAGGAAGATGAGGACGATGCCGGTGCGGACTCGTCGGGCCTGGCGCTGAGCCAGCTGCGCGCCGACGCGCTGCCCCGCTTTCAGTCGATCCGTGTGCTGCACGAGCGCATGCAGGGCGTCATCGTGCGCAAGGGCTCGCAGGACAAGACCTACCTCAAGCTCCAGAAGCAGCTGGCGGAGGAAATGATGGCCTTCCGCTTTTCCGCGCGCGTCATCGAACGGCTCTGCGATCAGGTGCGCGGCAATGTCGAGGCGGTGCGCAAGCACGAGCGCAAGATTCTGGAGCTGTGCGTCGACCGCGGACACATGCCGCGCACCCATTTCATCAAGGTCTTCCCCGGCAACGAAACCGATCTGGACTGGCTGAAGCAGGAAATCGCTGCCAACCGCGCCTATGGTGCGACGCTGCTGCGTGCGGCGCCAGCGATCATCGAGGAGCAACAAAAGCTGATCGCGCTCGAAGAACGCATCGGCATCCCGATCAGGGAGCTCAAGGACATCAACAAGCAGATGTCGACCGGCGAAGCCAAGGCGCGGCGCGCCAAGCGCGAGATGACCGAGGCCAATCTGCGGCTGGTCATTTCCATCGCCAAGAAATACACCAACCGCGGCTTGCAGTTCCTCGATCTGATCCAGGAGGGCAACATCGGCCTGATGAAGGCCGTCGACAAATTCGAGTATCGCCGTGGCTACAAGTTTTCCACCTATGCCACATGGTGGATCCGTCAGGCGATTACGCGCTCGATCGCGGACCAGGCGCGCACCATCCGTATCCCGGTGCACATGATCGAAACGATCAACAAGATGAACCGCATTTCGCGCCAGATCCTGCAGGAAACCGGGGTCGAGCCCGATCCGGCGACGCTGGCGCAGAAGATGGACATCCCCGAAGACAAGATTCGCAAGATACTGAAGATCGCCAAGGAGCCCATTTCGATGGAAACCCCGATCGGCGATGATGACGACTCGCATATCGGCGATTTCATCGAGGACACGGCGACGGTCGCGCCCGCCGACGCCGCGCTGTTCGCCAGCCTGCGTGACGTGACGAAGGAGGTGCTGGATTCACTGACGCCGCGCGAGGCCAAGGTGCTGCGCATGCGCTTCGGCGTCGAGATGAATACCGACCATACGCTCGAGGAGGTCGGCAAGCAGTTCGACGTCACCAGGGAGCGCATCCGTCAGATCGAGGCCAAGGCCTTGCGCAAGCTGCGCCACCCGTCACGATCCGAGAAACTGCGCAGCTTTCTCGACACCGAGACCTGAACCTCATCGCTTTCGGGTGGCCGTCGTCCGCGTGGCGCCGCGGGGCGACTCGGCATGTCGATGGAACCGGAGTCCGAGTGCTCGATCGAGAATCGATGGCGTAAGGAGACAGTGAGATGGTCGAATCATCGTCGCCGAACTGGGCGGGCATCGCCGGGGAACTGGAACAGCTGCTCAAGTTGCGCGCGATCCCCATCGGCATGAAATTGTTCGAGCAGATCGGGGACATGGAGCGCATCCCGAAGGTGCGGCGACCCAAGGCCGTGCATACGCTGGATCAGCTTGTCGCACAGTCCGCACGCCTTGGACGGACCCTGGGCATCACCGCAGACGATCTGGTGGGCGATCAATGCCGTGCCGTCGTCGGCCTGGGCGGACAGGACGCCGCGTGGCGCTCCGGCGAGCACATGGTCGGCGTCTGGTACGCGAAGCCTGCCGACGCCGCGGCGCACCAGGCAGCAATGCACGTCGTGCCTACGGGGACCTATCGCGCGCTCGCGATATCGCCACTCGCGAGCGGCCGGCTCGATCCGCCCGATATCGCGCTGTTCTATGCGACGCCGGGTGCGATGATGTACTTCATCAACGGCTTGCAGTGGTCGGGCTATCGTCGCTTCGACTGGAGCGTCGTCGGCGAATCGGCCTGCGCCGATGCCTGGGGACGCGCGCTGGCCACGCGCGAGCCGAGCCTGTCGATTCCGTGTTTCGCCGAACGGCGCTACGGCGGTGTCCTGGATGACGAGATGCTGATGGCGCTGCCGCCCGAATACCTGAGCAAGGCGATCGCCGGCATGAGGGCGCTGGCGGCGAACGGCCTGCGCTATCCGTTTCCGCAGTACGGCATCGAGCAGGACGCACGGGCCGGCCTGGCCGTGAGTTATGGCGAACATCCGAGCGCCGCGAGCTGACGGCGGCGTGCGATGGGAGACCGTATCGAGCCTGGCCAAACGATGAGCAAGGCACCGGCGCCACGACGATGGCGACGCCGCTGGTGGGCAGCGCTCGGCATCATCGTGCTGCTGGCAAGCGGCGGCTACGCGTGGTACCGCCATCAGGGGACCGACAAGAACGCAGCGGCCTTCCGCGTCGACAAGGTGGTGCGCGGACCGATGACCGCGCAGGTATCGGCCTCGGGCACGCTGAATGCCGTGGTGTCGGTGCAGGTCGGCTCGCAGGTTTCGGGGCAGATCAAGGAGGTGCTCGCGGATTTCAACGCCGAGGTCAGGCAGGGTCAGCTGATCGCGCGTATCGATCCCGAGACCTTCGAATCCCGCTTGCGACAATCGGAAGCGGATGTCGATGCCGCCAACGCGCAACTGCTGACGGCTCAGGCTGGCGTCAGTGCAGCGCGCGCGGCGCTGGCGCGTGCGCGCGTCAGCCTCGCCGACGCCAAGCGCGATCTCGAGCGCAAGGAGATGCTGGTCGAACGTCAGTTCATTTCGCCAGCCGAGCTCGACAAGGCGCGCGCGCTCTACAGCATCGGCGTCGAAGACGTGAACAGTGCCAGCGCACAGCTCAGTGTCACCGAGGCCCAGGTCGGCAGTGCGCGCGCCAATGTCAAACAACGCGAGGCGCAACGCCAGCAGGCGCGCATCGATCTGGAACGGACCGCGATCCGTGCACCGGTGAACGGGGTCGTGATCAAGCGTTCGGTCGACGCCGGTCAGACCGTCGCCGCCAGCCTGCAAGCGCCGGAGCTGTTCATCATTGCCCGGGACTTGCGCGACATGCAGGTGGACACCTCGATCGACGAAGCCGAGATCGGCAAGGTACGTGTCGGGCAGCGCGCCACCTTCACGGTGGACTCGTTTCCGGGACGGAGTTTTTCAGGCGAGGTGCGTCAGGTGCGCAAGGCCGCGCTCAACGTGCAGAACGTCGTCACCTATACGGTCGTGGTCTCGGCGCCGAATCCCGACCTGGCCTTGCTGCCCGGCATGACCGCCAATGTGCGCATCGTTACCGACACGCGCGAAGCCGTGCTCAAGATTCCCAATGCCGCGCTGCGCTTCCGCCCGCCCGACTTTCAGGAACCGGCCGCTTCCTCACCCAGTGCGGCACCGACGTCGGCACCGCAGGCGGGCGGTGCGCTCGCCCGGTTTCGCGAGCGGATCGAACGCGAGCTCGCACCCAGCGCCGAGCAGACGCAGCAGATCGATGCGATCTTCGAAGCGATGCGCGAGCGCTTCGCGGCGGCACGCTCGGTGCCGGAGGCCGATCGCGCCAAGACCATCGAGCGCGCGCGCGCGGAGTTGCGCGAGCGCATCGCGGGCATCCTGACGCCGGCGCAGAAACAGCGGTACGCAGCGCTCGTCGCCGAGGCCACCGGCCGGCCTTCCACACGCGGCCGGGTGTTCGTGCCGGCGGCCGATGGCCGGCCGCGCGCCATCGAGGTTCGCCTGGGGCTGAGTGACGGCAGCTTTACCGAGGTATCCGGGGGAGAACTGAAGGAGGGCGATGCCGTCATCACCGGCAGCGCGACCACCGCGGGCAATGCCCAGAAGGCAGCGCCGTCGGGTCCGCGCCTGCCCTTCTGAGTCTCGCGAGCGCCGCGCTTGGACACGCCCATCATCCGCACGCGCGAGCTGTGCAAGCAGTATGTCATGGGTGATACCGTGGTGCGCGCGCTGGACGGGGTATCGATCGACATCGCCAGCGGGGAGCTGGTCGCGGTCATGGGGCCGAGCGGCTCCGGCAAGTCGACATTCATGAACGTGCTCGGCTGCCTGGATCGCCCGACCTCGGGGCATTACGAACTGGCCGGAGAGCCGGTCGAAAATCTGACCGCCGATCAGCTCGCCGCGATACGGAACCGGCGCATCGGTTTCGTGTTCCAGCAATTCAACCTGCTGCCGCGCACCTCGGCGCTGGAGAATGTCGAACTGCCGCTCATGTACACCGACATGGCGCGTGCGGAACGACACGCGCACGCACGGCGGCGCCTCGAACAGGTCGGCCTCGGCGAGCGGCTCGACCATCACCCGCGTCAGCTTTCTGGAGGCCAGCAGCAGCGCGTCGCCATCGCCCGGGCCCTGGTCAACGATCCGCTGCTGATTCTCGCCGACGAACCCACCGGCGCGCTGGATTCGCGCACCAGCCTGGAAGTCATGGCGCTGTTGCAGCGGCTCAACCGCGACGGCATCACCGTCGTGCTCGTCACACACGAGCAGGACGTCGCCGCGTTCGCCGGACGCATCATCCACTTTCGCGACGGCCGTGTGCTGAGCGACCGCGCCCATGCGCCCAGCGACGCGCAGGCTCGGCTCGATCGTGCGGAGCCGGCGGGGGCTGCCACATGAGTTGGCTGGCGACGCTGCGCATCGCCCTGAATGCGCTGCGCGTGAACAAGCTGCGCTCGATGCTGACCATGCTCGGCATCATCATCGGTGTCGGCGCGGTGATCACCATGATCGCCGTCGGCGGCGGCGCCCAGGCCCGCGTCGAGGAGCAGATTCGCAGTCTGGGCGCGAACGTCATGATGATCGTGCCCGGGTCGACCACGTCCACGGGCATTCGGCTGGGATCCGGCGCGGCGCAGACGCTCACCGAAGACGATGCGCGCGCGATCGCGCTCGAAGTCGAGCAGGTCCAGGCCGTGGCACCGACGCTGCGCGGCTCCGGGCAGCTGGTCTATGGCAACAGCAACTGGTCGACGCAGATTTATGGCGCCACGCCGGAATATTTCGAGGTGCGCGAATGGGCGCTCGTCAGCGGCCGCATGTTCGAACCGCAGGAGCTGTCCGGCGCGGCCAAGGTCGCGCTGATCGGTCAGACCACGGCCCGACAGCTGTTCGGCGAAAACGTGCCGCTGGAATCGGTGGTCGACCAGACGCTGCGCGTGCGCAAGGTGCCGATGACGGTGATCGGCGTGCTCGACCGCAAGGGCCAGAGTGCGATCGGCCAGGATCAGGACGACGTGCTGTTCGTGCCGCTGTCGACGGCCAGAAACCGGCTGTTCGGTGCGCCCCAGGGCAAGTTGCGCCGCGTCGGCACCATCTCGATCAAGGTGCGCGAAGATGCCGACATGAAGCTCACCGAGGAGCGCATCCGCGAACTGCTGCGCCAGCGACATCGCCTGCAACCCGGGCAGGACGACGATTTCACCGTGCGCAACCTGACCGAAATGTTGCAGGCCCAGGAGGCGTCCAGCCGCATCCTGTCGCTGCTGCTGGCCGCGGTGGCGTCGGTATCGCTCCTGGTCGGCGGCATCGGCATCATGAACATCATGCTGGTTTCGGTGACCGAGCGCACGCGCGAGATCGGGCTGCGCATGGCGGTCGGGGCGCGCAGCCGCGACATCCTGATGCAATTCCTGATCGAGGCCGTGACGCTGTCCTTGATCGGCGGCCTCGCCGGCGTCGTGCTCGGCGTGGCCGGCTCCTACCTGGTCGGCCAATTCGCCGGCTGGCCCACCGTGATGAAGGCCGAGGCGGTGCTGCTGGCGGTCGGTTTCGCCGCCGCGGTGGGCGTGTTCTTCGGCTTTTATCCGGCACGCAAGGCGGCGCAGCTGCTGCCGATCGACGCGCTGCGCTACGAGTAGCTACGAGAGCAACGAGTGGCCCGGCCGTGGTGGGTCACGGCTGACGGTTGGTGTGCCGGCTGGCCGCCGCGTGGGTGTCGGCTTGCGCTTCCGGGCCGGTTCGCGCTGCACGGTCGTGCTCGCGATCCAGTTCGTCATCCATCAGCATGCGAAACCCCGGGCCCTCGAGATCGTCGAACTGACCCGATTTGACCGACCACCAGAACGCGGCACCGATCAGCGCGACCAGCACCAGCGACAGCGGAATCAGCAGGAACAGAATCTCCATCGTCGGCCGATCAGGACCCCGACGAAGGTATGCGCTGCAAGCGCAAGGCATTGAGCACGACCAGCAGCGAGCTGGCCGACATGCCGATGCCGGCCATCCACGGTGTCACCCAGCCCAGCATCGCGGCCGGAATGGCGGCCAGGTTATAGACGAAGGCCCAGACCAGGTTCTGGCGCGCCACCGCCAGCGTGCGGCGCGCGTAGCCGACGGCGGCGCTGATCGCGCGGAGGTCGTCATGCAGCAGCACCAGGTCGCCGCGCGCACGCGCGAGATCCGTACCCCCGCCCATGGCGATCGATACCTGCGCCTGGGCCAGCACCGGCGCGTCGTTCACACCGTCACCGACCATGGCCACGACCTCGCCACGCGCCTGCAGCGCCATCAACGCCGCACGCTTGCCCTCGGGCGTCAAGCCGGCTCGGGCATCGACGATACCCACTTCGGTGGCCACTGCCGCAACCGGCGCCGGGACATCCCCTGACAGCAAGGTGATCTCCGCACCCTGCTCGCGCAAACCCGCCAACGCGGCGCGCGCCTCGGGGCGCAGCGTGTCGGCGAGCGCGAAGCGTGCGAGCAGACCGCTCTCGTCGCCGAGATCGACGATGCTGGCCGAACCGGCTTCGACCGCGGGCGAAGTCGCTGATGCGACCGGCTTGGCCAACTCGCGGACATAGTCGGGCCGGCCGATGCGCACACGCCACGCACCACGCCTCCCCTCCCACCCCTCCATTCGCCCCTCGACACCCTGACCGGGCACGGCGACGATCGAGGCCACCGCCGGCAGCGCATGCGCGCTGCCTTCGGCGCGCAGCGCACGCGCCAGCACATGCTCGCTGCCCGACTCCAGCGCCGCCGCCAGAGCGAGCGCTTCGCCACCCGTCATGCGGCCGAAGGTGTCGACCTTGACGAGCTGCGGCCGGCCGTGCGTCAAGGTGCCGGTCTTGTCGAACACCATGCGGCGCACCTGTGCGAGCGTCTCGATCGCCTGGCCGTTGGCGACCAGCAGACCGATACGGGCCAGACCGCCGGTGGCCACCGCGAGCGCGGTCGGCATGGCCAGCGACAACGCGCACGGGCAGCTCACGACCAGCACCGAGACGCAAACCCACAGCGCCTGCTCCGGCGCATGCCAGAGCCAGGCGACCAGCGTCAGCCCGGCGAGCAGCAGTACGGCCAAGATGAAATGGCGCGCAATGCGGTCGGCGGCCGCGACGAGTCGAGGCTTGTCGGCCTGGGCGCGCTCGGCAAGCCGGGCAATCTGCGCCACGCGCGTCTCGGCGCCGACCCGCGTGACGGCAAGCACGATCGGGCTCGCGCAATTGAGACTGCCACCGACCAGATCATCGCCCGGCGCGCGCGTCACCGGCCGGCTCTCGCCGGTCAGCAGCGACTCGTCCATCTGCGCCTGGCCCTCGACCAGCACGCCATCAGCCGGGACGACCGCACCCGGCTGAACGAGCACGCGATCGCCGACGGCCAGGCTGGCGACCGGCACGCTCACCATGGTTCGCTCCGGCCAGTCCGGCAGGCGGAGCGCCGTCGCCGGCACCGCACGCGCCAGCGCCTCGATCCCGCGCAGGGCGCGCTGGCGCGCGATCAACTCGAGATAGCGTCCGGTAAGCAAAAGGAAAACGAACATCGTCACCGAATCGAAATAGACCTCGCCCTGACCCCGCACGGTCGCCCAGACGCTGGCCACGAAGGCCGCGCCCAGGCCCAGGGCCACGGGCACATCCATGCCCAGCCGACGGCGCCTGACGTCGCGCATCGCCCCCAGGAAAAATGGCGCCGCCGAGTAACCGATCACCGGCACCGTCAGGAGCAGGCTGGCCCAGCGCATCAGGCTGGCAATATCGGGCGTCATGTCGCCGGCGTCGGCCAGATAGGCCGGCACGGCGTACATCATCACCTGCATCATGCCCAGACCGGCGACGGCGAGCCGCTTCAGTGCCTCCCGGCGTTCGCGGGAAGCGCCGCGTTCGGCGCTCTCGGCACTGTAGGGATGCGCGCGGTAACCGATATCGGCGATCGCTGCGAGCACCCGCGCGAGCCGCGTTTCCGCCGGACGCCAGCGCACGCGCGCGCGCCGCGTGACGTAATTGGCGGACACGGCCGACACACCGGGCGCTGACGCGAGACGGCGTTCGATCAGCCAGACGCACGCCGCACAGGTGATGCCTTCCAGGATCAAGGCCGCCTCGCACTCACCGTCGGCCAGCGGCGTGACCAGCTCGGCATCGTCGTCGGCCGATTCGAACAGCGCCAGTTCGCTGAGAAGCTCCGGCGCATCGACCGTGCGCGCCGGCCCTTCCGGCAGCGCCGCGCGCTGGCGGTAATACGCCCCCAGGCCGCTGGCGACGATGGTCTCGGCCACGGCCTGGCAACCCGGACAGCACATCGGCCGCGGCTGCGCATCGATGTCGACCCACCAGACCCGCCCCGCGGACAAGGGGCGGCCGCAGTGAAAGCAGGCGCTCACCGACACATCCGTCGTGCCGTCGTCACCTCCATCACCCAAGGCGCCCATGGTCCCAAGAGCAGCCCGGGTGTCGGGAGCGGTCGCCATATCCATGGGTCCAAGGATACGCGTGCGCACCCATGCGCGGCTTGAGGCGCCTCAAGTTGCCTGGAAGTGCGCGCCCTCCCCGACCGGCGGCAGTCCGAATCCCGCCACCAACGTCAGCGTGGCGCCATGCGCAGCGCGCCATCGATGCGGATGGTCTCGCCGTTCATCATTTCATTCTCGAAGATGTGCGCCACCAGCGAGGCATACTCGTCGGGTCGGCCCAGACGCGCCGGGAAAGGCACGCTTTCGGCGAGCGATTTGCGCGCCGGCTCGGGCAGCACGGCCATCAGGGGTGTCAGGAACAATCCCGGCGCGATGGTGCAGACGCGGATGCCGACGCGCGAAAACTCACGCGCGATCGGCAGCGTCATGCCGACCACCCCGCCCTTCGAGGCCGCATAGGCCGCCTGGCCGATCTGACCCTCGTAGGCGGCCACCGAGGCCGTGTTCACGATCACGCCGCGCTCGCCGGCGGCATTGGGCTGCGCCCGGCTCATGGCGTCGGCCGCGAGGCGGATCATGTTGAAGCTGCCGATCAGGTTGACCTGGATGATCTTGGTGAACGGTGCCAGGCTCTGTGGCCCGTCCTTGCCCAGAACCTTCTCCGGCGTGCCGATGCCGGCGCAATTGACCAGCCCGTTCAGGCTGCCGAAACTGTCCAGCGCGCAGGCCACGGCCGCGCGACCGTCGGCATCGCTGGACACATCGCCCTTCACGAAGCGTGCGCTGGCGCCCAGCTCCTGTACCAGCGCCTGCCCCATGTCCTGGTTCAGGTCGATGATGACCGCGCGCGCCTCGCGCTCGACCAGGTAACGCACCGTGCCCTGGCCCAGCCCGGACGCGCCACCGGTGACGATGACGACACTGTCTTTGATCTGCATGATTGGTCTCCAAAACTAGAACCGGCGCCTTGACGCGCCGTAACGGGTCATCCGACAGCGTTCCGCTCCCCCGCCGTCTGCCAAAAAAGGGCCGGTTTTCAGAATCCGCCCGGCGGGAATGATGCCAGATCAAGGGCAGCGCGCCCGCCCCGCTGGATCGGTACGCCGGGGGTGGTTCGGAGATAATCGGCCGATGAATCTGCTCAAATCCCTGGCGACGGTCAGTTTCTGGACACTCGCATCACGCATCCTGGGCTTCGTGCGTGATTTCGTGATCGCGCGCGAATTCGGCGCCGCGGCGGTCACCGACGCGTTTTTCGTCGCCTTCCGGCTGCCGAACCTGCTGCGTCGCATGTTTGCCGAGGGCGCGTTCTCGCAGGCCTTCGTGCCGCTGCTGTCCGAGTACAGGAACCGCCTCGGACCGGAGGCGACGCGCGCACTCGTCGACCGCGTCAGCGGCCTGCTCGCGCTCGCGCTCACGCTGGTGACGGTCGTCGGCATACTTGCTGCACCGCTCATCATCTACGTGTCGGCGCCCGGGTTCAGCAGCGAGCCCGACAAGTTTGCGCTGACGGTGCTGCTCACGCGCATCACCTTCCCGTACATCCTGCTGATCTCGCTGGTCGCGCTCGCGGCCGGCATCCTGAACACCTGGAGCCGCTTTTCGGTGCCGGCGGCCGGGCCGGTGCTGCTGAATCTCAGCTTCATCGGCATGGCCTTGTTTGCAGCGCCCTATTTCGACCCTCCGGTGCTGGCGCTCGCCTGGGCCGTGGTGCTGGGCGGAATCCTGCAACTCGCGCTGCAACTGCCGGCACTGGCCCGTATCGGCATGCTGCCCAGACCGCGCCTGGACATGCATCACGCCGGTGTGCGCCGCGTGCTGAAGCTGATGGCGCCGGCCCTGCTGGGGGTATCCGTGTCGCAGATCAGCCTGGTGCTGAACACGATCTTCGCCTCCTTCCTGCCGCATGGCAGCGTGTCGTGGCTGTACTACGCCGACCGGCTCATGGAGTTCCCGGCCGGACTGCTCGGCGCGGCGCTGGGCACGATCCTGCTGCCCAGCCTGTCGAGACTGCACGCCGACGCGCGTGCCGAGGAGTTCTCCGACCTGCTCGACTGGGGCCTGAGGCTGACGCTGATGCTGACCTTGCCGGCAGCGCTGGCGCTCGCGCTGTTGGCCACGCCACTGATCGCTACGCTGTTCCAGCATGGCGCCTTTGGGGCACAGGATGTCGGCGAAACGGGGCGCGCCCTGGTCGCCTACAGCCTCGGACTGGTCGGCCTGATCGCGGTCAAGGTGCTTGCACCGGGCTACTACGCACGCCAGGACATCCGCACACCGGTCAGGATCGCGCTCGTGACGCTGGCCGTGACCCAGCTACTGAATTGCGCCTTCGTGATCCCGTTCGCGCACGCCGGCCTCGCGCTGTCGATCGGACTGGCGTCCTGCGTCAACGCCGGCCTGCTGCTGCGTGGCCTGCTCCGGCGAGGCACCTACCGCCCGCGTGCCGGCTGGACAGGGTTCATGGCGCGCCTGCTGCTCGCACTCTGCGCACTGGCCATCACGCTGTACTTCATGAGCGGCGACACGGGGGCCTGGACTGCGCTGACACAGCGCGCCCGCATGGAACGGCTCGCGCTGGTTGTCGTGAGCGGCATCGTCGTCTATTTCGCCAGCCTGGCGCTGCTCGGCTTCCGCCTGCGCGACTTCCAGCGGCGCGGCGCCTAGCCCCGGCGCCACCACGATTCACCCCCAGGCCGCTGAAACAGATGAAGCGCACGGGAGGCGGCGAGACGGGTCGGCGTGCTTGCACTCTTGAGGTTTGGCATTGTCGTCGTACCGACGGACCCAACGCATGATCCTGCTGTCGAGTTCCCTGGTGACCGAGGCCCCACCTTGTCCTTGCGGACCAGGCCAGCCGCCGAATCGCGCCCCGCAAAGACAAGGGGAGGATTGCCGTTGACGACACAGCCGCCTCTTCCAACGCCATGCCAGAGCCAGTACTTTGCTTGGCTGCTCAGCAGAGTTTCACCGCCAAGTTGAACGCACCGCAGCAGCAATTCGAGACCTACCAGCGCCAGCTAGCGGAGTGGAACAAGAAGCGTGACGAGCTCATCGGCTCGACGACCGAGCCTGAGACCAAGGTCGGATTGGAAACCAGGATCGAGCAGATCAAGGAACTTCCTCAACAACTCAAGGACTTTGAAGCGCGGCGATTGCAGTTGTCCGGCGAGATCTTCGACACCCTCGATGCACAGCGACGTGCACGCGCGGAACTGTTCAAGCCGGTGCAGGACCTGATCGAGAAGAATGACTTGATACGCGAGGACTACAGGTTGCAGTTCCAGGCGACGCTTGCGGCGTCCGCCGATGCCATCGCCGACCAGTTGTTTGCTTTGATAAAGCAGACCTCCGGCGACTTTCGTGGACAGGACGAGGCGCTTTCGGCCATCAGAAGACTGTTCGACGGCCATGACCTGAACACCAAAGATGGAGCGTTGGCCTTCATTGCCTCCTTGCAGGAGAAGGTCTTGGCAGCGGCCAGAGCCTCCGGTTCGGACGCTGGGATATTCAGCTTGCTGAAGAAGGGACAGTCGGCAGCGGCCGTCTATGACCTCATCTTCGGCCTGAACTTCCTTGAACCGCGCTACTCGCTGCTCTTCCAAGACACGCAGATCGAGCAGCTATCCCCTGGTCAGCGTGGCGCGCTCTTGCTGATCTTCTACTTGCTGGTAGACAAGGGTAATCGGCCCGCTGCCGCAAATCGCGCCGAAGAAACACAGGGCGAGCGTGGTGTGGCAAGGTGGAACGCGGCGCTGCCGAAGACCGGTATAGCAATGGTGCATATTGCCCGCGGGTCCGCTTCGTCGAGCGTCTCGTGTTGTCCGTGACGCGCTCGGGCGGCCTCGTGTTCGACCCCTTTGCGCTCGATGCCTTGCGGCAGCGCGGGTGGTGTGCGCCATGCGATCAGGAACACGAGGCGACCCGGCGATAGGTCAGCGGCGTATGGCATTCCTCGTAAACGTTTCAATATCTTCATCCAGTTGGCAAAACCGAGCCCCTTCACGCCGGAAGAGATCGAGCGGGCGAAGTGCGGCGGCTGCCAACACCAGACCCGGAGCTCCGCCTCACCGAACATCACCCGAATGTCGGGATTTTTTACACCTGGCGCACGAAAAAAATAGTCATTCAACAATAAGTACTTGCATTTCAACAAGTTGTAATAGAGGCATGCATCTTGCGTGAAACGATCCCGAGACCCATCACCTGCCGGGTGAGCCATGAACCGAACACGCCGCATGCATCAACCCAAACCCAGGGCGTTGCGCCTGACCGTGCTGGCCGCAGCCGTCGCCAGCCTCGCCGCGCCCACTTCCGCTGCCGACTTCACCTGGACCACCGGCGATTTCGGCGGCGCCATCGCCCCTTCGCCGTTGCTGGCGGGCGACACCCTCACCATCGACTCAGGCGGTACCAAGCGCTTCGTCGGCGGCGCCTTCACCAACCAGGGCACGGTCGTCTGGCTCAACGACAACCTGCAGGGCGGCAACAGTGCCAGCGTCAGCAACGCAGGGCTGTGGGATGCGCGCAGCGACACCACCAGTCTCAGCTACAACTTCGGCGGCCAGCCCACCTTCACCAACACCGGAATCTTCCGCAAGAGCGGCGGCAGCGGCAACACCACCGTTGGCAGTTGGGCCTTCATCAATGACGGCGGCACGCTGGATGCGCAGAGCGGCACGCTGCTGTTCAACGGCGGCTCGGCCTTCTTCAATGCCGGCAGTCGCTTCACCGGTGCCGGCGCCGTCAACATCGCCAGCCATGCCAGCTTCAGCGGCGGCTTTCGCGCCGACAACCTGCTGTTCAGCGGTGGCAGCTTCACCGGCAGCGCCGCCAGCTTCGATGGCGGTGTCGCCAGCAGCGCCGGTGCCGCCACCTGGCAGGGCGGCGACCTGCACGGCAGCTGGACCATTGGCAGCGACGCAACGCTGACCGCCGTCAATGGCGGCGGCAAGCGGCAGATCGGCGGCAGCCTCGTCAACAACGGTTCCGTGCTGTGGAACAGCAGCGACGCCTTCCAGGGCGGCAACAGCGGCAGCTTCACCAACAACGCCCTGTTCGATGCCCGGCAGAGCATGGCGATCACCCACAACTTCGGTGGCCAGCCCTCCTTCATCAATGCCGCATCCGGCATCGTGCGTGCCAGCAGCGGCGCCACGCTGACCGTGGGGGGTGTCAATCTGCTCAGCAACGGCGGCGAGTTCAACGCGACCAGCGGCAGCACCATCCTCTACGCCGGCAACTCGGCCACCTTCAACAGCGGCACGCGCTTCACCGGTGATGGCAGCCACACCGTCAGCGGCAACGCTGTGTTTGTCGGCGACTTCACCGCCGGCGGCAACCTGCGCTTCACCGGCGGCAC
>JAJVIJ010000010.1:36157-50791 GCA_022072095.1 Rhodocyclaceae bacterium
CCGGCAACTCGGCCACCTTCAACAGCGGCACGCGCTTCACCGGTGATGGCAGCCACACCGTCAGCGGCAACGCTGTGTTTGTCGGCGACTTCACCGCCGGCGGCAACCTGCGCTTCACCGGCGGCACCCAGTTCGGTGGTGATGGTTCGGCCGGTTCCGCTGCCACCCTGCACGGGCCGCTCACTTGGGTCAGCAGCGACTTGCAACGCAACTGGGAGATCGTCGCCGGCAGCACGCTGACCGCCGTCGATGGTGGCGGCAAGCGGCAGATCGGCGGCAGCCTCGTCAACAACGGTTCCGTGCTGTGGAACAGCAGCGACGCCTTCCAGGGTGGCA
The DNA here is from genome assembly GCA_022072095.1 of Rhodocyclaceae bacterium. Classification (GTDB taxonomy): domain Bacteria; phylum Pseudomonadota; class Gammaproteobacteria; order Burkholderiales; family Rhodocyclaceae; genus JAJVIJ01. Next base: position 36,494 of record JAJVIJ010000010.1, read on the forward strand.
ACAGCGGCAGCTTCACCAACAACGCCCTGTTCGATGCCCGGCAGAGCATGGCGATCACCCACAACTTCGGTGGCCAGCCCTCCTTCATCAATGCCGCATCCGGCATCGTGCGTGCCAGCAGCGGCGCCACGCTGACCGTGGGGGGTGTCAATCTGCTCAGCAACGGCGGCGAGTTCAACGCGACCAGCGGCAGCACCATCCTCTACGCCGGCAACTCGGCCACCTTCAACAGCGGCACGCGCTTCACCGGTGATGGCAGCCACACCGTCAGCGGCAACGCTGTGTTTGTCGGCGACTTCACCGCCGGCGGCAACCTGCGCTTCACCGGCGGCACGCAGTCCGGTGGTGATGGTTCGGCCGGTTCCGCTGCCACCCTGCACGGGCCGCTCACTTGGGTCAGCAGCGACTTGCAACGCAACTGGGAGATCGTCGCCGGCAGCACGCTGACCGCCGTCGATGGCCCCAGCAAGCGGCAGGTCGGCGGCAGCCTCGTCAACAACGGTTCCGTGCTGTGGAACAGCAGCGACGCCTTCCAGGGTGGCAACAGCGGCAGCTTCACCAACAAGGGCCTGTTCGAGGTCGCCAGCGACGCCGACGTGACCCACAACTTCGGCGGCTTGCCGAGCTTCGCCAACCACGGGCGCTTCGTGAAGTCCGCCGGCGGTGGCGAGACCTCAGTGGCCGGGGTGGCCTTCAGCAACAATCCGGGCGGCGTGGTCGACGTGCAGTCCGGCAGCATCCGCCTGCCGAACGGCTTCACCAACCAGGGCACCCTGATGGGCAGCGGCAGCTTCGTCACCAACACGCTGACCAATGCCGGCCATGTGGCACCGGGCGCCTCGCCGGGCACGCTGAGCATCGCTGGCAACTTCGTGCAGACCACGGCAGGCATTTTCGATGTCGAGATCGGCACACTGCTCGCCAGCGACCGGCTGAATGTGAGCGGCGCGGCGACGATAGATGGCACGCTGGCGCTGTCCTGCTTCGGCGCATGCAGTCTGGCACAGGGCGACACACTCTTGATCCTCGATGCGGTGGGCCAGCTCAGCGGCACGTTCAGCAACGTGACGCTGACCGGCTTCAGTCCGACCAGCGCCTTCGATGTCGTCTACGACTACGCTCTGGACGAGGTGCGGCTGGTGGCGCTGAGCGGCATCGCGCCGGTTCCGGAGCCGCAGGCCTGGGCGCTGATGCTGGCCGGCCTGGGCCTGTCGGTCTATCTGGCACGTCGTCGCAGCTGAGCATCAGCACGCGGGCGCTTCTTGGCCCGCCCGCGCGCGCTCTTCCATTTTCCTCACTCAATCCGGCACATGTCGTGCCGTAATCGGGAGCATGAGACATGCTCCCGCCATCCCCTCGCGGCAAACCGAACCGAGTACGGACATCGCGCTCGGACGCCAGCCCATTCTCGATCGTTCGGGCAACCTTGTCGCCTATGAGCTGTTGTTCCGCTCAATTCGCCCCAATGACGCTGCCAACGAAGCAGGCCGCTTGGCGACAGCCGAGGTCATCCGCAACGCCTTTGCCGAACTGGGGCTGATCCAGGCTCTCGGGCCTTACCGTGGGTTCATCAACGCCGATGCCGAGTTCCTGCTGTCGGATGCGCCCGAGTTCCTGCCCCCGGAGCGGATCACGCTGGAGATTCTGGAAACGGTGAAGGTGACGCCGGCACTGATCGATCGCTGCCGCGCACTGCGCGCGGCCGGCTACACGCTGGCCCTGGACGACTTCATCGGCATGAGCGCCGAGTGGGCGGAGTTGATGCCATGTATCGATCTGGTCAAGGTCGATGTACTCGACATGGACGCACCGGAGCGAGCGCGCGTCGTATCGGAGCTGCGCAACTGGCCGGTCGAGCTGCTGGCCGAAAAGGTGGAAACGCGGGAGGTGGCGCAGCATTGCCTGGAGCTCGGTTTCGATCTGTTTCAGGGCTACCACTTCGCCCGCCCACAACTCGTTCGCGGCCGTAAACTGACGCCACAGCAAGCAACCCTGCTGCGCGCGCTCGACCTGATCATGCGTGATGCCGATCTGCCCGCGATCGAGGCCCTGATCAAGCACGAACCGGCGCTGGTCGTCAATTTGCTGAAGCTCGCCAACTCGGCCGGCAACCGCGCCCATCAGAACACCAGCTCGTTGCGTCAGGCGATGACGCGGCTGGGGCACCGACAACTGCGACGCTGGCTGCAACTGCTGCTCTACACGGGTGCAAATGAACCACCGCCCTCGAGTGCGCTGCTTCTGATGGCTGCGGCTCGCGCCCGATTCATGGAAACCTTGCCGAATGGTGCCGATACGCAACTTCAGGAACAGGCGTTTCTCACCGGCATCCTGTCACTGATGCCGGCGGCACTGGGCATGCCGCTGGATGAAATCCTGTCGGTATTGCCCGTCCCGGCCGAGGTCAGATCGGCGCTGCTCGACGGTAGCGGCGAACTCGGCCTGATGCTCGCGCTGGCCACTGCGTTGGAGCGATGCGACACACCGGCCTGGCATGCACCCCTGGCGCGACTGGCGCATTTGTCCGTGGGCAGCGTGAATCGGGCATTCACCACCGCGCTCGCCTGGGCCAACGAATTCGGCATCGCCGACCCGGATCGCCAGCCGGGCTGACGGTCCGCTCGACCCACCCCAAGCGCCACTATCCCAGGAACAGCCGATAGACCGGGTTGGTGGTTTCTTCCCGGTGAGCATAGTTCAGCCGGCTCAGGAACTCGCGGAATGCCGGTCGATCCTCGGGGGGGACCTGGATGCCGACCAGAACCCGGCCGGTGTCGGCGCCATGGTTGCGGTAGTGAAACAGACTGATGTTCCATTCCGAACGCATCGCCGACAGAAACTGCATGAGAGCGCCGGGCCGCTCCGGAAACTCGAAGCGGAACACCAGCTCGTGATCCACCCTGGGCGCATGCCCGCCGACCATGTGACGCACATGCAGTTTGGCGAGCTCGTCCTGGGTGAGGTCGAGCGTCGGCAGCCCGTGTCCACGCAGTGTCTCGACCAGGCGCTCGGCCTCCTCGCGCGTAGGCACCTGCACGCCCACGAACACGTGCGCGTCGCTGGCATCGGCATAGCGGTAATTGAATTCGGTGACGCTGCGCGCGCCCAGCAAATGGCAGAAGCGGCGAAAACTGCCCGGCTTCTCGGGAATGCTGACCGCCAGCACGGCTTCGCGATGCTCGCCCACCTCGGCGCGCTCGGCGACGAAGCGCAGCCGGTCGAAATTCATGTTCGCGCCGGAAGCGACCGCCACCAGCGTCTGGCCGTGCAGGTCGTGCTGTTCGACGTGCGCCTTCATGCCGGCGACCGCCAGCGCGCCCGCCGGCTCCAGGATGGAGCGTGTGTCCTCGAACACATCCTTGATCGCTGCGCAGATCGCATCGGTATCGACCAGCACGATCTCGTCGACGTGCTGACGACACAGGCGAAACGTTTCCTCGCCGACCTCCTTGACCGCCGCACCGTCGGCGAACAGGCCGACCTGATCGAGACGCACGCGACGACCCGCGGCCAGCGAGCGCGCCATGGCGTCGGCGTCACTGGCCTCGACTCCGATGATGCGAATCTCGGGGCGCACGCGCTTGACGTAGGCAGCGACGCCGGCAATCAGGCCGCCGCCGCCGATGGCGCAGTAGATCGCGTGGATCGGATCGGGATGCTGGCGCAGCACCTCCATGCCGATCGTGCCCTGGCCGGCGATGACATCCGGGTCGTCGTAGGGGTGCACGAACACCAGATGCTGGGCGCGTTCGATCTCGCGCGCGCGCGCGTAGGCGTCATCGTAACCATCGCCGGCGAGCACCACTTCTGCGCCGCGCTGCCTGACGGCGTCGACCTTGATCTGCGGCGTGGTGACCGGCATCACGATCACGGCGCGGCAGCCGAGGCGTTGCGCCGCGAGCGCCACCCCCTGCGCGTGGTTGCCGGCCGATGCGGCGATCACGCCGCGCGCGAGCTGAAAGGCGTCGAGCCGGCTCATCTTGTTGTAGGCGCCGCGCAGCTTGAAGGAAAACACCGACTGCAAGTCCTCACGCTTCAACAGCACGCGGTTGGCAGTACGCGCCGACAACTGCGGCGCCAGATCGAGCGGTGATTCGACCGCGACATCGTAGACACGCGCGTTCAGGATCTTTTGCAAATAGTCATCATGCATGGCGGATATTCCTGGGGGAGCTTCGAGGCTAGCAGCCCCGGCCGCGGCCAGCAAGCGCCGGGCCGCCTGGGCGTCGAATCGCGGTCTATGCTTCCGCGCGTCGATAGAAACGGCGCTTCGCGAGCTCGGTGGTGACGAGATAGGCAGCGACGATGGCCGCGATCGCGATCATGATGTCCGCGGGCAGGGGCACAAAATCGAACAACGCCGCCCCCGGCAGATAGGGCAGGCTGCATGCGACGACGACCAGCACCAGCGTCAGGCCCAGCAACAACGGACCGGGGCGACTGCGGTAACAGGGCAGACGCGTGCGCACCACCAGCACGACCAGCAGTTCGGTGAGCAGCGATTCGACGAACCAGCCGGTACGAAAAAGCGCGGGCGAGCCGTCCGCCAACCACAGCAGCGTCGCGAACGTGCACAGATCGAACAGCGAGCTGATCAGCCCGAAGCTCAGCATGAAGCGACGCACCGCGGCGATGTCCCAGCGACGCGGACGAGCCACCGCCACGCGATCGACGCGGTCGCTCGCGATGCCGACCGCCGGGATGTCGGAGAGAAAATTGTTGAGCAGGATCTGCTTCGCCAAAAGCGGCAGAAATGGCAGGAACAACGAGGCGACGGCCATGCTGATCATGTTGCCGAAATTGGCGCTCGTGGTCATGTAGATGTACTTGATGGTATTGGCAAAGGTCGTGCGCCCGTACTCGATGCCCAGGCGCAGCACCTCCAGATCCGGGCTCAGCAGCACGAAATCCGCGGCCTCCTTCGCGACATCGACCGCGGTATCGACCGAGATGCCGGCATCGGCGGCATACAGTGCCGGCGCGTCGTTGATGCCGTCGCCCATGTAGCCGACGACATGGCCGGCATGGCGCAATGCCTGGACGATGCGTTCCTTCTGGTTGGGATCGACTTCCACGAACAGATCGGTGTTCGCGGCCTGCCGCCAGAATGCCTCGTCCTTCAGCTTGTTGATGTCCCGCCCGCTCAGCACCCGGGGCCGGTCGATGCCGACCTGGGCCGCGACATGCTCGGCGACCAGGCGGTTGTCGCCGGTGATCACCTTGATCGCCACACCGAGCTCGGCCAAGCGCGCAAGCGTCGCGCGTACGCCCGCCTTGGGCGGATCGGAAAACAACAGGAAACCCTCGAAACTCATCGCCGTCTCGTCTGCCGCCGTGTAGGCCGACTGCTCGGACACGGCGCGACTGGCCACGCCCAGCACGCGCACGCCCTGTCGGCTCCAGCTGGCAAAGAGCTGCTCCAGCGTGGCGCGCCGCGCTTCGTCCAGCGGCCGCTCGCGATCGCCTTCCCGAACGGCGGTACAGCTCGCGAGTACCGTGGCGAAGGCGCCCTTGCAGATCAGCCGCCGCTCGCCGTTGGTCGCGAGCCCGACCACGCTCAGGCGCTTGCGTTCGAAGTCATAGGGAATCTCGTCCAGCTTGCGCCAGTCCTCCAGCGCGAACCCGGCCACGGCACCATGGCGGACGATCGCCTCGTCCAGCGGATTACCGATCCCCGTTTCCCAACTGGCGTTCAGATAAGCCAGCCCCGCCACGCGCGCGGCATCGTCACCGGCCGGGTCGACGGCACGTTCCAGGCGCATCGCCCCCTCGGTCAGGGTGCCGGTCTTGTCGGTGCAGAACACATCCATGCTGCCCAGGTTTTCGATGGCGTTGAGGCGGCGCACGATGACGCCCTTGGCTGCCATGGCGCGCGCGCCCTGACCGAGCGTGACGGTGATGACCGCAGGCAACAGCTCGGGCGACAGGCCGACGGCGAGCGCGATCGAAAACAGCAGTGCTTCGAGCAACGGGCGATCGAGCAGCACATTGATCACCAGAGCCACGATCACCAGCACCAGCATGACCTGCGTGAGCAGATAGCCGAAGTGACGGATGCCGCGCTCGAATTCCGTTTCCGGCGGCCGCAGATTCAGTCGATGCGCGATGCGGCCGAACTGCGTGCGCTCGCCGGTTTCGATCACCAGCAGCCGCGCGGTGCCACTGCGCACCGAAGTGCCCATGAACGCGCAGTTGCTGCGCTCGGGCAGCGTGGCATCGGCGGGCACGACGCCGGGTAGCTTTTCCGCCGGAAAGGTCTCACCGGTCAGTGCCGCCTGGATGACGAAGCAATCCTTGGCTTCCAGAATCAGGCCGTCGGCCGGGATCAGGCTGCCCGCGGAGAGCAGCACGATGTCGCCGGGCACGACCCTCTCCGCCGGAATCTCGACCGCCTCGCCCTGGCGCAACACGCGCGCCTTCAGCGAGGTCTGCTGGCGCAACTTCTGCACCGCCTGCGACGCGCTGTATTCCTGGACGAAACCCAGCAGACCGCTGCCGGCGACGATGGCGAGAATGATCGCCGCATCGAGCCATTCGGCGATCGCCAAGGACACACAGGCGGCGAACAGCAGCACCAGGACCAGTGGATTGGCGAACTGCTTGGCCAGCGCCTGCCACGCGCCATGACCATGGCCGTCATGCAGGCGATTCGCCCCGACCGCGCGCAAGCGACGCCTCGACTCCGCTTCGCCCAGACCGGCAATCGTGCCGCCCACGGCCGCCAGCGCCTCGTCGGCCGGCAGGTGCCAGTAATGCCGCAACGTCGGTGACACGTCCGCCAGCTCTGCGACACGGGCGTTCCCGGCCGGTCGGAGCCAGCTTCGATGTAACAGCAGCTTCAGCATGTTGTCACACAGCTCCCGTCTAATTCGCTGGCCACCGGCGAGCGGTGGTGCCGCCCATCACAGAGAGGACACCCCCATGTTCCGTACCCGCGTCATCGCGCTGGCCTTGGCCGGCATCGGCGGCTACAACGTCGCCCACGCCGACCTTGGCCCTTGCATTCCCGGTAGTGCCACCGAATCCATCACGATCGGCAGTGTAGACAGTGGCGTGCCCAATCGTGTGCTCGACGTGCAATGCACAACCATCGACGACCGGATTCTCGACGAACAGCCCTGGGGCAATCAAGCGGCGTTCTTCGCCCATGTCTCGACCGAGACCTTGTCACTGCAACGCGCCGGCCGACTGTCCGCGTCCGAACGCGCGCGCCTGCTGATCGCCGCGCGCAACTCGGGGATCGGCACCCTGCTCGCCGTCAAGCTGATCGCATTCAACGACTTTCACGGCAACATCAAGGCAGGTGAGGGTTCGGCCAGCAACCCGGGCATCGCCCGGCTGGCCACGCGTATCGACGAACTGCGCGCTGCAAACCCGCTGCATGTGGTGGTCTCGGCCGGCGACATGATCGGCGCCAGCCCGCTCACCTCGGCCCTGTTCAAGGATGAGCCGACCATCGAGGCCATGAACCGGATCGGCATCGACTTCAATGCCGTCGGCAACCATGAATTCGACGAGGGTCGTGCCGAGCTGTTGCGCATGCAGCAGGGCGGCAATCACGCCACCGATCCGTACTCCGGAAAAGGTCTGCCACAAGACTTGAAAAACGGCGAGTTCGCCGGTGCCAGATTCGATTTCCTCGCTGCCAACGTCGTCGACAGCGCCACCGGGAAAACCTTGTTTCCGGCGTATGGCGTGCGCGATTTTCTCGGCAACAAGATTGCCTTCATCGGCATGACCCTGGAGGGCACGCCCAGCATCGTGTCCCCCTCCGGTGTCGCCGGGCTCGAATTCAAGGACGAGGCCGAAACGGTCAATGCGTTGGTACCGAAGCTGCACGCCCAGGGCATCAAGACCATTGTCGTGCTGATCCACGAAGGGGGCTTCGCCGGCGGCGGCATCAACGGTTGCAGCGGCGTCTCCGGGCCCATCGTCGACATCGTCAATCGTCTTGACCCCGAAATCGATCTGGTCATCTCCGGGCACACCCATGCGGCCTACAACTGCCTGATCAACAACCGCGCCGGCAAACCGGTCCGAGTCACCTCGACCGGCTCGTTCGGACGCAACCTGAGCAACATCGATATCACCATCGATACCCGCACACGCGATGCCGCCACGGTCGTCGCCAGCAATCTCGCGACCGGCACCAACACCGCCGAAGACGCGAATCTGGCCGAGCTGGTCGCACACTATGACGCGCTGTCCATCGGCCCGAAGTCGCGTGTCATCGGCAAGATCACGGCGACCCTCAGCCGCAATCAGAACGGCGCCGGCGAGTCGTCGCTGGGTGACGTCATCGCGGATGCCCAGCTCGATGCCACGGACGAGGTCGGGACCGGACAGGCGGTGCTGGCTTTCATGAACCCGGGTGGCATCCGCGCCGACCTGCCGTTCAATGCTCCGGACGGCCTCGTCACCTATGGCGACGCCTTCACCGTGCAGCCCTTCGGCAATTCGCTGGTGACGATGACGCTCTCCGGAGCGCAGATCAGGACGCTGCTGGAGACGCAGTTTCCCGGCTGCAACGGCCAGGACAGCCGGCGCATCCTGCAGGTCTCCAAAGGCTTCCACTATGCCTACACCGATGGCAACGCCTGCAACGCGCGCGTGAGCTCGATGAAGCTCAATGGCGTCGCGCTCGATCCGGCCGCGAGCTATCGCGTCACCGTGAACAGCTTTCTGGCGGACGGCGGCGACCGGTTCGCGGTGCTGACGCAAGGCAGCGACCGCATCGGAGGGGCCGTCGATGTGGACGCCTTCGAAGCCTACCTGCAGGCCAATCCGCTGGGCGTCGCGCCCGGCCCGATGAACCGCATCACCAAGAACTGATGGCTCACCCCCGGAGAAACCCGATGACCACGAACCTGATCAAAGCCGGCCTGCTGGGCGCATTCGCCGCCGCCGGCGTCGCCCACGCCGCCCACTTCAATCTGCTGCCGGGAGGCAACGTCGGCGGCTCCGTACTGATGCGCGCGAGCAACGCTACCGACACGCTGGAACTGCCGGGGCTCGTCGACGATCTGTCCGGCAGCGATTTTCTGCTTGCCTTCGGCGGTGCAAACGAGAGTGGCACGCTGCCTGTCTCCACGGACAACAGCGTTGCCTACCTGTGGGCGCGCACCGTTCAACTCGACACCAGCCTCGACCCACGAGCCGTCGCGTTCCAGGCGGGGGGCAGTTCCAGCATCGCTTTCAACGACAACGGGCCGATCGACGAAGTCGTTGAGTTCGGCAGCATCACGCTGTCCGCCGGGCTGGCGATCGTCGGTGACGGCGAGGCCATCGGCACGCCGGTGCAGGTGTCGTTGCGGGGCACGGTCGAGACGCTGTTCTCGTCCAGCCTGACTGGTGCCGACGATGTCCCGACTTTCGATCTGATCGTGCGCGATGGCGCGAGCCTGCCTCTGGCCAGCTATCAGGGGCCCGCAACCCGGGGCGCCACCGCCTTCGACATCGGCTTCCGCGGCCGGGTGGGCGACAGCATCGCGTTCGAACTCAGCTACAGCAACGCACTGAACACAGCGTCGGCGGACATCGTCGGCACGCAGGAACTGAGCTCGACCGCACTGCTCGACGGCACGATGAGCGTCAGCGCCGTGCCCGAGCCCGGCCAGTACGCGCTGCTGCTCGCCGGCATCGGTCTGATCGCGCTCGCCGCACGCCGTCGCGGATAACAAACCACGAACTGACTACCTCACCCCCATGGAGCCAAACATGTCCCGTGATACCCGTTTTCCTCATGCCCTGCGCCACGGCATCGTCGCCGCATTGTTCGTCGCCGGTGGTGCGGCCACCGCCGCAGAATACATTCGCCCAGGCGTCTCGTTCGCCTTGATCGGCGACACCCCTTACGGCGTCGCCGAAGAGCCGAAGTTCGACCAGGTCATCGCCGAGATCAACGCTTCGCGCAATGTGCGCTTCGTCGTGCACACCGGCGATGTCAAGCAGGGCAGCGAGCGCTGCGACGACGAAGTGCTGCAAAAGCGCTTCAACCAGTATCAGCAGTTCGACGACGCATTCATCGTCACGCCCGGTGACAACGACTGGACCGACTGCCACCGGAGCAATAACGGCGGCTACCTGCCCACCGAGCGCTTGACGAGGTTCCGCGAAATCTTCTATCCCGAGCCGGGCAAGACGACCGGCAAGAAGCCGATGTCGGTCCTGAGCCAGGCGCAGGTGCCCGGCTTCGAAACCTATGTCGAGAACATCATGTGGTCGTTCGCCGGCGCGACCATGGCCACGGTACACGTGGTCGGCAGCAACAATGATCTCGCGCCCTGGAACCAGATCGACCCCAGCGACAGCTACGCCACGCCGCGCGCCGACCGCATCGCCGAATTCGAGGCCCGCAAGTCTGCGGCGCTGGCCTGGATCGATGCCACCTTCGACCGCGCCATCGCCAGCCAGAGCGCCGGGGTGATGATCGCGATGCAGGCGAACCCGAATTTCGAGCTCGCCGCCTCCCATCAGGAGCGGCAGGGGTTCAACGAAATCCTCGACAGACTGGCGGCGCGCACCAAGGCGTTCGGCAAACCGGTGCTGCTGGCTCACGGCGACAGCCACTATTTCCGTTTGGACAAGCCGATGGTGCTGCCCGTCAAACCGGCCGGCAGCGCCCAGCTCGAAAACCTGAGCCGCGTCGAGAATTTCGGTTCGCCCAGCGTGCACTGGGTCGAAGTGTTCGTCGACCCGCGCGATCCCAATGTGTTCAGCATCGTGCCGCATATCGTCAGGGCCAACGTCTTTCCGCGCTGATCGCGTACAGGCCGGGCCGCGCACCGTCGGCAGGCCCGCGCCCATCACAACGCACGCAAGCCGCGCAGCACACAGAAGCCAGCGGCTCAGGTGTCGCCCAACCAGGGCGGCGCACCTTCGCGGCGATGCGCGCGCAACAAATCCCGGAATTGGGCCGGGTCCTTCTGCAACACCCGGACCCCGGCACGCGGGCGCAACCGGTCTGCGAGCCGGGACAACCAGAAGCGCAATGCTGCGGCGCGCAAAAAAACCGGCCAAGCCCTCGCTTCCGCCGCGGTCAGCGCGCGCTCGCCGTGGTAGCCCGCCAGCAGCGCTCGGGTGCGTTCGGAATCGAGATGCCCAGCGTCGTCCGCCGCCAGACACCAGTCGTTCGCGGCGATGGCCAGATCCATGAGCAGCCGGTCGCGCCCGGCGAAATAGAAATCGAGCACGCCGGCCAGACGCACGCGAGAGCTGTCCGGCACGAACAGCACGTTGTCGCGGAACAGGTCGGCGTGAATCACGCCCTGCGGCAGCGCGCGCGCGCGATGCGCCTGCTGAAACACCAACTCGTCCTCAAGCAAGGCATGCTCGTCGGCCGGCAGACTCGGGCCGACCCAAGCTGCGGTCTGCCGCCACCATGCCGCAGCGCGCGGATTCGCGATCGTCACGGGGTAGTCGGCCGCCGCACGATGCAGGCGCGCGAGCAGACCCCCCACCGCTCGACAATGCGCCACCGTCGGTAGCTCGATGCTTTTCCCTTCGAGACGTGTGACGATCGCGGCGGGCCGCCCCGCCAGCTCATGGAGCAAGAGACCATCATGCGCGACGAGCGGCTGCGGGCAGGGCAGGCCACGCGCGCGGAGGTGGCTCATCAGGCCGAGATAGAACTCGAGCTCCTTGGGCCCCAGCCGTTCAAAGAGCGTAAGCACGAAACGACCGCGTGAGGTCGTCAGAAAGTAATTGCTGTTCTCGACGCCGCTCGCGATCGGCTCCAGCGCGACCGCATCGCCGAGTTCATAGCCGGCCAGAAACCGGGCTAGCGCCTCGGCGGAGACCTGGGTATAGACGGACATCGAAAGGCTTTCGTTTGCATGGATCGGGCCGAGCCAGACCGGCGACCCCCGCTACCTGCGGGAACGGGTCCTCGGCGCACCCCTGGGACTCGCCCCTGAGCATGCCTGTGCACGGACACCGGGAGCGCTCGCGGAAAGGTGTAAACGCCACAAGGCGGGGCCTGTCCGAAAACTTTTTTGCTGCAATGCAACATTTTCTTCTGGGGTGTGTCTATATTCCGTGAATGGCGATGCGCGGCGTGTTTGTCCCGTTTCGCCGTCCGCTTTCATTCATGAGGAGAATCATCCATGACATGCATCACACAACGCCCCGCGGCCGAGTCGTTGTCGCATCGCACCTTCAACGACGTGGAACTTTCGGAAGTCGCCCGCCGGAACGCCGAATCCAGGATGCGTCAGGCGGAACGCATTGCTCAGTGGCTCTGCCCCACCCGGCGCAAGGGAGGCGGGTCGCGATCACCGGTCACGTCAGCGCAGCCCGCCCAAGAGAGCTTGGCGCGGCAGGTGAAAAGAATCATCGGCGGACCTGTCCATCACTGAGCCCCTCGAGGGCGAGAGGATGCGCGCGGCGGCGCCTCAATAGGAGAAATTTCGCTGCGCGGCGCCGGCGTCGATGGTGACCACGGTACCGCTGACATACGACGCACGCCTCGAAGCGAGGAAGGCGACGACATCGGCGACCTCGCGTGGCGTCGCGGCGCGGGCAAAAGGCTGGTGGCGCAGCAGATCGCGCCAGCGCGTGGCGTCACCGAACTCCTGTTCGGCACGTGCTGACAAGATCGCGACCAGTCGTTCGGTGGCGACTAGGCCGGGGTTGACCGCGACGACGCGCAGGCCGTCGTCGGCTGCGGCGCCACCGAGCGCGCGCGTGAACGCCATCAGCGCCGCATTGCCGCTGGACCCGGCGATATAGCCGGCGAGCGGCCGCTCGCCGGCCATGCCGATCACGTTCACGATGACCCCTCGGCCGCGGCTGCGCATCGCCCGGTAGACTTCCCTACTGAGATCGATGTAGCCGAAGACCTTCAGATCCCAGGCCTGGCGCCAGCGTTCGGCGTCGATGTCCAGCAAGCTGCCAGCAGGAATGGCACCCGCATTGTTGACCAGGATGTCCAGCTCACCGACGGCGCCGGCCAGCGCGACCGGTGCGCTGCGCACCGCCAGGTCCAGCGCGTGGATTTCGACCCGGGTGCCATGCTGAGCGTGCAGGCGCGCGGCCAGTGCCGACAGCTCGTCACGATTGCGCGCCGCGAGGTGCAATTGGCCGACGCCCTCTTCGGCCAATACCTCGGCCACCGCCCGCCCGATCCCCTTGGACGCGCCGGTCACGAGCGCGCACTGCCCCGACAATTCCAGATCCATACCGAGCCTCCCGGGTGAATCAGAGCAAACTTCAGAACGAGTGGATGACCCACATCGGCACGCGCAGCCCGGAATCCAGCGACTCCTGACGCGCCATCGTGCCATCGCCCTTGTTGTCGATCAGAAAATAGGGCACACCGTGGGGCGGGGTCACCTTGACCATATACAGCCGGCCGTTGATGCGATATTCCTCGACCGTGTCCTCGCCACGCTTGATGATCGTCACCTGCGGCTCCAGCGCCGGATCCAGGCTGAATCCGGCCGGGGGCGGTGGTGGCTCGGGGACCGGTTGCAGGCCCGAGGGCTGTTGCGCCAGCGCGATCACCGGTGAAGCGAGCAGGACCAGCAGAAGATCAAGCAGACGGCGGGGGGTGGACATCTCGATACCTCACAGATTCAGCATGGTTTCATGTTCGTCGGGCAAAGGCGCAAAACCTCGGCCCTCGTAATGCTTGAAGATCGCCGACACCACCTGTTCGGGATCATCGATCACGGTGATCAGGTTCATGTCGCCCGGCGCGATCATGCCCTCACCGACCAGCTTCTCGCGGAACCATTGCAGCAGGCCATGCCAGAATTCTTCACGCACCAGAATGACCGGGATACGCCGCGTCTTCGCGGTCTGGATCAGTGTCAGCGCCTCCATCAGTTCGTCCAGCGTGCCAAACCCACCCGGCAGGACCACGTAGGCTGCTGCGAACTTCACGAACATGTACTTGCGCGCGAAGAAATGGTGAAAGCTCTGCGAGATGTCCTGGTAGGGGTTGGCCACCTGCTCCAGCGGCAACTGGATATTCAGGCCAACGCTAGGCGAGCGGCCGAAATAGGCACCCTTGTTGGCCGCCTCCATGACGCCCGGCCCGCCCCCGGAAATCACCGCAAAGCCCGCATCGGAGAGCAGGCGCGCGATTTTCTCGCCGAGCAGATAGTACGCATGATCGTGCGGGATGCGCGCGCTGCCGAATATCGAGACGGCCGGACGGATCGCCGACAGCCGATCGGAGGCTTCGACGAACTCTGCCATAATGCCCAGCACGCTCCAGGCCTCTCGCGCGGCATAAGCGCGCTCGGAATGGCCGGGGTCGATGATTCGCGGTAACTTCTGTTTTGCTGACATATC
>JAJVIJ010000019.1 GCA_022072095.1 Rhodocyclaceae bacterium
CTCGAATCCCCTTCCGCCAGCCAATGTCGTTTGCTTCATCATTCCCTTCCCTGTGCTCGACACCATTCGTCTGACCATATGACAAGCCAATCGTTCACGGCAGTTGGGACTTTTTCAGTGTTTCCCTGAGCGATTTCTCGCCCGCGATGGCGCGCAAGGCGGTTCGCTTCGTGGCGTATGACGGGATGAGCCGGGCCGATACCGTCACCCACCGACAAGACGGGCAGCACGGCTACGCTGCGGGCTTCAAGGGGCTGGTCGAATACATCGACGGCCTGCTGCCCCGGAATGAACACATCGGCAAGGCGTTCCGGGAAGACCGGCCCCTGTACCCCGCGATCGCCATCCGTGAACTGGTGGCGAACGCGCTGATCCATCAGGACATGACGGTCGGCGGATCGGGTCCGCTGATCGAACTGTTCGCGGACCGGATAGAGATCACGAACCCGGGGCAGCCTCTGGTCAGCCCGGACCGCTTCCTTGATCTACCCCCAAGGTCGCGGAATGAGGCGCTGGCTGCGCTCATGCGGCGGATGCGGCTGTGCGAGGAGCAGGGGACCGGCATCGACAAGGTGATCTTTGCGGTCGAACTGCACCAGTTGCCACCGCCGGACTTCCGGACGGAGGGCCATGCCGTGCGCGCAGTGCTGTTCGCCCCACGCAGATTCGCCGAGATGACGCCCGAAGAGCGGATCAGAGCCTGCTATCAGCATGCGGCGTTGAAATTCGTCAGCGGCCAGCGCATGAAGAACGCCACCCTGTGCGAACGCTTCGGGATCGATCAGAGGAACGCCTCTCAGGCGTCAGTCATCATCGGGCAATGCCAGAAAGCCGGGTTGATCCGCCCGGCAGACCCGATCCACCCCCGAGCGGGCTATGTTCCCTTCTGGGCTTGATGCGCAGGAAAGTTTTGATCGGGTTTTGATTTGGCGAGGGGAAAATGGTGAGCGCCTTGATGGGAGTTCAATAAAAATCAACAGGTTGTCAACGCTCTGGGGTGGCTGGCGATCTTGATCGGGTCTTGATTGGCACCTTTGGTCCTGCCCTCGGTGGAGATGAACATGCATGAACGCCAGCACATCCCCTCCGTCTCCGTCACCTACGCCTGCACCGGTGCATCGACCAGGGCCAATGCCCTTGGCATGCGGCCCATGCAGGAGCGCGCCTACGAGAAACGCGGCGAGCAGTATCTGCTGATCAAGTCGCCTCCGGCATCGGGCAAGAGCCGGGCGCTAATGTTCGTCGCGCTCGACAAGCTGGCGAACCAAGGCTTGAAGCAGGCCATCATCGTGGTGCCGGAGAGAACCATCGGCGCCAGCTTCAACGACGAGCCGCTGTCTCAATTCGGCTTCTGGTCCGACTGGCGTGTCGAACCGAAGTGGAACCTGTGCAATGCGCCGGGTAATGACAACGGCGGCAAGGTCAAGGCGCTCGGCGCATTCCTTGAAAGCGCCGACAAGGTGCTGGTGTGCACGCACGCCACCTTCCGCTTTGCCGTCGATGCCTACGGCGTGGCGGCGTTCGACGACCGGCTGCTCGCCATCGACGAGTTCCACCATGTCTCGGCCAACCCGGACTACAGGCTGGGCGCGCACCTGGGCCAGTTCATTGCGCGGGACAAAACGCACATCATGGCCATGACCGGCTCGTACTTTCGCGGCGACGCGGAGGCCGTGCTCGCACCGGCGGACGAGGCCAGGTTCGATACCGTCACCTACACCTACTACGAGCAGCTCAACGGCTACGAATATCTGAAGCAGCTCGACATCGGCTACTTCTTTTACAGCGGCTCTTACGTCGATGACATCCTGAATGTCCTCGCCCCGGCCGAGAAGACCATCATCCACATCCCCAACGTCAACTCGCGCGAGAGCACCAAGGACAAGATGCGCGAGGTGGAGCACATCATCGAGGCGCTGGGCGAGTGGCAGGGTATCGATGCCGCCACCGGCTTTCAGCTCGTCAAGCGGCCCGCAGATGGTCCAGACGCGGGCCGCGTGCTGCGCATCGCCGATCTGGTCGATGACGATGCCGGCAGGCGCGAGCGGGTATCCGCCGCGCTGAAAGACCCGGCGCAGAAGAACAACCGCGCCTTTGTCGACATCATCATCGCGCTGGGCATGGCCAAGGAAGGCTTCGACTGGATCTGGTGCGAGCACGCGCTGACCGTGGGCTACCGCGCCAGCCTGACCGAGATCGTGCAGATCATCGGCCGCGCCACCCGCGATGCGCCGGGCAAGACCCGCGCACGCTTCACCAACCTGATCGCCGAGCCGGATGCCTCCAAGCAGGTGGTGACCGAGGCCGTCAACGACACGCTCAAGGCCATCGCCGCCAGCCTGCTGATGGAGCAGGTCCTCGCCCCGCGCTTCGAGTTCAAGCCGAAGAACGCCGACAGCGGCCCGACGCCGGGCTTCGACTACGGCGCGGGCGGTTACGACCCGGACAAGTCCAATGTCGGCGTCAACCACCAGACCGGACAGGTGCAGATCGAGATCAAGGGCCTCGCCGAGCCCAAGAGCAAGGAAGCCGCGCGCATCTGCCAGGAAGACCTGAACGAAGTCATCGCGGCCTTCGTGCAGGACAAGCCCACCATCGTGCGCGGCCTGTTCGACGAGGAGCTGGTGCCCGAGGAACTGACCCAGGTCCGCATGGGCAAGATCATCAAGGACAAGTACCCCGAGCTCGACGCCGAGGACCAGGAGGCCGTGCGCCAGCACGCCATTGCCGCCTTGAACCTGACCCAGCAGGCCAAGCAGTTGGTCACGGAGGGCGAGCGCGAGAGCAGCGACGACGCCTCGCCCAATACGGCGCTGATCGAAGGCGTGCGCCGCTTTGCGATGGACGTGCGCGAGCTGGACATCGACCTGATCGACCGCATCAACCCGTTCGGCGAGGCCTATGCCATCCTCGCCAAGACCATGAGCGAGGACAGTCTGAAGCAGGTGGCGGCGGCCATCTCCGCTAAGCGCGCGAACCTGACGCCGGACGAAGCGAAAGAGCTGGCCGTCCGTGCCGTCCAGTTCAAGAAGGAGCGCGGCCGTGTGCCGGCGCTCGATGCGCAGGATGCGTGGGAGCGGCGCATGGCCGAAGGCGCTGCCGCCTTCATGCGCTTCAGGAAGGAAGGGCGCTATGAGTGACGCCGACCTCGACGAACTGGCCGCGGAGCTTGCCGAGTTCGCCCCGCCCGAAAAGCCGGGCGGACGCCCGCCACGCGAGGAGCGCGTGATTGCGGGGTTCGAGGAAATCCAGCGCTTTGTCGAGAAGCACGGCCGCGCGCCGCAACACGGGGAGGAGCGAGACATCTTCGAGCGGCTGTACGCCGTGCGCCTCGACCGCCTGCGCGCACTTCCCGATTGCCGCGCCCTGCTGGAGCCGCTGGATCATCAGGGTTTGCTTGCGGGGGCAATGCGCGTTGCCGAGCCCTCGCCCGACTACGATGTGGACCAGCTGGCCGCCGAACTGGCGGGCGCGGGTGACGCCGGGGACATCACCGTGCTGCGCCACGTCCGCACCAGCGCCGACAAACGCGCCGCCGAGGAGATCGCCGACCGCAAGCCGTGCGGGGACTTCGAGACCTTCAGGCCGCTGTTCGAACGTGTGGCAGCGGACCTCAAGACGGGCCTGCGCCAATCCCAGCCCATCGAGGCTGGCCGCCGCGCGATCGAGGCCGGCGATTTCTTTGTCCTCGACGGCGTCATCCTCTACGTTGCCGAGGTAGGCGAGCCGCTGAAGACCACCGCCGGGGAAGTGGATCGCCGGCTGCGGCTGATCTTCGCCAACGGCACCGAAAGCAATCTGCTGCTGCGTTCGCTGCAACGCGCGTTCTACGACGACCCCGCCGCGCGGCGGCTGGTGTCGCCGGAGAGCGGGCAGTTGTCGTTCGGCGGCGAGCTGGACGCGGACGACATCGAGAGCGGCACCACCTACGTCCTGCGCTCGCTGTCGGATCATCCCTATGTCGTCCAGCACCGCGACATCATCCACAAGCTGGGCGTGACCGGGGGCAAGGTCGAGACGCGCATCGCCAATGCCGAGAACGAAGCGACCTACCTGCTGGCAAAAGTGGAGGTCGTCGCAACCTACAAGCTCGCGGGCATCAACCGCAGCCGGATGGAGAGCCTGTTCCACCGGCTGTTTGCGCCGGCGCGGCTGGACATCACCATCAATGATCGCTTCGGCCATCCCGTGCAGCCCGAGGAGTGGTTTCTCGTGCCTCTCCACGTGATAGACGAAGCCGTTCGGCGCATTCTGGACGGATCGATCACCCACATGGTCTATGACCCGGCTTCGGCCCGTCTTGTCGATACCCGGTCAAGCGAATAGTCCGGACGCGAGCAGGTGACAACTCGGCTTTGCGTACCCATGTTCCGATCGACTGAAGCTGCTACTCATCCGTCCATGAACCAGGCAGCACCCAAGACGACCACCCACTCCCGGACGGGCGGGCGACTGTATGCAAGTGCGGTCATATCGAACCCTGCAGTCAGACCACACATAATTCAGCAGCGGCTGGCATGGGCGCTCACGCCCGGTCCAGTCCGCCCAGTCCGGTCCGCGCCTAGCCGGCTTGCTCCAGTTCCTGCCAGCGTCGATAGCATTCGGCCAGTTCCGCTTCGAGTTCGTGCAGCCGAGCGGTACAGGCACGCGCGCGCTCGGGATTGTCGCGGTACAGCGTCGCATCGGACAGTTCGGTCGTGTGCGCGGCCTGCTCGGCCTCGAGTGCCTCGATGTGCCCGGGCAAGGCATCCAGCTCGCGCTGCATTTTCCACGAGCGCTTGCCGGAACGCGTCGCAGGCTCGGGTTCGTCGTGCCGGCGGGGCGCCGGGTTCGGCGCCGCGGCGGCCTGCCTGGGCACGGCCTTGGCCGCATTGCCGGACAGCTGCCATGGCGGCAATGCCGAGCCCCGCGCACGCACCCAATCATCGTAACCTCCGGCATATTCCCGCCAGCACCCCCCTCCTTCGTAGGCGATGGTCTGGGTGACGACAGCGTCGAGAAAGGCGCGGTCGTGACTCACCAGGATCACGCTGCCGTCGTAGTCGGCGAGCAGCGCTTCCAGCAGCTCCAGTGTCTCGATGTCCAGATCGTTGGTCGGCTCGTCCAGCACGATCAGGTTGGCCGGCCGTGCGAACAGGCGCGCCAGCAGCAAGCGATTCTTTTCACCTCCAGACAGGCTCGCGACCGGAGCGCGCGCACGCGCCGGCGGAAACAGGAAGTCGCCCAGATATCCGATCACGTGCTGGCGACGCCCTGCTATCTCGACGTACTCGGATCCTGGGCTGATGACCTCGGCCAGTGTCGCCGCGGGGTCGAGCTGCGCGCGCAGCTGGTCGAAATAGGCGATCTCGACGCGCGCGCCACGGCGCACGCTACCCGCGTCGGGTTCGATCTCGCCGAGCAGCAAGCGCAGCAAGGTGGTCTTGCCGGAGCCGTTCGGTCCGATCAGGCCGACCTTGTCTCCGCGCATGATGCGACACGAAAAGTCGCGCACGACCGGCACGCCGCCGAAACCGACATGGACCCGCTCCAGTTCGGCGACCAGACGGCCGGAGGCTTCGCCGCGCACGGCCCGCATGTGGACCGCACCGAGCCGCTCGCGCCGCGCGGCGCGTTCCTGTCGCAGGCGCTCCAGACGTTCGACGCGGAAGCGCGCACGCGTGCGCCGGGCCTCGACACCCTGGCGTATCCAGACCTCTTCCTCGGCCAGCAACTTGCCGGCGCGCGCCGCCAGCTTCGCCTCCGCCTCCAGCTCCTCGTCCTTGCGTCGTCGATAAGCCGAGAAGTTCCCCGGATAGCTGGCAAGGTGCCCACGGTCCAGTTCGATCACCCGTTTAGCCACCGCGTCCAGGAAGCGTCGGTCATGGGTGACCACGACCGCGGCGCCACGATAACTCTTGAGCCAATCCTCGAGCCAGGTGATGCCATCCAGGTCGAGGTGATTGGTCGGTTCGTCCAGCAGCAGCAAATCGGGCTCGCCAGCGAGCGCACGGGCCAGCGCCACGCGCTTTTGCTGTCCGCCCGACAGGCTGGCGATGCCGCGGTCGCCGTCCAGCCCGAACGCGGACAGCAATTTCTCGACACGATGGTCCAGCTGCCAGGCTCCCTCATGTTCCAGCGCCTGCTGCAGCGCGCTCATGCGCTCCAGCATGTCGCCGTCGTCGGCGCCCTCGGCCAGCGCCTGCCCCAGGCGGTGGTATTCGATCAAGCGCTGGGCGCTGTCACCCAGCCCGGCGGCGACCGCCTCGAAGATGCTGACACCGGTCGGGAAATCGGGCTCCTGCGGCACCAGCGCGACACGCAGGCCGGCGGCGCGGCGACATTGGCCGTCGTCCGCATCCAGTGTGCCGGCCAGGATGGCGATCAGGCTGGACTTGCCGGCACCGTTTCGCCCGATTAGCGCCAGTCGCTCACCGGCCTCGATCGCGAGATCGACATGATCGAGCAGGGGGACATGGCCGAATGCGAGTTCGGCGCCTTCCAGGCTGAGCAGCGCCATCGGACTACCGTATGAGAATCCCGGGAGTATACCGACGACGCCGACCACCGAGGTCGCCGATCCCGACCCGCGCTTCATGGGCGCCGGTCCCGTCGATGCTATACTCGCCACCCGTATCGGTCCGGATTTGTGGGCCGGTCGTTTGCATCGACCCAATCACCAAGGCTCTTGCGAACGGCGTCGCGAAGGACGAGCAGCGCAGCCTGGAATCATCGCAAGGAAAGCAACGCTTGAAACTCATCGGCACTCCCACCAGCCCCTACGTGCGCAAGGTCCGAATCGTCCTTGCGGAAAAGAAGATCGACTACGACTGGATCGTCGAGACGCCGTGGCAGCCGGGCAACGCGTTGAGCAGTCTCAACCCCTTGGGCAAGATCCCCATTCTGCAGTTTGACGATGGCGCGACGCTGTTCGATTCGCGCGTGATCGTCGACTACCTGGATGCCGTGGCACCGAACAACCGCCTGATTCCGACGACCAACCGCGACCGCATCCAGGTGAAGCGTTGGGAAGCACTCGCCGATGGGGTCTGTGATGCCGCATCATCGGCGCTGCTCGAAGGCCGTCGACCCGATGGCGAGCGCAGTGAATCGTGGATCGCGCGCCAGCGCGGCAAGGTGGCAACTGCGGTCGCGGCGATGTCCGCAGACCTCGGCGACCACACTTGGTGCCATGGCAACGGCATGACTCTGGCGGACGTCGCAGTGGGCTGCGCGCTGGGTTATCTGAGTTTCCGCTTCGCGGATATCGACTGGCGGCCCGCCTACCCCAACCTGGCCCGGCTGGCCGACAAGCTCGCACAACGGCCATCGTTTGCGGACACCGTGCCCAGAGAGTAGGCCGGGCTCTGGGTGAGACTCCACAGGGCGCGTTTCCCGCGCCGTTCGCAGGCATCACAATCCCTCAGATGGGCTCGGCACGCGGATCGTAGCTGCCCGTCATGAGCCGGTACTCGTAGAGCCGGCAATCGATTGCGCCGTTCATGAGTGGAATCCGGCGACTCGCGCGCAGTCCGATGCGCCGCGGCAATTCGGGGTCGCCGGAAAAGAGGTAGCAACGCCAGCCGCCGTAGTGCTGCTTGAGGTGATCGCCAAGGCGCGGATAGAACTCCGCCAGCGACGCCTGGTCGCCGACGCGTACGCCATAAGGCGGGTTGGCGATCATCGTGCCGGGCGGTTCTGCCGGGGGCCTTGACGCCAGCACGTCTACACAGGCGAGCGTGACCGCGTCCGACAGGCCGGCGGCCTGCAGGTTCAGGCGCGCACCGCGAACCTGGTCCGGATCCGAATCGGAGCCAAAGATCGGCAGGGCTCGTACAGGCTGGGACTGAGCCTGAGCACGCGCCTGGACCTCCCGCCACAGGCGTTCGTCGAAATTCTCCAGGTTCTCGAAACCGAAGTGCCTGGCGGCACCAGGCGCCAGAGCAAGCGCCATCTGCGCCGCCTCCAGCAAGAATGTGCCGCTGCCACAGAACGGATCGAACAGCGGCTCGCTGCGATTCCAGCCCGACAAGAGCAGTATGCCGGCGGCCAGGTTTTCCTTCAGCGGCGCCTCGGTCCGCGCCAGCTTGTGACCCCGCTTGTAGAGCGGCTCACCGGAGAGATCCAGGTACAGCGTCGCCTGGCTGCGTTCGAGAAACAGGTGAATGCGTACGTCCGGTGTACGCTGATCGACATCGGGCCGCCGCCCAAATCGGTCGCGAAACCGATCGCAGACGGCATCCTTGATCCGCAGGGTCGCGAAGTTGAGACTTTTCAGCGGGCTGTCGATCGCGCTGGTGTAGACCCTGAGCGTCTGCCGCACTCCGAACCATCGCTCCCAAGCCACGGCGCGCGCGCAGTCATACAGATCCTCTTCGCGGCGATAGGCGGTCTGAGCCACCCGCCACAGCACACGTGTCGCCAGCCGACTCTCGAGATTCGCGCGATAGGCGGCGCGCCAGTTTCCTTGCCATGCGACACCACCCGGCAGCACGGCCGGCTGCTGCGCCCCGAGGCCGACCAGCTCTTCGGACAACAGCGTCTCCAGTCCGCGCGGACACGGCGAAAAAAAATGCTCGGCCGGCGGCCCGATCACTCGCCGCCGACGTGGTGCTTGCGCGTCGTCCATCAAAACGGCTTCACCACGACCAGCCCGACGATCGCGAACAACAACAGCGCCGGCAATTCGTTGACGATGCGGA
Organism: Rhodocyclaceae bacterium; assembly: GCA_022072095.1. Classification (GTDB taxonomy): domain Bacteria; phylum Pseudomonadota; class Gammaproteobacteria; order Burkholderiales; family Rhodocyclaceae; genus JAJVIJ01. The sequence goes on from JAJVIJ010000019.1 coordinate 8,682, forward strand.
ACCAGCGCCCGCCATGAGTGTCGGTCCCCGCCTGCAAGCGTCGCCGCAGGAACCCCAGCATGAAATGGTAGCCAAGCAGCACCAGCACCAGACCCAGCTTGGCATGCATCCAGCCGCCGGTGATGCCATAACCGAGCCAGAGCCACAGGCCGAAGCCCAAAGCCAGCAGGGCCAGTGGCTGCATGAACCGGTCGAGCCGTTCCGCCATACCGAGCAGCCTCATCCGCACCGACTTGTCTTCGGATCCGAGCTCGGCGATGTTGACAAAGATGCGCGGCAAATAGAACAGTGCCGCGAACCAGGCAACGACGAAGAAAACATGCAGGGTCTTTATCCAGAGCATCATCGGCTCGTCGAAGCTGGCGCTGTCGGGGAGAGAGGAAGCACCTCGTCCAGGCCGGCGTCGATATGGGTATAGCGCTGCCTCGCGCGCAGCTCCCGCTTCATGCGGGTATTGGCGAGGCGTCGCGAATCAGTCAGGAAAGAATAGGCCTTAGGGCTGAGCGCCGCGCGCACCTCGGCGCGCGTGCGCCGCGGCGGCCGCGGCAGCCCAAGGCGGTCGGCCACCCGATCCAGGTAGTCTCCCATGCGCAACTGACTATCGTCCACGGCGTTATAGCAGCGGTTGGGGCGGCCGCGCACCCCTGCGGCCCAGGCGATGCGGCCGAGGTCGTCGGCATGAATATGATGGGTGTACACGTCTTCGTCGGCATGCAGGACCGGGTCGCCCCGCATCAGGCGCGCCCTCGGCAGTCGGTCGGCGGCATAGATGCCCGGAGCCCGCAGGATGCATACGCGGCGGCCCGCGCGCCGGCCAAAGGCCCTGAGCAAGGACTCGGCGGCCAGCCGCCGGCGCGCACGCGCACTGCTGGGCCGCGGCGGTGAGGTTTCGTCAATCAGCCGCCCGGCGCAGTCACCGTAGATCCCTGTAGTACTGATATATACAAGGCGCCGCACGCGGCCGCCCCGGGCCAGGCGCGCGAGCAGCCGACGGGTGCGCGGATCACCGTCCCCTTCCGCAGGTGGCGGCGCGAAGTGCCAGACGGTATCGGCCAGCGAGCGCACGCGATCGAGGCTGCGGGCATCGTCCAGATCGCCACGGATCACGGTCACCCCGAGGCGTGCAAGCGCCCTGTCAGGCACCTCGCGCACCAGGGCATAAACGCGGTAATGACGCACCAACCAGGGCAGTGCACGGCGTGCGACGTCGCCGCAGCCTACGATCAATAGTCTATTCACGGGCTGATTATCTCACCCTCGATCAGGCGCTCTTCAGACACGGGCCGGCTCGCCGTTACCACAACAGGCTCTTACTTTTTCTTGCCATCGCGTTGCCATGACCACCGTCCTGCTCACGCGCCAGCCCGTGTTGAACCGGCGCAAAACCATCATCGCCAACCGCCTGCTGGTTCACGCCGAAGACGGCGGCAAGGCCGCCGATGAACTCAACGCCCTGATCGATGCCTGGCCGGCCAAGCTTCCGGTATTGGTCTCGCTGCATGGCAGCGATCAGGGCCTGGAACTGATGAACTGGATCGCCCCGGAAAACACCATCGTCGAAATCGAGGCGGGGGCGGCGAACACGCCGATCACGCGTGAGCTGCTCACGCAGCTGGCCGACGCCGGCACCGCTTTCTGTCTGAGCGACTACACGGGCACCGAAGCCGTCGATTCTTCGCACAAGTATCAGTACCTGCTCGCCAGGCAGAATGTTTCGCCGAAAGACCTGCCGGCCCTGGGAATGCCGATCGCGATCGGCGTGCGCAGCCCCGGCGAGTTCGACGCCGCCATGGCCGCCGGCTACGGTGGCGCGGCCGGATGGTTCATGATGGCGACGAGCGCCAGCGGCCGATCCTTGCAGGCTGCGCACGCGCACATAGTCCGCATCATCAATCTGGTCCGACGCAACGCCGAGGTGCGCGAAATCGAGACCGCGCTCAAACGGGACGTCGCGCTGTCGTTCAAGCTGCTGCGCTACATCAATTCGGCCGGGTTCGGGCTGATGTGCGAGGTGCAATCGTTCAGGCACGCGGTCAGCATACTTGGCTACGACAAGCTCAACAAATGGCTATCGCTGCTCCTGGTCACGGCGAGCAAGGATCCGACGGCAAGCGCGCTGATGCAGACCTCGATCACGCGCGGCCGCCTGATGGAAACCCTGGGTGAGCGCTACGTCGACAAGAGCGAGCTGGACAACCTGTTCGTGACCGGAGCATTTTCGATGCTCGACCGGCTGTTGGGCACACAGATGGACGCCATCGTCGCCGAACTAAGCTTGCCGGAACCGGTCCAGGATGCGCTACTGGATCGCGAAGGCGCGTACACGCCGCTGCTGCGGCTCGCACGCGCCTGCGAACTGGAGACACCAGAGACGCTCGCCGAGCACGCTGCGCTGCTGGGCCTGGATGCGAGCGCGGTAAACCGCGCGCACCTGTCCGCCCTGGCCTATGCGGACAGCCTGCAGCACGGCGGATGACGCTTCGGACCCGGCTTACTCCAGCAGCGCGTTGATCGCCGCGAGATCGTCCTCGGACAAGGCGGCCGTTGCAGACTTCAGCCGCAGCTGTGACAACAAGGTATCCAGACGCGCGCGCGCCAGGTCGCGCTCGGTGGTACTGAGCTGCTGCTGCGCGTTCAAGACATCGATATTGACGCGGACGCCGACCTCGTAGCCCAGCTTGTTGGCATCGAGCGCGCTCTGACTCGATACCAGGGCAGCCTCCAGCGCGCGAATCTGCGCCAGTCCGGAAGTCACCGCCAGAAAGGCGGAGCGCGCGGACTGCGCGGCCGTGCGCCGCGCCGTGTCGAGATCGCTCATGGCCTTGTCCCTCAGCGCAGCGGCCTCGCGCTCACGCGAACTGACCGCCCCCCCCGCATACACCGGAATCGCCAATTGCAGCCCGATCACCTTGCTGCGGGTATCGGACCCTGCACCGAAGGTCGATTGCCCGGCGCCGGATTCGCCATAGCTCGCGACCAGATCGAGCGTCGGATAGTGGCCACTGCGCTGGCGCTCCCGTTCGCGTTCGGCGACGGCCAGATTGAGTTCGCCGATCGCCACCGGAAACGCCGCGCGCTCGGCGGCTTCGACCCATGGAGGCATCGCATCCGGCTCGGGGCGGGACAACACCGCCCCCCGCCGCAGTGGCTTGAGCACATCGGGCTCATGACCGATCAGTTGCCGCAATGCATTGCGCTTGACCTCGACATCACTCGCCGCCGCGATCTCCTGAGCGCTGGCCAAATCGAAGCGCGACTGCGCTTCGTGGACATCGGTGATGGTGACGGTGCCCACCTCGAAGCTCTGACGGGCCAATGCACGCTGCTGCTCGGTCGCCGTCTTCAGCGCACGCGCCGACTTCAAGGCTTCTTCGGCGAACAGGACGTCGAAATAGGCCTGCGCTACCCGCAGGATCAGATCCTGTCTGGCCTGGTTGAACTGCACTTCGGCCAGCGCCTCTTGCAGTTTGCCCTGCTCGAAGGCGACCCAGTTTTGCCAGCGAAACAGGGGCTGGGAAAGGTTCAGCGAATAGCTGTTGTTGTTGTACTGCCGACGACCCTGAATCGCCAGCGTCGGTGCACGATTGCTGACTTCGAGGTCGTTCCAGTTCGTTTGCGCGCTCAGGCTCAGGCTGGGCAACAGACCCGCTCGCGCCTGCGGCACGCGCTCATCGCCGGCGCGGCGCTGCGCCTGTGCCGCCGCCAGAATGCTGTCATTGTGCGTCGCTTCGCGATAAATCGAGACCAGATCGGCCGCGCCCGCGTGCATCGACGCCAGCCATGCGATGATAACGAGCGGTCGGCGCATCAGTACCTCACCATCATGCTATCCACCTGTCCGGCCCAGGCATCGATTCCGCCAGACAGATTGAAGACCTCATGAAACCCGTGTGCGGACAGCATGCCGGCCGCCTGGCGGCTACGCACGCCGTGATGACAGATGCAGACGATCGCGGCGTTGTCCGGCAACTCGGCCATGGCCGCAGCCAGGCGCGCCATCGGCACATGCCGGGATCCTGCGATATGGCAATAGGCGAACTCGGCCGGCTCGCGCACATCAAGCAGCATGGGTGCCGTGCGAGCAGCATCGGCAAGCCATTCCGACAGTTGCAGCGGCGACAGCTCCCCGATCACCGAATCCCTCCCGTCAGGGCCCTGATGCAATACATCCGACCGCGTGTAACGAGTTCGCGCGCCATCAGAAAACGAAGTGCGACTTCTTCTCGGTCCGCAGCGCTGGGGCAACCGTTTCGAACAGACGGGTCGTGCTGAAAACCTGCTCGGCGTCCCGCGTGACACGGACCGCCGACATGATCGGCAATTCTCCGACAATGCCCACGAGCCGGCCACCGGGCTTGAGCTGATCGAGCAGCGCCTGCGGCAAGTCCGGCACGGATCCGGAGACCACAATCAGATCGAACGGGCCGCGCTCCGGACACCCCGAGCTGCCATCCCCGACAATGACGGAAACATTGAGGCAACGTGCGCGCAACAGGTTGTCGCGAGCCAGCGCCGCCAGCTCCGGGACAATCTCGACGGTCAGCACACGATCGGCGCGTGCGCCCAGCAAGGCGGCCATGTACCCGGTTCCGGTTCCGACTTCGAGCACCTTGTCGGTCTTGCGCGGCGCCGCAGCCTGCAACAATTTCGCTTCGATCTTCGGCGACAGCATCGTTGCCCCGTGCCCGATCGGGATTTCGAGATCGGCGAATGCCAGGCGACGATAGGCACTCGGCACGAACTCTTCGCGTTTGACCTCGTAGAGGAGATCCAGAACCTCGGTATCCAGCACATCCCAGGGGCGGATTTGCTGCTCGACCATATTGAAGCGGGCTTGTTCGATGTCCATGCGTCAGACCGGGCAGGGTTGGCGATACAGTGAAGGTAAGGTGCAGGAGTCGGGCGGCGCACGGGCAGCAAGGCTTCCGTGCCGTCGCCGGCTAGGTGGGTGATTTTATCAAGCCCCGCCAGCCTGCGGACCCTTAGTCATCGAAATCGCGGTCGCACTGCGGTCCGGTGTTGTTCGCGCAAATCGCTTGCGCAAGGTGCAGATCGGTGCGCCCTCGCTAGAACTCCAGCGGGTCGACATCCACGCGCCAGCGCAGGCCGGACCGGCGCAGTCGCTGCCCGTGAAGCGCCGTGACCCATTCGCGCAGAAAGCCCTGCAGGGCTGGCCGATGTTCGGATTCGATCAATAGCTGCGCACGCTCGCGACCGGCGCGGCGGGCGAGGCGCATGGGCACCGGGTCATACACCATGACTGCGGCCGAAGCGATCCGCCGCGCCGACTCGGCAGCGCGGGCGAGAAAGTCGGTGACGTCGTCCAGCGCCGGGGCGTCCGCAACCAGCAGCGCCTGAAACGAATACGGCGGCAGCCCGGCGCGCTGGCGATGCGACAGCTCTTCGCGCGCGAACAGATCATAGTCCTGGCTCAGCAGCGCAGCGTACAAAGGGTGATCGGGCCGACCGGTCTGAACCATGACTTCGCCGGGCAGGTGCGCCCGGCCTGCCCGCCCGGCCACCTGCATCAGTTGCGCAAACAGGCGCTCGGGGCCACGGAAATCCGCGGCGAACAGCGCACTGTCGGCGTCGACGATACCGACCAGCGTCAGCTTCGGGAAGTCGTGCCCCTTGGCGAGCATTTGTGTGCCGACCAGCAGATCGGCCTCGCCACGCTCCAGCGCGCGAACGGTGGCGGCCCAGTCGGCCGGACGCCGGTGGCTGTCGCGGTCTACACGGACGATGCGTGCGGTGGGAAACAATGCCGCGAGCTGCGCTTCCAGGCGCTGCGTGCCTCGACCGGTCAATTGCAGATCCTGGTTGCCGCAGTCCGGGCAGGCGCGCGGCAGGCTCTGAACCGCGCCGCAATGGTGACAGCGCAAACGACGGTCCGATGCGTGAAACACCAGATGGGCCGCGCAATGTCGACAATCCGCCAGCCAGCCGCAAAAGCGGCAATGCATGACCGGCGCGTAGCCCCGACGATTGAGGAAAACGAGGCTCTGCTCAGCGCGCGCTAGGCGCTGCTCGAGCGCGGCGCGCAGTGTAGGTGTGATGCCCCCGTCGAGCTGCTCTCTACGCGTATCGATGCAGGTGATGCGCGGCAAGTTGGGGGCCAGGACCCGGCTGGGCAGGCGCGCCCAGCGATAGCGACCGCTGGTCGCATGCCGGTAGCTTTCCATGCTGGGAGTGGCCGAGCCGAGAACGATCGGAATACCCAGCAAATGAGCGCGCCAGACCGCCATGTCCCGCCCGTGGTAGCGGACACCCTCTTGCTGCTTGTAGGAGGCATCGTGCTCTTCGTCGACGACGATCAGACCCAGCTCGGACAGCGGCGCGAACAGGGCTAGTCGGGTTCCCACGACCACCTTCGCCTCGCCCTGCAGCGCGGCGAGCCAGGCGCGCGCGATGTCACCCTTGGCTCGTTCACTATGTACCAGCCTACTGTCTACCTGTGGTAAGCGAGCGCTTACGGCTCGATGGAGCTGCTCGGCCAGATTGATTTCCGGCGCCAGCACCAGAACCTGCTGCCCAGCCGCCAGCGTCCGTGCAATCAGGGACAAGTAAACTTCGGTCTTGCCGCTTCCGGTCACGCCCTGCAGGAGCGTCGCTCCATACCCCGCGTCCGGCACCTGCGCACAGGCCGATTGTTGCTCGGCTGTCAGCCTGGGTGCCCCATTCGATGCGGGGCTGGACGAGGATGGCAATGGCCGGGGCGCGTACCAACGCTTGCGACGTGCCGTCCATCCGGCAGGCAGCGCCAAGGCGACCACCTCACCGAGCGGCTCGTGGTAGTAGTCCGAGACGAAGCGGACCAGATCGCGCCACGATTTCGGCAATGAGGGTAGATCCTCATCGATCTCGAGGACGGTGCGCACCTGTTCGACTGGGATGTCGCTCCGATCGACGATCTCCATGATCACACCGTCGAGCTCGCGGCCGGCGAACGGCACCCGGCACATGCGGCCCGGCAAGCGCTCCGCCGATGCCGAGTCGGTCACCGGGGCAGGCAGACGATAATCGAACAACCCGGGCAAACGGACCGGGACGGCGACGCGAGCGAACTCCACCCGTTCAGACCCGGATGTTCAGGCGACCATCAGTGTTAGGCGCGGCACGCTTGACAAAGCGAAATTGTTGCGGCGCCACACCATCGCCTGTGGATAAAAATGTGGGTAATTGCGTCCGGTAGACGAAGCCAGATGAGCTGTCAAGCGAAAACATTTTTCCAGGCAGTGAAGATCGAATTATTACTTATTGAAAAACAATCTGTTACATCAAAGTCCTAAACAATATAGCGAGCTACCGCCGATAGATCGAAGAATGAGCACCGAAAACTCTTTTGTGAATAAGTCCAAGCTCAAAGTCGGTAAGTGCAAGCTTACGTACCCTGAACGTGGGCGCGGTAGCCGTGGCCAACGGCTTGGCCGCATACCGGTCATCCGGCGCCGGTCCGGCGCAGCTCGCGACTGGTCGCATGTACGCACTCCACCAGCACCGACACGCTCTCGGGCGGAGTGAATTGGGAAATGCCGTGGCCCAGATTGAATACATGCCCGGGGTGGGCTCCAAAGCTCTCCAGCACCCGCCGACATTCGCGCCTGATCGCATCCGGATCGGCCATCAGCACCATCGGATCGAGATTGCCCTGCAAGGCCACCTGCTGCCCGACCCGCTCGCGTGCCTCGGCCAAATCCGTGGTCCAGTCCAAGCCGACCGCATCGTAGCCGGCGCCGGCGATCGCTTCCAGCCATTGACCGCCGCCCTTGGTAAAGACGATGGTGGGGACCGACTCGCCGTCGCGATGCTTCAGCAAACCGTCCGCGACGCGCTCGAGGTAGGCAAGCGAAAACGTTCGATACGCCGGCGGCGTCAATATCCCACCCCAGGTGTCGAACACCATGACCGCTTGCACACCGGCTTCGATCTGCGCGTTCAGGTAATCCGTGACGGCGACCGCATTGACCTCCAGGATGCGGTGCAAAAGATCCGGCCGACTGTACAGCATGGTCTTCAGCATGCGGAAATCCGACGACCCGCCCCCCTCGATCATGTAACTCGCCAGCGTAAACGGACTGCCCGAGAAGCCGATCAGCGGCACCTCCCCAGCCAGCGCCCGCTTGATCTCGGCCACCGCATCGAGCACGTAACGCAGGCCCACGGTCGGATCCGGTGGCGACAGATCGCGAATCATCCACTCGTCGCGCAAGGGTCGCTCGAAGCGCGGCCCCTCCCCTTCGACAAAGTACAGACCCAGGCCCATGGCGTCGGGCACGGTCAGGATATCCGAGAACAGGATGGCTGCATCCAGAGGGAAGCGAGCCAGCGGCTGCAACGTGACCTCGGTGGCCAGACCCGGGTTTCGGCACAGATCGAGGAAGCTGCCCGCACGCGCGCGGGTACGGTTGTATTCCGGAAGATAGCGTCCGGCCTGCCTCATCAGCCACACCGGCGTATGGTCGGTCGGCTGTCTGCGCAACGCGCGCAACAAGGTATCGTTCATCGTGCCCCACCTTCCGAGGTCATGGCCGACTGCCGATCGCGCGCCAATTCGCCCTCTTCGCGCTCCACGCCGGCTACCGAATCCGCTACTTGCGTCGGTTCATGTTCGCCACGCCGGCCAGGCTGAATGCCCAGCTGTTTGAGCTTCCTGTACAGGTGGGTGCGCTCCAGGCCGGCCTTTTCCGCGAGCCGCGTCATGTTTCCACCCTCGAGCTTCAGGTGGTATTCGAAATACACACGCTCAAACGCTTCGCGCGCCTCACGCAATGGCTGGTCGAGCGGGAGCGGCATGGTATGGCCCGGAATGGGCGCCATCAAGCGACGTATGTCCTCCCGACCGATTTCATGTTCGAGCGCATTCAGCGCCAACGCGCGTATCACGGCGGTGAAGCCCGCATAGCCCCCGCTCCAGATCACGTTGCGCAGCGTGGATAGCGCACCGGCGTCAAACCGTCGAGGTGGCACGACTCCGGTCTCGACAAGATAGGCCAGCACCTGCTGCGCGATATCGGGAATCTCGCTGCGCAGATCGTTCAAGGCGGGCATCGCCACGATCGCTTCGGTCAGACGGCAAAGTGTCGGCTCATCCCAACCCGCTTCCGCCAGCTCGTCCCAGCTACGCGCGGTCGCGACCACCATCCGCAAATCATAGTGAGCGAGGCGATCCATCGCGAACAGCATGTTTTTCTGCTGAATACGTGTCAGCGACGCCAGCTCGGGGACAAACAGCATGCCTCCGCGCATGGAATCGAGCTGCTGGACATCCAGGGAGCCCGGCAACGTCGTCAGATCCAGAAACCCCCGGCCTTTCGGAGACAGCGTGCGCGCACAGATCTCGGCGATGCCCCCTGGATGACTGCGCAGGGTCACCAGACGCGACCGCGCCGACATTTGCTGCAAGCGCTTGTTCAGGTCCTTGAGCAGACTCGAACGCGAAAACAGATTCAGCGTTGGCGGGCTCGCACTGCGCTGCTGCGTTCGCTGCAAGCCACGACGCACCGCGGCAAGCAATTTCTGTAGCGAAATAGGCTTTTCAAGATAATCCAGTGCGCCGGCGCGCGTGGCCTCGATTGCGGTCTCGATGCTGCCGTGACCGGACATCATGACAACGGGAATGCCAGGCGGGCCGGCCGCGACCCACTCCTTGAGCAAGGTCAGACCATCGGTGTCGGGCATCCAGATATCGAGCAGAATCAGATCAGGATGCCAGTCGGAGCGCAGCGCGCGCGCGGCGGCCGCATTCTCGGCCATACGGACATCGTAGCTTTCCTCGCGCAAGATCTCCATCAGGAGCTCGCGTATCCCCACTTCATCGTCCACTACCAGGATCTTGGCCATGCTCGTAAGTCCTTTCGCCGGGCGACGTCAGCTCTACCCGGGCTATTCATCATTCAGGCTGCCAGCGGCAACACGATCCGTATCTCGGCTCCGGCAGGCGCGACGTTGGCAAGGCGGATGTCGCCATCATGCTCGTCCACGATCTTCTTGACGATCGCCAGGCCGAGGCCCGTGCCGCGGCTCTTGGTCGTGACGTAAGGTTCGAACGCGCGCGCCAGGACGCGGGGTTCGAACCCAACGCCGTTGTCGCGCACCGTCACTTCGGCTCGGGCGTTGACCAGACGGGTGCTGACGTGGATCTCGGCGCCACCAACCGCGGCAACCGCGGCAACCGCGTCCTCGGCGTTCTGCAACAAATTGTGGATCACCTGTCGAAGCTGATTCGCATCCCCGGATACCGGTGGGAGATTGTCGCAAAGATCGGCCATCACGCGTACCGGCGAGCCTTCGTACAGGCGTAGCACCTCGTTGATCAGATGATTGAGGTCGAGCGGTGCACGCTGCGGCGCGGGCAGCGTCGCATAGTTGCGAAAATCGTTCACCATGTGCTTCAGGGCCTCGACTTGGGCCACGATGGTTCCGATCGACCGCGTCAGCATCGCGCGATCGTCGGCATCGAGACGTTCGGCGAGCTTGTGCTGCAGGCGTTCCGCAGACAGCTGTATGGGCGTCAGCGGATTCTTGATCTCATGTGCCAGGCGGCGGGCGACCTCGGTCCAAGCCGCGGCACGCTGCGCCGCGAGCAGCTCGGTGATATCGTCGAACACCACCACGTAACCCGATTCGGCCGCGCCCGCGAGGCGCGTGACGCGCAGCAGCAGGCTCGTCATGTGGCCCGGACGGGCCTCCGCAGCCCCGTCGGCCGGACGTTCGGTCAGGTCGATCTGCCCCTGCCAGTAATCCCCACCCGACGAAAACGCGGCGAGCAACGCGTCGCGTAACTCCGGGTGCTGCGTCCACTCGCTCAGCGCCTGCATCTCGCAACCTTGCAGCGGGTCACGCAGGATGTCCATCGCCCCCTTGTTGGCCGCGCGCAAGCGGCCTTCGGCGTTGAAGGCGAGAACCCCTGCGGAAATGTTGGTGAGCACGCTCTCCAAATAGGCGCGTGCCGCCTCCGTTTCGGCGCGGCTCGCGTCGGCTTGCGCTCGCGCATCCTCGAGTTGCGCGGTCATGCGATTGAACGATTGCGTCAGTACGCCCAACTCATCCCGGGTGCCGATCTCGCGGCGCTGGGAGAAATCACCCTCGGTCACCGCGCGCGTCCCCTCGGCAAGAATGGACAAGGGCGCCGACAGCCGGCGGGACAGCGCGAACGCCACGGCGATCGCGGACAGGAGTGCGAGCAGCAGAGCCAGCGTCAGTGTCAATCCGAAAATGCGTTTCAAGCCGACGCGGGCAAGCGACAACTCCTGATAGTCCCGATACACGGCCTGAACACTCTCGGCACTGGCCGCCAGCGAATCGGGCAAAGTCTTTTTCAGCTGCAACAACATCGGCTGCGCGGCCAGCTCCCGACCAAGGACCGGAACGATCGTCGAGATCACCAGACCCGCCCCGCCCTCACCTTCGGTATGCGTGATCGACTTGCCCTGCCAGGCCTGCCTGAGCTGGCTGGTGGCTGGCAAGCTCGGAGCAACGATGCGTGGCGCGCCCTGGCTGCTGACCGCGATCACGCTACCGTTGATGGCAAACAGAAAAGCTTCGGTAGCCCCGGCCTGGGCTCTCAGACGGTCCAGCTCGTTTGCCCGCCGCATTGGTGGCAACTCACCCAGCTCGAAAGCCATGGCTCGCGCCGCGCTGCTCAGATCGCGCGACAGATAATCCAGCACGCTCCGGCCCAGGCTCAGCCCGCCTTCCAGCGCCGCCTCGACCCGCACATCGAACCAGGAATCGATCGAGCGGCCGACAAACTGCACCGACAACGCGTAAATCACGACCCCGGGCGCGACCCCGAGGGCCGCGAAGGCGGCCAGCAACTTGAGCTTCAGCCGGCTGCCGAACACGCCGGCGCGCAACTCCAGCAATAGCGCGCGCGACTGCCATATCGATAGCGCCGCCATGGCCACGGCCACCGCAGCATTGAGGCCAAGCAGTATCGGGTACTGCTCCGTGGACAAGCGCGTATTGCCGCTTGCCCAAACCAGCAGCGCGATCAGTATGGCGGCCAGCGCCATCAGGAGCCAGGGAACGGTCTTCAACGCGCAGGCTCCGTGGTAACGAAATAGCCCCAGCGTTGCCAGCCACTATCCAGCGTCCATTCGCGACTGCCAATCGCCGAAACCTGAAATGGGGTGGGCAGCTGCGCGCTGTCCAGACGGAACCGCACGCCCGCCTGGTAGCTTTCGCCCGGTCTGAGTTGTATGCGCTCGGCCACACCCCACCGACGTACATGACGCATCACCGACACGGCTTCGTCGAGTGTATCGAAGCTCATGTGCAGGGCGCCGGCCGACAGTCGATATTTTCGGGTCAGGGCATGATAGGACAGCCGCCAGGTCTGGCTGCGGGCTACAAGTTTTTCGTCGAGCCAGTACCAGCGCGGCCGGATCAACTCGAACTCGAGCACAAAATATAGCGCGACGCCGCGCTTCACCGCCTCTTCGAGCCTCGGCGTCAGGTCGAACACGATTTCGGCATCCAGCACGACGCCCTCGTCGGTCGCCCTCAGCACCGCATCCCTGAACTCGGGATCCGCGGCGACACCCTCCAGCACGCAACCGAGGCTCAGCAAGAGGCATAGCCAACATTTCACTACCCGCGCCACGGATTCATCCCAGCTTGCGCAAGCGTGCGAAAAAAAATCCGTCATGCGACGGGCCCGGCAACAGTTGCAGACCATCTTCCCCGGCGATGGGCTCCACACGCGCATCGGACTGGCGTGCGAGAAATGCCGCGATCTGTTCGCCGTTCTCTTCGGGGAAAAGCGAACACGTGACATACAGCAGGCGCCCACCGGGCGCGAGCGTGCGCCACAGCGACGCAAGAATGTCTGCCTGGACTGACATCAGCTTGGCAATGTCGCCATCGCGTTTGAGCCACAGCATGTCGACATGGCGCCGAATGGCGCCCGACCCGGAACACGGCACGTCGGCCAGTATGCAGTCGAAGGGCTGACCATTCCACCAGCTCCCGAGATCCCGGCAATCGGCGACATGCGCCGCAAGGGTCGAGCACCCCCCTTCCGCGCCGATCAGTCCGAGGCGACCCACGGTGCGATCGAGCTGGGACAGGCGTCCGGCATCCCCGTCCACCGCAACCAGATCGATGTCGGCCTGCTCGAGTAGGTGCGCCGCCTTGCCACCTGGCGCGGCGCATGCATCCAGGACGCGCTGGCCCGCTGCGGGGGCGAGCCACATCGACGCCAGTTGCGCGCCGGCATCTTGGACCGAATACAAGCCTTCCCGATAACCGGGCAGACTCTCGGCCGGCCTTGGCCGGTCTATCCTGAGCGCCGGCGGCGCCAGACCAGAGATCGGGCCTACGATCGAGCACGCGATGCCCTGCTCGGACAACAGGCGACACACGGCTTCAGGCGTGGACCGGCGGCGATTGACGCGCAGGGTCATCGGCGCGCGCGCGACGCCCTCCTCGGCGATCGCCGCCCACTGTTCCGGATACGCCGCCCGCAATCGCGCAAGCCACCAGTCGGGGTAGCCATGGCGCAAGTCCGGACGAGCCGAGATCGCGACCTCGAACTCTGTCCAGCGGCGCTGCGCGTTGCGCAACACGGCATTGACGAAGCCGGCATCCCGGCTGCCGAGTGCCGTGCGTGCCGCTTCCACCGTCTGACTGAACAGCGTGTGTGGCGGATACGCCGCAAGCCGCATTTGTCCAATCGCGACGCGCAACAGCGCATCGGCCCAAGGCGACTTGGGTGGGCGCTCCACCAGGTGCCCCACAATGAAATCCGCGCGCGCGAGTTCGCGCAGCGTGTCGTAGGCGAGATCACGGACCGCACCGACCGTAGCGCTGTCGGAGACACGATGCTTGCGCAAGGCCGCTGGTAGCGCGTTGCGCATGCTGTGGCCCGACCGAACAGCCGCCACCGCTTCGGCCGCCACACGCAAGGTCTTTTCCAGTGCGGGCGCAGCCCTGGGCGGCTCCGGATGTTGTTTCACGTGAAACACCCCGGCTTATCGAGTCAACGATCCTGGCGCTCGAACACGACCTGTCCGGCGCGCAAGGTATGACAAACCCGACCGGTCAGCGTCTGCCCCAGATAGGGAGTGTTCTTTCCCTGACTGACCAGCGTATCCCTACACACCAACCAGGACTCATGTGGATCGAAGATGCACAGATCGGCGGCAGCACCGACGGACAGGTGGCCGACACCCGCACCCAATACGCGCCCTGGATCACAGCTCACGCGAGCCAGGGTCTGACACAAGGACAAGCCCAACTCGGCTCCCCAGAGCAGTGCGAGGGGCAGCAACAACTCCAGCGCGCTCGCCCCGGCCTCGGCTTCGGCAAACGGCAACTGCTTCGCGTCGTCATCCACCGGCGTATGGTCCGAGCACAGCGCGGTGATGCGACCGTCGGCCAGTCCCTGACGCAGCGCGTCCCGATCCGCGAGCGAACGCAAGGGTGGCACCAGATGGCAATTTGGATCGAAATGGGCGATGTTCTCGTCCGAAAGCATCAGATGATGAACCGCGACATCGCAAGTCACCTTGACGCCCGCAGCGCGCGCCGCCTCGATTCGATCCAGGCCCGCGCCACTGGATACGCGACAGACGTGAAGCCGCACGCCCGTGGCCCGCGCCAAGCTCAGCAAGCTGTCGAGCGCCAGCGTTTCCGCCAGAGTCGGGATACCTGCCAGCCCCAATCGCGTGGCAACCTCGCCGTCATGAGCAACCCCACCACGCACGAGAAACGCTTCCAGCGGTTGCAGCCAGACGGCGTAATCGAAGGTGGCGGCGTATTCCATCGCCCGCAGCAGTACGGCGGTATCCGCGACGGGCACGACACCCTGACCGAACGCGACACAGCCGGCCTCGGACAATTCGCCCATTTCGGTGATGCGTGCGCCGGCCAGGCCCAGGGTCAGTGCCCCGACCGGCAGCACGTTCGCAAAATTCAGACTGCGGGCGCGATACTTCAGCATCTCGACGAGGCCGGGCTCGTCCAGGGGCGGATCGGTGTCCGGCGGGCAGGCCAGCGTCGTCACGCCGCCCGCGACCGCTGCGGCGAGCTCCGACTCCAGCGTCGCACGGTATTCGTACCCGGGCTCCCGCAGCCGTGCAGACAGATCGATCAGTCCCGGGCACACGATGCGGCCACGGGCATCGATCGTGCGGTCGGCGACATAGCCGTCTGGCGCCGTGCTCAGACCGGCGATGCGGCCGGCGGCGATGAACAGGTCGCATTGCTCATCCAGCCCACTAGCCGGATCGACCACCCGCCCACCTGAAATATGGATCTTCATTCGCGCTAGGCTCCGGCCGCCGCGAGCAGGCTCATCACCGCCATGCGCACCGCAATCCCGAACGTGACCTGCGGCAGGATCACCGCGTGCGGGCCATCGGCTACCGCCGAATCGATCTCGACACCACGGTTCATCGGCCCCGGATGCAAGACGATGGCATCCGGCCGAGCGAGCTCGAGCTTGTCCTGCGTCAGCCCGAAAAACTTGAAATATTCCTGGGCGCTAGGCAACAGCGCTCCGGCCATACGTTCATTCTGCAACCGCAGCATCATGATGACGTCGACGCCCGCAAGGCCCGCACGCATGTCATGAAATACGCGCACGCCCATGCGTTCGACCTCGGCTGGCAGCAGCGTCTTCGGCGCGATCACACGCAGCTCGCCGACGCCGAGAATGTTCAGTGCGTGAATCTGGCTGCGCGCGACGCGCGAGTGCAGCACGTCGCCGACGATGGCCACACACAGTCTGGACAAATCGCGCTTGTAGTGCCGTATCGTGTAAAGGTCGAGCAAACCCTGAGTCGGGTGGGCATGCCGTCCGTCACCGGCATTGATCACATGAACCTGGTCGCGACGCGTGGCCGACAGATGCTGCGCGATCAGGTGCGGCGCTCCGCTCGCGGCATGCCGCACAACCAGCATGTCGGCGTGCATCGCGCACAGGTTGTCCACGGTGTCCAGCAAGGTCTCGCCCTTGTTGGTCGAGGATGCGGCGACGTTCAGGTTGATGACATCGGCCGACAGCCGCTTGGCTGCGATCTCGAACGTGGTGCGCGTACGCGTCGAGTTCTCGAAAAACAAATTGAAAACGCTCTTGCCACGCAACAGTGGCAGTTTTCTCGAGTCCGGACTGCCCGTGTCGGTAAAGGGCTCCGCGGCGTCGAGAATACGCACCAGCACTTCTCTCGGCAGCCCCTCGATCGACAGCAAATGCCTGAGGCGCCCGTCACGGTCCAGTTGCGGATGTTCTGAGATCGGCATGAAACAGAATCAGCTGACGCGCGTGACCTGCCGGTCGAGATAGTCTTGCAGCAACAGCTGGGCAGCGAGCGCGTCGACCGATGCCGCGCGCCGCTCTCTTGGCACGCGGTCGGCACGCATCAGCGACTCCGCTTCGACCGAGGTCAGCCGCTCATCGACCATGTCCACCGGCAGTCCATGGCGACCGGAGAGCTGGCGCGCGAAGCGCTGCGCCCGGCGAGTCATGTCATGGGATTCCCCAGACAAGGCCAGCGGCAAGCCGACCACCAGCCGTACCGGGCGCCAGTCCTTGACCAATCGCGCGATCTCGGCGAAGCGCACCGCCTGATCGGCCCCATCGATGACGGTCAGCGCATGCGCTCGCGCCGTTTCCATTTCCCCGGTGGCGACGCCGATGCGCCGGGCTCCGAAATCAAAGCCGAGCACCGTACCGCGCCGAGGCGCGGCGGCGTCAGGCATGGCCGACAAATTCCGATAGCTGCGCCAATTCGACACCTAGCAGCCGCAAGGCACCGGACAGACGCTCCTCGGCCGGGAGACCGAAAATCACCTCCGGATCGGCCGCGATCGACAGCCAGGCGTTCTGTGCCATCTCCTGCTCGAGCTGCCCGGCTGCCCATCCGGCATAGCCGAGCGACACCAGCATGTCCTTGGGTTCGCCGGACTCGCCAAATGACTGAAGGATGTCGCGAGAACTGGTCAGACCCAGATCATCACGCACCACCAGTGTCGATTGCCATTCCCCGATCGGGCGATGCAGCACGAAGCCGCGGTCGGTCTGCACCGGCCCGCCAAAATACACCGGCGCACGCACGCGATCGTCATCGCCCATGACGATGTCCAAGCGCTCGAACAGATGCCCGAGGGTCAGCTCGATAGGTCGATTCACGATCACCCCCAGCGCGCCCTGCTTGCCGTGCTCGCAAACATAGGTCAGCGTGCCGGAAAAATTGCGGTCGACCAGACCGGGCATCGCAATCAGAAAATGGTGCGTAAGGTCCATGGATTTCGCAGTGTTTGCCGGAATTCTAACGTGAAAGCCCGTCCGCGGACGATCAGGCTTGGGTTTGCCGAAGACAGCGATGACCGGCAAGCGCACCCCTGCACGTCGACACCGGACGGTAGCCTCGACAGTCAGATTCGCGAGCCCGTCTTTGGTTCGCCCGCTAGAGAACGCGTTGGTACCGGCCGATGGAGGTCAACACGCCGAGCAAGGCCAACAGCATGCCCATGGCGGCGAAAGGGGCGCTCAGCTCTGTCGTCTGCGCCTTGTCCAGCGTCAGCCTCGCACCCAGCTCACGGTAGACCCGGCTCAGTTCGCGGGCGCTGTCCGCATGGAAATATTCGGCGTGCGTCATGTCCGCGACGGCCTTGAGCGTGGCTTCATCCACGCGCACGCGCATCGACCAGCCGTTCGCGCTCAGCGTCGCGCCGGCCGGGGTGCCCATCCCCACGGTGTAGACGCGCACACCGTATCGGGCAGCCAGCTTCGCCATCTCGATCACATCCGGGCCGGTGTTGCTCTCGCCGTCGGTGAGCAGAACGATGGCCACGGAATCCTTGACCGCCGGTGCCGCGGACTGGCTCGGGCCGGAATCGGGGGCGGGGCCAGGTTCCGGACGTGGTCCCGTTCCGAGGATGAGCTGATCGGCGTCCAGCCGCGCTTCCGGCAGCAATGTCGTCAACGCGATCACGATGCCGCTGCCGAGCGCCGTGCCACGCTGCAACTGGAATCGGTCGATGGCCTGGGACAGCTGGTCGCGCTCACGGGTCGGCGACTGCACCACGGCCGCCGTGCCCGCGATCGCCACGATGCCGATGCGCGCATTCGCAGGCAAATCGTCGATGAAGGCTCTGGCGACCCGTTGTGCCGCGACGATGCGGCTGGGTTTGATGTCCGTGGCACGCATGCTGCCTGAGACATCCATCGCCAGCATGACGGTCTGCGTGCGCTTGGGCAGCACGATGAGCGCCTGCGGTCGCGCCGCCGCGGCAAGCAGCATGCCTGCCCCGAGCCAGATCAAGGCCGCCGGCATGTGCCGGCTCCATCCGGCTCGACCCGAGACCGGGCCCGCTGCCGATACCAGCCCCGCCTGACGCTGCCCCAGTCTGCGCCAGCGCGCAAGCAGACGACCATAGCCGATCGCCGCCAGCGGCAGCAGCGACAACAGCCCCAGCATCGCCGGCCAGACGAATCCGAAATCGGCAAGCCGTGGCAACACGGCGGTCACGGTGTCGTTCCTGGCCTGGCAGCGACGTGCGCGTGCACATGGTGCGCATGGCGACGGCCCGCCGCGATGCGCGCCTGGCCAGAGCGGTACCGTACGAAGCGCAGCAGCGCCTCATCCAGCCGGCCGTCGGTGGCGAGCTCGAGGCCGTCCACGCCGGCCGCGGTGAACGCGCCGCGCAACCTGCCTTCGCGCTCGGTGGCCGCGCTCGCGAACCGCTCGCGAAAACCGCGATCATGCGTGTCCACGAGAAGCTGTTCCCCGGTTTCGGCATCCTGCATGAACACCAGGCCCAAATCGGGCAAGGCGAGTTCCAGCGGATCGAAAAGCCGCACCGCGACGACATCGTGTCGACGCGACAGCGACGCCAGCGGCCGGCTCCAGGCCGATGCACTGATGAAATCGGAAATGACAAACACCGCGGAGTGACGGCCGATCGTATGCAATGCCGAATCCAGCAAGCCGGCCAGGTCCGTCTCGGCACCGTGCTCGGGTCCGGCCGGCACCGCAAGCAAGCGGTCGAGCAGGTGCAGCACGTGGCGCCGGCCGGCACGCACCGGGACGACGGGCCCGACTCCGCCCCGGTACAAGAGCGCACCGACGCGGTTGCCACGGCGCGTGAGCAAGCGTGCCAGCACGGCGACGAACTCCACCGCCAAAGCGCGCTTTCGCACCGAGCCGGAGCCGAAATCGACCGATCCCGAGAGGTCCACCAGAAACCACGCCGCCATCTCGCGATCTTCATGGAACTCGCGTACATGCGGTACGCCCAGGCGCGCGGTCACGTTCCAGTCGATATGACGCGCATCATCTTCGGGACGGTATTCACGCAAATCGGCGAGATCCATGCCGAAGCCGCGCAGGAAGGTGCGGTAGTCGCCGTGCAGCACACCGTCGAGGCGACGGATCACGGTCCATTCCAGCCGCCGCAACACGGCCTCGGCGTCGGAACCCGGCCGATCCCGAAGTGGCGCTTCGGGGTCGGGCCGGGCGGCGCGGCGCTCAGCGCGCCACGGCAACCTGAACATGGCTGGCGAGCGGCTTGTCCGGTGCCGGCACGGCTTGCAGAATGCTCAGGATCAGCTCGTCCGGGGTCTTCAGATCGGACAGCGCCTCATACGACAACACCAGACGATGGCGCAACACATCCGGCACCAGATCGACCATGTCTTCGGGCAGAACGTAGTGGCGCCCGCGCAGGAAGGCGAGCGCGCGCGCGCCCTCGACCAGATGGATGGTCGCTCGCGGGCTGGCGCCAAAGCTCAGGTAGGGCCGCAGCGCATCCAGGCCAAAGGCGCCCGGGTCACGCGTCGCGGCGACCACCCTGACCGCGTATCGGATCAGATCCGGATCGACATAGACCTTGCGGCAGGCCGCCTGCAGCGCGATCAGCTGTCCGGTGGTCGCGACCGCACCGATGTCGGCAATCTGCCCCGTCACGCGCTCGACGATCACGAACTCCTCGTCCTCGTTCGGGTAGCCGATCAGCACCTTCATCATGAAGCGGTCGACCTGCGCCTCCGGCAGCGGGTAGGTGCCCTCGGTTTCGATCGGGTTCTGTGTCGCCATCACCAGAAAAGGCTCCGGCACGATGTGCGTTTCGCCAGCGATCGTCACCTGCCGCTCCTGCATCACCTCCAGCAGCGCGCTCTGCACCTTCGCCGGCGCGCGGTTGACCTCGTCCGCAAGCAGCAGGTTGGTGAACACCGGCCCGAGCACGGTCGCAAACTCGCCCGTTCCCGGGTTGTAGACGCGCGTACCCACGAGATCGGCCGGCAACAGGTCCGGCGTGAACTGGATGCGCTTGAACCGGCCGCGCACGGCACGCGCAAGCGTGTTGACGGTGAGCGTCTTCGCCAAGCCCGGCATGCCCTCGACGAGCAGGTGACCCTGGGCGAGGATGGCAATCAGCACGCGCTCGAGAAAATGATCCTGCCCGACCACCACGCGCTTGACCTCGAACAGCACCCGCTCCATCAGGGCAGGCAGATCGCCCGCCGGCGTGACCTCGTCATCCATGACAACCTCTTGCGCAGGTATGGCTCAAAATGGCGGCATGCCGACCGCAGCGCCCACCGCCTCGATGGTCGTGGCGAAACCGATGCCGATGAAGGTGCTCGCCGACGTCGGATTCAGGATCGCGGTGACGATCCCGACCACGTCCCCGTCCATCGTCACCAGCGGCCCACCCGAGTTGCCGGGGTTGGCCGCGGCATCGAACTGGATCAGCCCGGACAGTACGCGCTTGCCTTGCGGCGAAACAAATTCGCGGTTGAGGCCGGAGATCACACCGGCCGATACCGATGGGCCGATACCGAATGGAAAACCGACCGCGACCACCTCGTCGCCGGGCTTCAGACGCGACGTATTGCCCAGCGTCGCCGCCGGCAGATCGTCCGGCAGCTTCGTTGCACGGATCACCGCCAGATCGTTTCGCGGGTGCATGCCCACCAGCGTCGCCGTGGACTCCATGCCATCGAAAAACGTGACCGCCAGCCGTTCCGCCCCGAACACCACGTGAAAATTGGTCAGTATCGTACCGTCTTCGACGATGACGACGCCGGTCCCCTGGCCGTGTTCCTTCTCCGCGCCGGTCTTCGCGTCCCTGACGTATGTGCGCACGCGCACCACCGATTGCCGCACCGCTTCGGCGGCCTTGGCCACACGCGCCGGCCAGGGCTTGTTTTCCAGCGCGTCGAGGACGGCGCTATCGATGTCGGCCTGCGTCAGAGTGGTTGGCGGCCTCCGCAATGCGTCGCGAACGACCACGGCACCGAACACGACCAGCGCTCCGGCAACGAACGCGAAAACGCGCGCATAGCGACGGACCAGTCCGATGGCCGACGACACCAGCGAGCCGCGTCGCCCCTCGCGCGGAGCAGACGAGGCCGCGCGCCGGTCCGACGGCGGCGGACCGGCGCTGCGGGTCGAGCCAAAGTAGATCGCCTTGCGTTTCATGGCCAGAAATTCGCAACCCTGCATCGTCGCTCTCAAGTTACCATGTTTGCCACCGAACATGATCACGCCGATCGGCGTGATGCGTGTACGCCGGCAGCGGGAGGCTGCCAGGGAGGACGCGGTGCGCTTTCTGTGGCCGGAAACCTTAATGCTCTCGCTGCTGGTCCCGTTGCTGGTGGCCGCCTACCTGCGTGCCTTGCGCCGGCGCCAGCGCGCCGTCATCCACTATGCCAGCCTGAAGCCGGTGCGGGCTGCCATGGGGCCGCGTGCTGCGCTACGACGACATGTGCCGCCCGCGCTCTTCCTGCTGGCCGTGATCGCGGCGCTGTTCGCCATCGCGCGCCCGGTCACGGTGCTGCCCCTGCCCGCACAGTACGTGACCATCGTCATGGCCATGGATGTCTCGCGCAGCATGCTGGCTCAGGATGTCGCACCCAATCGCATCGGCGCCGCGCAGGCTGCGGCGCGCGCCTTCATCGAAACCTTGCCAAGCAATGTGCGGCTCGGGATCACTTCCTTCGCCGGCACCGCGGCCGTGGTGCAGACGCCAACCGAAAATCGCGAAGATCTGCTCGCCGCCATCGACCGGTTTCAGTTGCAGCGCGGCACGGCGACCGGTAGTGGCCTGCTGGTATCGCTGGCGATGCTGCGGCCGGACGCCGGCATCGATCTCGAAGCCGAGCTGTTCGGCCAAGATTTTTCGCGGCGGTCGCGCGCTGCCGATGCCGCGAACGACCGCGCGCGCGCGCCGCTGGACATGCGCGCGCACGCGGAGCCCAGGCCCGTTCCACCCGGTTCCTGGAGCGGCGGCGCCATCGTGTTGCTGTCCGATGGCCGACGCACGATGGGACCGGATCCGATCGCGGCTGCTCGGCGTGCTGCACAGCTGGGCGTGCGCGTCTATACCATCGGCTTCGGCACCAAGGCGGGCGCCGAGATCCCCGGCTTCGAGGGCTATTCGTTCTGGGCACGCCTGGACGAGGACACGCTTCGCAGCGTGGCCCAGCTCACCGATGCCGAATACTTTCACGCCGGCACCGCGGCCGAGCTGGACAAGGTGTATCGCAAGCTGTCGGCGCATCTGGCCATGGAGTACCGCGAAACCGAAATCAGCGCGCTGTTCAGTGCGCTGGCCGCGCTGCTCGTACTGGCGGCCGCGGCCTTGTCGATGTTCTGGTTTCGTCGCTGACAAGGCCGACCCTCGTCACGCTGCTGTCCTATCTCTGTAACAACCCGCCCCTAAGCTCCGAGGGCTCGGGTAGCAGATCGGCCCGGCACCGGCCCTGACATTAGCCACACCCCTTGGCCACCCCCTACACGCTCGACCGCCATTCATCGGAGATCAATCATGTTGCGCAAGCCCATCGCTGCTGCCTTGTTGTCCACCCTCGCGCTGTCCGCCCACGCCGCCATCGGCGCCGGCAGCATCGCCTTCACCTCCTTCAATGCCGACGAGGACGGCTTCTCGATCGTCGCCCTCGCCGACATCGCACCCGACACGACCATCTACTTCCAGGACAATGAATGGAACGGTTCGGCGATCGGTGCCGGCGGTGCTTTCAACACCGGTGAGGGCAAGCAGACCTGGCAGAGCGGAGCCGCCACGGTCCTGGCCGGTACGGTGATCCGCTTCAACAACGTCGACAGCGCCAGCCTGCACGGGGTATCGGTGGGCACGCACACGCTCTCCGGGGACACCGGCATCAACGCCACCAACGAAACCCTCTACGCCTATCTGGGCAGCGCCATCGACACGCCGACCGTATTCCTCGCCGCCATCTCGAACGGCAACTTCGGCAGCAACGGGAAGCTCGACAACACCGGACTGAGTGTCGGCACGAACGCGATCGCGTTGCCGGCCAGCTCGGACTGGCATCAGTACAACGGTCTGCGCTCTGGCAAGGCTAGCTTTGCCCAGTACCTGCCGCTGGTCACCGACCTCAGTCAATGGACCGGTCACGATGGTGCGGTGAATGGCGACTTCAGCGCACAGATCCCCAATACGACCGCCTTCACGCTCGCCCCGATCCCGGAGCCCTCGACCTGGGCGCTGATGGCTGCCGGCCTGGCGCTCGTGACCGGACTCTCCCGCCGCCGTCGCTGAGCCCTCACGGCCAGCGTCACCCTGGCCTTCCGCGGCCGATCGCTCGGTCGCGGAAGCGCATGCCCGGACCACACCCCCCCGCACGGGGGGCCCAACACCTTCTCCGCGTGAACATTCGACATGATCAAACACTGCCTACTTGCTGCGCTCGCGACGCTGACGACCATGACGGCGTCCGCGCAAAGCATGCTCAATCTGGCCAACTATCGGCTGACCGGAAACCATGCGCTCGACACGCTGGACGGGCTCGGCCTTGAAGCCTCGGCCGTCACCTACGCCCGCGACCGTGGCTCGCTGTTCGTGGTCGGCGATGAAGGACTGGGCGTGATGGAAGTCTCGCTCACCGGCCAGACGCTGGGCACGATGCGCTTCAGCGATTGGCCGATAGCAAGTACGAACCACGACGCGGAAGGGCTGAGCTATCTTGGCCAAGGCGTACTGGTCGTCGTCGAGGAACGCTTGCAGGATGCCTATCGGTTTAGCTACACAGCCGGGGAGCAGGTGTCGTTAGCGAGCGCTGACTTCGTCTCCTTTGGCAATACCGTAGGCAATGTCGGCACGGAGGGGATCAGCTTCGATGCGCGCGACGGGCACTTCTTCACGGTCAAGCAGGACAACCCACAGGCCGTTCTGGGTGGCACGCTGAGCTTCGCCGCCAGCGGCGGGGTGTCGACGTTGTCGCCGCTGTTCGACGCCGACAGCGTGCTCGGACTGGCCAGCCTGTCGGACATCCAGACCCTGGCGCCGGTGAGCGCGCTGGCCCATACCGCGGCCGCAGACAACCTGCTCATCCTGAGCCTGGATTCGAGGATGCTGGTCGAAGTCAACCGCGCCGGGCAAACCCTGAGCCGCTTCGACCTCGCCGGGGTCACGACCCAGGCGATCGAGGGCGTGACGATCGACGAGCGCGGCGTGATCTATCTGGTGGCCGAAGATTCCGGCACGGCCAACTCGCGCCTGTTCGTGCTGACCCCGGTGCCCGAGCCGGATCCGGTCGCGCTGATGCTAGGCGGGCTCGCGCTGCTCGCGTGGCGGCAACGACGCCCGGTCTGACGGGCGGCTAGCGCGGCGGCGACATGCCACCGCGCCTATCCGCACCACCCCTCCGTTCTCCTCCTGAGCTTGTCAAGAAACGCCAATCCGGTTACATAAGGGCGGTCGCCGTACCTTCCCGGTGCGGCGCGCGCGGCCTCGCCATTCTCCAGCGCGGCCGGGGTACAGGAGCTTGGCATGAAAATTCAGAAGCACAGACTGATTGGCGACGACGGCATGGCCGTGCCATTTCGCGAGACGCCGAACAAGGGTGGTGCACTGGTGCCGGAATACCTGGTGATGCACTACACGGCCGGCAGCAGCGCCGACAGCGCGATTGCCTGGCTGTGCGATGCGCGCGCCAAGGCCTCGGCGCATCTGGTGATCGCTCGTGACGGCGCCATCACCCAGCTGGCGCCGTTCAACCGCGTCACCTGGCATGCCGGCGTCTCGCAGTGGGCCGGCCGCAGCGGCCTGAACGGATGTTCCATCGGCATCGAGCTCGACAACGCCGGACAACTGGAGCACGTCGGCGGCCGCTGGATCAGCGGCGTCAGCAAGCGTCACTATCCGGACGAGGACGTGCTCATCGCGCGCCATCGCCAGCAGCCGGCGAGCG
The DNA here is from genome assembly GCA_022072095.1 of Rhodocyclaceae bacterium. Taxonomy (GTDB): domain Bacteria; phylum Pseudomonadota; class Gammaproteobacteria; order Burkholderiales; family Rhodocyclaceae; genus JAJVIJ01. The sequence goes on from JAJVIJ010000019.1 coordinate 33,868, forward strand.
CGCCACCAAGCGGCTGGCACGAATACACCGAGGCACAGATCGACGCGGCGCTGGCCGCCGGCCTGGCGATCGTCGCCCATTACGGACTGCGCGACGTGCTCGGACACGAGGACATCGCTCCGGGCCGCAAGACCGACCCGGGACCGGCGTTCCCGCTCGCGAGCTTCCGCGCGCGCCTGCTCGGCCGCGCCGACGACCAGCCTGCCCGCTATGCCGCAGCCACCTCGCTGAACATCCGTACCGGCCCCGGTACGGAGTTTCCGACCTTGCCCAACAGCCCGCTGGCAGCCGGCACGGTGCTGGAAGTGGTCGAGCATCAAGGGGTCTGGTGGCGCGTGTCGATACCGGACGCCAGCGACGATCGCGATGGCGAAGGCTGGGTGCATAGCCGCTACCTGCAAAGCCTGAATTGACTGCGGCGAGCGCCAAGGCCGCCGTACCCGACGCGCTTGCGCTGCTGAAGGAGGTCTTCGGCTACCCGGCGTTCCGCGGGCATCAGGCGGCGATCATCGACCATGTCGTGGCCGGCGGTGATGCGCTCGCGCTGATGCCCACTGGCGGCGGCAAATCGCTGTGTTACCAGATTCCGTCGCTGCTGCGCGCGGGCGTCGGCGTGATCGTGTCGCCGCTGATCGCGTTGATGCACGACCAGGTGGCCGCGCTCCGTGAACTCGGACTGCGTGCGGCCTATATCAATTCCTCGATGAACGGCGACGAGGCCGGTGCTGCCGAGCGGACATTGCTCGCAGGTGGATACGACCTGGTCTATGTCGCGCCGGAGCGCCTGCTCGGGCCACGCTTCCTCGACCTGCTGGAACGGTTGCGGCGATTGCACGGCATCGCCCTGTTCGCGATCGACGAAGCGCACTGCGTGTCGCAGTGGGGCCACGATTTCCGGCCGGATTACATCCAGCTCGCCGCACTGGCGGCGCGCTTTCCGGGCATCCCGCGCATCGCGCTCACCGCCACGGCGGACGCCGCGACCCGCGCCGAAATCATCGACAAATTGTGTCTTCAGGACGCCCGCCAATTCGTCGCCAGCTTCGACCGCCCCAACATCCGTTACCACATCGTCGACAAGACCAATGCCCGCCAACAGTTGCTGCGCTTCATCCGCGATGGTCACACGGGCGAGGCCGGCATCGTCTATTGCCAGACGAGGAAAAAGGTCGAGGAGGTCGCCGCCCATCTCGATCAGCACGGGATCCTCGCCCTGCCCTACCACGCCGGCATGGACCCGGCGACCCGGCGGCGACACCAGGATCGCTTCCTGGGCGAGGACGGCATCGTCATGGTCGCGACCATTGCCTTCGGCATGGGCATCGACAAGCCGGATGTGCGCTTCGTCGCCCACCTCGATTTGCCGAAGAGCATCGAGGGCTACTACCAGGAAACGGGACGCGCCGGACGCGACGGCGCACCGGCCGAGGCCTGGATGGCCTATGGACTGGGGGATGCGTTGCAGCAGCGCCGCATGATCGAGGACGGCGACGCCGATCCGGCGTTCAAGCGCCTGGCGCACGCTCGCCTGGATGAGCTTCTGGCGCTGTGCGAATCGGCCACCTGCCGTCGTCAGCGCCTGCTCGCGCATTTCGGCGAATCGAGCCCGACATGCGGCAACTGCGATGTCTGCCTGGATCCGCCGGAAATCTGGGATGGCACCGAGGCTGCTCGCATGGCCCTGTCCTGCGTCTGGCGCACCCAGCAACGCTTCGGCGCCGGCCAGGTCATCGACGTGCTGCTCGGCCACGAGACCGAGCGCAGCCGTCAGTGGGGACACGATCGGCTCAGCACCTGGGGCATCGGTCGGGCGCTGACGGCCAAGACCTGGCGCGCGGTCTTTCGGCAACTGCTGGCGTTGGGTTACCTCGAGGTAGACGTCGCCGGCTTCGGGGCGCTGCGGCTGTCACCCAGCGCCCGGCCCTTGCTGAAGGGAGAACAAACGCTGAGCCTGCGCCGCCCTGCGGAGGGCAGGCCGACGAAAGAAGTCCGCCGCTCCGGCCCAAGCGATGACCTGGACACACGCGCTCGAGCCCTGTTCGATCGCTTGCGCGCGTGGCGAGCCGACACCGCCAGAGCCCACGGCGTGCCCGCCTATGTCATCTTCCATGACGCCACGCTGGCCGGCATCGCCGCCGCCTGCCCGCGCAGCCTCGCGCAACTACGGGGCATCGCCGGGATCGGCGCGAAAAAGCTCGAACATTACGGCGACTCGCTGCTGGCGCTTTGCCAGGCCCATGCCATGGAAATGCCGGGCTGACTACGCCTGTCGGGCCACGCGCTCAACGCAGATAGTAACGAGTCAGCGCCTCACCCCAGAATGCGGCGATGACGCCCGCCGCCGACAGAAATGGCCCGAACGGGATCGGCTGTTCGCGTGCCGCCCGGCCCAGCGCGATCCGCGCGAGTCCGATCAGGGCACCGACCACGGCCGCGAGGAAAATCGTCGCGGGGAGCACCTGCCACCCCAACCAGGCGCCGATCGCCGCGAGCAGCTTGAAATCGCCGTGCCCCATGCCTTCCTTTCCGGTCGCGAGCTTGAACAGCCAATAGACGCTCCATAACGACAGATAGCCGGCCATCGCACCGACCACGGCGTCGGTCAGCGGCGCAAACAGTCCAAAGAGATTCACGAAGAGCCCCAGCCACAGCAAGGGCAGCGTCAGCATGTCCGGCAACAGCTGAGTATCGAGATCGATGAATGCCAGTGCGACCAGGCACGCCAACAGGCCCATCGCCGCGATGGCCTGCCAGCCGGCCCCCCACAACGCAACGGCGACGACGAACAGCAAGGCAGTCAGGATCTCTATCAGGGGATAGCGCATACCGATGCGCGCCGCACAGTGGGCGCACGCGCCACGCAGCAGCAGATAGCTGACGACCGGCACATTGTCCCGCCAGCGCAAGGGTGTCGCGCAGGTCGGGCAATGGGAAGCCGGTCGCCACAGCGAATAGACTTCGGCCTCGGTCACCGGCTCGCCACGCAGCTCGCAGGCCTGCGCCTGCCAGGCACGCTCGAGCATGCGCGGCAAGCGATGGACCAGCACGTTCAGAAAACTGCCCACGGCCAGACCGAGGACGGCCGCGAGCACCATGGCCGGTGCCGACTCGCTCAGCATCGCGAAGCGCCGATCAGACCGCCTGGGCGATCTTGAAGATCGGCAGATACATGGCCACGACCAAGCCGCCGATCACCACCCCCAGAAACACCATGATGATCGGCTCCAGCAGGCTGGACAGCGCGCCGACCGCGTCATCGACCTCCTGCTCGAAAAAGTCGGCGACCTTCGACAGCATCGAATCGAGCTGTCCCGACTCCTCACCGATTGCGGTCATCTGCACGACCATGTTCGGAAACACGTCGGTGTTCTGCATGGCCAGTGTCAGGTTGGTGCCGGTGCTGACCTCGGTCTGGATGCGCTGTGTGGCGCTCTTGTACACGTAGTTGCCGGCCGCGCCGCCGACCGAATCGAGCGCCTCGACCAGCGGCACGCCGGCCGCGAACATGGTGGACAGCGTGCGTGCCCAACGCGCGATCGTGGCCTTGCGCACGATGTCGCCGAAAACCGGCAGCTTCAGCATCAGCCGGTCGACGGCGATCTGAAGTTTCTCGGATCGCTTCAGCGCATAGATGAAGCCGACGATCGCAGCGATGATGCCCCCGAAAATCAGCGGCGAATTCGCGACGAAGGCGTCGGACAGCGCGATCACGAACAGGGTCGGTGCCGGCAGCTCGGCGCCGAAGCTGGCAAACACCTTCTTGAATTCGGGAATCACGAAAATCATGATTACCGCGGTGATGATGAAGGCGACCACGATCACGGCGATCGGGTAGAACATCGCGGACTTGATCTTGCCCTTGACCGCCAGGATTTTTTCCTTGTAGGTAGCGAGCCGGTCGAGCAGTGAATCGAGTATCCCGGCCTGTTCGCCGGCCGCCACCAAGTTGCAGAACAGGGCATCGAAATGCTGCGGGTACTTGCGGAACGCCTGGTTCAGGCTCGACCCCGTTTCCACCTCGTTGCGCACATCCATCAGCAATCGACCCACCGCCGGGTTGGCCGCCCCCTTGCCGACGATGTCGAAGGCTTGGAGCAAGGGCACACCGGCTTTCATCATCGTCGCGAGTTGCCGCGAGAACAGCGTCACGTCCTTTTCCGTGACCCGGCCGGTGCGCGCGAAGCTGCGCTTCTTGACCTTGGTGACCAGCACACCCTGACGCCGCAGCGTCGCTCTGACCAGGGCCTCGCCTCCCGCACGCAGCTCGCCGCGCACGATCTTGCCGGTCTTATCCTTGCCCTCCCAAACGAAGACCGAGTCCTTGACTGCCGCCCTGGTTGCACTGGCCATGATGTCCTCAAAGCTATTCGTTGCTATTCGTTGGTATTCGCCAGGATTTCGGCAAGCGAGGTCACGCCCTGGCGCACCTTCAAGAGTCCGCTCTGACGCAGATTGCGCACGTTTTCTTTCTCTGCCTGATCGGCAATATCGATCGCGTTTCCATTGGTCATGATTATCCGCGAAATTTCGTCGGAGATCGGCATCACCTGGTATACGCCGACACGCCCCTTGTAGCCCGAGCCCTTGCATTTTTCGCAGCCGACCGGTCCGTAAGGCTGCCAGTCACCATCCAGATCCTCGGGCGAAAACCCCGCCTGCAACAACACCTCGGTCGGCAGGTCGATCGGCGCCTTGCAGGCGCAGAGCCTGCGCACCAGGCGCTGCGCGCTGATCAGGATCACGCTGGATGCGATGTTGAACGGCGCGATGCCCATGTTTTGCAGACGGGTGAGCGTGGTCGGCGCATCGTTGGTGTGCAGGGTCGACAACACCAGATGCCCGGTCTGCGCCGCCTTGATCGCGATTTCGGCCGTTTCGAGATCGCGAATCTCGCCCACCATGATGACATCCGGATCCTGGCGGAGGAAGGACCGCAGCGCCGCGGCGAACGTCAGGCCGGCCCTCTCATTGACATTCACCTGATTGATGCCAGGCAGATTGATTTCGGCCGGATCCTCGGCGGTGGAAATATTGACACCCGGCCTGTTCAGCAGGTTAAGACAGGTGTAGAGCGACACCGTCTTGCCGCTGCCGGTCGGGCCGGTCACCAGGATCATGCCGTAGGGACGCTCGACCGCGGCCAGCAGCGCTTCCCTCTGGTCCGGTTCATAGCCGAGCGCATCGATTCCAAGCATCGCGCTCGACGGATCCAGAATGCGCATGACGATCTTCTCACCATGGAGCGTAGGCAGCGTGCTGACCCGAAAGTCGATCGCGCGGCTCTTGGAGAGCACGAACTTCATGCGTCCGTCCTGAGGAACGCGCTTTTCCGAAATGTCCAGTCGCGATATCACCTTGATGCGCGCCGCGATCTTCTCGCGCAGCACCAGCGGCGGCTGGGCGATTTCGCGCAACACGCCGTCGGTGCGATAGCGGATGCGGTAGTACTTTTCGTAGGGCTCGAAATGCAGATCGGAGGCCCCTTCGTTGATCGCATCCAGCAGCACTTTCTGGATGAACCGGACCACGGGCGCATCGTCGACCTCGGTCGAGGCTGCGTCCGGCTCCGACTCCGGCTCGGCGAACAGCTCAGGGTCAAAATCCAGATCGTCGCCGGTCAGTTCCTTGAGCGAAGTTTCGACCGTTTCGGTCAGCCGATCGACCAGTTGCGTCAGCTTGTCGATTTCCACGACGACCGGATCGACCGCCAACCCCGTCTGAAACCGGACCTCGTCCAGCGCCCGCAAATTGGATGGATCCGCCAGCGCGATCGAAACGCGCGTCCCACGTTTCCTGAGCGCCACCATGCAATGCGCGCGCGCAAGCTTCTTGTCGATCGTGGCGTGGTCCAGCTGGTCGGGGTCCACACGCGCGAGGTCGATCAGCGGGTAGCCGAATGCCTCGGACGCGATGCGAGCGATCTCGTCGGCCCGGCAACGACCGGCGGCGACCACCTGGGCGGCGAAACTCAAACCCGTCGTCCGTGCCTCTTCGGTCAGGCCCACGGCCTCGGCATCGCTCACCCTTCCCTGCGCGACCAAGGCACGCGCAAGCCCGCTCAGCAGGGATTGCGGATTAGCCACCATCGATGTGTGCTCCCCTTCCCGGAACTGTCCGGACAAGAACGATCATGCGACGAAGCGGCGGCCCAGTAAACCTGTCAGTGCCCTGATATCGTCCTCGTGCGGTCAGGTTTCACACTCTCCATCATGCAACCGGTGCACACCGTCTGCCGCGGTAACGACCCCGAACGGGAAAGGTTTAGCGCAGACCGGCCGTCCGGAGCACGATCGCGTCCGGTCTCAGGCGCGTCCGAGCACGACTTCGAGGACGAATCGGGTCCCGACATAGGCCAGTAACAGCACGACAAAGCCTGTCAGGGTCCAGCGTATCGCCACCCGCCCGCGCCAGCCCCACAGATGCCGACCCAGCAACAGCGTGCCGAAAAGCAGCCAGGAGGCCACCGCGAACAGCGATTTGTGCGTAAAGCCGAGCGCCTGCCCGAACAGCGATTCGGAAAACAGGACTCCGCTCGCCAGCGTGATGGTCAGGAATACAAACGCGAGCTGGATCAGCCGGAACAGCAAGGACTCCAGTGTCAGCAATGGCGGCAGGCCAGACAGTGCCCGCGGCAGACGTCCACGATGCAACTGACGTTCGAGCGTCGCCATCAACAAGGCGTGCAGGGCGGCCAACGCAAACAAGCTGTAGGCCAGCATCGCGGTCAGAAAGTGGACCTGGAACTGCAGGCTCGCCGGCGCCAGGACCGCATGCTGGCCCGGCCAGGCGAGGGGCAGCGCAGCACTGACCGCAGCAGCCGGCAACGCGACCATCTGCAGGCCATCGACGCGCGCAAAAAAACTTTCGATCCAGTAGAACGACAGCGCCAACCACATCATCGCCGACAGCGCGGCGGCGAAGCCGAAACGCAGGCCGCCGGCCGGGAATATCTGCACCCAAAGCGCCCATGCGTGCAACAGCATGGCCACCAACATGAGCCAGCGCCCCACGTTCAGGCGCGTCGCCCAAGCGGCGGCACCGCGCAGGCGATACGCCACCAGCACCGCATAGCAAAGCACCGGCAGCACCTGAATTAGAATGGCCATGGCACCAGTTTACCCGAAGGGTTTTCATGTTAGACAACCTCACCCAGCGGCTCACGCGCGTCGTCAAGACGCTGCGTGGACAGGCGCGGCTGACCGAAGCGAACATCGACGAAGCCCTGCGTGACGTCCGGCTCGCGCTGCTCGAAGCGGATGTGTCGCTACCGGTCGTGAAGGACTTTCTGCAGCGCGTGCGCGAGCAGGCGCTGGGCCAGCAAGTGATCGGCTCCCTGACCCCCGGGCAGGCGCTGATCGGCGTCGTGCACGACGAGCTCGTCCGTCTGATGGGAGGCGAGGCGGCGGGGCTGAATCTCGCCGTGCAGCCGCCTGCCGTCATCCTGCTGGCCGGCTTGCAGGGTGCCGGCAAGACGACCACGGCCGGCAAGCTCGGCAAGCTGCTGCGCGAGACCGAGAAAAAGAAGGTCCTGGCCGTGAGTTGCGACGTCTATCGACCTGCGGCGATCGAGCAGTTGCGCCAGGTTGCGGCGCAAGCCGGGATCGAATTCCTGCCGACCGACCCGAACGACAAGCCGGTGGATATCGTTCGCCACGCCACCGACTACGCACGCCGACACTATATCGACGTGCTGATCGTCGATACGGCCGGCCGGCTCGCGGTCGACGTCGACATGATGGACGAGATTCGGGCACTCCACGGCGCGCTGCACCCGGCCGAGACCCTGTTCGTGGTCGATGCGATGCTCGGCCAGGACGCGGTCAATACCGCGCGCGCATTTGCCGAAGCCCTGCCGCTCACCGGCGTCATCCTGACCAAACTCGATGGCGACGCGCGTGGTGGCGCGGCACTCTCGGTACGCCAGGTCACCGGTGCGCCGCTGAAGTTCGCCGGCATCGGCGAAAAGCTCGGTGGCCTCGAGGCCTTTCATCCGCGCCGGATGGCGAGCCGCATCCTCGGCATGGGCGACATCGTCGGCCTGGTCGAAGAAGCGCGGCGAACCGTCGACGAAGGCCAGGCCAAGGCCCTGGCGCAGAAGATCAAGTCGGGCAAGGGCTTCGACCTCAACGATTTTCTGGAGCAGATCGCCCAGGTGCGCAAGATGGGCGGACTGTCCGCGCTGCTGGACAAGCTCCCTGCGGGCCTGGCCCAGGCGGCGCAGCAGGCGCAAGGCCAGGTCGACGACAGGACGACGCGACGCATTCAGGGGATCATCCATGCCATGACGCCTGCCGAACGAGCACGGCCGGAAATCATCAAGGCGTCGCGCAAACGCCGCATCGCGCTCGGTTCCGGGGTCTCGGTCCAGGAAGTGAATCGCCTGCTCAACCAGTTCGAACAGACCCAGAAACTGATGAAGCAGATGTCCCGCGGCGGCGCGCAGAAAATGCTGCGCGGCCTGCGTGGCATGCTGCCCGGCATGCGCTAGCCCGGGCCCGGGTGATGCCCGGAAGGCGCGTCAGTCACCGACCGACGCGAGCGTACGCAGGAAATCGTCGGCATTCTGGAAGCCGACGGTGCGCGCGCCCGGAATCTCGACGCCCTGCGCGTCGAACAGCAGGACACCGGGCGGACCGAACAGGCCCAGGCGACGCAGCAAGGCCCGATCGGCCGCATTGTTGGCCGTGACATCGGCGCGCAACAGCAACATGCGCTCCATGCGCGCACGCACGCGCGGATCGGCAAACGTGTAGCGTTCCAGCTCCTTGCAGCTCACGCACCAGTCGGCATAAACATCGAGCAGCACGGGCCGGCCGGGATTCGCCAGTGCCGCATCGAGCCCGGCCAGATCGGCGACCGGGCGAAACGCCGGCCCCGGCGTATCGGCCGAGGCGGCCGATTTCAGGATCGCCAGCGGCTGGAGCGGATCACGCGAGCCGGCTGCGACGCCGATCAGCAGGCTGATGCCGGCCACCAGCGCGATGATGCCGACACCCTTGCCCAGCCGCAGCAAGCCATGTGCTCGCGCCGGCAGGGGTTCGAGCGCATGCAGGAACACAGCGATCGTGATCAGCAGCGCCGCCCAAGCGAGCATCTGCGCACTCGCTGGCAACAACGGCTGTACCAGCCACAGCGCGACCGCGAGCAGCGCGAAGCCGAACCCGCGATTGACGGCGGTCATCCATGGGCCAGGCTGGGGCAGCAGCCCACGTGCGGCATAGCCGACCAGCAACAGCGGCGTACCCATGCCCAGCGCCAGCACGAACAGCGCCAGGCCGCCGCTCACGAGATCGCCACTGCGCGCGATGTACAACAGCGCCCCGGCCAATGGCGCCGCCACGCACGGGCCGGCAATCAGCGCCGACAGCGCCCCCATCGTGAACAGCGCCGTGGCCGAGCCGCCGCGGCGGTTCGCGATACCGGACAGCCGGTTCTGCCAGCTGCTCGGCAGTTGCAGCTCGAACAGCCCGAACATCGATGCCGCCAACGCGACGAACACCAGCGCGTAAGCGCCCAGCACCCATGGATTCTGCAGGAACGCCACCAGCAGGCTGCCGATCTGCGCCGCGATGACGCCGGCGACGGCGTAGGTGACGGCCATGCCGAACACGTAGAACGCGGTCAGTGCGAGCGCCCGGCCGCGCGAAATCGCGTGTCCATGCTGAACGATGATGCCGGAAATGATCGGAATCATAGGCAGCGTGCACGGCGTCGCGGACAACGCCAGTCCCGCGACAAAAAAGCCGAGCAGCACCCACCCAAGCCCGGCACCGGCCAGCGAGGCGGCGAACCGCCCCGCTTCATCCGTGTCCGAACCGAGGGTCTGTAGCGCGGCAGCCGACGCAGCGGCCGGGTTGGACGGGCTGGACATCGCCGGACCATCCGCCGGCGGCGTGGAGGCCGCGGACAGTACGAGATCGAACTCGGATTTCTGCGGCGGGTAACAGACACCGATGTCCGCGCAGCCCTGGTAGCTCGCCGTGAGCCGCACGCGCCCGGCTTCGGCACCGGCAACGGCGAGTGTCACCTCGACCGCATTGCGGTAGGTTTCCACCTTGCCGAACAGCGCGTCGTCCTTGAGCGTTCCGGCCGGCAGCGCGGCCTCGCCCAAGCTCGCCGGGGGCTGCGCGGCGAAGCCGAACTTGTCGCGATACAGGTAATAGCCCGGGGCGATCTCGAAGCGCACGGCAAGGGTCTGCGCATCGAGCGAGCGAGCGCTCACTCGAAAAGCCTGTTCCGGCGCGAGCAGCTCCTCGGCATCGGCCGGCGCCATCCAGATGAGGCCGAGCCAGAGCACGAGCCCCATGCCCAGTGCGCGCATCAGCACGCGCCCCATTCAGCAGGACTCCTCGATACCGGTGGCGTCGGCCAGCCAGCCCAGATAGGCCGGCAGCCCGGCCACGATCGGTACTGCGATGAGTTCAGGGACGTCGTAAGGGTGGTGTTCACGCACGATCGCTTCGAGCCGCGGATAGGCACTGGCCGTGGTTTTGATGAGCAAGGTCACTTCGTTGGCCTCTTCCGTCTGCCCCTGCCAGCGGTAGATCGAAACACACTGGGCCTGAATCGACACACAGGCCGCAACCCGTAGATCGACCAGCCTGCCGGCAAGCTCCCGCGCGCTGGCGTTGTCGGGCAGTGTGGTCAAGACCAGCCAGACTTCCATTCGTTCCTCCGTGCACAGCAAGGGTTCGGCGAGTCCTGCGCTCTGGCACGCCGGTCAGCCCAGCAACCGGCGACGCGCCAGCACCAGCGCCGCGAGCAGGCCGAACACGGCGTAGCCCGCCAGCACGCCGAGATGAAGGCCGACATCGTCCGGCACCGACCCGCCCAACAGCGGCCGCGCCAGGGCCACCGCGTGCGTCAGCGGCAGGCACTGCGCGAGCAGCTGGATGCCGGCGGGCAGCTGCGCCAGCGGGAAGAATACGCCACCGATGAGCACCATCGGCGTGATGAACAAGGTGAAGTAATACATGAAGAAATCGTAGTTCGGAGCGAGCACGGTCATCACCAGACCGAGCGCGCCGAAAGTGAACCCGACCAAAGCGATGAGGGGGACCAACCAGAGCGCCACGGCGCCTCCGATCAGGCCCAGCGCCCAGGCCACCAGCAGGATGGCCAGACCGGAAAAGCTCGCCTTGATCGCCGCCCAGAGCGCCTCGGCGATGACGATGTCGTCGATGGAGAGCGGCGCATTCATGATCGCGTCCCAGGTTTTCTGCACATGCATGCGCGAGAAGCCGGAATACAGTGCCTCGAAGGTCGCGCCGTTCATCGTGCTGTAACAGAGCGTGCCGGCGGCCAGAAAATGGATGTATGAAGTACCCGCGACGCTGGGCAGCAATGCACCCAGGCCATAGCCCAGGCCCAGCATGTAGATCAGCGGGTCGGCCAGATTGCCCAGCAACGAAGGCACCGCGAGCTTGCGCCACACCAGCAGATTGCGGTAACAGACGGCGAACAGCCGAAGGCTGGGGCGGCCCGGCAGCAAGTGATGCCGACTCAATCCCGCAGCTCCCGACCGGTGAGCTTCATGAACATGTCCTCAAGATTGGCAGGCCGGTGCAGGTAGCGCAGTCCGGGCTGGGTGGCCAGATGCGCGAGCAGCGGCGCAGCATCGACGACATAGCAGAACACCGTTTCCCCGGACGTTTCGTGGCGCGGCGCGTAGTGCGCGGCATGCGTGCGCGCCCAGGCCACGGCATCGGCCGCACCGGCACCACCGCGCGTGAACACCTCGACCACCTGGGGTTCGATGTGTCGTTCGATCAGCTCGTGCGGCGTGCCTTCCGCAATCATCGCGCCATCGTCCAGGATCGCCAGGCGGCTGGCGAGGCGCTCCGCCTCGTCCATGAAATGCGTCGTCAGCAGGATGGTCTTGCCTGCGGACAGCAGGTGCCGCAGGCGCTCCCAGATCAAGTGGCGCGCCTGTGGATCCAGGCCGGTCGTGGGCTCGTCGAGCAGCAACAGGTCGGGATCGTTCACCAGCGCACGCGCCAGCGTCAGGCGGCGCTTCATGCCCCCGGACAGCGTACGGATCGGATCATCACCACGCCCGGCCAGTCCGGCGAATGCGAGCAGCCGCGGGATGCGCGCCTGCAACGCCGAAGAGGCGATGCCGAAATAGCGGCCATAGACGGCAAGATTTTCGGCCGCGGTGAAATCGGGATCGAGGTTGTCGATCTGTGGGACAACGCCCACCCTTGCCCGGGCCGCGCGCGCCGCCTCCGGAATCGGATGACCGCACAACTCGATGTGCCCGGCGCTGGCACGCACCAGACCGAGCACGCAGCGCAGCGTCGTCGTCTTGCCGGCGCCGTTCGGGCCGAGCAGCGCATAGCACTCCCCGGCGCGCAGCGTCAGGCTCAGGTCGCGTACCGCGGCGCGCTCGCCAAAGCGTTTGTACAAGCTGTCGACGACCAGCGGCATCGGCTCAGCCCAACGCCACCAATCCGGCGAGGCTGGTACCAACCAGGTCGCGGATCGGTTGCAGCTTGCCGTGAAAGAAATGATCCGCCCCGGGAATGACCGTGACCGGCAGCGACTGCGGGCGCGCCCAGTCGAGCACATTGGCGAGCGGCACCGTGTCGTCCGATTCGCCGTGTATCACCAGCGTGCCGCGCGCGACCTCCCCGGCATCGTAGCGGCGGCCGCCGGCGACGAAACCGGTGGCCATGCCGACCAGAATCAGCCTTTGCGGCGGACGACCCTCGGCTGCCAGACGCTGCGCGAGCCGGGTCTGAACATGCGCCCCGAACGAAAAACCGGCCAGCACCGTCGCCGTCAGCCCAAAGCGCTCGCAGGCATAGGCCCACACCGCATGCAGGTCGTCCGTCTCGCCGTCGCCGTGGTCATGTACGCCCGCCGTCGCGCCGACCCCACGGAAATTCGGCCTGAGCGCGATCCAGCCCTGGTCCGTGCACGCGCGCGCCAGCGCCCAGACCACCTTGTTGTCCACACTGCCGCCGAACAAGGGGTGCGGGTGGGCGACGAGCGCAATCCCGCGCGCTTCAGCCTGCGGCCTGTCGATCAATGTTTCGATATCACCCGCCGGCCCCGCGATCAGCACGCGTTCCGGCTGGCTCATCGCACGAGCCGCTGCACGATGCGCCCGTGCACCAGGTGTTCGTCGATGATTTCGTCGATGTCCTCGCGGTCCATGTAGGTGTACCAGACCGCGTCCGGATAGACCACCACCATCGGGCCGTCGTCGCAACGGCCCAGGCACCCCGCCTGATTGATGCGGACCTCGCCCGGGCCGTCGAGCTTCAAGGCCTTGACGCGATCCTTGGCGTAGGTGCGCAGCGCCGCCGCCCCGTGGTTGGCGCAGCAGATTTCCCCTTCGGGCCGCTGGTTACAGCAGAAAAATACGTGATGACGATACGTGCTCATGACATGGACCTCCGGAACGAATGCTAGCAGCCCCGCGCGGCAATATACTTGGAACCCTGGATCGGACGCGCGATCGAATCCGATCACCACCCCTGACCTGCGGAGGCCCCCCATGCTGCGCACCGTGATCGTCTGTCTGTCGCTCGGGGGGCTGGCCCTGGGCGGATGTGCCACACCCGAAGCCCAGTTGAGCGCCGCCGGCACGACGCGCGCCGATGTCGTGCGCGTGTTGGGCGAGCCCAAGGAAACCTGGAAACTCGCCGACGGCGGCGAACTGCTGCTCTACCCCACTGGCCCGCTCGGCACGCGCACCTACCGCGCCGAAATTGCCCAGGACGGGCGCGTGCGCGAATTCGCGCAGACCCTCAACGAACGCGGGTTCTCGCGCTTGCGGATCGGCGCGAGCGAAGAAGATGTGCGCAAGCTGTTCGGCAAGCCGGCCATGGTCATCCCCTTCGACCGGCGCCAGGAGACCGGCTGGGATTATCGCTATGTCGACCAATGGGGTTATCCGGCCGTGTTCCATGTCGTGTTCGACGCACGCGGTCTCGTCAAGCAGACCATGACGGTGCGCATCGACGGCGACTGACACCTGTTGCCCGACGCGCGTTCGGGATATGCCTAGCCTCGCGCCTGATCATGACCCGCATGCGTGAGCAGAAAGTGAACTGCTTGTTGGGCGAAGCCGCTACGCGGAGAAGCACCCAGTGGCCGCCCCGCAGCCGTGCCCGCACCCGATCGAGCAGCTTCGGTGGCCGGGCAGTCTCAGGTGCGCCGACAGGTGTGCTATCCGGAGCAGGCGTCGCTGGAGTGGCGATGATTCGTGACCTTATACTTGATGCCGCTCGAATTATTGATTATTTCATAAATCATGACAACTGCTGATGACCTGAAGCGTTATATCTCCAGGAGCAATGTTGGGGGATATCGGCATGGTGCAAAAGCGGTTGAGCGAAGCGGCGAAGAAGCGGTTGC
>JAJVIJ010000033.1 GCA_022072095.1 Rhodocyclaceae bacterium
CTGCGTTTCCCACCGCCCGCCCACAGGTCGGCGGCTGCCCACACGCTCCACAGGCCCCATCCATCGGTTACAAATACAGCACTTCAAAACCAGAAGCTCAGACTCATACCTTCATTGGAATTGACTGCCAATCTAGGCACAAAAAACCCGCATTTAAGCGGGTTATCAATGGGTTATGTGGCAGTGTGCGGAACAGTCAGGAAGGCTTGTCACTTTCCTATGCAGAAGCGACTGAAAATATCGCCTAGCAGATCATCGGCGCCGACCTCGCCCGTCATTTCGGCCAGTGCGGATTGCGTGGAGCGCAGCTCCTCGGCCAGTAGCTCGAGCTGGCCTGTGCGTGCGCGGGCGTGCGCGAGCGCCTCGGCGGCCAGCGTCAGCGCGCCGAGATGCCGCGCGCGGGCGAGCACGACGTCCTCTCCGCCCTCGTCCAGACCGGCCATCGCGGCGATGGCGGTGCTCAGCTCGTCGATGCCGGCGCCGGTCTTGGCCGACACCGCGTAGGTCGCGGGCGCAGCTCCCGAAACATCTCCGGGGCGTTCGCCGGTCAGATCGATCTTGTTCCAGACGACGATGCGCCGAACGCCGCGCGGCAGCAAGGGCACGATCAAGGGATCGATCGCGGCACTACGCCGCGTCGGGTCACAGGCGCTCGCGTCGATGACCGTGATCACCAGATCCGCCCGTCCGATTTCCTCGCGGGTGCGCGCCATGCCCAGTTGCTCGATGGGATCGGTGCTGACATGCAGGCCGGCGGTATCGACCAGCAGAACCGGTATGCCGGCGATCGCGATCGGCTCACGCAAGGTATCGCGCGTCGTGCCGGGGAGCTCGCTGACAATGGCACGTTCGCTGCCGGTCATCCGGTTCATGAGGCTGGACTTGCCGACATTGGGCGCGCCGGCCAGGACCACCACCCAGCCGGCGCGCAGTGCCTGACCACGGCGCCCGGATTCGAGCAGTTGCCCGACCTCGCCGGCGAGTGTGTCGATCAGCGCCGCGATCCGGTCGAGCAGCGAGCGATCGATGTCTTCCTCGGGAAAATCCAGGCAGGCCTCGATCAGCGCACGCGTCGTGCGCACCTGCTCGGCCAGGGACCGAATCCGCTTGCCAAGCTCGCCGTCGAGCGCGCGCAGTGCGGAACGGGCCGCGCGCTCGGAACCGGCGTCGATCAGGTCGGCGACGGCCTCGGCTTGCGTCAGATCCATGCGGCCGTTCAGAAAGGCCCGCAAGGTGAATTCGCCGGGATGGGCGATGCGCGCGCCGAGCTCGACACAACGATGCAGCAAGGACTTGAGCACGACCGGGCTGCCGTGCACTTGCAGTTCGAGCACGTCTTCGCCGGTGTAGGAGGCAGGGCACGGAAAATACAGCGCGATGCCGGCATCGATGAGTTCGCCCGCGGCATCGAGAAACCGCCGCAGCGCGGCCAGTCGGGGGGCCGGCAAGCCGCCCATCAGCGCGTGCGCCACATCCGCCAGCCCGGGGCCCGACAGCCGGACGATGCCGATGCCGCCACGCCCTGGTGGCGTGGCTATCGCGGCGATCAGCTCATTGCCCGGACTTTTGCTTGCCACCCTCGATCATCCGGGTGATCTGCCATTGCTGAGCGATCGACAACAGATTGTTCACGGTCCAGTACAACACCAGGCCGGACGGGAAGAACAGGAACATCGCGGTAAACACGACCGGCATCAGCAACATGACCTTGGCCTGGATCGGATCGGGCGGGGTCGGGTTGAGCTTGGTCTGGATGAACATGGTCGCACCCATCAGCAAGGGCAGCACGAAATAGGGGTCCTTGGTCGACAGATCGTCGATCCACAGCGCCCAGGGCGCCTGACGCATTTCGACGCTGCCCAGCAACACCCAGTAGAGCGCGATGAACACCGGAATCTGCACCAGGATGGGCAGGCAGCCGCCCAGCGGGTTGATTTTCTCCTTCTTGTAGAGCTCCATCATTTCCTGGTTCATGCGTACGCGGTCGTCGCCGTACTGTTCCTTGAGCTTCATCAGCTTCGGGGTCACGAGCCGCATCTTCGCCATCGATTTGTAGCTGGCCGCCGACAGCGGGAAGAACAGCAGCTTGAGCATCACGGTCAGCACGACGATGGACCAGCCCCAGTTGCCCAACAACTTGTGGAACCAGGAAAGCACCCAGAAGAGCGGCGAGGCGATGATCGTCAGCCAGCCGTAGTCCACGGCCAGGTTCAGACCCGGTGCGACGGACTCGAGTTTTTCCTGCTCCAATGGGCCGGCGTACAGCGACATCGACACCGTGCCGGATGCGCCCTGTGCGATCGTGCCCACCGGGCGCTTCACGCCGCCGCGATAGAGCTCCCCGACCTTCTCGAGGTAGTACTCGCGATCGGCGCCGGCAGGCGGAATCCAGGCGCTGACAAAATAATGCTGCACCAGCGCGAGCCAGCCATCCTTGGCCTCCTTGACATAGCCGGCCTTGCCCGCGGCGATGTCGTCGAAACTGATTTTCTTGTACTTCTGCGCCTCGGTATAGGCGGCGAAGCCGGTGAACGTGCTCAGCATCGACGTCTCCTCGGCAACCGGCTTGCCATCGCGCAGCACGTGAAAATAGGCAACCGGCGCAAGCGGCCGTGCCGAACCGTTGCGAATCTCGAAACCGGTTTCGATCAGGTAGCTCCCGCGGCGGAACGTGTAGGTGCGCGTGACCGCCACGCCATCGGCCGTCGGCGCCTCTAGCCGCACCGTCACGCTGTCCTGTCCCGCTTGCAGCTCGTAGCGCTCCTTGTCCGGCCGGTACGCCGTCTTGTGCGTGGGAAGGGCCGCCTCGGGCGACAAGGCGAAGCCTGCCTGCGCGACATAGGTGTGGGCACCATCCACCTCGAACAGCCGGAACGGATGCTGCCGATCGTGCGTACTGCCATGTCGCAGCAGCGCCAGACCGACGAGATCGCCACCTTGCATGGAAATGTCCGCCTCCAGCACATCGGTGCGGACATGCACGCGCGCAGACGATTTCAACGCCTCACTTTCGGGCAGACGTGTTGCAGGGGCTTGTGTGGTGCCGGACGATGGGCTCACCGGGGACGACAGCGATTTCGGTATGGTATCGGCAGGGTTCGCCGTTGCCGACGGTGCGGCATTCTGCGCATTCGGCAGGGTGTTCTGCACGACGTGCTGCTTCTGCCAGGCATCCCAGAGCATGAACAGCGACATCATGAACACCACCAGCAATATGGTTCTTTGCGTATCCATCATGGCAATCGGTTTAGGTGGTCGCGAGCCGGTATCGACCGGCACGGTTAGCCCCGGGAATCAGGGCACAGGATCGTAGCCTCCTGGGCTCCAGGGGTGACAGCGGCCGATACGGCGCAATCCCAGCCAGCTTCCGCGGACCGCGCCGTAACGCACAATCGATGTTGCGGCGTACTCACTGCACGAGGGATGAAAGCGACACCGACGACCCAGCAAGGGACTCAAGGTCCATTGATAAACCCGAATCAGGCCCACCAACAGCTGCGTCATGACGACAGCCGCTCGACAAGATCCGTCACCTCCCCGCGCAGCGAGGCGTAGCCATCGACTGCCACCGGCACGCGCAGGCGGAACACCAGATCCATGCCGACGAGCTCGCCTTGATTGAGTCTCACCATTTCCCGTATGCAGCGCTTCAACCGGTTTCTCGCCACCGCCAACTTCAGGTTTCGCTTGCCTATGATCAGCCCCAGACGCGGGTGATGCAGGCCGTTAGCGCGTCGCTTCACCAGGAAATGCTTGCTGGTCAGCACCTCACCGCGGCGCAGCACGATGGCAAATTCGGCCGGCTTCCGGAGCCTGAAGTCGGCCCCGAAGCCACAACGCCCGACGTGCTGCGCCGGCTTGTTTCCAGATCCTTCGATGCGGCCGGACAAGGTACAGGACAACCGAGACCCGACGGCACCCGATCGTGCGACTGATCGGGATCAGGCTGCCAGACGATGACGGCCTTTTGCCCTGCGCGCGCGAATGACCGAGCGACCGCCCCGGCTCCGCATTCTCACCAGAAAGCCATGGGTACGCTTGCGTCGGACCACAGAAGGTTGATAGGTACGTTTCATTGATTCATCCTCGAACAGAACCTGTCATTACAGCAATATGGCCAAGCCCTGTCAATGCAGAGGCGACGATCGGCTGTGGATAAGTTGCCCGGAGTGGTCTAGAATCTTGCCCGGTTCGACGCCCGGTGCGCTCGCCCGGTTTCTCCGTCATCGATCCGTGAAGCGTCGAGCCGTCGTGCCCGCGCGTCGCCTCCCAAACACATACGAAAATTTTCAGACCCGTAGATTCACTGATGCAAAACTTCTGGGAATCTTGCCTGGCGACCTTCAGAGACGAGTTGCCGCCGCAACAGTTCACCACCTGGATCGGCGCGCTCGAATTCGATGACAAGAAATTCCCCGGGGAACTGCTGCTGACCGCACCGAATCGCTTCGTTCTCCAATGGGTGCGGGATCGCTATCTGTCGCGGATCGAGCTGATGGCCAAGGAGTATTTCGGGACGGACATGCGCTTGCGCCTGTCGCTGCCGGAAACCCAGGTTGTTCGCGCCGAGCGCTCGGCGCCGGATGGCCCGTCACACGCCAGCAACCCCGTTCCTTTCCGGATGCCGCCGGCGCCCACGGTCAGGGAATCCGCTTACGCCAAGACACGCCTCATTCCCTCCCTGACCTTCGATTCGCTGGTCACCGGGCGAGCAAACGACCTCGCGCGAGCCGCGGCCCAGCAGGTCGCGGAGAATCCGGGAAAATCCTACAACCCGCTATTTATCTATGGCGGTGTAGGACTCGGAAAAACCCACATGATCCATGCCATCGGCAATTATCTGATTGCGCACAATCCGGATTTCGTGATCCGCTACGTGCATGCCGAGGACTACTATTCAGATGTCGTTCGTGCCTACCAGCAAAAGGCATTCGACACTTTCAAGCGCTACTATCGCTCGCTCGACCTTCTGCTCGTCGATGACATACAGTTTTTCAACAACAAGGCTCGCACTCAGGAAGAATTCTTCTACGCGTTCAATGCCTTGACCGAGGCCAACAAGCAGATCGTCATTTCGTGTGATACCTATCCACGGGACATCGAGGGTGTCGAAGAACGCCTGACCACGCGCTTTGGCTGGGGTCTCACCGTACAAATCGAAGTTCCCGAGCTGGAAATGCGCGTCGCCATCCTGAAGAAGAAGGCCGAATCCGAAAGGATCGTGCTGCCGGACGATGTCGCATTCCTGATCGCGAAGCACCTGCGTTCCAATGTGCGTGAACTCGAAGGCGCGCTGAAAAAGGTCACGGCGTTTTCACGCTTCCACAATACTGACATCCAGATCGACTCGGCAAAGGAAGCCCTGAAGGATTTGATCGGGGCACAAAGTCGCTCCATCACCATCGAGTCGATACAGAAGACCGTAGCGGACTACTACAAGATCAAGATTGCGGACATGCATTCGAAGAAGCGCACCCGCTCGCTCGCCCGGCCCCGACAGGTCGCCATGTGGCTAGCCAAGGAACTCACCTCGGAAAGTTACCCGGCGATCGGCGAAGCATTCGGTGGCCGGGACCATACCACCGTGCTGCACGCGTGCCGCACCATTGCCGATCTGCGTCGCTCGAACAGCCAGCTCAACCATGACGTGCACTTGCTGACCCAGGTCATCCGTGGCTGACGGCACCTGTCGACAAGCTGTGAACAGAGCCCGGGGGGATTTGGGGATAAGTCGTTTTTTTCGATGGCATGGCCGATCTCCCAACAATGCCGACACGCCGACCCACAGTTTTATACATATCTCAAATGATTGATTATAAAAATATAATATTGATTTCCCCCAGAATCGGTCGGACCATTATCTTTTAATGGAGATATATATAAATGCTCCTCTTGAAGACCGAACGTGATCGCCTGCTGCGTCCACTCCAGGCTGTCTCGGGCATTGTCGACAAGCGTCATACGCTGCCGATCTTGTCGAACGTGTTGTTGGAACGTACGGACGGACGGCTCACGCTGCTTGCCACCGACATCGAGCTGCAGATCCAGACCATCGCAGAGCAGACCGATGCTTCCGAGCCGGTAGCGCTGACGGTATCCGCGCGCAAGTTTCAGGACATCCTGCGAGCCCTGCCGGAAGGCGAGGTCGCTTTGCAGGCCGAGGACAAGCGCCTATTGATCCGAAGCGGAAAAAGCCGGTTCACGCTGCAGACGCTCCCGGCCGCCGACTATCCGCGCATGTCGGCTTCGACCGAAGTGGCGGTGACGGTATCCCTGGCACAGCGCCATCTGCGACGACTGATCGGGCTCGTGCAGTACGCCATGGCCTTGCAGGACATCAGATATTATCTCAATGGCATGCTCATGGTCGTGCGTGCCGGAGAGTTTCGCCTGGTGGCGACCGACGGACATCGTCTGGCCTATGCCTCCATGCCGCTTCCGGGTGTCTCGGAGGAAATCGATATCATCCTGCCGAGGAAAGCGGTGCTCGAGCTCGCCCGCCTGCTTGCCGACAACGATGATCCGGTACAGTTGCGACTGGGTGCCACGCAGGCGCAATTCAATTTCGGCAGCATCGAATTCATCACCAAGCTGATCGATGGAAAGTTTCCGGATTACGATCGTGTCATTCCGGTCGGTCACGACAGGGTCTTCGCGCTGGCCCGCACCACGCTGCAGGCGGCGCTGTTGCGCGCGGCCATCCTGACCAACGAGCGCTTTCGCGGCGTGCGCATGGTACTGTCGGCGGGTACGCTCAAGCTGGTGAGCAACAATGCCGAGCAGGAGGAAGCGGAAGAGCTCATCGATGTCGATTATCACTGGGAGCCGATGGACATCGGCTTCAACGTCAATTATCTGATCGACATGCTCAGCAATGTCGCCGTCGAAATGGTCGAGATCAGCCTGAAGGACAGCGGCAGCAGCGCGTTGTTCAGTTTTCCTGGTCAGGACGATTTCAAGTATGTCGTCATGCCGATGCGTATCTAAAGTCTTATCTAAAGTGCATCGATCCGACCGTATCGCGATTTTTCCACGTATCACAGACCGGGCCAAGCATGCATCCTGATCGTCCTTCGAACAGCTACAACGCGAGCAGCATCAGAATCCTGAAAGGCCTCGAGGCGGTCAGAAAGCGTCCGGGCATGTATATCGGTGACACGTCGGACGGTTCGGGCCTGCACCACATGGTTTTCGAGGTCGTCGACAACGCCATAGATGAAGCGCTGGCGGGGTTTTGTTCAGAGATCGTCGTCACCATCCACCCGGACAACTCCATATCCGTGACCGACAACGGCCGGGGCATACCGGTCGACATCAAGGAAGACGACGAGCAGCTCCGCTCCGCGGCGGAAATCGTGATGACCGAACTCCATGCCGGTGGCAAGTTCGACGACAACTCGTACAAGGTGTCCGGTGGCCTGCATGGCGTCGGCGTCTCCGTTGTCAACGCCCTGTCGGAGTGGCTCAGACTGACGATACGACGGGATGGCCAGACGAACTTCATGGAATTCCGCGACGGCATCCCGACGGCACCGCTCAAGGTGGTCGGCAAGACCGAAAAGCGGGGCACCGAGGTGCACTTCCTCGCCAGCACCGAAGTGTTCGGCAACATCGAATATCACTATGAGATTCTTGCGCGCCGATTGCGCGAGCTGTCATTCCTGAACAACGGAGTCAAGATCCGGCTGGTCGACCAGCGTCAGGGCAAGGAAGAGGACTTCGCCTTTCTTGGCGGCGTCAAGGGGTTTGTCGGCTTCATCAACCGCAACAAGACGCCGCTGCACGCCAACATCTTCGTCTCGTCCGGGCAGTCCGCTGGCATCAGCGTCGAAGTGGCGATGCAATGGAACGACTCGTATCAGGAGCAGGTGCTCTGTTTCACCAACAACATCCCGCAGAAGGATGGCGGTACCCATCTCACCGGTCTCAGGGCGGCGATGACGCGGGTGATCAATCGCTACATCGACGAGAACGAATTGGCGAAGAAGGCCAAGGTCGAGACCACCGGCGACGACATGCGCGAGGGGCTCGCCTGCGTGCTGTCGATCAAGGTCCCGGAGCCGAAATTTTCATCCCAGACCAAGGAAAAGCTGGTCTCCTCGGAGGTGCGCCCGGTGGTCGAGGAGATCGTCGCCGCGAAGCTCGCCGAGTACCTGCTGGAAAATCCGAATGACGCCAAGGTCATAACCGGGAAAATCATCGACGCGGCGCGAGCACGCGAGGCCGCGCGCAAGGCGCGCGAGATGACCCGGCGCAAGGGCGTGCTCGATTCGCTTTCGCTACCGGGCAAGCTCGCCGACTGCCAGGAGCGCGACCCGGCGCAGTGCGAGCTGTATCTGGTCGAGGGCGATTCGGCCGGCGGATCGGCGAAGCAGGGCCGTGACCGCAAGTTTCAGGCCATCCTGCCGCTGAAGGGCAAGATCCTGAACGTCGAGCGCGCACGCTTCGACAAGCTGATCTCCAGCCAGGAAATCGCCACCCTGATCACGGCGCTCGGCACCGGTATCGGCAAGGACGAATACAAGCCCGAGAAGCTGCGCTATCACCGCATCATCATCATGACCGATGCCGACGTCGATGGCGCTCACATCCGCACGCTGCTCATGACCTTTTTCTACAGGCAGATGCCCGAGCTGGTCGAGCGTGGTCACATCTACATTGCCCAGCCGCCGCTGTACAAGGTCAAGCACGGCAAGTCCGAGCGCTATCTGAAGGACGAACACGAGCTGAACCAGTATCTGCTCCAGATCGCGATCAGCGATGCCCGCCTGTTGCCACGCGAGGGCTCCGAGTCGGTGTCGGGGGACACACTGGCCGAACTCGCGCGCGCCTACTTGCTCGCGCGCGCCGTCGTCAAGAGGCTGGCGGCGTTCATCGATGCCGATTTCCTCGAGCTCGTTTTGAAACATGATCTCGACATCGACTTGAGCGATGACGCCCAGGCGCGTGCCAGCGCCGAGCGGTTTGCGCCCTTTCTGCCGGACAATCTTCGTGTCTTTGCAGAATATGATGAAGGCAGTGAGCGTCGGCAGCTGCGGGTTGAGCGCCTGCACCACGGCAACCAGCGCACCAGCCATATTGATGAAGAATTCCTGATATCCGGGGACTGGAAGCACATCCGTCATGCGGCGAACCTGGTCTCGGGCCTGGTCGGCACCGGTGCGCGCGTCGAGCGCGGCGAACGCAGCGCCGCGGTGGAGGATTTTCCGGGAGCAATCGACTGGTTGCTGGCCGAAGTCGAGCGCGGACTGACCCGACAACGCTACAAGGGCCTGGGCGAGATGAATCCCGGCCAGTTATGGGAAACGACCATGGATCCGAGCGTTCGTCGCCTGCTGCGCGTGCAGATCGATGACGCCATCAGTGCCGACGAGATCTTCACGACGCTGATGGGTGATGACGTCGAGCCGCGGCGCAACTTCATCGAAACCAACGCGCTCGGCGTGCGAAATCTGGATGTGTGAGGCGCTGGACGTGTGAGGCGCGCGCGCCCCCCGCCCGGCCCCCGGGTCGAGCGGGCTTGCTGCCCAGTTCTGAAGCTCGCTCCCGGACAGGTTGATCAGGCTCCGGCGCGGATGCAGCAGCCTTAAAGTCGACGACGCGCGACGACAACCGCCACCAGGCCCAGACCGGCCAGCAACATCGCGTACGTGCCGGGTTCCGGTACGGTCGCCGCTGCCAGCGCGGCCCGCGCGGTGTCGGGATGGTCCGAGAACAGGCCATCCACCCCCAAAGCATAGAACGCCCGGTATTCCTCGGCGGGGGTGGCGTACCCCAGCTGGTAGCCGATGCTGTCGTCGCGAAAGGTCCATGTGTGTACCAGCAGGCCCTTGTCGTGGGCCATCTCCACGATACCGGTGCTACCTACTATCTGACGGTCCCGCGCATCGAGAATGCCGTCGCCAGTGCGATCGACGCCATCGGCCACGGTCTTCAGCAGGTAGGGTTTCCAGGGACCGATGCCGTCGGCGTAAGACGAGACGAAGCTCAGGCCGCCGTCGGTCAGAAGATCAGCGAAGGTGCGTGGGTCATTGGCAACGACGAAATCGTAGGGTCGATCGTAGGGTGGCACGCTCACGTCCATGCTGCCGTCGGCGTTCACATCCCAGGCATCCATCAGTTGCACCAGGCGGATGTCGGTCTGTCCGTTCAGGTATTGCAGATTGGTGGTCTCGAAAGACTGGATGAACACCGGGGCGGCGCGGCTGTTGCCGTAGGCAGCATGCAAGGTGCTGACGAGAGTGTCCTCGAAATGGGTCGCGGAAAGACCATTGGCCTGGGCCTGAACGGACATGTAGGTCGAGTGCTTCAGCTCGGGATAGATACCCACACCTTTGTCCTTCGCCAGCGCGATCACCTCGTTCAGAGTGGGAATTTCGTACAAGCCATTGTGGCTCTGGTCGCGGTTGGCACGCGGCTGAATGGCGCGCAGGGTCTTGATTTCGTCCAGCGTGAAGGTGTCCGCGAAATAGGCAGTGGTCATCACGCCATCCAGCATGCGCGTCGACTTGCGGCTAATGGCGAACTTGCTTGCCACATCGGTGGTGCCGTCAAGGATGGGTTCGTGTCGGGCAATCAGCACGCCGTCCTTGGTCATCACCAGGTCGGGTTCGATGAAGGCAACGCCCATATCGATGGCTTTGGCATAGGATGCCAGCGTGTGCTCGGGCAGATAGCCGGACGCACCGCGGTGGCCGATGACTATGGGAGCTTGGCCGTCGAGCGTGTTCCAGGCCTGGGCCGGAGCGGCGTTGAGCGCGCCGATGGCACACAGGAGCAGCGTATTCCGAGTGCAGATCCGCATTGTCGGTTTCCTGATGTTTGGTTAAAGGGGGAGTCGGGATTTACCGCGGGCCGCGAGACCCAAGAGCCCCAAACCGGCCAGCAACAGCGCGTAGGCTTCCGGTTCCGGGACCGGGTTGACGGCCACGTCCACCCAAACCGCCTTGTGGTCCGAGGTGGAGTAATTGGCATAGAGGTTGTAGGGGCTGCGGAAGGTGCCCACCAGCGGCCATTCGACATCCTGGGATGTGGGCCAGAAGACGCCGGCACTGTCAATCGTCAGGTTGGCCGAGGGCAGGACGTAGTCCACGCGCAGGTTGCCCGGCGCGGCGTCGCTGAAGTCGGCGGTGTCGAACGTCGGGTCGCCGAGGTGGCTTTGATTGGCCGTGCCGTTGTTGGAGGGCAGCGTGGCGGCCTCTAGGCCGCCAGCGGCCGCGGGGGTGAGCTGGGTATTGACCAGAGGGTGGTTCAGCAACTGGCCGATGGCGTTGTACGGGACGCCATTCACCACGCCCTTGAAGCTGTCGCCGTCGTACGGATCGGCGTTGTAGTCACCGGCGATGACGAACTTCGCACCCGCGGCCAAGCCGCCGTTGCCCCCTTGGTCGTCATAGATGTAGCTGGCCTGGGCGCCACCGGCGATGTAGTCGGCCCAAAAGCGGATCTCGTCGTGATTGCGCTTGCCGTTGCGGTCCTCGGCGCCGTCGAAGGTCGGTGGCGTGGGATGCGCGGTGAGGAAGTGCAGCTCCTGGCCATTGATGCGCACTGTCACGTCCACATGATTTTTCGAGGACAGGCGCAGCGCATTGATCTCGTCCTGGTTGTAGAAGTTCGCCAGGTTGTTGGCGCCGGCGACCGGATCGTTGGTCAGCAGGTTGCCGGGCATGTCGTTCCATTTGAAGTTCTGGAAGCTGCGTACGCCGACGATCTCGTACTTGGAATAAATGGTGAAGCCATACTGGCCGGCATAGTTGCCGAAGCCGAAGGCGTCATCGCCGCCACTGATGACGCCGTTGTTGTTCAGGTCGAAACCGCTCGCCAGCCCAGTGTTGGTATTGGGGGTGTAGCGGTAGCCGTAGCTGACCGGCTTGGTCGCCGTGCCGCCGAGGCTGTGGGCCTGGGACAGGAAATTGCTCTGGAATCGACGGGCCGCTTCGCTGGAATAGCCCTTCGCCATGGCGTTGCTGCCGGCGGTGGGGCTGCCGTTGAGGTCGAAATCGAACTCGTTGATCAGCAGCACGTCCGCATTCACCCGCTGGATGATCTCGGCCACGTTGTGGATCTGCTGGATGCGTTTGCCCACCGTGGTGGTGAAATCGGCGCCGGCCGGGTTGGCCAGGTCGGACAGGAGCTGGCCGCTGGCATCGCGGTTGAGCGAGGCATTGAAAGTCGCGAAGCGTACGCTGGCCGCTTGCGCGCCTGGGGAGACCGCCAGCGCGACGAGTATCGCCGAAGACACCAGGCTGCGGCGGAACGGAACATTGGTCATTGATTTGGCTCGCTTGATGGGTGACGGGAACCGGCGCACAGGATGCTGGCCAGTGCCGCCCCAATCTAGCAAGCCAATATTGACGCAATATGATGGGCTCTCCCGCCCGGATTGGGCCGAATGGCCCATGCACAGGCGGTCGGCTCGGACCTGTCAGCCCGTCAGACTCGGGACAAGGTCGAGATCGCTAAAGCGGCGCACCGCTACATGCTCGCCCGGCATCACCTCGCCGCGGGACGGGTCGAGTTCGATCAGGCAATCGGCTCCGGCGAGCGTCACGAGACTGGCGACATCGCGCCCCGCCGGCTGTACCCACCACGTGTCGCTGCGTGCGAGCAGCCGCCCCGGCACGAACTCGGTGCGTCCGACTTGCTTGCCGAGCGCGGCCGTACAGGGCAGTGACCAGGCGGGACCATCGCCAGACGATTCGAGCCCGGTCAATCGGCTCATCGCCGGGCGCACGAATTGCAGAAAACTGATCCAGGCCGCGACCGGGTTGCCCGGCAGCGCAAAAAACACCGCGTCACCGATGTGGCCGAAGGCTAGAGGTTTGCCCGGTTTCATTGCGACCTGCCAGAAGCGTACCCGGCCCAGCTGGTCGAGCACGGCGCGCACGTGATCGGCCTCCCCGACCGAGGCGCCACCGCTGGAGACGATGACATCGACCTGGCCGGCGACGGCGCGCAAGGCTCGTTCGAGCTGATCGCGACGATCGGCTACCACGCCCAGATCGATGAGCTCGCCGCCCATCCGGGTGATGGCCACGGTCAGGGCCGGGCGGTTGCTGTCCCGGATGCCGCCCGCTTCGGACGGCGCGCCCAGTTCGTCACCCGTCGACAGCACCGCCACGCGCGGTCGGCGGCGCACATGCAACTGCGTGACCCCGAGCGACGCGGCCAGGCCGATTTCGACCGGACCCAGACGGACGCCGGGAGCCAAGGCCGGGGCGCCGGCCGCCAGGATTTCGCCACGACGCCGGCAGTGCTGCCCTTGCCGTTGCCCGGTTGCGATCGCCACGCCCTGTGCGATCGAGCGCGTCGCCTCGACCATCACCACGGTATCGGCGCCGGCGGGCAGCGGAGCGCCGGTGGCGATGCGGACACAGGTGCCAGCCGTGACCATGCCGGCAAACGGGTGCCCGGCCAGCGCCTGACCTATCGGCATGACTATCGATTCCCCCGCCGGCGCGAGCGAGGCGTGGGCCAGGGCGTAACCGTCCATGGCTGCGGCATCGAAGGGCGGAATCGGCACGGCGCTGTATACCGGCTCGGCCAGCACGCGCCCCGGGGCCTGCATGACCGGCACCGTTTCGATGGTCGTGATCGGTGCGATGTCGGCGAGGATGCGAGCCCGCGCCTCGGGCACCGAGCAGCGCGCGGGCTCGCTTGCCGGCTGATTCACGCGGCACCGCCTTCACGGTCGGAATCAAGGCAGCGATCGGTATCGCGGTTCGCGAGATCCTCGGAGGTGTTGAGATTCAGGAAGGCATCGGGTGTGTCGAAGCGCACCGGCACGGCCTCGATCTCCTCGTACCAAGCGTCGGCCCGACGACCGCCGGCAGCCAGAAAATCCTGCAGCCGTGGCCTGAGCGCGATGCGCATCAGTGCAAACATCGGCTGCAGACGGCCGCCAGCATATGCCACGGTGGCCACGGCACCGGTGGCCATGAGCGCCGCCAGCAGGCGCACGACCAGATCGGTGGGCAGGCGCGGGGCATCGACCGGGGTCGTGACCATCAGTGCCGCTTGGCCGGGAGCGTCGAAATGGTCCAACCCGGCCTGGACGCCAGCCAACGGGCCGATCGTACCGAGCGGGCTCAGGCTGTCGGGCAATACCGCCAGCCCCAGGCTCGCGTACGCCGCCGCGTTGCGATTGGCGCTGATCGCCAGCACCTGTACCTGCGGCCGAAGCCGGTCGACGACATGTTCGATCAGAGGGCGGCCCCGCCATGCCACCAGGCCCTTGTCTGCGCCGCCCAGCCGCTGCCCTCGGCCGCCGGCGAGAACCAGACCGAAAATCGGCTCGGATGCGGTATTCGTCATGGGGTACGTACTCAGCCGCCGATATAGGACATCTCGACCTTGTCGAGCCCGGCCGTGGCAGCGCTGCGCTGCTCGGAATAGCGATCGTTGCGCGCCCGCCACAGGCCGGCGATGGCGGCAGTCAGCATGCGGTCGTCGGCCGCGCCGCGCAGCAGCGGCTTGAGCGCTTGGCCGCGGCCGGCGAACAGACACGCATAGAGATGGCCGTCCGGCGACAGGCGCAAGCGCGTGCAGTCACCGCAGAACGGCTGGGTCACCGACGCGATCAAGCCGATCTCGCCGGCGCCGTCGCGATATCGCCAGCGGCGCGCGACCTCGCCCCGGTAGTTTTCACCCAGGGGCGCCAGCGGCCATCGGGCTTCGAGCCTGCGCACCACTTCGGCCGCGGGCACGACCTGGTCGAGCCGCCAGCCGTTGGTGGCGCCGACATCCATGTATTCGATGAAGCGCAGGATGTGGCCGCTGCCACGAAAACGGGCCGCCATCGGCACGATATCGGCATCGTTGCGGCCGCGCTGCACGACCATGTTGATCTTGATCGGGGCGAAGCCGGCGGCCACCGCCGCGTCGATGCCGGCGAGCACGTCCGCGACGCCGAAATCGGCATCGTTGATCGCGCGGAAGCGGTCGTCGTCGAGCGCATCCAGGCTCACCGTCAGGCGGTCGAGGCCCGCGGACTTCAGTGCGCGCGCCTGCCGGGCGAGCAAAGCGCCATTCGTCGTCAGCGTCAGCTCGACCGGCAGCATCGCCAGCATCGCCACCAGCCGATCGAGGTCGCGGCGCAGCAGCGGCTCACCGCCGGTCAGCCGGATCTTGCGCACGCCGAGCGCGACACTCAGGCGCGCGACACGCAGGATTTCGTCGAAATCGAGAATCTCGGCGCGGGCCAGGAAGGCGTGTCCACGCCCGAAATGTGCGCGCGGCATGCAATAGACGCAGCGAAAATTGCAACGGTCGGTGACCGAGATGCGCAGGTCGCGCAGCGGCCGGCCGTATTGGTCCGACACTGCCGCGCCGGACTCGGCATCCGAGGGTGGGTGCACAAGCACGCTGCCGTCAAGGGCGTGGCGCGGTGGCACCGGGATGATGGGAATGCTGGGGCGATCCATGCTCGCTGATGTTACGGCCGGCGCGACCCGACATACGCGACGTGTGCGCCGACGGCGAGCATACCGCTTTGCCTCGCTGGGCGATAGTGCAAGTGCAGGTGCGACGCGCAGGAGCGGAGAGCCGGCCCGAAGCGCTTTCCCCGAGCGCCGGCTGCGGCAAAGTGCAGCCGGTGACAGGAAGCGGACGACGAGGTATCGGGAATCGAGCCTTTATGCCGGCGCCGCGACCCGATCGCGCATTTCGCCGACCACCGAATCGACGGCGCGCTCGAACAGCGGTTCGCCGTCGAGCCGGCGCGCCAGATTGCGCTCGACCTGCACCGCCAGCGCTTCGGGCGACACCGAAATCGCCCGCTGCAGCTGCGGGCTCGCAAACAGAAAAATGCCGCGCTGCGGGCTGATCCACGTCAGCCGTGCGCGCACGAAACGACCCTCGTCGGTCCATAGCTCCATCCAGTCGCCGCGGCGCAGCGCCGCCACCAGCGCACGCGCATCATCGGCAAGCGCAGGATGCAAGGTCGTTTGCGACAGGTCGAGATGGATGTGTTCGAGCTCGACATCACCAGACTGCAAGCTGGCATGCACGACCGGCGTTGCGGCGCGCACGCCGTCCGCCAACACCGGGGTCGGCACGAAGGCTTCGGGCAGCGGGCTCGGAAGACTGTTCTTGATCGCGCACGAGTGCAGGGCCACCAGCGTATCGAGCAAGCCCTGACGATCACGTATCGGCAGATCGATCCGATCCAGTGCGGCATGCAGCGCGCGCAGCAGATCGGGCAGCTTGCCGATCAGCGCCTGCCGGTCGGCACTCGAAGGCTTGGGCTGTACGCTCCACAGCAGGGTGTCGGTCGTCGCGGTCGCGGCCGCGAACGCGGCATCGCCGTCTTCGCGATGGATGATGGCCAGCGCCCGCCGCCATGGCCCGCGCAGGAAATCGGCCAGCACGGGATGCAGTGCATTGTCGATGCGCGCCATGATCACGGATTGCGCGGCGAGTTCGGCCTGCTCGTCCAGCTCGCGCATCGTCACCATCGCCTGGCTGCGCGCGGCACGGGCTTCGGCCGCCGACTCCTGTGCAGTGATGAAGTGGGCCAACTCGTCGGCCAGTTCGCCGAACAGGCCCAGATCGCGATCGAATTCGTCGAGCACCCGATTGACCGCAGCGACCAGGCGTGCGTGACAGGGATCCTGCTCGATCGGCACGCCGCCGGCCATCACTGCCAGGCGCGAGACCACGTCCAGCAATCTGCGCACCGGATGCGAGCGCGAGGCAAAGAAGCCGTGGTCGAGCATCGCGGCTTTGAGCACCGGAATCTGCAAGCGCCCGATCTGCGCCTTCAACGCGTCGTCGACTTGGCTGTCCTCGAAGATGAAGTCGAACAGCATGGCGACGATGTCGACCATGGCGGCATCGAGGGGGGCCAGCTGCTGGCCGGCGCCACTGGTGCGGAAGGCCTGCAGCACCGCGGTGCTCATCGGTTCGACCGGAACCGCCTGCAAGGCGGTCAATGCCGACAGCGTTGCAGTGGGTACGGTCGCGTTGTCGGACGGGATCATCGTGCTGGCAGCCGCGGATAGGGCGAGCGCGTCGATGCCGACGCCAGCCGCCCGTGCGCCAGCCGGCACGCCCGAAAGTGCGGACATCGGACCCGCCCCGAGCGCAGCGGCGTTGACCGGCACGGCGCCCGCCTGGGGCGCCGGCGATGCATCGCCGGCCATGACGGTGCTCGCGCGGCCGGTCTTCGCGGACACCCATTGTTCGAGCAAGCGCCCCAAATCATTGTCTGCGACCGAAGCCGCGGCCGCTTGCGCGAACGAGGCCGATGTACGCCGGTAAGATCGTTTCAGGTTGGGTAGCACGCCACTGTCGACCAAGCGCGCGTTGAGCTCGCGGTACAGGTTTTCGATGGCGCCGCCCAGCGGTTCCTGCAAGGCCAGCAGCAGACGCTCGCCCAGCTCCTTGCCGCCCGGAAGCCGCTCCAGCGCCGATGCGAGTGATGCCGCGATGGCGGCCGGCGCGACCGGGCATTCCAGGCTGGCCTGCCCGGCGAGCGCGGCATAGCGCTGCTCCAGCGCCCAGAGTTCGTCGGCACTGAGGTCCGCCCATAGTTTGGCCACCCGCGACAACGCCAGATTGAAGGATAGATCGCGGTCTTCCACCAGGCTCAGCTCGCTTGGCCCGTCCGGTTTCGGCGGCTGGCCGGCCTCGCGTCGCTGCACGCGGTCGTCGAACTCCCGACCGAAAGCGGCGATGAAATCGGCCGCCAGCGCAATCCAGCCCGAGTGCACCAGGCCGGCGGCGGTCAGCCAGATTTCGCGTTCGCTGCGCACGAACGATGTTTCGGCCTCGCCGAGCAGGCGGGTGTGCAAGGGCTCTTTCAGACTGCGCAGTGCGGAACGCAGGCGCTCGATTACGAATGCGCGGCTGTCGGCGAGCGCGGCGCCTGTCGGCGTGCCTGTCGCCCCGCCCCTGCGGCTGCGCTCGGCTTCTGAAAATGAAACGACATTGGCGGACATCGCGTACTCGCTCGACCGAAGTTAGAACCCGCCCGCTGTCGGGCGGATGGCACGAAGCCGCAAGACGGGCACGAGCACGGACTCGGTCTGCGAGCGCCTCGGGACCTGGGACGCGGGACGAGCCCGAGTCGAAGGTCGGCCGATCGGCAAACCGGCCGTGTCCCTACTGGCAATCCCGCTATCGTAGGCGCGATGGCGCCGTTAGACCGGAGACTTTGCGTCCCCACCTTTCGGTGGGTTTGCCCTGTTTCAGCAGGCTTCTCTGCAACAGGGGTAACGGCGGGCGCGAGACGAGCTTTAGGGGTTTGGGTGAATTTTTTTCGGCAGGGCGTAAATCGCGGGCAGATTGCGCCATGCGCCCTGAACATCCATGCCGAAGCCGAACACATAACGGTCGGGTACCGTGAGGCCGACGAACTCGGCACGGGCCGGCTTGGGACGGTCCAGGCATTTTTCGGCAAGCACGGCGGCGTACACGGCGCTTGCGCCCAGTGCCGAGAGCCGTTCCCGGATCGCGGCGAGCGTCACGCCCTCGTCGAGGATATCGTCCAGCAGCAGTATCGTGCGTCCGGCCACCTCGGCATGTGGCGTGGCGATCCAGCGCAGCGCGCCGCCGGCGGTCGCGTCACCGTAGCGCGAGACGTGCACATAGTCGAACTCCAGCGGAAAACCGAGTCGCGGCAGCAGACTGCCGGCGAACACCACGGCGCCGCCCATGACGCACAGCACGAGCGGATTGAGCCCGCCGATGCGCTCGTTGATGTCCTGCGCCAGACGTGCCAGTGCCTGCTCGATCGCGTCCGCGGAATGGATCAGCTCGGCCTCGGTGAGCAGCGCCTGGGCTGCGGCGGGCGTCATCGCGTGACGGTATTGCGGCGACAATGGCTGCGAGATGTCACGATGCAGGCGTCGCGGCGAGAAGCGCGGGCAACGACGCCCGGAATTCCGCTCCGACTTCCGGGTGCTTCAGCCCGAACGCGACCGTCGCCTGCAGGTAGCCCAGCTTGGAGCCGCAGTCGTAACGCGTGCCGGCGAAACGGTATGCCCAGACCGCTTCCTCGCGGATCAGCGCGGCGATGCCGTCGGTGAGCTGGATCTCGCCACCCGCGCCCGGGGGGACCTGCTTGAGCAGGTCGAAGATGCGCGGCGTGAGCAGGTAGCGCCCGACGACTGCGAGCGTCGATGGCGCCTGCTCCGGCGCCGGTTTTTCGACGATGCTCGCAACCCGCATGATCCCGTTGCCGCCGTCCGTGCCGCTGACGATGCCGTACTGGCGGGTCTCCTCGCGACGCACATCCATGACCCCAAGCACGCTGCGTCCATGGGCGTTGAACACGTCCTTCATCTGGCCGATCACGGGCGTGTCGGCGTCGATCAAATCGTCCGCCAGCAGCACCGCGAAGGGCGCATTGCCGATCACCGGTTCGGCGCACAGGACCGCGTGCCCGAGGCCGAGCGCTTCCTGTTGCCGGATGTATATGTAATTGACGTGGGCCGGCATGCACTCCCGTACCAGCTTGAGCAGCACGTCCTTCTCGCGTGCGGCGAGCTCGGTTTCCAGTTCGTATGCCTTGTCGAAATGATCCTCGATCGCGCGCTTGGTGCGGCCGGTGATGAAAATCATGTCGCGGATGCCGGCGCGCGCGGCTTCCTCGACCGCATACTGGATCAGCGGCTTGTCCACCACCGGCATCATTTCCTTCGGGCTAGCCTTGGTCGCGGGCAAAAACCGGCTGCCCAGGCCGGCCACCGGGAACACCGCCTTGGTCACCTTGGTCATCCATCAGCCTCCTTGCGCAGCATTTCGAGCAGCTCATTTTCCCCGATCACTGTGACACCCAGTGATTTCGCCTTGGCGAGTTTCGTGCCAGGTTCCTCGCCCGCGACCAGATAATCGGTCTTGGCCGATACCGTGTTCGAGATCTTGCCGCCGGCTGCCTGAATCAATGCGCCGGCCTCGGCGCGGCCATGGTGGGCCAGCGTCCCGGTCAGCACGAAGGATTTTCCGGACAGGTGGCCGCCAGCCCGTGCCGGAGGCGCTTCGCCGCGCACGCCGGCCGCATGCAGTTGCGCGATGACGTCGCGGTTGTGGGGTTCGGCAAAAAAGTTCACGATGCTGGCCGCGACCGCCGGCCCCACGTCCGGGATCTGCTGCAGGACCTCGGCATCTGCGGCCATCAGCGCCTCGATGCGGCCGAATTGATGTGCCAGATCGCGCGCGGTGGCCTCGCCGACCTGCGGGATGCCGAGTGCGAAGATGAAGCGATCGAGCGGCCGCCGCCGGGCGCGGTCGATCGCCGCGAGCAACCTTGCGGCGGACTTGTCACCCATGCGTTCGAGACCGGCAAGTGTTGCCGCCGTCAACCGGTACAGGTCCGCGACGGTTTGCACATGGCCGCGATCGACCAGCTGGTCGACGAGCTTGTCGCCCAGTCCTTCTATGTCCATGGCGCGGCGCGAGGCGAAATGGAGGGTCGCCTGTTTGCGTTGCGCCGGGCAATACAGGCCGCCGGTGCAGCGCGCGATCGCGAGACCGGCCGCGCGCTCGACCCGTGAGCCGCAGACCGGGCAAAAGCCGGGCATCACGAACGCACGTTCGTCACCGCGACGGCGCTCGGGCAGCGGCGCGAACACCTCCGGAATCACGTCCCCGGCCCGTCTCACGATGACCCAGTCGCCAATCAACAAGCCCTTGCGCCGGATCTCGTCCTCGTTGTGCAGCGTGGCATTGGTGACCGTGACGCCCCCGACCCGCACCGGTTCGAGCCGCGCCACCGGCGTCAGCGCGCCGGTACGGCCGACCTGGACCTCGATATCGAGCAGGCGGGTGATGTCCTCTTCCGGGGCGAACTTGTAGGCGATCGCGTAGCGTGGTGCGCGCGCGACGTAACCGAGCTCCCGCTGCAGCGCGCGCGCATTCACCTTGAACACCACCCCGTCGATCGCGAACGGCAGGCCGGGGCGCATCGTGGCCATGCGGGTGTAGTAGGCCGCAAGCCCGTCCGGCCCCGATACCACGGCGCGCTCGCGCGCCGCCGGAAACCCCCAGTGCGCCAGGCGCTCGATCAGCGCGGACTGGGTCGCGAGTTCCGGCAGCGCGTCGTCGTCGCCGACGCCATAGACGAAGAAGCGCAGTGGCCGCTTGGCCGTCACGCTGGCGTCGAGCTGACGCAGGCTGCCCGCGGCGGCGTTGCGAGGGTTCATGAACGGCTTCAGCCCGTGCTCGAGCTGGCTCGCGTTCAAGCGCTCGAAATCGGCGCGGAACATCAATACCTCGCCGCGGATTTCGATCCGGCGCGGATGGTCGGAGCCGTTCAGTCTTAGCGGAATGCTCCTGATCGTGCGCAGGTTGGCGGTGATGTCTTCGCCCTGCGTACCGTCGCCGCGCGTGGCGCCGCGCACGAATCGCCCCTCTTCAAACAACAGGCTCACGGCCACGCCATCGAACTTGGGCTCGGCCAGATACGCGAGCGTGTCCGCGCCCAGGGCCTCGCGGCAACGACGGTCGAAGGCCAGCACGGCTTCGTTCGTGAACGCGTTGTTCAGCGAACGCATCGCGTGATCGTGCACGACCGCAGCGAACGCGGGTGCGGGCGCGCCGGCAACCCGCTGGCTGGGAGAGTCCGGCGTGATCAGGTCCGGATGTGCGGCTTCCAGCGCGAGCAGCTCGCTGTACAGGCGATCGTATTCGGCGTCCGGCAGCAGTGGCTGGTCGAGGACGTAGTAATGGTGGTCGAGGCGGGCGATTTCGGCACGCAGTGCATCGATGCGTGCCGCGGGTGACAACCGTTCCGTGGAGGACGGCGGCCCTGGGTTCATGCAAACAGGCGCAATGCCATCCCGCTTCCCGCCGGGATTCCGTGTTGCGACATGACTTGCTGGAATTCGACGATGCGCGTGCGGATGACCGACAAGGCCTCGGGCGCGAGCTCGGCTTCGGTGTCGTCGACGACGCGCGCATCCAGTTCGTGTGCGAGGCGCTGGGCGCAGGCCAACATGGCGTCGAACGCTTCGGCACCGCCCTGTGCGCGCGGCACGTCCAGCATCAGCGTGAGCCCGCGCAGCGTCAAGGCATCGAGTCCGTCTCGCGCCAGCGCTTGCGCATCCAGATTGCCCAGCGTGAATCGGCTTGCGCCATTGGCATCGGTCGCTTGGTACAGTCCGTCGGCACGCTGGCTCAAGCCTTCCCGTTCAAGAAGCCGCCTCAAGACCTGGCCCGAGAAACCGACCTGGGTGCGTGACAGCACGTTCAGTCCGATCTGCACATCGACGCCGGCCGCAAAACGGTCCAGTCCCCGCGCGCGCTCGAGCAGCTCGGCCGAATCCGGAAATACCGCGACTGCAAGCAGGCGGTCGGCCAAGCGCTCGACGCCCCGGGCGATATCGCGCCAACCGGCCTCCGACAACGCGCCGCGGCGGTCGGCGAGCTGCACGGCGGCGCGCAATTCGTAAACTGCGCGCGTGCCCTCGCCGTGCAGCAGGGTCCAGCCGGACTCGCCCCGCGCCCAGCCGTACCAGCGCAGCGGCTTGTCGACATGCGACAAGGCCTCGCGCGCCGCGCGCATGAAACCACCCTCGGCCATCGGTGCCGCGAGGCGCAGGGATATCACTCCATCCAGGCCGCCGAATTCGTCCGGGAACGCCGGGCAATCGGTGTTCGCGGCGGCGTCCGTCGTGACTTCGCTGTCCGATGCCCCGGCCACGCCGGCGACCTCGTCGCTCCGCGTGGAGGCATCCGGCCCGAACGGCGGCTCGGCCTGTGCGCCGATGGGCTCGCGCCGCTCGTCGGCCACACCGACCGGCGACGACTGCGCCGGCCCGGCAGCGGCCGGGCGGGTCCGGTCGCCGCCATGATCGGCATCGGTCGCGAACGCCCGCTCGGCGCGTCGCTTCGCGCGCCGCTCCTCCCAGTGGTTATAGAAGAGCACGCCCAGTACCAACACGACACCGAACACGATCAGCCCGATCTGTAGTCCGGACAGCCCTGCGATCATTCTCGTCCCTCCCGGTTCGCCATGACGATCAAGCGGCCTGCTGGTCACGCAGTCGCAGCGCCATGTCGATGTCCACCTCGACCACGCGCGATACGCCGCGTTCCTGCATGGTCACGCCGATCAGTTGTTCGGCCATTTCCATCGTGATCTTGTTGTGGCTGATGAATACGAACTGGGTCTCGGCGGACATGCGCCGGACCATCTGACAAAAGCGCTCGGTATTGCTGTCGTCCAGCGGCGCGTCCACTTCGTCGAGTAGGCAGAACGGCGCCGGATTGAGTTGAAACATCGCGAATACGAGTGCGATCGCGGTCAAGGCTTTCTCGCCGCCGGAGAGCAGCTGGATGGAGGCGTTGCGTTTGCCGGGCGGCTGGGCCACCACCTGCACGCCGGCGTCGAGAATTTCCTCGCCCGTCATGATCAGGGCGGCCTGCCCGCCTCCGAACAGTTCCGGAAACAAGCGCCCGAATGCGGTGTTGACGCGCTCGAAGACTTCGCGCAGTTGCGCGCGCGTGTCGCGATCGATGCGTCGGATCGCGTTCTCGAGCGTCTGGATCGCGCGCTCGAGATCCGCCGCCTGGGCGTCCAGATAGGTCTTGCGCGTGCGCGCCGCGTCCAGCTCTTGCAATGCCGCGAGATTGACCGCCCCCAGGCCATCGATGGCGCGACCGATCTTCGCGATCTCGTTGGCCAGCACAGCTTCGTTCATCGTCGCCTCCGGCGCTTCGATCAGGGCCGAGGCATCGGCGCCGTCTTCGGCGAGCCGCTCGACAAACTGCGCGTAGGCCATCTCGGCGGCCTGGGCCGCCAGGCGCTGATTGCCGGCACGCTCGCGCAGCGCTGCGAGCCGGCGCTCGCAGACGAGCCGCTGCTCGTCGGCGTCCCTCAAGGCAACTGCGGACTCTTCACTCGCACCGCGGCACACAGCGAGCACTTGCTCACGCTCAGCGGCCAGCGTGTGTGCGCGGGCCAGTTCGCGATCGGTGCCGTCGACGTCGATCTGCTGTCGCTCGATGCCCAGTGCGGCGAGTGCGTCGGCGACGCGCCGACCCTGATCTATGGCCTCATCGCGGGCTTTGGCGAGATCCTGGAGCTTGCTCGTACATTCGCGCAGGCTGAATTCCGCTTCCTGGCTGGCGCGGGCATGGGACTGCTCGGCGGCGCGCGTCGCACGCAGCTCGCCGTCGGCCGCACGCAGCGACTCGAGCTGGCCGTTCATCTCGGCACGCAAGGCCTCGGTCCGCGCGCGCATTGCATCGAGTTCGGTTTCGGACTGGAGGCCACGCGCGGTTTCCTTTTGCTCTGCGAGCCGAATTTCATCCAGCGCTTGCTCCAATTGCGCCCGGCGCTCTTGATAGCGGGCCTGCTCCTGGCGGGCCTTGAGCAACTCCAGATCCGCGCCATGCACCGATTTTTGCAGTTCGTGCAAACGACGTCGGTCCTGCGTAAGCGTGTCCTCACTTTCAACCAACTGACGTTCGACCGCGACGCGCTCGGCATGAGCGGCCGCTGCGGTCACCTCCGCTACGGCCAGCGATTCCGCCAGCGCGCCCAGCTCGCGCTGGCGCTCCACGGCGCCATGCGTGCGCGCATCCGGGACGAACAGGCGCAGGCCATGCCGATCAATCAGATCGCCGCGCC
This sequence comes from Rhodocyclaceae bacterium, assembly GCA_022072095.1. Taxonomy (GTDB): domain Bacteria; phylum Pseudomonadota; class Gammaproteobacteria; order Burkholderiales; family Rhodocyclaceae; genus JAJVIJ01. The sequence continues at coordinate 24,575 of JAJVIJ010000033.1, forward strand.
GATCGACCCAGCAAGTGCCCGATTCGAGCTCGTTGCGGCGTGCGAGCAACGCGGCCAGATCCTCGGTCGCACGCACAGCGCTCAACCAGTCCGCGAGAACTGTCTGCCAGCGCACGTCCCGCGTCCGGACGTGCGCCAGCAAGCTTTCATCGTTGCGGCCCGGCGGGTGATCGCCGGTCGGATGATCCAGGACTACCAGTGCCACCGGCTCGGGAGCGGGCGCGGCAAGTGCCCTGGCCAAGCCTTCGTCGTCTTCGACCGGTAGCGCCGTGAAGCGCTCGCGCAGCGCCGCTTCGACGGCCGTTTCCCAACCTGAATCGACGTCCAGCTCGGCCCACAGCGGACTGGGCGCCGACAGACCCAGGCGCTCGATCCAGCCGTCAAGCTTGCCGTCGCGCGCGGTCTTGTTCTGCAGCTGTTGCAGCGCGTCGCGGCGGGCGCGGACCTCGGCCGCGCGCTTCTGCTCGACATTTTCAGCTTCCCGCGCGTGCGCGAGCGCCGCGCGCAGTGCCGGTAGCTGCTCCTGGAGGTCGATGATGTGGCCATCCAGCTCGGCGAGCCTGGCGCGCAGCTCGGCCGCGCGCGACTCGGCGTTGCCCAGGATCGCGGCATCGGGTGGAACGAGCGCGACACGCTCGGACTCGAGCCGCTGACGCCGCTCTGCCAAGGCCGCGAGTGTGCGGGCGGCGTTGGCCCGATGGGCCTCTTCCACGCGCAACTGCTGTTCCGCTTGCGTGAGCGCGATGCGCACCGCCGACACCGCCGTATCGCAGTTGCGATGGGTCGCTTCGGCGGCGGCCAGGGCCTGCTGCGAGGCGTGATGCAGCGCGCGCAGTTCGCCGACACGCCGCTCGGCCTGCTCGTGCAAGGCCTGCCAGCGCGAACCGTCGGCGGCCAGCGACTCGATCTTGCGTTGCCAGTTCGCTTCGTCGGCGACGAGTTGCGCGAGGCGCGCTTCGGCCCGGGCCATGGCGTCGCGCTGATGCGCGCGCTCGGCCTCGAGCCGCGCCACGTCGGCATTGGCCGCGTACATTTCGGCTTGGGCGGCCTGCAACCCGGCCTCGGCGCGTCCGTGCGCGGCGCGCGCGGCCTCGACACTGTCATGGGCGTGCGCGAGCGCGGTCTGGCTCGCCACAATCTCCTGATCGATCGCCGCCAGTGCTGCGGCTTGGGCCTGGTGCGCCGCGGCCGCGGCATCGCGTTTTTTCAGCCACAGCAAACCCTGACAACGCCTGAGGCGGGCGCGCAGGGTCTGATAACGGCTGGCGACTTCCGCCTGCACCGCAAGTTGCTCGACACGGGTCCCTAATTCTTGGCAGATGTCGCCCACGCGCCGCATGTTGTCGCGTGCATCTTCGAGCCGGCCTTCGGTCTCGCGCCGGCGCTCGCGATACTTGCTGACGCCGGCGGCCTCTTCCAGGTATAGCCGCAGATCCTGCGGTTTCGCCTCGATCAGGCGCGAGATCATGCCCTGCTCGATGATCGCGTACGCGCGCGGGCCGAGTCCGGTGCCGAGAAACAGGTCGACGACATCGCGGCGGCGAACCGGCAACTGGTTGATGGAGTAATGCGACTCGCCGCTCTGGCGCTCGAGCACACGCTTGACCGCCAGCTCGCCGTAGGCAGCCCACGGGCCACCGATACGGCCGGCATGATTGTCGAACACCAGCTCGACCGAAGCCCGCCCGACCTGTTTGCGGGTATCCGAACCATTGAAGATGACATCGCGCATCGAGTCACCGCGCAACGCGCCGGCGCGCGACTCGCCCAACACCCAGCGCGTGGCGTCGATGATGTTGGACTTGCCACAGCCGTTCGGGCCGACGACGCCGACCAGACGTCCCGGCAGCAGCACGGTTGTCGGGTCGACGAAGGTCTTGAATCCGGAGAGTTTTATCTTGGTGAGTCGCACGTCGCGGCAGCGCTGTCTGTAACGGGTCGGTTTCGCGGCACCCGCCGCTCTGGGGCATCGGCTCCGGGTAAAATCATATCATTCCAGTTTACGAAATCGCCGGGGCCCGAGCCCCTCCCCCCATGCCCAGCCAGCCCAGCCAGGAACTGGAGACGTTCCCGAACCCCAGCCGCGGACGCGACTACCGCATCCACATGGAAATTCCCGAATTCACCTGCCTGTGTCCGAAGACCGGGCAGCCGGATTTCGCGACGCTGATCCTGGATTACATCCCCGATGCGTGCTGCGTCGAACTGAAGAGTCTGAAGCTCTATATCTGGTCGTTCCGGAACCAGGGGCATTTTCACGAAGCGGTCACGAACCAGATCGCCGATCACCTGGTGGCCGTGCTGTCGCCGAGATACCTGCGGCTCGAGGCACGATTCTTCGTGCGCGGGGGCATTTTCACGACGGTCGTTGCCGATCACCGGCAACCCGGCTGGTCGCCGGCGTCGCCGGTGCGTCTGGACGCATTGGCCGGCGATGTCGGGGAACAAAGCGCGCGGGAGGGCGCGGGCCCTCCCTAGCCGGCTTACTTCGCCTTGCGCGACTTGAAGGCGTCCAGCTTTTTCTTGAAATCCGGCATATCCTCGAGCACGGACATGTGCGAGGAAATCATATCCAGGTGCATCGCCAGGCCGCTCGTCAGGCTCTGATACAGCGCACGTTTGGTGAAGCGGATGGCCTGCTGGGGCTGGCTCACGATCTTCAGCGCGAGCTCATAGGCCGCGTTGAAGGCCTCCCCATCCGGCACCACGCGATTGACCATGCCGTAGCGCTCCGCCTCCTCGGCGGTGATTTCCTTGGCGGTCCAGAACATCTCCAGCGCGCGGCCGACGCCGATCAAGCGCGGCAGATAGTAGGTACCGCCGTCCCCGGGGGGCAAGCCCATGTTGATATAGCTCTCGGCGAACACGGCCGATTTGGCGGCGATGCGGATATCGCACATCAAGGCCATGTCCAGTCCGGCACCGCGCGCCGTACCGTTCAGTGCCGCGATCACCGGCCGGTCGAGCCGCTCCAGCGTGAGCGCGATGCGATGCACGTGCTCCCAGAGAAAATTCTTGCGATCCAGGCTGTTCTGATCGATGAACTTGGTCATTTCATCGACATCGCCGCCGGCACAGAAAGCCTTGCCGGCACCGGTGACGATGACCACGTTCGCGCCGGGATTGTTGGCGACCTTCTGCAGCGCGTCGTACCACTCGTCCACCATGTCCTGGTGGAAGGCGTTGTAACGTTCCGGGCGATTGAGCGTGAGGACCGCGATGCCCTTGTCGTCGATCGCCAGCTTGATGTATTGATATTCCGACATGTGTGCTCTCCAAATGATGATGTGATCCGTCCTGGAACGGGCCAGCTCAGGCTGCGACCGGGATGCCGGTCTGATTGGTCATCGCCGGCCACAGGCCCTCGGCACCGAGGTCGATCAGCCAGTGGCCCAGATAGCCCGCCCAATCCGTTTCCGCGCCGAACTCTTCGCGCCAGCTCCACAGGCGACGCGTGCTGTGATGCAGGGTATGTTCGAAGGTGACGCCGATCGCGGCATGGATCTGGTGAGCAAGTGCCGCGGCCACACCGGCGGCCTCGCCGACACGCACTTTCGCGCACGCCGCTTCCGCCAAGCCGGAGCCACCGCTGGCGCCAGCGGCCTCGACCGCGATGCAGGCGGCGGCCACCTCGCCCGACATCAGCGCCAGTTGTTGCTGCACCGACTGGAACTTGCCGATCGGCTTGCCGAATTGCACGCGCTCGTTGGCGTAGCGCAGGCTGTGTGCCATGGCCTTTTCCGTAGCGCCCGCCATCAGTGCGGCACGCGCGAGCGCGCCGCGGCGAAAGAGCTCGCCCTGCGACACTCCCGCGGGCGCCTTGGCGACGGCATCGGCGCCGAGCGCGACGCCATCGAACGTCAGCTCGTCGCGGGGTTCACCGGCCAGATTGCGCGCGCTGCGCACCTTGCCCGCGGCCCCATCTATGCGAACGACGTATTCCTGCCGGCCCACCCAGGCGATGGCCACACGATGCGCTGCCTGTCCGCCCCAGGGTACGCCGCCGGCAGCGCCCGACAGGGTCCAGCCCTTGCCGGACTTTTTCAGCGACAGACGCTCGCGTGCGCGCACCGGTGCCACGGTCAGCGGACCGTCCGGGACCTCCATGCCCGATGACGAGAGCATCCAGCCGGCCAGCAGCGTTTCCGCGAGCGGCACCGGCGCTGCATGCCGTCCAGCCGCGCGCAATACCGCCAGCACGTCGCCGAGCCCCACGCCCGAGCCGCCTTCGGCTTCCGGCAGCCAGGCCCGGGTCATGCCAGCATCGACCAGTGCCTGCCAAAGCTTCGCCGGCCATTCACCTTTTTCGGCGGCGTTGACCACTTCCGGGGCGCACTCCGTCGCGAGCAGGCGCTCCATCGAACTCACCAGCATCGTTCTCATTTCGCTCATCGCAGTCCCAGGCTCCTCGCAATGATGTTACGCAGAATCTCGTTCGTGCCGCCGCGCAGCGTGAAGGTCGGCGCCGACAGCAGGGCCTTGGCCATCAGCACCTCATATTCGCTGGGCGCGCCCGCGGACCATTCGGCAGGCGCCAGCGCCCGGATGATCTCGATGGTCTCGCGCTCGAAGCGGGTGCCCAGATCCTTGACCAGCGAGGCATCGACCTCGGGCGACTGCCCCGCCGCGAGCAGCGTCGCCACCGCGACGGACATGCGCCGCAGGGTCCACAGGCGTGCGCCCAGCTGACCCAGCGCGATTACCTTTCTTGCGTCGGGGTCACGTGCAGCCAGGCGCACCAGTTCGACCAGCAGCGGGAAGATGCTCAGGAAACGTTCCGGGCCGCTGCGTTCGTAGCCCAGTTCGCTCAGGACCTGCGTCCAGCCGTTGCCCGGTTCGCCGACCAGGCGATATTCGGGCACGAAGACATCATCGAAGATGGTTTCGTTGAAATGATGCGCACCGTTCATCATGATGATCGGGCGGATGGTGACGCCCTTGGACTTCAGGTCTACGATGATTTGGCTGAACCCGGCACGGCGATCACCTCCGGCATCGCCGGTGCGACAGAACACGACCATATGGTCGCAGCGATGCGCGCCGCTGCTCCAGATCTTGCGGCCGTTGATCACCCAGCCGCCATCCGTCCTGCGCGCCTGTGTGCGCACCTGACCCAGGTCCGAACCCGCGTCGGGCTCGCTCATGCCGATGGCAAAAAAGATCTCGGCCGAAGCCAGTCTTGGCAGGAATTCGTCCTTCAGTCGGTCGCTACCGAAACGCAGCAGCAGCGGTCCGGTCTGACGCACCCCTACCCAGTGGGCACCCACCGGTGCGCCGGCGGCGAGCAATTCCTCGTTGACGACGAAGTTCTCGAAGAAACTGCGTTCCTGACCGCCGTAACGCTTGGGCCAGGTCATGCCGACCCAGCCGCGTGCGGCGAGCTTGCGCGAGAATTCGGGCGAAAAACCCTCCATCCACGAATTGCATACCGGAACGAAACTGCCCTGAGCCAGTTCCTTCTTGAGGAAGGCACGCACCTCGGCGCGCAAGGTCTGCAGCTCAGGGGCCAGCTCCGGCATGGTAAAGCCCGGGTCCTGAAAGATCATCCTTCATCACCTCCATGTAGATATGCAAAATTGTTATCGATGCCATGATGTCCGGCAATACGCCGGCATCGATACGTCAGCATCCATTTCGCGCCCGACCTGGTCACGCCAGGACCAGACCCGGCCATGTCTGGATGGCAAACTAACACGGCAAGAACTTGCCCTGCAACGTGTCGTCAAGACTCGGGCCAACCGAAGGGTGTTGGTCAGCATATCGGTGCCGGTCCGAAAACGTGACCTCGGCCGCTTGCCCGGCCCGGGCCTCAACCGACTGGTTCCCCGGTCCGCGCCGGATCGCCCCCTTCCATCCGGCCGGCAAACAGCGAAGCCGCGATGACCATCGCCCCCCCCGCCCACTGTTGCGATGACATGGTTTCGTCGGCGAGCCACCACGATGCCAGGGCCGCGACCATCAGCTCGCTCAGCATGATGACGATGGCTTGGAAGGCGCGTAACCGGGACAAGCCGAAGTGGACTGCGACATTGGTCGCCCACAATACCAGCCCGACCAGCACGACGAGCAGCCAGGACCATGTCGGCGGCAAGTGAGCGGGCGGTGGAGCAAAGGGCATCGCGGCCAGGGCGCATACCGCTACGCCAAGGCATACCGCGAGTGCCTTTGCGCCACCGGTCGATGAGGCGGCCTTGCGCGACAGCACGTTCGACCAGGCAAATGCAAAGCCGGCGATCAGGCCCAGCCATTCGCCGAGGCCGGCCGGCATCGGCAGACCCAGCTCCGGTCGCCAGAGCATGACCGCGGCCCCGGCAAGCGACAGCCCCACCACGGTAGTACCTCGCGCATCGATCCGCTCACCGAGCAGCATGCGGGCGAGCAGCACGGTCCATAGCGGGGCCAGGTAGAAGAGCAGCAGGACACGCATGACTTCGCCGTACAGCGTGCCCATCACGTACCCAAGGTTGCACAGGCCGGCAACGATGCCCAGCGGCCACAGCGCGGGCGAACGTAAGACTTCGCGCACGATCTCGCATCCGCGCCGCGGTGACAGCAGCAGGCCGGCGACTACTGCGACGCCGTAGCTCGCGAAGGTAGCCCAAATGCCATTCACGCCGACTGCCGCCAACGTGCGGTAAGGCGCCCAGATCAATCCCCAGACCAGGGCGCCGGTCAACAGCGCCGCGATCGCCAGATTTTTTTCCGAATACTTCATCGTCGATGAAACCATCCCCGCGCCCGCGCGGCCCGACCCAGAAGGCGCCCATATAATCGCCGTTCTGCCGATGCGCTCACCCCGATAGCGGATGAACCCCAAGCTCGATCTGCTCGAACCCTATCCGTTCGAGAAACTGCGCACCCTCCTCGCCGGTGTACAGGCTCCGGTTGCCCATGCCCCGATCCGGCTGTCGATTGGCGAGCCGCAGCACCCGACCCCGGCGCTGATACGGGACGCGCTGTCCGGAGCATTGGACGGACTCGCGCATTATCCCAGCACGCAGGGATCGGAAGCCCTGCGCGCCGCGATCGCGGCATGGATCGAGCGTCGCCACGGCGTGCACGATATCGATGTGGCGACGCAGGTCTTGCCCGTTGCAGGCTCGCGCGAGGCGCTGTTCTCGTTCGCGCAGGCGGTCATCGACCCTGCTGAGGGCACGGCGCGGGTGCTGTGCCCCAATCCGTTCTATCAGATCTATGAAGGCGCGGCGTGGCTCGCCGGCGCCCGGCCGATCTTCTACAACCAGACACCCGACAATGGCTTCGGCCTCGATTTCGCCCATATGTCGGACGAGGACTGGCGCCATGTGCGACTGGCCTATGTCTGTTCGCCGGGAAATCCCAGCGGCGCGGTGCTGGACATCGACGACTGGCGGCGCTTGTTCGAACTGGCCGATCGTCACGACTTCATCATTGCGTCGGACGAATGCTATTCGGAGATCTACCAGGACGAAACCTCGCCGCCGCTCGGTGCGCTGGCCGCGGCTCGCCAGCTTGGCCGGCGTGGCTGCGAGCGTCTGGTCGTGTTCTCCAGCCTGTCCAAGCGCTCCAACGTGCCGGGCATGCGCTCGGGATTCGTCGCCGGCGATGCCAGCGTGCTGGCGCGTTATTTGTTGTACCGCACTTACCATGGCTGCGCCATGAGCCCGGCGGTGCAGGTTGCCAGTATCGCCGCCTGGGGGGACGAGGTGCACGTCATCGAGAATCGGCAGCGGTACCGCGAGAAGTTCGCGCGCGTGCAGCCGGTCATCGATGCCTGCCTGCCCGCGCCCATGCCGCCGGCTGGCTTCTATCTGTGGGCGCGCACGCCATGTGCGGACACGGATTTCGCGCGCGGACTGTACGCTGCCTATAATGTAACTGTCCTGCCGGGCAGCTATCTTTCCCGGCCGGCCCAGGGGATCCATCCCGGCGCGGGCTTCATCCGACTGGCATTGGTCGCCGAGCTCGATGAATGCCTGGAGGCTGCGGCGCGTATCGTCGCGTACACGAAAAATCTGCAATAGGGGAATAACGAACATGGGCATGGAGCAAGCGGTCATCGAGGCCGCCTGGGAACGGCGTGCGGACATCGATGCGAACAATGCCGGCGCCGAGCTGAGCCAGGCGGTCCAGCATGTGCTCGCGGAGCTCGATGCCGGGCGGCTGCGCGTGGCCGAAAAAATCGATGGTGACTGGGTCACGCATCAGTGGATCAAGAAGGCCGTGCTGCTGTCGTTCCGGCTCGAGGCGAATCGCACCATGCAGGCGGGTGATCTGCGCTTCTTCGACAAGGTGGCCACCAAGTTCGCCGATTACGATGCGGCCCGATTTCAGGCCGGCGGTTTTCGTGTCGTGCCGCCGGCGACCGTGCGCCGCGGTGCCTTCATCGGAGCCAATGTCGTGTTGATGCCGAGCTATGTGAACATCGGCGCCTATGTCGGCGCAGGCAGCATGGTCGATACCTGGGCGACGGTCGGCTCCTGTGCGCAGATCGGCAGCAATGTGCATCTATCGGGAGGTGTCGGCATCGGTGGCGTGCTCGAACCCTTGCAGGCCAATCCGACCATCATCGAGGACAACTGCTTCATCGGCGCGCGCTCGGAAATCGTCGAGGGCGTCATCGTCGAGGAGAATGCCGTCATTTCCATGGGGGTGTTCATCGGCCAGAGCACGCGCATCTACGACCGCACCACCGGCGAGACGCTGTACGGCCGTGTGCCGGCCGGCGCCGTCGTGGTGCCGGGCGCCTTGCCCGCCGCGGATGGCAGTCACAGCCTGTATTGTGCGGTGATCGTCAAACGCGTCGATGCCCAGACGCGCGCGAAGGTCGGCATCAACGAATTGCTGCGCGCATAGACTCCAGGCGACAGTCGAGCGAGGGTGTGACGATGATCATGGATCGGCTGTTTCAGATCATGGCGGACAAGAAGGCGTCCGACATTTTCATCACCGCTGGTGCCCCGATCAACATCAAGATCCAGGGCACCTCGCTACCCATCAACCAGAAAACCATGGATCCGGAAACGATCCGGCGCATGGCCCACGAAATGCTTACGCCCGAGCAGGTGCTGCACTTCGAATCGCAGAAAGAGCTCAATCTGTCGTTCGGCCGACGCGACCTGGGCAATTTTCGCGTCAACATGTTTTTCCAGCGCGGCAGCATCGCCATCGTGGTGCGTTACATACAGGGCGACATCCCGCCGCTCGATTCGCTCGGCATGCCCAGCGTGCTCGCCGAACTGATCATGGAAAAGCGTGGGCTGGTGCTGGTGGTCGGCGCCACCGGCTCCGGCAAGTCGACGACGATGGCGGCCATGCTCGACTATCGCAACAGCCAATGTACCGGCCATATCCTGACGGTCGAGGATCCGATCGAGTACCTGTTCCGGCACAAGAAGTCGATCGTGAATCAGCGCGAGATCGGCATGGACACGAATGGTTGGGAGCCGGCGCTGAAGAATGCCATGCGCCAGGCGCCCGACTGCATCCTGATCGGCGAGATCCGCGACAAGGAAACCATGTCGTCCGCGCTCGCCTACGCGCAGACCGGTCACCTGTGTCTGGCGACGCTGCATGCCAACAACAGCTACCACGCCCTGAACCGCATCATCAATTTCTTTCCGATCGAGAGCCGCTCGCTGCTGTTTCTCGATCTGGCCGTGACCTTGCGCGGCATCATTTCGCAACGCCTGGTGCGCAAGCCCGACGGCTCGCGCATCCCCGCATCGGAAATCCTGCTCAACACGCGCCACATCCAGGAGCTGATCGAGCGTGGCGAGGTCAGCTCGATCAAGGAAGCCATGGAACAGAGCCTGGCACCGGGCTCCCAGACCTTCGAGCAGGATCTGTTCCGTCTCTATCGCGAGGGCATCATCACGCTCGAAGAGGCGCTCGCCAATTCGGATTCGCCGACGAATCTCTCGTGGCTGATCAACAATTCCCAATTCGGCAATGCGTCTCAGGATGCCGCGGAGCGCAAGTCGGGCGAGGGTGCGGCCACCGATCTGGAGCGGACCCAGCCCGGCGCCTCGTTTTCCGAGTTCACCTTGCACCTCAACGAACCGGGCTGATCGATGCCAGCGAGCGAGCCCGTCTTGCGGCCGGAATGCGCCGACACCGCCGCCGTGCTGGATCTGGCCCAAAGGCTGATCCGGCGCCCCTCGGTCACGCCCGAGGACGCAGGCTGTCTGGATCTGATCGCCGAACGGCTTGCGGCGCTCGGCTTCCGCATCGAGCGCATGGATGCCGCCGGGGTCAGCAACCTGTGGGCCCGCCTTGGTACCGAGGCGCCCGTGCTGTGCTTCGCCGGTCATACCGACGTCGTACCCACGGGTCCGCGCGAGCGTTGGAACAGCAACCCGTTCGAGCCGACCGTCGCGGACGGCTGGCTGCTTGGCCGTGGCGCAGCCGACATGAAGTCGTCCCTGGCGGCTTTCGTGGTCGCCATCGAGCGCTTTCTCGACCATCAGGGCGCGCCGCGAGGTTCGATCGCCCTGTTGCTGACCTCCGACGAGGAAGGCGTCGCGACCCACGGCAGCTGCCACGTGGTCGAGCAGCTGCGCGCGCGCGGCGAACGCATCGACTATTGCGTGGTCGGCGAGCCCACCTCGGAGGCAAACCTGGGCGACGTCATCAAGAACGGCCGACGGGGTTCGCTGTCCGGCGAGCTGCGCGTACATGGCCTGCAGGGTCACATCGCCTATCCGCAGCTCGCGCGCAATCCGATCCATCAGTTCGCGCCGGCGCTGGCTGAGCTTGCGAGCGAGGTATGGGACCGGGGCAACGCGCACTTTCCGCCGACCACCTGGCAGGTTTCCAATCTGCGCGCCGGCACGGGCGCCACCAACGTCGTCCCGGGAGAGCTGGTCGCACAGTTCAATTTCCGCTTTTCCACGGCCAGTGCGCCGGAGGCCTTGCAGGCGCGTGTACACCAGATACTCGATCGCCACGGCCTGGACTACACGCTGGACTGGGTGCTTTCGGCCCGCCCCTATCTGACCCGAGGCCGCACGCTGCTCGCGGCGCTCTCGGGCGCGATCGCGGCCGAGCTGGGCATCGAGGCCTCGGCTTCGACGGTCGGGGGCACCTCGGATGGCCGTTTCATCGCCGAAATCTGCCCCGAGGTCGTCGAGTTCGGTCCCTGCAATGCGACCATCCACCAGCTCAACGAGCGCATCGCCGTGTCCGATCTGGGGCCGCTCGCGCGCGTCTACCGGCATGTGCTCGAACAGCTCGTTGGTGCTTGACTGCCTGCGGACCGGCCCATGAGCGAGGAGGTCGAGTTGCGCGAGCTGGTCACGATCCGGGACTGGCTGCGCCATGCCGTCAGCCGCTTCACGGAGGCCCAGTTGTGCTTTGGTCACGGCAGCGACAACGCCTTTGACGAAGCCGCGTACCTGATCCTGGCCAGCCTGGCGCTGCCGCTCGATCGTCTGGAGCCCTTTCTCGACGCCCGTCTATTGCCCGAGGAGCGAGTGCGCCTGCAGGAACTGCTGCGCCGGCGCGTCGACGAACGCCTGCCCGCGGCCTATCTGATTGGCGAGGCTTGGCTGGGCGAATATCGTTTCCGCGTCGACCGGCGCGTCATCGTGCCGCGCTCGTTCATCGCCGAACTGCTCGACAGCGAACTGAGCCCGTGGCTCGCGCCCGATCGAGCAATCGGCCGAGTCCTTGATCTATGTACCGGCTCCGGCTGCCTCGCAATCCTGGCGGCACTGTCCTTTCCGGGCGCGCAGGTGGACGCCGTCGATCTGTCGGCCGAGGCCCTCGAGGTCGCCAGGGCCAATGTCGCCGACTATGCCCTCGAAGACCGGATCCGGCTGATGCGCTCCGATCTCTTCGAAAGCCTGTCGCCCGGGCGTTATGACTTGATCCTCAGCAATCCGCCGTATGTCAGTGCGGAGTCGATGGCCACGCTGCCTGCCGAATACCGGCACGAACCCGGCATCGCACTGTCCGGCGGTTTGGATGGGCTCGACATCGTGCGGCGACTGCTCGCCGAGGCGGGACCCAGGCTCGAGCCAGGCGGCTTGATGTGCGTCGAGATCGGCGCCAACCGCGATGCGTTCGAGCGCGCGTTTCCGGATCTCGCCGTGACATGGGTCGCAACGGCGAGCAGCGACGACCAGGTATTCGTGGTCGGCCGCGAAGCACTGCTCGGGTTCGTGCGCTGAGCGGCGGGACAATCACGTTCGACGATCCCAAACGGCATCCGGCACAATACGACCGCGATGCCGCGAACCGCTTCCGAATGACATGAGCGAGCGCCCAATACTGCTGATCGAAGACAATCCCGACGATGAAGCGCTGACGCTACGCGCGTTCGGGAAAAATCGGATCGCCAACAAGGTGGTCGTGGCGCGCGACGGTGTCGCCGCGCTCGAGTACCTGTTTGGTCGCGATGCCGATGGCCGCGCCCACCCGGTACCGGCCGTCATCCTGCTCGACCTGAAGCTGCCCAGGATCGACGGACTGGAGGTCCTGCGGCGCGTGCGCGCCGACCCACGCACCAGCCTCGTGCCCGTGGTCGTCCTCACGACCTCCAAGGAAACCTCCGATATTTCCGAAGCGTACAACCTCGGGGCCAACAGCTACATCCGCAAGCCGGTGGATTTCGAACGTTTCATCCACGCGGTCGGGCAGCTCGGGTTGTATTGGCTGGCCCTGAACGAGCCGACCGACGCCGAAGATCCGGAACCTGGCCAGCCGGCACGGTGATCGCCGCGACGGCTCGGTTTGCGGCTAGCGCCACGGTGCGATGACGCGTGCGATCACGACCCCTTCAAGCATCGAGCCGAGCAGCAGGATGACCAGCTCGAATCCTGCCAAGATCGGCGGCTCCTGCAGCAGGGTGACATAGATGAACCACTCCTGAAACAACCAGTACATCGCCCAGATCATGATGCCCCAGGCGATCCCCTTGCGCAGCCAGCTCTTGCCGGGAATCGCTGGACGCAAGCGTGCGTAGAGCAGGCCGTGGACACCGCTGAGCACGATCAAGCCGAGCACCGAAACCACAATGTTCCGCTGCGGTGTCAGCGTGACAAATAGCTGACTCTGATGGTTCGGGTCGTACAGGACTCGTTTGATCCACGGACTCGAAAACAGCGCGCCGAGCAGCGCGTTGCCGGCAAGTCCGCCAAGCCAGCCCGCCATCAGCGCACGTCCGGCAGCGATCTTCGTCATGTGGCCTCCGTGCGGTTCGCTGACGGGTGGGCGGAAACCGGTCGCGCGGCCCGGCGTGCTTCAAGAGCCAGCGTGCTGACATATGCGATCGATTTGTCGAGGAGCCCGATCTCGTCGAGATGGACATTGGGGCGGTCGCGATCGATCTGTATCCATTCGCGCATGGGCTTTTTCCCGTACGGCTGAAACGGCCTGACCCCCGGACAGGCCAGTGCACGCGCCGCCTCAGCGTCGGGCAGCTTGATCCCAATCCCGTTCTCGTACAGGCAGGCGAAAATTTTTCCGCCGACAAAGAAAGCCGGGAGTCCGAACATCCAGCCTTTGCGTACGTCCGGATGGTCCTGCACTAGGCTGCGTATCACTTCCAGATATGCCATCGAGTATCGGTTCATCGCTTTCCTCAAGAATCAACGCGGGCGGGTTGTCCCGCACGGCGCCTGGCGGTAAATTGCGCCACATCTTCCAAGACGTTTGAGCGCGACAAAACGGATGGACGCACAACTTGCCGACCAGTATCTCGTGCTCAGGAAGGAGCTGGCGGCCTATCTTTGCCGACTCGTGGTCCGCCCTCAGCTCGCCGAAGAGCTTGCCCAGACCACGTTTCTGCGGGCCATCGAAGCCTCCGAATTGCTGACGGGGTCGGGGGAGGCGATCAGGGCATGGCTGTTCAAGGTGGCCACGAATCTGGCCTTCGATGAGCTCCGCCGGCATTCCACGTGGCGGGAGACCATGATGCTCGATCTGCGGGAAGCCACCGAGGCCGACAGCGCATTGCTGGAACAATCGAAGGCGCTGGTCGGCTCCCCGGAAGCCAGAGCGATTGCACGCGAGCACTTGGTGGCCTGTCTGGCTTGTACCTTGCGCAATCTTCCCGAACCCCAGGCGGCATCCTTTCTGCTGAAAGAAGTTCATGGTTTCACCGTTGCCGAGACGGCCGACTTGGTCGATGCCACGCATGCGCAGGTCAAGAACTGGCTGCAGCAGGCCCGGGGCGACATGCGGCGGCGCTATGGCCGCACTTGTGCGCTGCTGGCCAAGACTGGCGTATGCCACCAATGTGTCGAACTGGACGGTTTTTTCGCCTCGGCGCAGGGCAACCCCCTGGCGGGTGGCTCCGGTCTCGAAGCACGGATCAGGATCGCCAAGGATCTCAAAGAGCAATCATGGGGGCCGTGGCACCACAAGGTACTGGCCCTGATCGAGGACTTGGGATAGCGCCCTCAACTCCGGAACCTATACCCGGGCCATCGTTGACGCCCGATGGCCCGGGCGAGGCTCAGTCGGCGTCGGTCCGGCCCGTGGCAAAGACCGGGCGTACGCGCAAGGTGGCCTTGCGCAGGGCGAGATCGAGCAGGCGGTCGATGTTGGGGTGTTTGCCGGGGTGGGCGCGCGCGTCCTCGGTATGTTCCGCATAGAGTTCGAGCCCCTTCGCGGCCGCCTCCGGCGTGATCGCGCCATGCGTGATCACGAGGTGGTTGTACACCATGAGCGAGCCGATCTGTCCGGCCTTGTGCTCGATGCGTGCGATCAGGCGGTCTTCACCATCGAGCAGTTCCAGAGCGGCCAAATGTGAGACACCGGGCAGGGTTTTCAGGATGTCGGCGAAGGCCATGGCTCAGATCTCGTTGGCAAGTCGGGGTGCGGCGCCAAGATAGGTCGCCGGGGTCAAGGCCATCAGGCGCGCCTTGTCCGCTTCGGGGATGGCCAGACCGGCGATGAAGGTGTGCAGTGCGGCGCGATCGATGCCGCGTCCACGCGTGATTGCCTTGAGTTGCTCGTAGGCGTCGGCAATGCCATGGCGACGCATGACCGTTTGCACCGGCTCGGCGAGGACCTCCCAGGCGGCACCCAGGTCCGCGGCCAGACGCTCGCGATCCGGCGTCAGCTTGTCCAGCCCGCGCAGCATGCTCTGATAGGCGAGCAGGCCATAACCCAGTGCGACGCCGATATTGCGCAGCACCGTCGAATCCGACAGATCCCGTTGCAGGCGCGATACCGGCAGCTTGTCGGCAAGATGCCGCAGCAGCGCATTGGCCAGCCCGAGATTGCCTTCCGCGTTTTCGAAGTCGATCGGGTTGACCTTGTGCGGCATGGTACTGGAGCCGACCTCGCCCGCCTTCAACACCTGACGAAAGTATCCCTGCGATACGTACAGCCAGATGTCGCGGCTGGCGTCGAGCAGCACGGTGTTCACGGCGGCGAGCGCATCGAACAGCTCGGCCATGCCGTCGTGCGGTTCGATCTGGATCGTATAGGGGTTGAAGCGCAGCCCCAGCGATTCGACGAAGCGGCGGCAGATCTCGGGCCAGTCTGCGTCCGGGCAGGCGGCCTGGTGTGCGTTGTAGTTGCCCACTGCGCCATTGAACTTGCCCTCGATCGGCGCCTGTTCAAGGCGGTGGTGGGCGCGACGCAGGCGGTGCGCGATATTGGCCATCTCCTTGCCCAGCGTCGTCGGCGTGGCGGTCTGCCCGTGCGTGCGCGAGAGCATGGCCAGGCCGGCGTGCTCATGCGCGAGCGCGGTAAGGCTGCGGTCCAGCGCCGCGATTGCCGGGCTCAGCACCTTGCGGCGTGCATCGGCGAGCATCAGCGCATAGGCGAGATTGTTGATGTCTTCCGAGGTGCAGGCGAAATGGATGAAGGGGCGCGCGCGCGCGCCTTCCGGCAAATCGGCGAGCGCGTCGGCCAGCCAGTACTCGACGGCCTTGACATCGTGATTGGTGCGCGCCTCGATCGCCTTGACGGCTTCGGCGTCGGCCAAGGAAAAGTCGGTGGCGATGGCCCCGAGACGGGCCGCACTCGGCGCCGAGAAGGGGGGCAGTTCGGTGAGCCAGGGTTCCGCCGACAGCCATTCGAGCCAGGCGAGTTCGACGCGGACGCGCTGCCGTATCAGCCCGAATTCGCTGAAAAGCGGACGAAGAGCGTCCGACGCCCGGGCATACCGGCCATCCAGCGGAGACAGGGCGGTGAGCGGAGAATGCGGCAGCGCGTGCATGGTATCGGGGCAGGAATGACCGCTTCGGGCAGCGGTCCACCGGCGAAATCGAGCTGAATCGGCGGCGATCGAAGGCCAAATGACGGGGCGACGCAGTGTACCACTAGGTCGAGGCGGTACGCGCGGAAAGCGAGCCGAGGCGCATCCCGAAGCTTGACAAGCACGGGCATACTAACTAACGTTCGTTAGTGGTAAGTGGCAAGAAATTGGTCGGCCGAAGGCTGGCGCCGGAGGCGGGTGGCTTGCGCGAAGTCGTTCCACGATGGGTCGGTGCCTGGCGTGCCAGGCCAGGCTGATGTGTCGCGGGCGGGCGTATGGACAGCTCGCGCTGCGCGTGGTACTAGTGACTTTTCTGTTTTCGGCCTGCGCTCGCGAACAAAACAAGCTGCTCCAAGGGGCCCAAACGGGCTCGTTGATCGTTTGATCGTAGTTGCCGCTTCGATTCCCGCCGTTTCGTTCGGCAACATCTCGCCGGTTGCGGCCGGGCTGCCGGTTTTATGTTTCAGGAGCATCCAGATGAATCAAGCTGCTGATCCGGCCACGGCTTATGCCATGGTTGAGCCGCTACCGCTGTCCCCGCCTCAGTTCGGTTGCCCGGTCCCGGTTGCCCCGGGCGTGCGCTGGCTGCGCACGCCGATGCCGTTCGCGCTCGACCATATCAACCTCTGGTTGCTGGAGGACGGTCGTGATTTCACCCTGGTCGATACCGGGCTTGCCAGCGACCCCACCAAGGACATCTGGTCGAAGCTCATTGCGGAGTGGGGCCGCGAGCGGACGCTGCGGCAATTGATATGCACGCATTTCCATCCCGATCATGCGGGACTCGCCGGCTGGCTCGTCGAGCGGCTGGGACCGCGCTTCCACATGAGTCGCGAGGAGTGGCTGACGGCCAATCTGCATCGTCTGGACGTGGGCGATGAGGCGCATCGGGGCGCCGAGCGGTTCTATCATCGTGTCGGCATCCCGGCCGAGCGCAGACCCGAGATCACCAACGCCTTTTTCGGCTATGCCGAAAGGGTCAGTTCGCTGCCGCGGTCGTTCGAGCGCATCCGCGATGGCGATCGCATCGAGATCAATGGCGAGCCATGGGAGGCGATCGTGACGCTCGGTCACGCGCCGGAGCATGTGTGCCTGTTCAACCCGCGCCACAAGATCCTGATTTCCGGCGACCAGGTGCTGCCGAAAATCACGACGAATGTCTCGGTGGGGCCCTGGGAGCCGCATGCGAACCCGCTGGGCATGTTTCTTGACGCGCTCGACTCCTTGCGAAGGCTGCCCGCAGACGTGACCGTGCTGCCTTCGCACGGCATGCCGTTCAAAGGCCTGCATGCGCGCATCGATCAACTGCAGGCACATCATGATGAGCGCCTGAGCAGTCTGCGCGACGGTCTCGTGCAGCCGACCACCGTGCTGGCGTCGCTGCCCTTACTGTTCAAGCGTCAGTTCGCCCCCCACGACGAGCGCTTTGCCCTCGGCGAGGCGCTCGCGCATCTGAATCTGTTGCTGGCCCGCGGTCAGGTCGTGCGTGAGGAGTCTGGAGATGGCATCTGGCATTTTCGCCGTGTCTAGCGGGCGGGCACAAATCGGGCGGGCAGAAATCAACGAGTCCAGACCATGAAAGCGGTTTTGTGCAAACAGTGGGGCCCGCCGGCAACGCTGGTCATCGAGGATCGGCCCCCGCCGGTCGCCGGGCCGGGGGAAGTCGTCGTGGCCGTCAAGGCGGCCGGGGTCAACTTCCCGGACCTGTTGATCATCGATAACAAGTACCAGTTCAAGCCCGAACTGCCCTTCACGCCCGGCGGCGAATTCGCCGGGACCGTGGTGGCGGTGGGCGAGGGCGTTCGACGCTGCAAGCCGGGCGACCAGGTGGTCGCCTTTTCGACCTGGGGCGCGTTCGCGGAGCAGGCCAAGGTGCCGGAGACCGCGGTGATGCCCATCGTTCCGGGCATGGACTACGCCGTTGCCGCCGGTTTCCTGATCACTTATGGCACCGCGTACTACGCCTTGCATGACCGTGGGGCGCTCCAGCCTGGCGAAACCCTGGTGGTGCTGGGTGCCGCGGGCGGGGTCGGGCTCGCGGCGGTCGAGATCGGCAAGGCGCTCGGCGCACGCGTCATCGCCTGCGCCTCGTCCAGTGACAAGCTCGCGACCTGTCGCGCACATGGGGCGGATGAAACCGTCAATTACGCCGACGAGAATCTGCGCGATCGGCTCAAGGTGCTGTGCGGCAAGCCCGGTGCCGATGTGGTGCTGGATCCTGTCGGTGGTGCGTATTCCGAGGCGGCATTGCGTGCGCTGGGCTGGAAGGGCCGGCATCTGGTGGTCGGTTTTGCCGCCGGCGACATCCCGCGCATGCCGCTCAATTTGATTCTGGTAAAAGGTTGCGCCGTGCTCGGTGTCGCGTGGGGCGAGTTTGCCGCCCGCGAACCGTCGGCATTCGCGGAAGGGCTGGCGGCGCTGGGACACCTGTTTCAGGCAGGCAAGCTGCGTCCGCACATCTTCGCGCGCTATCCGCTCGAGCGTGTCGCGGACGCAATGCAGGAGCTGGCAACGCGCCGGGTCCAGGGAAAGGTGATCCTCGAGCTGGGCTGACCGGCAGTCGTCGGCCGCCGGTGTGGGTAATCGTGTCGTGTTTTGTTAGGAGACAAGGTATGGACTTGGGATTGAAAGGCAAATCAGTGGTCATCACCGGTGGTGGCTCGAACATTGGGCGCGCGATCGTCCTCGGGTTTGCGGAAGAGGGCGCCAATATCACCATCGGTGACATCGACACCGAGCAGGCGAACAAGGTGGCCGAGCGCGCCCGCAGCCTGGGCGCCGGGGCTGTACAGGTTGTGAAGACGGACGTCACCAATCTGGATCAGGTCAAGGCGCTGTTCCAAGCGGCCACGGACAAGTTCGGCACGGTCGACGCGCTGGTGAATAACGTCGGCTGGGATCAGCTGCAACCGTTCATTCAGACGACGCCGGATTTCTGGCTGAAGGTCGTGCAGATCAACTATCTCGCCGTGCTCAATTGCACCAAGACCGCCCTGGACATCATGGTGCCGAAAAACACCGGTTCCATCGTGTCGATCAGCTCGGACGCGAGCCGTCAGGGTGAGCCGCGCGAAGCCGTCTATGGGGGCACCAAGGCCGCGGTCAACAGCTTCATGAAGACGATTGCCAAGGAGCATGGCAAGAACGGCATACGCTGCAATGCCGTGTGCCCGGGTGTGACCATTCCTGAGACTTCCGAGGAGGTCGGCTCCAACAGCATGTGGACGAATTCCTCGTCGATGTTTACCCAGGAGCAGTTCGAAAAGATCGCCAAGTCGCTGCCCCTGCGCAAGGTCGGTCGCCCGACGGACATCGCCAATGCGGTGGTGTTCCTGTCCTCGGCCAAGCGCGCCGGACATGTCACCGGCCAGGTGCTGTCCGTATCCGGCGGCTACAGCATGATCGGCTGATCATCAACCCATACTCGTTCAAGGAGCAAGCATGTCTGAAAAAGAAATCATGTACGAGGTCAAAGACTATGTCGCGACCATCACCATCAACCGGCCGAAAGTGCTGAACGCGTTCACCGGCGACAACGTGCAGGAAATGCAGAACCTGCTCGCCCAGGCCGCCGAGGACAAGAAGGTCGGCGTGATCGTACTCACCGGGGTCGGCGACCGCGCGTTCTGCGTCGGTGGCGACATCAACTGGGAAAAGGGCACGGCGGACAAATCCGGCCTCGAGGATCTGAACTTCACGTTCAACCGTCAGATCGTCGAATGTCCGAAGCCGGTCGTCGCCCGCGTGAACGGCTACTGCATTGGTGGTGGCCACCACATCGCCTATTTCTGCGACCTGACGATCGCGGCCGATCATTCGATCTTCGGCCAGAACGGGCCGCGCGTCGGTTCGCCGGCGGGGGGCTACATCGTCGCTCATGCAGCCAACGTGCTGGGTCACAAGCGCGCGCGTGAACTGTGGATGCTGTGCCGCCGCTATACGGCCCAGCAGGCCCTGGACTGGGGTCTGGCCAACGCCGTCGTGCCTAAGGACAAGCTCGACGAGGAAACGCGCAAGGTCTGCGATGAACTGTTGTCCCTGTCGCCCACCTGCCTGAAGATCGTCAAGCGCTCGTTCTATTACCAGATGGCTCCGATCATGAATCGGGACATGAACGAAATGCTGGCGGAAGTGGCGCCTAACTACTTCCGTACCGGCGAACAGCAGGAAGGCGCCAATGCCTTCCTGCAAAAACGCAAGCCCGACTTCGGTCCCTGGCGCTGAGCGGTCTACGGCATGCGTGGGCTTCTCTCCACGCATGCCGGGTCCACCGCCGGGCTCGCCCCGGCGCGCCTACCATTCATAAGGCTTGGCCGCGTGGCGGAGTCTTGGGCATGCGGCTGACGGGAGTTGGGCATGTCAGAACCTAGCTGGGCCGGTCCCCTCGCCGGCGTCACCGTCCTTGATTTCACCCGCGTCGTCGCCGGGCCCTACGCCAGCCTGCTGCTTGCCGATCTCGGCGCGGAAATCCTGAAGATCGAGCCGCCACCCGGCGGTGACGACATCCGTTCGCTGGCGCCCCACGTGGGGGGCGAAAGTCATTACTACCTCGCCTTCAACCGCAACAAGAAAAGCCTGGTCATCGACCTGAAGCAGCCCGCCGGCGTCGCGCTCGCACTGGATCTCGCGCGTCGCGCCGATGTCGTGCTGGAAAACTTCCGGCCCGGTGTCATGCACAAGCTGGGGCTGGGGTACGAGACGCTGTCCGCGGCGAATCCCGGGCTGGTCTATTGCGCCATCAGCGGTTTCGGCGCCAGCGGCCCGATGCGCGACCGGCCTTCCTTCGATCTCATCACCCAGGCCATGTCGGGCGTGATGAGCGTCAACGGCCCGCCGGATGCGCCACCGCAGAAGCTGGGCCTGCCTCTGGGCGACCTGGCCGGCGGCATGTACGGCGCGCTGGCCGTGGTATCGGCGTTGTTCGAGCGCAAGCACAGTGGTCGTGGCCGCTTGATCGACATCAGTCTGATGGACTGCATGCAGGGCATGCTCGGTTACCTGGCGCAGTTGTATTTCGTGACCGGCCGCGAGCCTGGACGTAGCGGCAACAAGCATCCGTTGCTGGTGCCCTACGGCGACTATGCCACCGCCGATGGCCGGATTCTCATCGTGTGCCTGACCGATGCCTCCTGGCAAAACGTCGCGCGCGCGCTCGAACATCCCGAATGGATCGACGATGTGCGCTATGCGTCCATAGCCAGCCGCGTCCAGCATCGCGTCGAACTCGATCGGGATATCGAGTCGGTGCTGGCGGGCAGGCCGACCGCGGACTGGCAGCACCGGCTCGACCAGGCCGACGTTCCGAATGCGCCCATCCTGGGGGTGGGCGCCTCGCTGGAGCATCCGCAGACACGCGCGCGGCAGATGGTCGAAGAAGTGCAGCATCCGACCGCGGGCACGGTGCGCCTGGTCGGCCGCCCGATCAAGTTCGCCGGCGAGTCGATGGCGCCGATGGTGCCATCGCCGACACTCGGGCAGCACACGCGCGAGGTGCTGGCCCGTCATCTCGGGTATTCGGCAGGCGAGCTCGATGCGCTCGCGCATGCGCGCGTGATCGATACCCACCAGGCCCGTGATCGCAGCGCATAGCGCCCCAAACAATTTCATTCCACGGAGGAAACATCATGAGCGGGACCATGCTTGCAGACAAGGTTGCAGTCATCACCGGTGCCGGGCGCGGCATCGGTCGGGCGATGGCGCTGGCCATGGCGGCGCAGGGCGCCAAGGTCGTGGTCAACGACATCGGCGCGTCGATCGAGGGCGAGGGCGGCGATGTCGGTCCGGCGCAGCAGGTGGTCGACGAGATCCGCGCCGCCGGCGGTGCGGCAGCGGCCAGTACCGACAGCGTCGCGACCTGGGCCAGCGCGCAACGCATCGTGCAGTGCGCGCTGGATCAGTTCGGTCGCATCGATTGCGTCGTGAACAATGCCGGCATCCTGCGCGATCGGATGTTCCACAAGATGGAGCCCGAAGACTGGCAGGCGGTCGTCGACGTCCATCTGAACGGCGCGTTCTACGTCAGTCGCTCGGCGGCACCGCATTTCCGCAAGCAGAATGGCGGCGCCTACGTGCACATCACCTCGGGAGCCGGGCTGATCGGCAACATCGGCCAGGCCAACTACGCCGCGGCGAAAATCGGCCTCGCCGGCCTGTCGCGCTCGATCGCACTCGACATGGCGCCTTTCAATGTCCGCTCCAACCTGTTGTCGCCGCGGGCCTGGAGCCGCATGGTCGGTTCCATCCCGGCCGATACGCCGGAGCGCGTCGCCTTCCTGGACAAGCTGAAGAAAAGCCTGGACCCGGCGCAGATCGCGCCCATGGCCGTATTCCTCGCGAGCGATGCCGCGAAGGATGTCTCCGGACAAATCTTCACCGTCATCGGCAACGAGGTGTTCCTGATGTCGCAGATACGTCCGCTGCGCTCCATCCATCGCGATTCCGGCTGGACCCCCGAGTCCCTGGCCGAGCGCGTGCTGCCCGCATTCAAGACCTGGCTCACGCCGATGGAACGAACCATGGACGTGTTTTGCTGGGATCCGATCTGATCTTCTGGTGCCGCCGCCCGGTTCGGCCGGGTGGCGAACACGGTGCGCCCCGTTTTGGCCTGTCCGACGTGGGGCTGGTCAAGATCTGCGCAGGATAACCAGGATAACGCAGCAGGATAACGGGTCAGGTCTTGCACTAACACTTCATTCGTCAGCCTTATTCTCGAACGCCCTTACCAACCGGCTGACCGTCGAGTAATGCACCCCGAAATGCCTGGCAATCGCTGCCATCGAATACTG
>JAJVIJ010000042.1 GCA_022072095.1 Rhodocyclaceae bacterium
GATGCCGCCCGAGCAGGAATAGGTCATCAACAAACCCGCCGGTGCGAGCAGCCTGAAACCGAACAGGTTGATATCCTTGTAGGCGCGTGCCGCCGCATCGGCGTGCCGGGCACTCGGAGCGAATTTAGGTGGATCCAGGATGATCAGATCGAAGCGTCGGTCCTGCGCCTTGAGCTCTCGCAACACCTCGAAGACATCGGCCTGCCGACCATGGGAGCGCCCGGCATCGAGCATCGGATTGAGTCGCAGGTTGCGCTCGAATCCCGCCAGCGCCGGCGCCGACGAATCGATCGAGAGCACGTCGACCGCACCACCCGCGAGCGCGTTCAGGCTGAAGGCTCCTGTGTAGCAGAAGCAGTTCAACACGCGACGCCCGGCCGACAGCCGGCGGCACATGAGCCGGCTGTCGCGCTGGTCGAGGTAGAAGCCAGTCTTGTGGCCATGCTCGAAATCGACCTCCAGCCGAATGCCCGCCTCGTCGATCACGATCGGCCCGCCCCCGGGGCCGGCGTGTGCCCAGCCCGCGACCGGCGGCAAACCCTCCAGCGCCCGGACCTCCGCGTCGGAACGCTCATAGATGCGGGCGCAGCCACTCGCCTTGAGCAGCGCATCGACGATGGCGCCGCGCCACTTGTCCGCACCGGCGCTGTTGAGCTGGATGACGACGAGCTCCCCATAGCGATCCGCGATGACGCCGGGAAGCAAGTCCGACTCACCATGGATGAGGCGCAGCCCACTCTGCGGACCGGCACCCTCGATGATCGAGCGCCGTGCGAGCGATGCCGCGACACGGCGCTTGAAGAAGGCGTTGTCGATGGTTTCGTCGGGCTCGAAGGTCCACACGCGGGCCCGAATCTGCGAACTCGGGCTGAGCGCAGCACGCGCCAACGGCCGCCCGTTGCTGGCGCACACGAGCACCGTGTCGCCCGCGCGCGCGCGGCCCTCGATCCGGTCCACGGCGCCCGCGAAGATCCAGGGGTGGCGCCTGAGCAGCGCCCGCTCCCGGCCGGGTTGAAGGTACAGGGTAGCCAGACGCGGAGCTCAGAGCAGGTCGAGATCCTTGACGCCGGCCGTCAGATCCCGTTCCTTGCCTTCCTTGGAATTCAGTTTGATTTGCAGCCTGAGATCGTTGACCGAGTCGGCATTGCGCAGCGCGTCCTCGTAGCTGATGGCCCCCTCGTCGAACAGCTTGAACAGCGACTGGTCGAAGGTCTGCATGCCCAGCTCACCGGAACGCTTCATGACCTCCTTGATCTCCGGCACATTGCCCTTGAAGATCAGATCGGCGATCAGCGGCGAGTTCAGCATGATCTCGATGGCAGCGATGCGTCCCTTGCCCTCCCGCAGCGGGATCAGGCGCTGGGAGACCATGCCGCGCAGATTGAGCGACAGGTCCATGAACACCTGCTCGCGCTTTGTTTCCGGAAAGAAGTTGATGATCCGATCCAGCGCCTGGTTGGTGGAGTTGGCATGCAGCGTGGCCAGACACAGGTGGCCGGTCTCTGCGAACTGGACCGCATATTCCATTGTTTCGCGATCGCGGATCTCGCCCATCAGGATGACGTCCGGCGCCTGTCGCAGCGTATTCTTCAGCGCGATCTCCCAGCCTTCGGTGTCCAGCCCCACCTCGCGCTGCGTGACCACGCAATTCTTGTGCTCGTGGACATATTCGATCGGGTCTTCGATGGTGATGATGTGGCCGTAGCTGTGGCGATTGCGCCAATCCACCAGGGCCGCGAGCGACGTGGTCTTGCCGGTACCGGTGCCGCCGACGAAGATCACCAGCCCGCGCTTGGTCATGGCGATGTCCTTGAGCACCTCGGGCAGGCCTAGATCTTCGAATTGCGGGATCTTGATGTTGATGGTCCGCAGCACGCAGCCGATCCGTCCCTGCTGCACGAAGGCATTGGCGCGAAAGCGACCGATGCCGGCGGGCGAGATCGCGAAATTGCATTCCTTGGTGGCCTCGAACTCTGCCGACTGACGGTCGCTCATGATGCTGCGCACCAGCTCGGCCGTATGCTGCGGCGTGAGCGTTTGATTCGACTGCGGCACGATCTTGCCGTCGATCTTGATCGCCGGTGGAAAGCCGGCCGTGATGAACAGGTCCGATCCTTTCTTCGCCGCCATCAGGCGCAGCAGGTCGTACATGAAGCGTAGCGCTTGATCGCGTTCCATCTATGCGCCTCCTATTGCGTCCCGGGCGGGTTCGAGTGATGGCCGTCAGCCGACAAAGCTGTCCTTGTTCTGCGCCTTGTTGCGGGCTTCAGCCGGCGCGACGACATTGCGCTTGACCAGATCGGCCAGGGCCTGGTCCAGCGTTTGCATGCCGACGTTCTGGCCAGTCTGGATGGACGAATACATCTGCGCGATCTTGTTCTCGCGAATCAGGTTGCGGATCGCCGGCGTGCCGATCATGATCTCATGCGCGGCGACGCGGCCGCTGCCGTCCTTGGTCTTCAGCAAAGTCTGCGAAATGACCGCGCGCAGCGATTCGGACAGCATCGCACGCACCATTTCCTTCTCGGCAGCCGGGAACACGTCGACGATGCGGTCGACGGTCTTGGCCGCCGAACTGGTGTGCAACGTGCCGAACACCAGGTGACCGGTCTCGGCGCCAGTCAATGCCAAACGGATGGTTTCCAGATCGCGCATCTCACCCACCAGGATCACGTCCGGATCCTCGCGCAAGGCGCTGCGCAATGCGTTCGCGAACGACAGCGTGTGCGGCCCGACCTCGCGCTGGTTGATCAGGCAGCGTTTGCTCTCATGCACGAACTCGATCGGATCCTCGATGGTGAGAATGTGCGAATAATCGTTCTCGTTGATGAAATCGATCATCGCTGCCAGCGTCGTCGACTTCCCCGAACCCGTGGGGCCGGTGACGAGCACGATGCCGCGCGGATTCTTGGAAATGTCCTGAAAGATCTTCGGCGCGTTCAACTGCTCCAGGGTCAGCACCTTGCTCGGAATGGTGCGAAACACGGCACCGGCGCCGCGCTGCTGCACGAATGCATTCACGCGGAAGCGCGCCAGATTCGGGATCGCAAACGAGAAATCGCACTCCAGGTGCTCTTCATAGACCTTGCGCTGGAAGTCGTTCATGATGTCATAGATCATGCCATGGACATCCTTGTGCTCCATCGGCGGCAGATTGATCCGGCGCACGTCGCCATTGACGCGGATCATCGGCGGCAGGCCTGACGACAGGTGCAGGTCGGAGGCCTTGTTCTTGACCGAGAAGGCTAGCAGTTCGGTGATATCCATGCGTACTCCTGAGCGAACTATGTGCAGGCCGGGCACGGTACACTCGGCCCGACCGGTGTTCCGGGACGGCGCCACCGGCGGGTCCCGTCCGGTGGAATGAACTGCTGCCGACCATTATGACGACAATCGCCGAACGCCTGCAAGCCGTGCGCGCCCGCATCGCGGCCGCGGCGCACGCCTGCGGACGCGATGCGGACGAGGTCACGCTGGTCGCCGTGAGCAAGCGGCAGCCGCTCGCGGCCATCGAGGCTGCGGCAGACTGCGGCCAGCGGCACTTTGGCGAGAGCTACGCGCAGGAAGGCAGCGATAAAATCCGTGAGCTTTCCGGTCGCGGCCTGATCTGGCATTTCGTCGGCCCCTTGCAGGCCAACAAGACCCGGCTCGTCGCCGATCATTTCGACTGGGTGCATAGCGTAGATCGATTGCGCATTGCCGAACGCCTGTCTTCGGCGCGCGCGCCCGACCATCCGCCACTCCAAGTGCTCATTCAGGTCAAGCTCAGTACCGAAGAATCGAAAGGCGGGGTCAGCCCGGAAGCGCTGCCGCAACTCGGCGAAGCACTGAGCAGACTTCCGCATCTGCGATGGCGCGGTCTGATGACCCTGCCGGAGGCCGATGTCGAACTGGCGCGCGCACGCTTTGCACAGTTACGGCGGCTCATGGAAAATCTGAACGCGCGCGGCTTCGGCCTGGACACCCTGTCCATGGGCATGTCCGCGGATCTGGAGGCCGCAATCGAAGAGGGCGCGCACCTCGTGCGCGTCGGCAGCGCGATCTTCGGCGAGCGCGCATGAACCCCCTGTTCCTTCATCATCAGGACCCACGATGAAAATAAGCTTCCTGGGCGGCGGCAACATGGCCAGCGCCCTGATCGGCGGCTTGATCGCCAAGGGCTACGCGCCCGCGGACATTCAGGTTGCAGAGATCGATGCAGCCGGGCGCAGTGCATTGAGCGCGCGTTTTTCGGTGCGAGTCGTACCCGAACTCGATGCCCGGGCGCTCGCCTGCGAGGTACTCGTGCTCGCTGTCAAACCGCAGCAACTGCGCGCGGCGCTGGCGCCACTCGCCGGACGTCTCGACCGGCAACTGGTATTGAGCATTGCCGCAGGCGTACGCATGGCCGACATCAGCCGTTGGCTCGACGGCCATGCACGCATCGTGCGCGCGATGCCGAACACACCGGCACTGATCGGCCGGGGCATCACCGGCTTGGTCGCCGCAACCACCGTCGAGAAGGCCGACCGCGATCGTGCCGGGCACATCATGGATGCTGTAGGCGAGAGCCTGTGGGTGAATGACGAGGCCTCGATGGACGCCGTGACCGCGGTATCCGGCAGCGGACCGGCCTATTTCTTTTATTTCATCGAGGTGATGATGGCAGGCGCCCAGGCTCTCGGTCTCGACGCCGAAACCGCCCGCAAGCTGGTGCTGGCCACTGCCAGCGGCGCCGCGGAGCTCGCCGCGAGCAGTCAGGATGCGGTCGCGACGCTGCGTGCCCGGGTTACGTCCAAGGGAGGCACGACTGCCGCCGCCCTGGAGGTGATGCAGGACGGTGGCCTGGACGGTCTGGTTCTGCGTGCGCTGCGCGCCGCGGCCACGCGCGGCCGCGAGCTGGGCGATGAAATGGGTGACGACCATGGCGTCAATCCGAGCGAAAGACCAGCAGGCAGCAAGCGCACGCGCACGTTGCCGACGGAGGAGTGAGTACGCCATGCTGCTGATGCAAATCCTGCAGCTGCTGGTCGAAACGGCCGCAGGCTTTCTGACGTTTCTGCTGCTCGCACGCGTGGCGATGCAGTGGGCGCGCATTTCGTTCCGTAACCCGTTTGGTCAGTTCATCATTCAACTGACCGATTGGATCGTGTTGCCTGCCCGACGCGTGCTGCCGGCCTTGGGGAGGCTCGACCTGCCGACACTGTTGGCCGCGTGGTTGATCCAGCTTGCCGAGTTCCTGCTGCTGTTGCTCGTGCGCGGCGCATTGCCCGAAAGTGGGCTGGGCATGGCCATCGCAGCGGCGGCCTTGTTCGCGCTGTTCAAGCTGGCCCATCTGGCGATCTGGCTATTGATCGTCGCGGTGATCGTCGCCGCCGTCATGAGCTGGGTGAGCCCGTTTCACCCGGCGGCCCGCCTGCTCACGGCCTTCATGCAGCCGCTGCTCGCACCCATCCAGCGCGTGCTGCCACGCCCGGGCAACATCGATCTGTCGCCGCTGGTGTTGATCGTGCTGCTGCAGATCGTGCAACTGGTGTTGGGCTCGCTGGAAATGAGCCTGCAGCGCGCGCTGCTCTGATGGGAACACCGCTGACCCATCCCTGCTGGCTGACGCCGACCGAAGGGGGCTGCGTGCTCGATCTGCATGTCCAGCCCGGCGTGCGCGTGAGCGCCATCGTCGGTGTGCACGGCCGGAGCCTGAAGGTCCGCATCGCGGCACCGCCGACGGACGGACGGGCCAATGACAAGCTGACCGAGTTCGTCGCCGCATGCCTGGGCGTGCCCAGAGCCCAGATTGAGATCACGGCCGGCGTATCGGGCCGACGCAAGCGGCTACGGGTGAGTGGCATCGATCCGGAACGGGTCGCCAGGTCCTTGCAGCCCGAGGTGTGTGCCTGATCGACCTGTGCGCGATGGTCCCACAGCGACCCTTCAGCCGGATCCGCTCGGACCTGGAACACTCCCGGGTCTGTGAAAGCGGACAATGGCCTCGCCGGCCGCCGTCACACGCGGTGCGGGTTTCCAGGCATGCCCGAATATCGCCTCGCAGGTGAGGGGTACGCGACCGTCGGCATCGCGTGCCAGCCGCGCGAGCGCCGCCTGCCAACGACGGCGACCGAACAGGCCCACAGGGCGCTCGGCCAACGCATTGGCTGCGCCCAGCGCGCGCAGCTCGCCCACCATGGCAAGCGGCTCGGGGTAGGTCAGCGTGATCGTTTCCATCTCCATGACCGGGTCAGCGAGCCCGGCGGCGACCAGCATGTCGCCCAGATCGTGCATGTCGATGAAATCATGGACGCGCTCGCGACCGAACGCGGCGCGCAATTCACGGCAGGTATCCGGCCCCAGCGAGCTGAACAGGAACAACCCGCCGACAGCCAATGTGTGCGCGATCTCCTGCATGACCGGCAGCGGATCGGTCTCCCACGGAAGCAGGCAATTGGACCAGACCAGATCCACCGATGCCCGTGGCAGCGGTAGCCGCGCCGCCGATGCGCACAGCCTCGCCTGGAGCGTGTTGGCGCCACGCAGGCGGGCACTCAAGTGAGCCAAGCGGGCAAACAGGCCGCGGCCTGGGGTCGCATCCGGCACCCGTGCGAGCATCGCCGGCGCGATATCGCAGGCCAGATAGTCGGCCTCGGGGAAACGGCTGCGCAACAGCGCGCGGTCCACGCCTGGCCCCGAGCCGAGATCGAGGATACGCTGCGGCGCGATGCGGATGACATCGAGACGTTCGCCGAGCCTACGTGCCAGCTCCCTGGGCAGCGCGTCGGCGCCGGCATAGCCGGTGGCCGCGCGCTCGAAGCGACGGCGCACAAGCGCCGGGTCGAGCGGGCGCGGTGGCTGCCGCGTCACGGCCGCGGCGACGTTCAGGCCGGACGGATGCCCAGGCGTGCAAACAGGCGGTCGTCGCGTTCGGTTTGCGGATTGTCGGTGGTCAGCAGACGATCGCCATAGAAGATCGAGTTCGCGCCGGCGAGAAAACACAGTGCCTGCAACTCGTCTGACATGTTTTCCCGGCCGGCCGAAAGCCGGACATGACTCGTGGGCATGGTGATGCGCGCGCAGGCGATCGTGCGCACGAATTCGAATGGGTCGATTGGCGGTGTGTCGGCAAGCGGGGTGCCGGGAACCGGCACCAGGTTGTTGATCGGCACCGATTCCGGCGGCGTGTCCATGTTGGCGAGCGTGGCCAGCATCGCCGCGCGCGCGCGCCTGTCCTCGCCCATGCCGACGATGCCTCCGCTACAGACCTTGATGCCGGCGTTACGCACCCGCTCGAGCGTGTCGAACCGATCCTCGATCGTACGGGTCGAGATGATCTGTCCGTAAAAGGTCGGTGCGGTATCGATGTTGTGGTTGTAATAATCCAGCCCGGCTTCGGCGAGCGCCTCGGCTTGGCCCGGCTTGAGCAGGCCCAGCGTCATGCAGGTTTCCATGCCCAGCGCACGGACCGAGCGCACCATGTCCTTCACGTGAGCAAGATCCCGGTCCGTGGGTCCGCGCCAGGCGGCCCCCATGCAGAAACGCGTCGCGCCCGCGTCGCGCGCCGAACGCGCGGCGCTGACCACGTCCTCGAGCGACAGCAGCGCCTGCTTGTCGAGACCGGTATCGTGGTGCGCCGACTGCGGGCAATAGGAGCAATCTTCCGGGCAGCCGCCCGTCTTGATGGACAATAGCGTCGACCGCTGTACGGCATTGGCGTCGAAGTGCTGACGGTGCAGCTGCTGCGCACGAAACATCAGATCCGCGAAAGGCAATTCGAACAGTTGCTCGACGGACGCGGGGGTCCAGCGGACCTTCGCTGCCGGGACGCTGACAACCCCAGCGGGGTCGTTCAGCTCGTGTTGAAGCGATGAGGGGACGGCGGACATGATCGAACCGGTTCACTATCGTCAGGACGGGCGATGATCCCGGATGGAACACGGCTTGTCAAACCAGCGCCCAGGCTGCTTGCCGGGCTCGGCCGGGCGCTCAAGCGCGCGTTCGGACAAGACTGTTTTCTGTGCGGGCAGCCGACCCAGGCGCCCGTCTGTCCGGGGTGTGCGCGGGACCTGCCGGCCGCGCCAGCGAATGCATGCCCGATCTGCGCGCTGGCGACGCCCGATGGCTCGACCTGCGGGCGCTGCCTCGCGCGCGCGCCGGCGTTCGACGCCACCCAGTCCGCGTTCAGCTACGCCTATCCGGTGGACGGCCTGATCCAGGCCGGAAAGTACCATGCGGCCTTTCCGGTTCTGTCCTGGCTGGCTCAGTACCTGAGCGCGCGCTGTCTGGCGCATTACCGCGATTCAGGGTCGAACCCCGACCTCATCGTGCCGATGCCGCTGCACGCTGCGCGCCTGCGCGAACGCGGCTACAACCAGGCCACCCTGCTGGCGCTGCCGTTGGCGGCCCGCTGGCAGGTCCCGCTCGCCGACACGCTGGTGACACGGCTGTTCGACACTGCCCCGCAGTCACGGCTGTCGCTCCCGGCGCGTCGGCGCAATCTGCGCGGTGCCTTCGCATGCTCGACGGACCTCTCTGGCCGGCACGTCGTCGTCATCGACGACGTCATGACCAGTGGCACGAGTCTGGACGAGCTCGCCATGAGCTTGAAGCGATGCGGTGCGGCACGCGTGGACAACTGGGTCCTGGCACGCACTCCGGCGCTGCCATCCGGTCGCTGAGACCAGCCGCCGTCTGGATAGAATGAGCATTCCCAATCACGAATCGGACAAGAGGAGACTACCCATGAACACACGATGGCTTGCGCGCATGAGCATGGCGGCGGTGCTGAGCGTGCTCACATCGCACGGCGTCCTGGCACAGGACAAGCTGGTTCTGCGCGCGGCAGACCCTTTCCCGCCCGGCCATTACCTGCATCGCTACGGGCTCAAACCGTGGATGGAAGCCGTCACGCAGGCGACGCAGGGCCGGGTGCAATTCGAGCACTACCCTGCCGAGCAATTGGGCAAAGCCAAGGATCTGCTGTCCCTGGCCCAATCGGGAGTCGCCGATGTCGTGCTCACCGGTGCGGCCTACCACTCCGACAAGATGCCGCTGACCTCGGCGCTGGAGACCCCGGGTCTGTTTGCCGACCCCTGTCAGGGCGCGCGCGTCTACCAAAAACTCGCCGATGGCCTCCTGGGCGAGAAAGACTACGCCAGCAACGGCATCCGGCTGTTGGTGCCGGCGGTGCTGCCCACCTATCATGTGGTCTCCGCCAACCGGAAGATTCAAACCCTGAAGGATCTGGAGGGCATGAAACTGCGCACACTGGCCGGTGCCCAGGAACTGACCATGCGCAAGTTCAAGGCTGTGCCGGTACGCATGCCGTCTGCGGAGCTGTTCGAATCGATCACACGCGGCACCGTCGACGGCGCCATCTTCAGTTATGAAGGCGTGCTGAACAACAAGTTGCCCGTCAAGTACGTCACCTCCGAACTGGGCTTCGGGACCGGCGCGGTCATGATCTTCATCACCGAGGCGCGCTGGAGCAAACTGCCGGACGGTATCAAGAAGGCCATGGTGGAGGCGGCCAGAACGGCCACGCAGACCCTGTGCACCGGCATGATGCAGGAGGAAGTCGCGAGCCTCGAAAAGCTGAAGCAGGCCGGCGTCACGATCGTGCGCTGGTCAGCCGAAGACAAAAAGGAAATGGAAGGCGTGATGGCAACGGTCGCCGAAGAGTGGGCGGCACAAATGGACAAACGGGGCAAACCCGGTACCGAAATGGTCAAGGCCGTGCAGAACGCGCGCACGGGGCGGTGAAGCAGAGGGACTTTCTCCGGCATCACTTCGCAAGGTCGAAATACCTTGGATTGTTTTCCGACAGCTTGACGCGCGTCACTTGGCGGAGATGCTCGAAAAGCTGCTGCCTGGCAAGGCCGGCATCGAAGGCGCCGGACCGGATCTGCTGCACGAGCAGTCGGTTCCGCTCCAGCAGCACTCCGGATAGCGTCTCCGGATTCGTCTCGGCCTCGGGCCGGACGTCGACGAGCGCTTGCAAGCGTTGCGCCTCTGCAAGCAACGGGCCATCGCCGTTGGCGATGGCCCGACCGGCCACCGCCATCGCGCGTGATATGAGCATGGCGGCGAAGCGCTGGGGGCCGGCCAGAGACGGCGTGATGTCCCGGTCCAGCACGATGCGGGCGCCGTGCAGCAGTTCCTCCGGTGTCGGTCGATCACGCATGGCCAAGCCCTTCCCTGCGGCCAATCAGATCCAGCGCTTCCATTTCCATTTCCGCGGTCCCCAGGCCCACCAGGGCCAGTTCGAAGGCATCCACTGCACCCGAGGTGTAGCGCGCCGCCTGTTGCAGCGATACCACCGCCCACTTGACGTTGGCCATGATGTCCCAATAGGCCATCACCGAAGGCTCTAAGGTTCGACCTGATGTCCGCTGATAGCCGCGCAGCAGGGGCTCGCGGTCGGTCATGCCGCCCGCTTCCTTGCCGACCTTGCCGAAGCGGAAAAAGCGCTGACAGAACCAGCCCATGTCTTCGTGGGGGTCGCCCCAGTGGCCGAGTTCCCAATCCAGGATGCCCTGCAAGCGGCCACCGCTCACCATGTAATTGCCGGTACGGAAATCACCATGGCACAGCACCGCGGGAATGGCCGGTGGCGCATTGAGTTCCAGCCAGCGCAGACCGAATTCGATGGCCGGATGCGGTAGCTCATGCTGATCCAGATAGGCGCGCAAGCGTGCGACGGTATCGAGCGCGACGTGTGCCGGCGGTGGCGCCAGGAAAGGCAGCACGCCCGGTTCAGGCGTCACGGTATGCAAACGCCCCAGCTGCTCCCCGACCTCTTCGATGATCATGTCCCGATGGCCGTCCAGCGCGGCGGCAAACAGCTTGTGGGGCTCGGCCGCTCCTTCCAGGCAATCCATGACGAAGAAATCCTGCCCGATGACCGCGGTGTCGACACAAAGCCAGCGCGGTGTCGGCAGCCTGACCCCCGCGGCGTGGGCCACCTTCATCACCTCGAATTCGTGCGCGGCACCGAGGCTGTCCTCGACACCCTGTGCCTCGGCGGTGCGCAACACCCAACGGGCTGTACCGCCCGACCAGGCGGCTTCCACGCGCCAGTTCTGCTGCACCGTGCCACCGGCCAGCTTTGCGAGGCCGGTGATCTCGAGCCCGGGTTTGCCGCTGGCGTGGGCGAGGAATCCTTGCAGCGCCTCGCGCCGCTCGGAAACGATCACCGCCACGACCAGAAATCCTTGCGCTCTTTCAGTACGTGACTGGCCAGCACCATCTTGTGCACTTCCGAGGCGCCATCACCGATGCGTGCGAGGCGCGCGTAGCGATATATCCATTCCAGCGGCAGATCCTTGGAATAGCCCGACGCCCCGCACAACTGGATGGCCGTATCGACGGCATGGTGCAGCGCCTCCGATACCACCACCTTGGCCATGGAAACCTCTTTCTGCGCGCGCTCGCCCTGATCGAGAAGCCAGGCGGCGCGCATCGTCAGCAGTCGTCCGATATCGACCTGCATGGCGGCGTCGCCGAGCATCCATTGCACACCTTCGTGCTGGTGCAGGCCGATGCCGAAGCTCTTGCGCTCGGTGATGTATGCGGCCGCGACTTCCAGCGCGCGCCTCGCCAGACCGGTCCAGCGCATGCAGTGAGTCAGGCGCGCCGGACCGAGGCGAATCTGCGTGAACTTCAGACCATCGCCGGGCTTCAGGATGACGTTCTCTTCTGGGATCTCCAGTCCGCGGAACACCAGTTCACAATGCCCACCGTGATCCTCCGGACCCATGATGCCGATGCGGCGTTCGATCTGCCAGCCCGGCTGATCGGCATGGAACAGGAACGCGGTGAGGCCGTTGCGCGGATCATCCGAGGTGCGCGCCAACAGGATGAAATGCTTGGCGTTGGCGGCACCGGTAATGAACCATTTGCGACCATAGACCACCCATTTGTCGCCCTTCTTTTCGGCGCGCGTGATCATCATCGACGGATCGGAGCCGGCTCCCGGGTGCGGCTCGGTCATGCAAAAGGACGATTGCACCTCACCATCGATGATCGGCTGCAGCCAGCGCGCCTTTTGCGCCTCGGGCAGCACCTTGTTCAGCGCGATCATCGTGCCATCGTCCGGCGCCGCGCAATTGAAGCACACCGGCCCGAACAGCGAGCGGTTCATCTCCTCGTAGCAGGCCGCCATGCCGACGATATCGAGCCCCTGGCCGCCGTATTGCTTGGGAATCTGCGGCGCCCACAGGCCGGCACGTTTGACCTCGTCGCGCACCGTCTGCAGCAGATCTGCGCGAATCGTCTCCTGCTCGTCGAACGTGGCCGGATCCTTCTCCAACGGAATCAGGCGATCTTCCACAAAAGCGCGTACGCGGCGGCGAAAATCGTCGACCTCCTTGGGCAGCGTAAAATCCACGGGACCTCCCTATGCAATTCACATGATCAAAACGGGCTCGGCCGGGTCTACCGGGCCGCAGCGGTCCGCATTCGGAGCGCGGGCTCCGCGGGGCAGATGCCGAGCTCACGTTCTAGGCCAAGTCGTGAAAGATCTGATTGATGTAAGTCAATTCCGTCCGAAAGCCGGCGAAGTGTCGCCTTGCCGCCGACTGAAATGAACCGCGATCTCGCCAAGGTGGAGACACCATCCCTCGACGTGCCGATCGGTGTCGTGCTCGACACCAACGCCGCGCTGGACCTGTTTTTCTGGCGCGACCCTGATGCCGGCGAGCTGGAGCGACTATGGCGTGCCGGCATGATCCGATTTCTCGCGTCGCCTCCCTGCCTGGGCGAATTCGCGCACGTGCTGAGGCGTTCGCCGTTCGCCGACGATGTACGCGCGCCACCGGCCCTGGCGGCCTACCACGCCACCGTGGCCGTGATTGAGCCCGACGCGCCGCTGATGCATCCGCCGCTGCCGCGATGCCGCGACCGATCCGATCAGAAATTTCTCGAGGCGGCGTTGCAGGCGCGGGTGCCGCTGCTGGTCAGCCGGGACAAGGCGCTGCGCATCCTCGGGCGACGCCGTCACGCGCTGCCGTTCGCGATCCTGCCGCCCGGTGACGCTGGCGACTGGTTATGCCAAAGGATAGAAACGTCGGCAGTCCCGAGGGGCCATTCCCGAGTCGGTGACTAGCCTCCGTACGGACATACGCTCGGCCGCTGTACGAGCATGAGTATCGCGGCGCGGTTGCTCCACGAAAATACCTCGCGCGCAGCCTGCCGCCAGGGCAGCCAGTGCCAGGCGCGGTGCTCGTCCGGAGCCAGGCGCACCGGGGTATCGACCGGCACACGGATGCTCAATAGGTGCTCGACATTGTGCGTGACCCCAGGTGCATAACGATGACGCCATTGCGGGTAGATCGCGAAGCGATGGCTGAGTCGCCAGTCACAGAGTTCCGATGCGGCAGCACGGATGCCCGTCTCCTCTTCCAGCTCGCGCACGGCCGTGTCGATGGGGCGTTCGCGGCCTTCCTGGCTGCCGGTCACGGACTGCCAGAATCCAGGAAAGTGCGAACGCTCGAGCAACAGGATCTGCCGGTCCGGACTATGGACCAGCACCAGCACCGAACGTGGCCGCTTGTGGTTCATCGGGCCACGAGCTCGGCGAGGCCCGGCACGGGTTCGGCAAGCTCGAACAGGGTCCAGAACGGCACCGCTTCGTGACGCCAGTAGTCGGACACATCACGCAGCGCGTCGCACAGCACGCGCCAGTCGTCGGGATCCTCACGCAGCCAGCGCTCGGCGTGCGCTATGCGCAGCACGTAGCCCGGCGCCTCCTTCCAGGACAGATCGGTCAGGCAGTCGCTGAGGGCATCCCAGTTGTAGCCGAACCACTCCGGCAGCGCGAAGGCGCGCGCCAGTTCCTCCAGTAGCGCGCGCTTTCCGGTGAGTCCGGAGAAACTGGCCTCGATCAGGCCGTAGCGCTGCGCCCGGCTCGCCTGTTCCACGGCCTGTGCGAGATCGGGCGGCAAGCGATAGACACCAGCCGCGGCGGCGTCCGCAAGGCGTGCGCCCAGAATCGGGACGAGCGGATCGGTGTCGCCCCCATCAGGGGAGGATGCGTTGAAAGCTTCGGTAATGGTCGGGGGAATAGTAGAACTCCTGGCGGATCTGGGTGTCGGCGGGATCCGGTCCGCCGACGACGATGCGCCGCGGCCCCCGATCCCGGGCGCCATGCTCGGCGACGGTATATTCGCGATAGTAGCCGCGAAACTTTACAGGCAGTCGGCCTTCGCGATTATGAAAAACGGAGCCGTCCTTGCGATATGGGAATGGGCCGCCTTGCCGAATGCGCGACAGGGTCTGCCGCGCCGCCGGTGGTAACTGCGCCTCGCTAACGATCGGGTAGGCACGGCTCGTCGGAGAGCCGGCCGGCAGCGTGCGCGACTCGGCCGATGCGACGCCACAGCACACAGCGCTGAACAGCGCCAACGCCAACGCGCGGACGCCGCGCCAGCGCCTTGAAACCTGGGCGCGCGCTGTCGGGTCCTGCATGATCACTCGAGGCCGGACTCGGTCACCGAGTTTGCCGGCCGACCCGGCCGTAGGCATGCGTCCAGGACCGGCTTCAGAGTGGGTTCGGTTTGGCCGATTCGCCGCCGCGGAGCCGGATCGACAGCTCGCGCAGCTGGCGCTCGCCCACCTGGCTGGGCGCATCGGTCAGCAGGCATTGCGCGCGCTGGGTCTTGGGGAAGGCGATGACGTCGCGAATGGATTCGGCACCGGCCATCAGCGTGACGATGCGATCCAGGCCGAAGGCCAACCCGCCATGGGGCGGCGCGCCATACTTGAGTGCGTCCAGCAGAAACCCGAACTTCGCCCGGGTCTCGGCCTCGTCCAATCCGAGCGCCGCGAACACGCGCTGCTGTACATCGGCCCGATGGATACGCACCGAGCCACCGCCGACCTCCCAGCCGTTCAAGGCCAGATCGTAGGCCTTTGCCCGGCAGACTCCCGGGTCCGTTTCGATCAGCGCGACATGTTCATCCTTGGGCGAGGTGAAGGGGTGGTGGCAGGCCACCCAGCGCTTCTCGTCTTCGTCATATTCGAACATCGGGAAATCGACCACCCACACCGGCGCCCAGGCGCGTCCGTCCAGGTAGCCTTTCTCGTGGCCCAGCTTCACGCGCAAGGCACCGAGCGCGTCGCAGACGATCTTTGCACGATCGGCGCCGAAGAAAATCAGATCGCCATCGCCTGCGCCGGTGCGTTCCAGTATGGCCGCGATGGCCGCGTCGTGGAGATTCTTGACGATCGGCGACTGCAAGCCCTCGCGTCCGCGAGCGCGCTCATTGACCTTGATCCATGCAAGCCCCCTTGCCCCGTAGATACCGACGAATTCGGTATAGGCGTCGATCTCGCTGCGGCTGAGCCCGCCACCGCCCGGAACACGCAGCGCGGCGACGCGACCGTCCTGGCGATTGGCCGGGCCGCTGAACACCTTGAAATCGACATCGCGCATGATATCGGTCAGCTCGGTCAGTTCGAGCGTGACCCGCAAATCGGGCTTGTCGGAACCAAAGCGCCGCATCGCTTCGTCATGGCTCATGCGCGGGAACGGATCGGGCAGCGCGACATCGAGGCTGTGCGCGAACACCTCCCGCACCAGCGCCTCCATGAGCGCGGTGATACCGGTCTCATCCATGAACGAGACCTCGATGTCGACCTGCGTGAATTCGGGCTGGCGGTCGGCACGCAAGTCCTCGTCGCGAAAGCACCTGGTGATCTGGTAATAGCGGTCGAAGCCGGACACCATCAACATCTGCTTGAACAGTTGTGGCGACTGCGGCAGCGCGAAGAACTGTCCGGGATGCACGCGCGAGGGCACCAGGTAATCGCGCGCGCCCTCCGGCGTGCTGCGCGTGAGCATCGGCGTTTCGATGTCGATGAAACCCTGGGCATCCAGAAACCGCCGGAAGGCCTGCGCGACCCGGTGACGCAGACGCAGGTTCTTCTGCATGACCGGCCGCCTCAGATCCAGCACGCGGTGTGTCAGGCGGACATTCTCGGACAGGTGTTCGTCATCGAGCTGAAACGGCGGCGTTGCCGACGGATTCAGTATCTCCAGGGTCTCGGCGACGATCTCGATCTCGCCGCTAGGCAGATTGGCATTGACCGTGCCGTCCGGGCGCGCACGCACATGGCCCACGACCCTGAGTACATACTCGTTGCGTACCGACTCGGCCAGGCGGAACAACTCGAAGCGATCCGGGTTGCAGACCACCTGCACCAGCCCTTCGCGATCGCGCAGATCGATGAAAATCACGCCGCCATGATCGCGACGACGGTGTGTCCAGCCGCACAGCGTCACGGTCTGGCCAAGATGGCCACGGGCGACGCGTCCGCAATATTCACTTCGCATTGTCATTCCGGGTCAACGGTGTGGGGAACGCGCCGGTGGCGACACCACACCCATGGAAACGATGTACTTGAGCGCATTGTCGACGCTCATGTGCAACTCGATGAGCTCGCTGCGCGGCACCATCAGGAAAAACCCCGAGGTCGGGTTCGGCGTGGTCGGCACGTACAGGCTCACATGATCGGGC
Source organism: Rhodocyclaceae bacterium (assembly GCA_022072095.1). Classification (GTDB taxonomy): domain Bacteria; phylum Pseudomonadota; class Gammaproteobacteria; order Burkholderiales; family Rhodocyclaceae; genus JAJVIJ01. The sequence goes on from JAJVIJ010000042.1 coordinate 16,485, forward strand.
AGATGCCTTGCCGCGTCGCCCCCCGGCTGACCGGTGATGAACGCGATCGTCCAGGAGCCCTCTCGCGGATACTGCACCAGTACCGCCTTGCGAAACGCCTGACCATTGCTGGAAAACACCGTGTCGGACACCTGCTTGACGCTGTAGTACACGGACTTGACGACCGGGATGCGCGCGAGCAGCTTTTCCGAGAACCGCACCAGGCGCTGGCCGATGATGTTGGCCGTGACCAGGCCGGTGATGAACACCACCAGCAGCGTCAGGATGACGCCGAGTCCCGGAATGTAGCGTCCGAGCAAATGCTCCGGGCGCAAGGACTCGGGCAGCAACAGCAGTGACTGGTCCAGCGTGTTGACGATCAGCGCCAGCACCCAGACCGTGATGGCCACCGGGATCCAGATCAGCAGACCGGTAATGAAATAACGCTTCAATTAGCGTTCGCCCCGACCGGATCCGGTGACCAACTGGACATCACCACGGCATTCAGCTGCAAGCCGAGCAGGCACCGGCACCGCAGGCATGCGTCGAGCTCGTGGAGTCGGAGTCGCCTGCGGTCTCGCCGCCCGACTTTTCATTCGATTTCGCTCCGGCCTGAGCGCCGCCGCCCTTGAAATCGGTCGCATACCAGCCGCTGCCCTTGAGCAGAAAGCTGGCGGCGGACAAGAGTTTGGCAAGGCTTTCCTTGCCACAGCTGGGGCAATGCGTGTGCGCGGGATCGGAGACTTTTTGCAGATATTCCTTCTGAAAGCCGCAGTCGTTGCAGCGATATTCGTAAATCGGCATGACAAGCTCCTGAAAAGAAAAGGATTATACGTGCAACGCAGCAATTGTCGCGCAGGCATTTGCGCAAACCTTCCGGGTTCTGTTCTCAGGCGGCATGCACGATCCGCCCGAAATGCTTGCCGCGCCGCCGCATGCCTGATTGCCGTGGCGGGCCCGGGGACGACGGCAGGCAGCCTACCCTCGCGCAAATGGGGGCGATGTCCGGGCTTGCAAGCACCGCCTGGCTGGACCTTGGCGCTCAGCCCCCGAGTTGTTCGAGCATCGTCTCGGCGCTGGACACCCCATATTGCCCGCCAGGCTCCAGATTGAGCCGGACGAGCTTGCCATCTTCGACCAACATGGAGAACCGCTGACAGCGCACACCCATGCCACGTGCAGTGAGGTCCAGATCCAGGCCCAGGGCGCGCGTGTACTCGGCACTGCCGTCACCGATCATGCGTACGCGGCCGCCGGCATCGTTGTCCTTGCCCCAGGCGGCCATGACCATCGCGTCGTTCACGGAAAAACACCAGATCTCATCCACGCCGCGAGCGCGCAGCCGATCGGCCAGCGCGACATAGCCCGGCAGGTGTTTGGCCGAGCAGGTCCGGGTATAGGCGCCCGGCAACCCGAAGATGACCACGCGCTTGCCGCGCACGGCGTCGCGGACCGAAATCGGTTCCGGCCCGCTTGGGCAGCCAACCGACCATTCGACCGGCAGTTCCCAGACCTTGCCTTCCGGCAATTGCTCGCCTTCTTGAATCATCGTTCTCTCCTGTGGGGTGTCGTTCGGCCTTCTGGATCGCGGGCGCAGTGAGCAGGCCGTGACCACGGCGCCGGTCCGAATCGTCGTTGCCCCGGCATTATGTCACCGGCCGCGGCCAGCCGGGCCACACGCGCTTCGGGCTTCGGCGTGCGCCGAAAGTCATCTTATCGACGGGGCCAGCCACGTCAGTGTGCGCTCACTGGAACCTTGATGCCGGCGGGCGAACTCGCGACCGGCGCCGGCGTGCGCGGCACGACGCTCACGGTCGCCGATGAGCCCGAGTGCCATGCGCACGGCTTCGTCGGCATCGGCCGCGCGCAGCAGCGCGCCGGCGCCGATGCCGGCTCTGACGACCGCCGCAAAATTGTGCGTGTGTGGACCGACTATCGCCGGTGTGCCGACCACACAGGGCTCGATCGGATTCTGACCGCCATAGTCCAGGAAACTGCCGCCGATCAGCGCGACGTCCGCGGCCATGTAGTAGGCGTGGAGCTCGCCCAGGCTGTCGCCCAACCAGACGCGCGCCGCCGCAACCGGCTCCTGCCTGCTGCGCCGCGCAAGCACCAGCCCGCGTTCCGTGACCAGCCGGGCGACCTCGTCGAAGCGCTGCGGGTGGCGCGGCACGATGACCAGCAGGCAGTCATCGGTCGCGGCTCGCAGCCAGGCATCGAGCAGCAGCGTCTCCTCGCCCGCGCGCGTGCTGGCGGCGAGTACGGCCGTGCGTCCTCTCATCCATGTCCGAAATGTGCGTGCCGTGGCTTCGGTATCGACTGCCGGTCTGACGTCGTATTTCAAATTGCCGAACACGTCGACGCGGCGTGCGCCCAACGCCCGCAGGCGACGGGCGTCGGACCGGCTTTGCGCGGTGATGCCCGACAGCCCGCGCAGCGTCGCACGCGTGAGGCCGGCCAGCCGCGCGTAGCCGCGTGCGGAACGGCGCGACAAGCGGGCATTGACGAGGAACAATGGCATGCCGACCGCCGCCGCCGCATGCACCAGTTCGGGCCACAGCTCGGTCTCCAGCAGGATGCCGACGCGCGGACGGAAATGGCGCATGAAGCCGCGCACGGCCGGCAGACAATCGTAGGGCAGATAGGCACGCAACACCCGGCCACCGAACAATTGTTCCGAGGTCGCCCGCCCGGTTGGCGTGGTGTGCGTGATGAGCACCTGGCATGACGGAAACTGCGCGAGCAGGCCCTCGATCAGGGGCTGCGCGGCGCGCGTCTCGCCGACCGATACCGCGTGCAGCCAGATCAGCTCGAGCCCGGGCCGCTGGCCGTAGCAGCCCAGGCGCTCGCGCACATGGCGCAGATAGGCCGGTTCGCGGCGACCACGCACGACCAGACGGACCAGCGCCACCGGCAGCAGCAGCAGCCAACTCAGGCGGTACAGGACGAGGCTCAAGTCGCGCCCCTACGCCGCGCTCAGTGCGGCACCGGCTAGCAGGCCCGACACCGCGGTCAGCACTTCGGTCGGCTCGGGCGGTGCGCCCACGGTGCCGAGATTGCGCGCCGTAGCGCCGGCATAGACCCCGGTCAGCGCCGGGTCGGTCGCGGTAAACAGCGCCAGCGTCGGGCGCGCCAGTGCCGCAGCCAGATGGGTCAAGCCGGTATCCAGGCCGATCACGGCGCAGGCGCATGCCATCAAGACCGCGAGTTCCGCGAGCCCCATGGCGGGCGCGGCGATGGCACCCGGCACGCCCGCTGCGAGCCGGGACGCGCGTTCGCGCTCGCCGGCGCTGCCGGCAGGCAGGACGGAGACGATGCCCTGCCCGGCCAGTCCGCGGCCGACAGCAAGCCAGTTCTCGTCCGGCCAAAGCTTTTCCGGACGAGCCGTCGCCGTCAGCAGTACGGCATAGCGCGCCGGCAACCAGGCAGGCCGCCCGGTCGCCGTGCGAATGCCGTAGTCGAGCGGCAGATCGGGCGCATCACCGAGCGCAGCGGCCGCGAGCCAGCGGTTGCGTTCGACCGCGTGCAGGTTCTTGGGGATGGCGTAGCACCGCTGATAGAACCTGGCGGCCAGAGGCTCGCGGGCCGCCTCCGCGGCAAACCCGGCGCGCGGGCCATGCGCCCAGCTCGCCAGCCAGGCACTCTTGATCAAACCCTGGGTATCGAGGATCAGGTCGTATTCGTCGCAGCCGACCTGCTCGCGAAAGACTCGGAAGTCGCGCCAGGTCGCCGGGGCAAAAGGCCGCCGCCGCCAGTGCCTCAGGCCGGACGGGATCACGCGCCGGATGGCCGGATGCATGCGTGGAATCTCGGCGAAATCGTCCTCGACCAGCCAGTCGATCACGGCATCCGGATGGCGGCGGCGGATATCACTCGCCACCGGCAGGTTATGGACCACGTCCCCGAGCGACGTGGTCTTCACGAGCAGCATGTGCATATGGCCGGGATTATAGGCAGCAGCCGAAAACGGCCCGAACGGAGGAACACAGGCTTCAAGTTTTGCCGCGGACATGGGCTCTGCATCGCTCTGTCCAGGACGTCGCGGGTGGCTTCGCCCTTTCGTCACATCCCAAGCTTGGCCAGTCTTCGCTGCCCGGTGAGCGCACTGGGGCAACTCGTTGTACAACAAACAGGGCGGATCGTGGTTCGCTTCGCGATCGCGGTCTGCCTTTGCTCGCTGACGAAGCGATCGGCTTGTCGGCCGTAAGGTGTTGACAAGTTACGTGGTAGCGCACATCAGTAGGCGCAGCAGCCCAGCCATGCTGTAGCGTATAGCCATCATGACAGGGCGTGACCCCATGCCGTGACCCCTATTCCGCGCCCCCTATTCCGTGACCCCTTACTGCTCTCGTGCACCTCCACACCCTGCCCATCGACGAAGCGTTGGCCCGCCTCAACACGACGGCGGAGGGCCTGAGCGAGGCCGAGGCCGCGCGGCGGCTGGCGAGCTTCGGCGCCAACGCGGTCGAGGCGCCGCCGCGGGAGCCGCTGTGGCGCGGTGCGGCGCGGCAGGTGACGCATTTCTTCGCGCTGATCCTGTGGCTGGCGGCGGCGCTGGCGTTCGTTGCAGAGCATTACCAGCCGGGGCAGGGCATGGCCACGCTGGGCGCGGCGATCCTGGGCGTGATCGTCATCAACGGCGCGTTCTCGTTCTGGCAGGAGTACCGCGCCGAGCGGGCGCTGGATGCCCTGCAGCGCCTGCTGCCGCACGCGGTGCGGGTGCAGCGCGCGGGCGTGGTGCGCCTGGCGCCGGCGCGCGAGCTGGTGCCGGGGGATGTGATCCTGCTCGAAGCCGGCGCCGCCATGGCGGCCTACTTCTTCGTGCTGCACGCGGGCGGCTGGCAGTACGGGCAGACGCTGGCGCCCACCGACCCGCTCTACCGCGCCGCCACCGGCGCGTGTCTGGCCGCTATCGTGCTGATGCAGGTGGCGAATGTCTGGCTGTGCCGCTCCGCGCGCGGCGCGCTGTTCGCCGGCAACGGCCGGCCGAGCCCGCTGCTGTTCTGGGGTATCGGCTTCGAACTGCTCCTGCTGGCGGCAATCCTCTACACGCCCTGGGGCAACCAGCTGTTTGGCACCGCGCCGCTGGCGATGGATGCGTGGTGGTTCATGCTGCCGTTTCCGCTTGCGATGCTGGCGCTGGAAGAGGCGCGCAAGGCGCTGGTGCGGCGGTGGCGGCCGGCTGAACAGCCTGCAGGAGGGTCGTGACGTGCCTACCGGGCACTACACTGCTTGGTAGCGCGGGCATGCCCACGCAAGGAGACCGCGCGTGGGCACGGCCTGACGGCCCTTGCTCACCCTGCCGGGCCTCGTCGACCAGGTCCCACAGATTTTCTCGCACGCCGGCGCAGCAAGCCGATGGCCGGCCGGTGCGTCGCGGCCGGGCCGGCCGCCCTCAGATATCGATCACCCTCAGATCGGCGGCCACCCTCAGCTCAGGTTCGGTGAGTCGCTGCACGGCCTCGATGCTCTGACCAGGGGCGAGTTCGCGCAGCAGCAAGCCGGCGGCGGTCACGTCGATGACGGCGAGATCACTGTAGATGCGCTTCACGCAGCCGAGCGCGGTCACCGGATAGCTCAGCGTGCGGACGATCTTGCATTCACCCTTGGGTGTGGTGTGCAACATCGCGACATACAGACTCTTCGCGCCCAGCGCAATGTCCATGGCGCCGCCGATGCCGCCCAGGTCGTTGCCGCGGATCTTCCAGTTGGCGAGATCGCCACGCTCCGAAACCTGCATGGCACCGAGTACCGCGACATCGACATGATGGCCGCGCGTCATCGCGAACGAGTCGGCGTGGTGAAACAGCGACGCGCCCGGCAGCAGGGTCACGAACTGCTCGCCTGCATTGACCAACTCCGGGTCCTCCTGGCCAGCAGCGGGCGTGGGCCCCAGGCCCAGTGCACCGTTCTCGACGTGGATGACGATCTCGCGGTCGGGCGGCAGATGGTTGCTGATCTCGGTGGGAATGCCGAAGCCGAGGTTGACGTACTGGCCGTCCTGTAGGTCGCGGGCGATGCGGCGAGCGATTTGCTCCTTGGTCAGCGCCGCCATCAGTGCGCCCCCCCGCGGCGCACCACGCGCTGGACGAAGATCCCGGGCGTGACGATCACCTCCGGATCGAGCGCGCCGAGTTCGACGATGTCGTCGACTTCGGCGATGGTCACCCGCGCCGCCATGGCCATGACCGGATTGAAGTTCCGGCCGGTCTTGCGATAGACGAGGTTGCCCCAGCGGTCGGCCTTGTGCGCGCGTACCAGCGCGAAATCGCCGCGTATCGCCTGTTCCAGCAGGCACGGAACGCCGTTGAACGAGCGCAGTTCCTTGCCTTCGGCCATTTCGGTGCCCACGCCGGTCGGGGTGTAGAACGCCTCGATGCCAGCGCCGCCGGCACGCAGCCGCTCGGCGAGCGTGCCCTGCGGCGTGGTTTCGAGCGCGATGCGGCCGGCACGATACTGTTCCTGGAAGGCCTCGCCCCCCTTGATCAACGGAAACGAGCAGATCATCTTTGCCAGGCGGCCGCTGCGGATCAACGCCGCCAAGCCGCTGTCCCCCTTGCCGATGCTGTTCGACACGCCGGTCAGGCCGCTTGCTCCCTGCCGCAGCAGCCCCGCCATCAGCTCGGTTGCCTCGCCGGCGCCGCCGAAACCACCGAACAGCACCGTGGCACCATCGAACACGTCGGCGAGTGCGGCGTCGACCGAAGGCCAGATCTTGTTGATCACTACATCCCCTTGAATACCGGCTTGCGCTTGTTCAGGAAAGCCTGGATACCCTCCTTGTGGTCCTCGGTCTCCATGATGTAGGCCTCGCTGACCGACTCCAGCTCGAGGAAGGTTTCCAGATCCATGTTCCACGAGCGGTTCAGCATGGACTTGTCGAGACCGTAGGCTCGGGTCGGGCCATTCGCCAGGCGCTCTGCGAGCTTCATGGTCTCGGCCATCAATTGCTCGGCCGGGTAGACCTCGCGCACGATGCCCAGCGATTTGGCCGTGGCGGCATCGACGACATCGGCCAACAGGATCATCTCGCGCGCGCGCTGGGCGCCGACCACGCGCGCGAGCAGGTAGAGCCCGCCGCCATCCGGCACGATCGCCATGTTGCTGTAGCTCTGGCAGAAGCGCGCCGTGTCCGAAGCCAGGATGACGTCGGCAAGGAGCGAGATGCTGAAGCCGACACCGAAGGCCGGGCCGTGGACGGCGGCGATGACCGGCTTTTCCAGGTTGTGCAGTGCGGTCGTGACCCGGTGCTGCTGCTTGAGCCGGTCGCGCATCGCCACCGCCGACGACTGGCCGAAGGTGGTGATGTCGCCACCCGCGCAAAAGGCATCGCCGGCACCGGTCATGACCAGCACGCGAATGGCCGGATCGTCACGCACATCCAGCACGCGCTCTTCCATCTGACGGCGCATCTGCGGCGTCATCGCGTTGCGGCGGGACGGATTGTTGAAGGTCATCAGCGCGATCGCGCCACGCTTTTCCAGGTCTATGGACATCGTGTCTCCTCCTCTTCTCGCAGTTCGTACGGGCCCGATCCCCGGGTGCTCAGTCGCGCGTCACGATCAACGCGTCCAGCGCGACCGCGCCCTGACCCGCGGGCAGCACGACGAACGGATTGATGTCGATCGTTTCGATGACGTCGGCGTTGGCCGCGGCGAAGCTCGACAGCTGCGCCAGCGCACGCACCAGTGCCGCCTCGTCGGCCGGCGGCGCGCCGCGCAGACCGCGCAGCATCACCCGACCCTTGACCTCGTCGATCATCGCGCGCGCCTCGGCCTCGCCGAATGGCGCCACCCGGAAGGCGACGTCCTTGAACGCTTCGACGAACACGCCGCCGATGCCGAACATGACGACGGGACCGAACACCGGGTCGCGATTGACGCCGAGAATGGTCTCGACGCCGCCGGTGATCATCTGCGCGACGACGACGCCATCGATGCGCGCGTTCGGCTCGGCCTTCCGGACCCGCTGCATGATGGTGTCGAAGCCGGCGCGGACCGCCTCGGCATCGGCGAGCTTGAGCAGCACGCCGCCGATATCCGATTTGTGCTGGATGTCCGGCGACGCGATCTTGAGCACCACCGGAAAGCCGATCTCGGTCGCCTGGCGCGCCGCCTCGTCGGCCGTTTTCGCGACCACCTCGCGCGTCATCGGAATGCCGGCGGACATGAGAATTTCCTTCGCCTGCGTTTCATTCAGTGCGCCGCGTTCGACCTTGCGGACACCGGCGGGCAGGCTGGGCGGCGCATCCAGCGTCTGGGCGCGCGCCTGCTCGCGCGCGAAATGACGCAGCGCCGCCGCCGCACGCACCGCGCGCGTCGGCTCGTCGAATACCAACAGGCCTTCCTGCTCGTACATGCGCCGCACCTCCTGGTTCGACAGCATGGACATGATCACCAGCCGGCCCGGATACTTCGCCAGCACCTTGCGCAACTGCCCGATGATTTCCTGATTGAGGTTCTTGTCCAGGCCGACGCTGGAGAGGAAGCTCACCACCGTGTCGTAGTTGCCGCGCGCGAGCAGCATCTCGAAATTCTTCTCGAACAGCGACAGGTCGTTCACCAGCTGCGCGGTCATGTCCACCGGGTTGCGCGTGCCGGCAAACGGCAGATATTCCTTGAGCTGACGCTGGGCATCCTCGGGCATCGGCGCGACGTCGAGGCCGACCTTGGCGGCGACGTCGGCCATGAGCACGCCGACACCGCCGGAGACGGTAACGATGCCCAGGCGATCGGATTTCGGCTTCGCGCTCGCGGTCGCACAGGCGTAGGCGACATCGAAGAATTCGTCGATCGAATGCGCCCGATAGACGCCGTACTGGCGGAACAGACCGTCATAGACCTGGTCGGCCCCGGCCAGCGAGGCGGTGTGCGACGCCGCCGCCGCGGCGCCGGCATCGGAACTGCCGACCTTCATCACGACTACGGGCTTCTCCTTGCTGCGCGCATAGGCGAGTGCGTCGATCAGCCGGTCGCGGTCGGTGATGCCCTCGATATAGCCGACGATGACATTGGTGTCGGCGTCATCGGCGTAGTAACGCACGCAGTCGGCGAAATCGACGTCGCTCTGATTGCCGGTGGTGATCCACAGATTGAGACCGATGCCGTTCTGGCGCATCAGCGCCAGGCAGAAGCCACCGAACGCGCCGCTCTGGGACACCAGACTGATGCGTCCTGGCTTGAGCCCCGAGCCCTCGGCACTGGGGGTAAAGGTGCCCAGGATGCCGCGCCGCACATTGATGATCCCCATGCAGTTCGGGCCGACCACGCGCATGCCGGTGCGTCGCGACAGCTCCACGATCTGCGCCTGCCAGGCTTCACCCTGCGCGCCGCCCGCCTCGGCGAATCCCGACGACAGCACGACACAGCCACCGACACCCTTGGCGGCACAGTCCTCCAGCGCGGCCACCACGCCCGGAGCCGGCACCGCGACGATCACCAGATCGAGCGGCCCTTCGATGGCGGTCGCGCTCGGATAGGCCTTCAGCCCCTGGATTTCGGGGTAATTCGGATTGATCGGATACAGCGGGCCTTCGAAACCCGAACGCTTGATGAAATCCACCGGCCGGCCGCCGATTTTCTTCGGGTCGGCCGAGGCCCCATAGACACCGATGGCGCGCGGATGGAACAGACGTGACAGGGGTTGCTTGCTCATCTGAGTGAACACTCCAAACTAAGAAAAATTCGGTATTGAATGGTCGAATGGCGAAACGCGCCGAAAACCCGGTCAGCGTCCGCTCCATCGCGGCTTGCGCTTTTCCAGGAAGGCCTTGGTACCTTCCTGCAGGTCGGCGCTCAGGAACACGACGTTGCTGAACGCACGCATGACGGCAAACGCCTCCGGGCCCTGGATCTCGTGCGCGGTGACATAAGCCTCCATGCCCACGCGCAAGGCGACCGGGCTGCGGCCCGCCATCTCCTCAGCGATGCGGCGCGCGCAGGGCAGGATGTCGTCGTCTTCGACCACCTGATGCAGCAGGCCCATCGCCAGCGCCTCGTCGGCGGTGATCACCCGGCCCGTGAGCGCCAGCGCCAGCGCCTGCCGATAACCCAGCGCATCGATCAACAAGGGGCCGATCACCATCGGGAACAAGCCGAGACGAATCTCGGTGGCACCGAAGCGCGACGACTTGCCGGCAACGGCGACGTGACACAGCGCCGTGAGCCCCATGCCGCCGCCGAGCGCGTTCCCCTGGATGGCGCCGATCACTGGTTTTTCCAGCGTGCGTCCCAGCTTGAACAGCTCGGACAGCTGTCTACCCTCTTCGTGCTGATCGGTCGGCGGCTTGCCATAGAGCTTGGAGAACGCATCGAGATCGCCGCCCGCGCAGAAATTCTTGCCTTCCGCATGCAGCAGGATCACGCGCACCTCCGGATCGGTCTGCGCAGCGCGCAGCTGGGCGCTCAACTCGGCGGCGAGTGGCGCCACCAGGGCATTGTGCTTTTCTGGCCGGGCGAGGCACAGGTCCAGGATGCCGTCGGCCCGTTGGACACGCACATAGGGGTTGCCTTCGGCTTCGGTCTGCTTCGTCATGTGTCTCCATCCTGTTGTTATTCGGCCCTGTCCGACAGGGCTTCCATGCCTGCGAACCTTAGCATGACACGCGCGGGTACGCGACACCCGGGCGTCGATTGTCCGTACAAGCGGCAGTGCGTCGGTGCGCGCGCTTGGCTTGAAACCGGTGGCCGGACATATCGTTGCGGAACGACTCTCCCGGCCGCGCGCAAGCTCGGCTACACTGCCCCCGATCATGAGCGTACACACCGAATCGTTCGACGATCGCCTGATCTCGCCGGCGCGTTCGCCTCGCGACGAGGACGGCGTCGAACGTGCGCTGCGTCCGAAGCGGCTCGCCGACTACATCGGCCAGGCGCGCATCCGCGAGCAGCTGGCGATCTTCATCGCGGCTGCCCGGAGCCGGCGCGAAGCGCTGGATCACGTGCTGTTGTTCGGGCCGCCCGGCTTGGGCAAGACAACGCTCGCGCACATCGTCGCGCACGAGCTGGGCGTGGGCCTGCGCCAGACCTCCGGGCCGGTGCTGGAGCGCGCCGGCGACCTCGCCGCACTGCTGACCAATCTCGAACCGCACGATGTATTGTTCATCGACGAGATTCACCGGCTGGCACCGGCGGTCGAGGAGATCCTGTATCCGGCGCTCGAGGATTTTCAGCTCGACATCATGATCGGGGAAGGCCCCGCCGCACGTTCGGTGAAGCTGGATCTGCCGCCCTTCACGCTGGTGGGCGCGACCACGCGCGCCGGCATGCTGACCAACCCGCTGCGCGACCGCTTCGGCATCGTCGCCCGGCTGGAATTCTATGCGCCCGGGGAACTGGCCGAGATCGTGACGCGCTCGGCGCAGCTGCTCGATCTCGCGATCGTCGCGGAAGGCGCCCATGAGATCGCGCGGCGCGCGCGCGGCACACCGCGGATCGCCAACCGCCTCCTGCGGCGCTGCCGCGATTATGCCGAGGTCCGTGCCGACGGCCGCATCACGCGCGAGGTGGCCGACGCGGCGCTGTCGATGCTGGAAGTGGATGCGCTCGGGCTGGATGTCATGGATCGCAAGCTGTTGCACGCCATCCTGGATCGGTTCGCCGGCGGACCGGTCGGGCTGGACAACCTCGCCGCGGCCATCGGCGAGGCGCGCGACACGATCGAGGACGTGCTCGAACCCTATCTGATCCAGCAGGGCTATCTCGCGCGCACACCGCGTGGGCGCGTGGCGATGCCGGCCATCTGGACTCACTTCGGGCTGAGCGCACCGCAGACCGGGACGGGCGAGCTTTGGGATGGCGAGCGCTGAGCGCCGAGCGGCCGCGTAGAATCGGAGCATGTCTGAAGCCCGGACCGCATCGGTCTTCTCCTGGCCCGTACGCGTCTATTACGAAGACACGGATGCGGCGGGGATCGTCTATTACGCGAGCTATCTGCGCTTTCTTGAACGCGCGCGCAGCGAATGGCTGCGCACGCTCGGTGTCGAACAGGGCGGGCTCGCGCACGCGCAGCGGATCGCTTTTGCGGTCACGCGCGTGGAGGCGGATTATCTGCGGCCGGCACGTCTGGACGACGCACTGGACGTGACGGTGGCGGTCGAGGAACTGGGGCGCGCACGCGTACGCTTTGCCCAGACGGTATTGCGTCGGCACGAGACCTTGCTGCGCGCGCGCATCGAGGTCGCCTGCCTGGACGCCGCGCGCATGCTGCCGACCGGCATTCCCGCGGAGCTGAGGCGTCGCATGGCGTCATCGTCCATATCTTGAGGAGGGGCCGAATTGGGGGCCGATCAACTGGGAACCGATCTCGCGATACTGGAACTGATCGCCAACGCCAGTCTCGTGGTCAAGGCGGTGATGGCGCTGCTGCTCGTGGTCTCGTTCATGTCCTGGTACTGGATTTTTCGCAAGGCATTCGCGATACGCGACGCCCGCACCAAGACCGACAAGTTCGAGCTGGCGTTCTGGAGCGGCGGCGAGCTGAACGCGCTCTACCAGAGCGCGAACAACAACCGTCACATGGCCGGTGGCATGGAGCGCATGTTCGCGGCCGGCTACGGCGAGTTCGCCAAGCTGCGCAACCAGCGTGTGCAGGACGGCTCGGCGATCGTCGACGGCGCCCGACGCGCGATGCGTGCCAGCTACCAGCGGGAACTCGACGATCTCGAATCGCATCTCGCCTTCCTGGCCTCGGTCGGTTCGGTCAGCCCCTACGTCGGCCTGTTCGGCACCGTATGGGGCATCATGAACGCGTTCCGCGGACTCGCGAATGTCGGCCAGGCGACGCTGGGACATGTCGCGCCGGGCATTGCCGAGGCGCTGGTCGCCACCGCGATCGGCCTGTTCGCGGCGATTCCGGCCGTGGTTGCCTACAACCGCTTCGCGCACGACATCGACCGCCTGTCGACGCGCTGGGAAAGCTTTCTGGAAGAGTTCTCGAACATCCTGCAACGACAGCTACGCTGAGGACGCCGGCCGATGCGCCAACGCCGCCTGATGAATCAGATCAATGTCGTGCCCTATATCGACGTGATGCTGGTGCTGCTGGTGATCTTCATGGTCACCGCGCCGATGATCCAGACCGGCACCGTGGCCTTGCCCAGCGTCGGTGAGGCCGGCGCCACGCCCAGCGCGCCGCTGGAAATCACCGTGCATGGCGACCGGCACCTCACCTTGCGCGACCGCGCGGCGCGCGGCGAAGCCGTGCCGGTGACCGCCGCGCAGCTCGCGACACGCAGCTACCGGCCCGAGCAAGCGGTCCTGATTGCCGGCGATAAGGACGTCCCTTACGAGGCGATCCTCGAGGTCATGAGCATTCTGCAGCAGGCCCGGGTCGCGAAAATCGGCCTGCTGGTCAAGCCCAGGTCATGACGGCCACACTGTCACACCTGCCCCAGCCGGTCGAGGCCGGCAAGTGGCGGGCGGCGCTGCTCGCCGCGGCTGTACATGGCCTGCTCGGTGCGCTGCTGGTCTGGGGGGTGCGCTGGCAGCACGTGGCACCAACCGCGGTCAGTGTCGAATTGATTGCCCCGGTTTCCCCGGCCCAGCCATCCACGCCTGTGCCGGCTCCGCCCAGACCCCCTGAGCCGATGGCCAAGCCCGAGCCTGCGCCGCCGTCGCTCCCGAAAGCGGACATCCCGATCGCCCCAACACCGAAAGCGGACAAGAAGGAAGCCAGACCCGAGCCGGCGAAGCCGGCGCGGGACGCGAGCAAGCCAAAATCCGCTCCCGTAGCGCCGGTTGAGAGTCGGCGCGAGACGGATGCCGAGCGGCGCCTGATCGAGCAGGCACTGCAACAGGAGCAGCGTCAGTTGCTCGCGCAGCAGGCTGCACTGGAGGCGTCGCGGCTGCGCGCGCAGCAGGTGCAGCAGCAGACTGCGGCGGCGCACGAGCGCTTGATGAGCGAATACGTGGGCCGTATCGCCGCCAAGGTCCGCGGCAACATCGTGCTGCCGCCCGGCGTCGTCGGCAATCCGGAGGCCATTTTCCAGGTGACGCAGTTGCCCAGCGGCGAGGTCATCGAAGTCCGGCTGCGACAGTCGACCGGCCATCCGGCGCTGGACGCGGCCATCGAACGCGCGCTGCTCAAATCCAGCCCCTTGCCCCGACCGCCGCGCGCGGAGCTGTTCGAGCGGGTACTGAATCTCAAGGTCCGGCCGCTGGCCGAGCCCTGAGTGGCCGAGGGCTATAATCGTGCGCATGAGTTTGTCACTACCAGGCCGCCTGCTCGCTGTGATGCGTGCGCAGCGCTGGCTCGCGTGGCTTGTGTGGCTCGCGTGTCTGGCGTTGAGCCCACGGGGCCACGCCCAGCTCAACATCGAGATCAGCGGCGCCGGCGCAAACCGGATTCCGATCGCGGTCACGGCCTTCGTCGGCGACTCGGCGGGCGAAAGCCTGAGCGGCATCGTGCGCGCCGATCTCGAGCGCTCGGGCCTGTTCCGTCTGATCGATGCTGGCACGCTGCCCGTCGGCGAACAGACCGCGGTCGATGCCAGCTGGAAGAACCGCGGCGCCGACGCGCTCGTCAGCGGCACGCTGTTCGCGGCCGGCGCCGGCCGCAGCGAAGTGCGCTTCCGTGTCTACGATGTTGCCCGCGATACCGCGCTGGGCAGCATGGCAATCGGCTACGCGCGCGAACAATGGCGGCTGGGCGGTCATCGCGTCGCCGATTTCGTCTTCGAAAAACTGCTCGGCGAGCGCGGCGTCTTTTCGACGCGCATCGCCTATGTCGCCAAGGTGGGCGGTCGCTATGAGCTGCAAGTCGCCGACGCCGACGGCCAGAATGCGCAGACGGCGCTGCGATCGATGGAGCCGATCATCTCGCCGGCCTGGAGCCCCGATGGCACCCGGCTCGCGTACGTGTCGTTCGAACGCAAGAAGCCGATCGTCTACGTGCACCAGCTGAGCACCGGCCAGCGTCAGGTGGTGGCCAACTTTCGCGGTTCGAACAGCGCCCCGTCATGGAGCCCGGATGGTCGCCGGCTCGCGCTCGTGCTCACCAAGGACGGCGGTTCGCAGATTTACGTGATCAACGCCGACGGCTCGACCCCGATCCGGATCACCAACTCGTCGGGCATCGATACCGAACCGCAGTTCTCGGCGGACGGGCAATGGTTGTACTTCACCTCCGACCGTGGCGGCAGCCCGCAGATCTATCGTGTTGCGGCCACCGGCGGCACGCCCGAGCGCATCAGCTTCGAGGGCAACTACAACGTCACGCCGCGGCCGTCGCCGGACGGAAAGTCGCTGGCCTTCGTGACGCGCCAGGGCGGCCGCTTCCAGATCGCACTGCTGGATCTCGCCACGCGCCAGACGCAGATCCTGACCGATTCCCAAAAGGACGAATCACCGAGCTTCGCGCCCAATGGCCGATCGCTGATCTACGCCACCGAAATCGGCGGCCGCGGCGTGCTGGCCACGGTTTCGAGCGACGGCCGCGTGAAGCAGCGCCTGTCGGCACAGGCCGGTGATATCCGAGAGCCCGCGTGGGGCCCCTACCCGCGCTTCTGATCCCCAACCCAGAGGACTGCACTATGCGCAGAGAGCTGTTGTCGACGTCGTTGATGCTCGCAGGCATCGCCCTGATCGCGGGCTGCACCTCGACGCCGGTCGGGCCGGAGCAAGCCGCCGCCGGCGTCGAAGATCGCACCCCGGGCGCCGGCACACCGCAAGCCGTCGCCCCACCGGACCGCGGTCGCGTGACCCCGGTGACGCCGGAGCCGCAGAAAGGATCGCCGCTGGCCGAACTGCGCGACCCGCGCAGCATCCTGTCCAAGCGCAGCGTCTTTTTCGATTACGACGATTTCACCGTGCGTGGCGAATTCAATCCGCTGATCGAGGCACACGCCAAGTTCCTCGGCAGCCATCAGGACATCAAGATGCTGATCCAGGGCAACACCGACGAACGCGGCTCGCGCGAGTACAACCTGGCACTGGGGCAAAAGCGGGCCGATGCGGTCAAGCGGGCGCTGATGCTGATGGGCGCCAAGGAGGCGGCGATCGAAACCGTCAGCCTGGGCGAGGAGAAGCCGCGCGAGGCCTGCTCGGAGGAGCGCTGCTGGAAGGAAAACCGGCGCGCGGACATGCTCTACTCCGGCGAGTTCTGAGGCAATGCGCGCGCGTTCCCGTTCATCCCGGACACGAGCCTGGCTGCTGGCTGTGGCGCTGCTCGCGGCCAGCGGCGCACAGGCCGGACTGTTCGATGACGACGTCGCCCGACAACGTATCGAGCAGATCCGGCAGGAGCAGAATGCCCGTCTGGACAAGCTGGAGGCGGCAAGCCGCGCCCAGCTCGAACTCGCCAACCAACTGGAAAGCCTGAAGGTCGAGCTCGCACGCCTGCGTGGCCAGCTCGAGGTGACGAGCTACGAGCTGGAGAACGCGCAGAAGCGTCAGCGTGATTTCTACGTGGACCTCGACAACCGTCTGCGCAAGCTCGAGACCGCGGCGGTCGAACGCGAACGTGCCGGCGCGCGCGCGGAAGCGGCCAAACCCGATCCGGCGGCCGAGTCGCGCGATTTCGAAACGGCGTTGCAACTCGTCAAGACCGGCAAGTTCAAGGAGGCCAGCTCGGCCTTTTCCAGCTTCGTCCAGGCCTACCCGGAAAGCAGCTTCCTGCCCTCGGCGCACTTCTGGCGCGCCAGCAGCCTGGCCCAGAGCCGCGATTGCGATGGCGCCGCACAGGCCTATCGCATCGTGCTCGAGCGCTGGCCCGACGATGCGCGCGCGCCCGATGCACTGCTCGGCCTGTCGGGCTGCCAGCAGGAACTGAAGGATGCGAAAGCGGCGCGGCAATCGCTCGAGACGCTGGTCGCGAAGTATCCCAAGAGCGGCGCGGCCGACATCGCCCGTCAGCGTCTGAAAAGCAAGCGTTGAGGGTCGATCGGTGAGCGCACCGAGCCCGGCCGTGGTGCTGTTGTCCGGGGGGCTGGATTCAGCGACCACGCTGGCGTGGGCACGCGGCCGGGGCTTTCGCTGCCACGCGCTGTCCATCGACTACGGCCAGCGTCACGCCGCCGAACTCGTCGCCGCGAAGCGTGTCGCGCACGCGCTGGGCGCGGTCGAGCACCGCGTCGCCCACGTCGATCTCGGCCAGTTCGGTGGCTCGGCGCTGACCGACCCCGAGATCGCCGTGCCCACCGACGGCCCGGGGCCCGGCATCCCGATGACCTATGTACCGGCGCGCAATACCGTCATGCTGGCGCTGGCGCTCGCCTGGGCCGAGGTGCTCGGCGCACGCGACCTGGTGATCGGCGTCAACGCCGTCGACTACTCCGGTTATCCCGATTGCCGGCCGGAATACATCGCCGCCTTCGCCCAACTCGCCCGGCTCGCGACCAGGGCCGGCGTCGACGGCGCTCGGTTCAACGTGCATGCGCCGCTGATCGCGCTGTCCAAGGCCGACATCATCCGTCTGGGCCGCGGACTGGGTGTCGATTACGCCCTCACGGTCAGCTGCTACCAGGCCGATGCGGACGGTGCCGCCTGCGGGCAGTGCGATGCCTGCCGGCTGCGGCGCGCCGGCTTCGAAGGTGCCGGGCTGCCGGACCCGACCCGTTACGCCGTCCGGGAAGCAGCGGGGCGCACCGCGCCCTAACTCCGGCCATGGACGACGGTAGCGTCCATTTCACCGTTCTCGGCGCCGGTTTCCTGCTTGCGACCGGACTGGGCTGGCTCGTACACCGCAGCCATTTCTGCGCCATGGGCGGCGTGTCGGACTGGATCCACATCGGCGACAGCGGCCGATTGCGCGCCTGGCTGCTGGCCGCCGCCGTGGCGCTGGGCGCGGTGTCGTTGATGCGTCTGGCCGGTTTCATCGACCTGGAGCAGGCCACGTTTCCGCCCTATCGCGCGCCGCGCCTCGTCTGGCTCAGACATCTCCTGGGCGGGCTCGTCTTTGGCGTCGGCATGACGCTGGCCAGTGGCTG
Source organism: Rhodocyclaceae bacterium (assembly GCA_022072095.1). Classification (GTDB taxonomy): domain Bacteria; phylum Pseudomonadota; class Gammaproteobacteria; order Burkholderiales; family Rhodocyclaceae; genus JAJVIJ01. Next base: position 34,387 of record JAJVIJ010000042.1, read on the forward strand.
TGCGAACAGGACGCTGGTGCGGGCCGCCGCCGGCAATATGAAATCGCTCGTGGTGCTCGCGTGCATGGCGCTGACGGCCTATCTGATGGTGTGGACGCCGGCCTATGCCCGCTTCTTCGAGCCCTGGTTGCTCGTGACCGCCATCGATCTCGAAAGTCTGGGCTACCACAGCCAGGCGCTGGGCATGCTCTGGTTCGGGACCCCGGCCGCCGACGCCTGGCTGGGCATCGGGCTGGGGCTCGCGGGCGCAGCCGTCGCACTTGCCGCAAGCGACCTGTCCGCGCACCGCGACAAATGGGCTTCCGGCCTCGGTGTCGGCCTCGTCATTGCCGCGGGCTGGGCGCTGACCGCAGGCCCTCTGGGGACCGCCTGGCGCGACTGGGCGGCATTCACCGCGGCGCCGCCTGCGCGCGTCGTCGCCCAGTCCTACACCTTCGTCAGCCCGCTCGCCGACCTGGTCCATTACCTGGGCGCCGCGCAGGATCTCGCGCGCATCAATTTCGGCATGCTCGGCATGCTCGGCGTGATCGTCGGCGCCCATCTCGATGCGCGCGCGCGTGGCCTCGTCCGTGTCGAATGGTTCGCCGACGGCGCCGATGCCTTGCGTCACATCGTGGGCGGGCTGCTGATGGGCGTGGGCGGCGTACTGGCCATGGGCTGCACCATCGGACAGGCCGTCACCGGCGTGTCGACGCTGGCCCTGGGCGCGTTCATCACCTTCCCCAGCCTGATCGTCGGTGCGGCCGTGACGATGAAGCTGCAATACGCCTGGCTCGAGCGCGCTTGAGGTATTGCTCGACATGGCCCAGGCACTCCAAGACACCTGCCCCGGATTGACGCCCGCACCACGGACGCTGCTATAATCGCGCCCCTTCCGGTGGGTCGTTAGCTCAGCTGGTAGAGCAGCGGACTTTTAATCCGTTGGTCGCTGGTTCGAATCCAGCACGGCCTACCAAATCAAACCAGTCCCAATCCCGGCCCCAGCCAATCACGATCCCAGCCCAGTCACCGGGCGTGTTCTGGCGTTCGCCGCTACCGTGCCGACGCGAAACCTTGCTGCCGCCAGGCTTCGTACAGCATGATCGCCACGGCATTCGACAGGTTGATGCTGCGGCACGCGGGAAGCATGGGCAGGCGCAGATGGCGCTCGGCCGGGATGGCCGCCAGCACCGATGCCGGCAGGCCCGCCGATTCCGCCCCGAAGACAAAGGCATCACCGGCCGCGAAGCGCGGCGTATCGTAGCGGACGCGGCCGCGCGTGGTCAGCGCGAACAGGCGCGCACCACCCAGCGCCCCTTGGCAAGCGGACCAGTCGGCGTGCACGCTGACGTCGGCGAGTTCGCGGTAATCCATGCCGGCGCGCGCCAACGCGCGATGGTCGAGGCTGAAGCCGAGCGGCTCCACCAGATGCAGGCGCGCACCGCAGTTGGCCGCAAGCCGGATCACATTGCCGGCATTGGGCGGAATCTCCGGCTGATGGAGCACGATATCGAACACGATCCAGTCCCGGTGGAGACACCCCGGCGCATCCCGTCGCGCCCGAATCGGACCCGGCACGGGCGCCAGCGACACCGGGCCGGCACGCGACGCCAAGGGGCATCGAAGTTCATGGTGGAAGCCCGCCTGTAAGCCGGGTTCTGTCGTGGGCAGCCATTCATCTGGGCCCACCGTCGCCGGTGGGCTCTAGCAGCCTACCCGGAAGCGGCGCGAGCCACGCCATGGCTTCCCTATTTGGCCTTGCCCCGGATGGGGGTTACCGTGCCGTCCGTGTTGCCACGTCCGCGGTGGGCTCTTACCCCACCGTTTCACCCTTGCCTGTACCCGCTGACGCGGGTCATCGGCGGTCTGCTCTCTGTTGCCCTGTCCGTCGCCTTGGGTCTTGCGACTTGCTGCGCCCGGCCGTTAGCCGGCATCCTGCTCTGTGGGGCCCGGACTTTCCTCCATGCCTGAAGGCACAGCGGCTGCCCGGCGGACTTCCTCGGCCATTGTAGAGCAGTGCGCAGCGTTTTCCCAACTCTCTCGGGGAATCACCCGCGACCGTCGGGCACTGCACACGCGTTCCCGCCAGGACCCATGCGGCTCGGACGAAACTGGCGCGTGTCGTCGAAATATTCCGGCTGGCGATTGGCCTCGGTCATGCCGGGCAAGGCCAGCACCGGCAGGGCTTGCAAACCGCGCGACGACAGTCGCCGCCGCCGGGCAAGGATGCGCGCCAGTCGGACATCGGCATGACGCATGAGGGCTGCGGCCGGCCAGGCGAGCCGGTCGGGGCGGCATCGAAGAAACACGGCCTTGCCACACAGCCCGAAGAAGGGCTGGCGCAATTTGTCCAGCAGCGCGTGCCCGAACACGATCACGCGCACGCCCGCCTCCCATTCGACGCGCCGCGCCCAGAACACCTCGCGCCACCGATGCGCGCGCAGCGCCCCGACGAGCCCGGGCGCTGCATGCAGGACGACAATGCCGTCCTCGTCGAAATGCGTGAGCGCGTCGCGGACCGGGCCACGCGCGCCGACCGCCGTCGCGGCTTCGACATGACGGGCATTCAACGCCGCCTTGGTCAGCGGAAAGGCGTGCCAGACCAGGGCGTTGAACAGGTCGTGCCAGCAGTGCGGGCGCGTGGCCACCGCGCCGAAGCGCGCGATGCGGGTTTCGTAAGCGAGCGCGTCATCGGCTGGCGCGCAGAAATGGATCACCTGCCCCTGATGGGTGCGCGGCCGGCCGGAGCGCGCCAGCGCGTGGTCGAGCCGGGTCGGGTCGGCGAGGCACTCGGGTGGCAACTCGTCGAGCCAGCCCAGCCAGGGCCGGAACAGCGGGTGGTCCGGCAGACCACCGGCGAGCGACGGGGTCGGTGGCAGCGCCCGGGCGCAGGCCGCGTCATCGACGGGCATCATGCCGCCTGAGCGCTGTACCGTTCATGGCCGGGCGATGGAGCCACTGCTCATCGGCCCCTTGCCTCGCCCGTCCGCAGCTGTACCCGTCGCCGGCTGGGTGGCCGCCTCGGCGAGGTAGCGAAACGGGGCACCGTCGATGCTCGCAAAGCGCCCCAGAGCGGGACCGAGTCCGGCAGGCGCCGCCGACAGCGGCTGCAAGGCGCAGGCCCCGGTATCGATGCGATACCAGTTCGGGCCCTGATTCAGCACGAACACGCGCTCGGCGTCACCGCGATAGAGCCGCAGGTCGCCACGGCCGGTCGCGACCGGCTGCAGCGCGTGTCGGCGCTGACAGTCCGGGAAGCGCGCGACGACGATCGAGGTTTCGTAACGCGCACTCCAGGGCCAGGGCCGCTCGCGGAACACGGTCAGCGCGTGGTCCCGCCCGTCGATCATGTAAGACGCCGCTTCGCTCTCGCAACCGGTCAGCGACAGCGCACAGAGCGCCAGGCCTAGCGAGACCACGACGCGAGCACCGGCCCGATTCAGTTCCATGGCGACCCCGTCATGCCTCGAGCGTCCAGGCGACCGTGCCACCGGCGCGCAAGGGCACAAGCGGATCGTCGGTCAGATAAGGGAATTGCGGCGGCACCTCGGTCGCGCGCTCGACCAGACGGATCGATTCGGCATTGCGTGGCAATCGGTAGAAATCGGCGCCGAAATGGCTCGCAAAAGCTTCGAGCCGATCGAGCTGGCCGACGGCATCGAAGGCCTCGGCATACAACTCGATGCCGGCGTGCGCCGTGTAGCAGCCGGCGCAGCCGCAGGCCGCTTCCTTGGCATGCCGTGCATGGGGGGCGGAATCGGTGCCCAGGAAAAACTTCGGGTTGCCGGAAGTCGCGGCTTCGAGCAAGGCGCGCCGGTGCCGTTCGCGCTTCAGCACCGGCAGGCAATAGTGATGCGGCCGGATGCCGCCCTGAAACAAGGCGTTCCGGTTGAGCAGCAGGTGATGGGCGGTCAAGGTCGCGGCCACGCCGGGGCCGGCCGCGCGCACGAAATCCACCCCCTGTTCGGTGGTCACGTGTTCGAGCACGACGCGCAGGTGCGGAAAGCGGGTCAGGAGCGGCGCCAGCACCCGATCCAGGAAGACCGCTTCGCGATCGAACACATCCACCTCTGCATCGGTCACTTCTCCATGCACGAGCAGCGGCAAGCCCCGCTCGGCCATCACCGCGAGCACGTCGAAGCAGTGCGCGATATCCGTCACGCCGCGCTCCGCATGCGTCGTCGCACCCGCGGGATAGAGCTTCAGTGCATGCACGACGCCACTCGCGCACGCGGCCTCGATCTCGGCGGGCCGGGTATGGTCGGTCAGATAGAGCGTCATCAACGGCTCGAAGGCCGTCGACACGCCGCACTTGCCCAATGCCTCGATGATGCGCGCGCGGTAGGCGAGCGCCTGCGCAACCGTCGTGATCGGCGGGTCCAGATTGGGCATGACGATGGCGCGCGCGAAGCGACGGGCGGTATCGCCGATCACGGCGGCCAGCGCCGGGCCGTCACGCAGGTGCAAATGCCAGTCGTCCGGGCGGGACAGTGTCAGCGTGCGCATGGGGATTCGACTCGTTCGGTGTACGGATTGTAGCCGCGGAAAGACGCGTGGCCGCGCGGCGCGCCGATTGACAAACGTCGTGACCGAATTGATGCGGGTTTCGGACGAGTGATGACGAGTTTTCATTGGTGGTCATGGTAGCCCCCTAACAAGCCTTGGCAATCAGCGCGCGGATGTCTTCGACGCGCCATGCCGTCACGCGAGGGCCGGGTTTCACCGGCTTGGGGAAGCGCCCGCCTTTGACACCATCCCACCAGCAGGTTTTCTTGGCGGGGATGAGGGGAGGCAGGCCCGTCTTCGGATCGCCGATGATCTGCGGCAGGCGAAGGAAGCCGGTTTCGGGAAGGCGCGGGGTGTTGTGCTCAGCGGTCATGTCGGCCCATTGCTGCATCATCCTGGCGCGGTCGGCCAGATGCTCGGCGTGGTTGTAGGTGCGCCGTACCGCATTGGGTTCGGCGTGCGCCAACTGGCGCTCGATCCAATCAGCCGTGTAACCCATCTCGTTCAGGCGCGTGCCGCCCGTTGTCCGGGTGGCATGGGGACTGTATTTGCCCGCCCAGACGAGGACATTCAGCGCCTGACGGAACGATGCCGTCGCCATCGGCTTCGTCTTGCTGTCCCGATGCGGGAACAGATGGGCATGGCGACCGGTCAGGCCATGCAGCGCCCGCAGCATTTCCACGGCCTGCGTGGGCAGAGGGACGACTGCTCTCTGCGCATTTTGATGCGACCGGCAGGAATGCACCAGATCGCCGCATCCAGATCGAATTCATCCCATTTCGCGTCGACGGCTTCGCGCCACTGATGCACGGGATTGGCATCGACGCGCAAGGTCTCGGCGGCCAACTCGAACATGCCGAACAGGGTGCGCTTGGCTTCATCCATGACGGTACGCCGTCTTTCTCGGCGGCCTTATTGGGAATGCCGAGGATGACCGGAGGCGTGACCTGCTTCACCGGCAACTCACCAATGGTGGGGAACACGACTCGGTGCCCTGCTTCACCAGCGCCCGCGCCCTGGTGCGCTCCTCCCGTGCGTCGGCCAGCGTTAAGCGCCTGTCGTCCCGCCGAGCCTTGGCTTCCTTCGGGGTATCGCCGGCGGGTGCGCTGGCATAGTCGCCGATGGCAAAGACGCTTTCCTTGATCTTGCCGTCTTCGCGCAACTCGAAGCGATAGCGCCATGCCTTGACGCCGCTGAGCTTGATTTCCAGATACAGCCCCTTGCTGTCCTTCAGCTTGTAGGGCTTGTCCTTGGGTTTGGCATTGCGGCATTGGGTGTCGTTCAACATGGCAGATCTCCGGGTTCAAGTCATACCCGATTCGCTCCACCCCGGTTTTGACTCCATACCCAGTATCGCACCCAGTTGATACCCGGCTGACAACGGCAACAATCGGACGATTACGACTGAATATCTATGGCAATACGTTGATTGTCATCGATATTATTGCCCGCATTGGTTCGCTGAAATCCGAAATACCGTCTAGACGTTGAACAGGAAGTTCATCACGTCGCCATCCTTGACGACGTAGTCCTTGCCTTCGGCGCGCATCTTTCCGGCTTCCTTGGCGCCGTGCTCGCCCTTGCAGGCGATGAAATCGTCGAAGGTGATGGTCTGCGCGCGGATGAAGCCGCGTTCGAAATCGGTGTGGATCACGCCGGCCGCCTGCGGCGCGGTGTCGCCGGCGTGGATGGTCCAGGCACGGACTTCCTTGACGCCGGCGGTGAAGTAGGTTTGCAGGCCCAGCAGCTTGTAGGCGGCGCGGATCAGGCGGTTGAGGCCGGGTTCGTCCAGCCCCATGTCGGCGAGGAACAGCTGCTTTTCGTCGTCGGCGAGGTCGGCGATCTCGGCTTCGATGGCGGCGCACAGCGCGACCACCTCGGCGCCTTCGGCCGCGGCGTGTTTCTTCACGGCCTCGAGATGCGGGTTGTCTGCAAAGCCGCCCTCCTTGACGTTGGCGACATACAGCACCGGCTTGGCGGTGATCAGGAAGAACTGGCGCAGATTGCCGCGCTCTTCCTTCGAAAGATCGAGCGCGCGCACCGGCCTGGCCTCGTTCAGTTGCCGCTGGCACTTCTCCAGCACGTCGACCAGCAGCCTGGCTTCCTTGTCGCCGCCGGCCCTCGCCTGCTTGGCATAGCGCGTCAGCGCCTTGTCGACGGTGGCGAGATCGGCCAGGCACAGTTCGGTATCGATGACCTCGATGTCGCGGATCGGATCGACGCCACCGGAAACATGCACCACGTTGGCATCATCGAAACAGCGCACGACATGCACGATGGCGTCGGTCTCGCGGATGTTGGCGAGAAACTGGTTGCCCAGGCCCTCACCCTTGCTGGCGCCGGCCACCAGCCCGGCGATGTCGACGAACTCGACGATGGCCGGCTGGATCTTCTGCGGCTTGACGATCACCGCCAGTTGCGCCAGGCGCGGATCCGGCACCTCGACGATGCCGATATTGGGTTCGATGGTGCAGAAGGGATAGTTTTCCGCGGCGATGCCGGATTTGGTCAGGGCGTTGAACAGGGTGGACTTGCCGACATTGGGCAGGCCGACGATGCCGCAGCGGAGGCTCATGCTTATCCTTTGAGAGTCGATGCACTATCGAACGCATTGCAAACGCACGGCCAGGCCCACGTGCGCATTCGCCGTGGCCCGACAGGCCGGACGGGGCCGGGCCGATCACGGCCCGGCCCCGCGCTGACGCGACCAAACCGGAGCGTCCGCTCACGGTCTTGCGATGAAGGCGGCGATTGTAACCGCCGGCCTACCCCGTCCCGTACTTCAGGCTTCGAGCACCGTCGCCACGCGCGCGATGTTGTGCTCGTGCGCATCGAGCATGGCGGCAAGCTCGGTTTGCAGCCGTGCGTCGCCCACCCGCGGCAGCAGCGCTTGCAGTCGGCGCACCACCCAGCGCTGGCCGCGGTTGAGGAACGCAAGCCGCGCCGGCAGCTCTTCGATCGCCATCGCTTTCACGTAGAAATCGCCGGTGCGGCGTGACGGCGTGCCGCCGAGCCCCTGGATCGCCTGTGTGAGCACTGCGCACCAGCGCGCCTCATCCTGCTGGATGGCGCGCACCAGCGGCACGAGCTCCGCGGGCGCGTGCTTCGCCGTGTGCAGCGCCACACGCGCGCCGGCGCGCTCGGCCTCGAGCAGCGCCTCGAGCGCCGCGAGCAGCTCGTCCCGCCCGGCCTGGCCCACGCCCTGTGCGCCGAGCTCGGCCGTCGGGCTGGCGTCCACCGCCAGCAGCGCTTCGGTCTCGACGACGATCCGCGCCAGGCGCTCGCCGGCGGCCACGATGGCATCGATACGACCGACCCCGGTGCCGGCGTACAGCGCCATGGCCTCGAAATCGCCGGTCATCGAGCGCAGCGGCGAGTCAGTGCTGAACAGGTAAATCGGCCGGCCTTCCTCGTCGCCGATCACGGTGCGCGTGCCGGCGTAGGGGTCGCCGCGCTCGCCGCGGGTGACGCTGTTCGCCAGCACCCGCACCTTGGCGCCCGGCGGCCAGTTGATGTGGAAGTCCTCGGTGAGCAGGGTGTCGGCCGCCTTGGCGGTGACGAGGCGCTGCTTGTGATAGGGGTGGGCAAAGCTTTCCGGTGTTGCGATCAGCGCGGTGCCGAACACCGCGCCCTGGGCACCCAGCGCCAGCACGGTGGCCACATCCGCGCCGTCGGCGAGCCCGCCCGCCGCCAGCACCGGCACGCTCACCGCCGGCACCAGCTCGCCGAGCAGCGTGTGCAGGGGCTGGTCGCCGCGCACATGCCCGCCGGCCTCGACGCCCTGGGCGATCAGCGCATCGGCACCGGCCTGCTCGGCGGCGCGCGCCTCGTCTGCCGAGCCCACCTGGCAGACCACACACAGGTCCGCACCGCGCAGCCGCCCGATGAGCGCCGGCGGCACGTCCCAGAACAGCCCCACGACCGGCACCGCGAGCGCGATCAGCGTCTCGATCTGCGCTTCGAGCAGCGCGGGTTCGGTGCCGGCCGGGATCAGGTTGACGCCGAAGCGGCTGACCCCGGCGGCGCGCACGGCCTCGACCTCGGCGCGGATGCGCGCCACGGGTTCGCGCACCATGCCGAGAAACCCAAAGCCGCCGGCGCGGCCGACGGCCGTGACCAGCTCGGCGCGCGCCACGCCGCCCATGCCCGCCAGCACCAGCGGGTAGCGACAGCCGAGCAGCTCGCATACAGGACGATGAAGAAGATTTGTCATGGGAGCGCGTCTGAACTTTCGAATGGATCTTTCAGCAGAACGGCATTCCGGCAAAAAGGGCGCGCCGATTGGATCGAGAGTTTAGTCGGCGCCGCCGAGGCCCTGCGACATCCTGTCGCAGGCGATACCGGCTGCGTGGCGTGCGCGCTACCATCGGCGACCCAAGACGATAGGAGCTCTACCATGTCGGCAATCATGTCAGCACTGTCACGATTCCTCCCACTGCTCGCGGTCGCGACCGTGGCCCAGGCGCAGGAGGTGTCGGTACGCGAGCCGTGGGTACGCGCCACCGTGCCGGGGATGAGCGCCACCGGTGCCTTCATGTCGCTGCAAAGCGCGCGCGAGGCCAGCGTCGTCGGCGCCGCCTCGCCGGTCGCGGACAAAGTCGAGCTGCATCGCATGGTGCTCGAGGGCGGGGTGATGAAGATGCGCGCACTGGAATCGTTGCCGCTGCCGGCCGGCAAGGCGGTCAAGCTCGTGCCCGGCGGCTATCATGTCATGCTGATGGGCTTGAAAAAGCCGCTCGCGGCCGGCGACAGCGTGCCCATTCGGCTCGATATCCGCGAGGCCGACGGCAGCCTGCGCACGCTCGAGATCCAGGCGCCGGTCAGGCCGCTTGCCGGCCCCGCGCCGGCCGCGTCGCATGAGCATTCCGGACACGCGGCGCACTGAGCGGGCACTGAGCAGGCCCCGCGCGGGCATGGCGCCGGGACGGGAGACGGAACCATGTCGGGACCGGCCCGTGGCATGATCCGGGCAAAATGACCAAGGGGGCGCGGGGATGACGACGGACCGTTTCGCTTACGACGAAGCTTTCTCGCGCAACATTGGCTGGGTCACCCGTGCCGAGCAGGCGCGGCTGCGCCGCCAGTGTGTCGCGATCGCCGGGCTGGGCGGTGTCGGCGGCAGTCATCTGCTGACGCTGGCGCGGCTCGGTGTCGGCCGTTTTCGCATCGCCGATCTCGATCGCTTCGACCTGGTCAACTTCAACCGCCAGGCCGGCGCCATGATCAGTACGCTCGGGCGCGAGAAGGCCGCCGTGCTCGCGGACATGGCACGCGACATCAACCCCGAGCTGGAGATCGAGGTCTTCCCGCATGGTGTGGACGGGAACAATCTCGACGCCTTCCTGCAGAGCGCTGACCTCTATGTGGACGGGCTGGATTTTTTCGCCTTCGAGGCGCGTCGTCAGACCTTCGCCGCCTGTACCCGGCTCGCGATCCCGGCTGTGACCGCAGCGCCGCTGGGCATGGGGGTTGCGGTGCTGGTGTTCCTGCCCGGACGCATGAGCTTCGAGGATTACTTCCGTCTCGACGGCCAGCCCGAGCACGAACAGGCGCTGCGTTTCCTGCTCGGACTGTCGCCGGCGATGCTGCAACGGTGCTACGTCGCCGATCCGACGCAGGTCGACCTCGCCGGGCATCGCGGCCCGTCGACGATCATCGCGTGCCAGTTGTGTGCGGGGGCCGCGGCCGGTGAAGCGCTGAAAATCCTGCTCGGCCGCGGCCGCGTGCTGGCCGCACCCTGGGGCTATCAGCTCGATATCTACCGCAATCGCTGGGTGCGCACCTGGCGCCCCTGGGGCAACCGCAACCCGATCCAGCGCCTCGCACTGGCGATCGCGCGCCGTCAGCTGCGCGCGATGGGCGCCGGCGCACGCGCGGTCGATTGATGGTCGAGCGATGGTCGATTGCGCGCCGACCGCAATCGGTCAGACGTTCTGCCTGAGCGCATCCACCACCGGGATCCGCGCCACGCGCCGCGCCGGCAGCAGCGCCGCACCCACGGTCGCGAGCAGTCCGACCAGAAACGCGGTCAGCATGACGCCCGGAATCACCTGGATGTGGGCGATATAGCCGACGTTCGCGTTCGGCGGCGGCGGCATCGGGATGCCATAGTGTGAAATCAACCGTGCGAGCCCGTAACCGAGCAGCACGCCGACCAGGCTGCCCACCAGGCCCAGCAGCGCGTTTTCGAGCAGGATCAGGCGCATGATGTCGCGGCCGGTGTTGCCGACCGCGCGCATGGTGCCGAATTCGCCGATGCGCTCGAAGGTGCTCATGTTGACGGTATTCACCACCGACAGCAGCACCATGAACAACACGATGAACTGCAGCACGCCGAATTGCCGCTGGTACAGTTCGACGGTCTTTTCGTAGAAGTCGGACAGCTGCGTCCAGGTGCGCACGTCCAGCCCTTGCGGCACGAAACGGCCGGACAGGAGCCCGGCGACCAGATTGGTGTCCGCGGTGCGCTTCAGCGAGACCACGATCGCATTCGCGCCGCGCGTGCCGAACAGCGCCTGCGCCGTCGCCAGCGGGATGCGGATCGCGCGCGCGTCGTACTCGCTGGAAAAGCTGTGAAACACGCCGACCACGACCAGATCGGCGGTGTTCAGCGCACCTTCCGGCGTATTCACGAGCAGCGTCACGCTGTCGCCCGGGTTCAGGTCCAGCGATTGCGCCACCCCCTGCCCGATCAGCACGGCGTCCTTGTCGCGCTCGTCGAGCAGGCGGCCGGACTTGATCTGCACGAAGGTGCCGAGGCGGTTTTCGGCGCTCGGCTCCACGCCCTCGCCGATGATCGGCCAGTCCGTGCGGCCATTGTTCAGCAGCCCGGAAAACGCCAGCCGCGCCATGACATCCTCGACCTCGGGCAGTTTCGCGACCAGTCCCTTGATATGGCTCGGGTCGGGAATCCAGTATTTCTCCGGCGAACGCGAGCCGGCCTCGAAATAGCCCTTGCGAAAAATCTGTGCATGGCCCAGTTGCGAATGGATGGTCGCCTCGCCGAGCTGCACGAACAGGTCCTGGATGAAGCCGCCGGACAGGATCAGCCCGATCACGCCGAACAGGATCGCCGCCAGCGTCATCGCCGAGCGGGCTTTCTGCCTGAGGATGTTGCGCAGGGCGAGCTTGAGCATCGTCGCGGAGGGGTCCTCGTCAGCGGTTGTGGCGCAGCGCGTCGATGATGTCCAGGCGCGACGCCTTCCAGGCCGGATAGCAGCTCGCCAGCAGGCTGGTGCCGACCGCGAGCAGGAAGCTCTCGGTCACCAGCGCCCAGGTCAGCCGGATTTCGCCGCTGAAGCCCTGATCCATGCCCGGCGGTGGCGGCATCGGGATGCCGACCGCGGAAATCGCCACGGCCAGCACCGCGCCGATCGCCAGACCGACCAGGCCGCCGACGACGCCCAGCGTCAGCCCCTCGGCCAGAAACTGGCGCAGGATGCGGTAGCGCGGCACACCCAGCGCCATGCAGGTGCCGATCTCGCGCGTGCGCTCCATGACGCTCATCGACAGCGTGTTGGAAATGCTCAGCACGATGATGAGGCCGATGATCAGCTCGACGAAGCGCACCTGCTGGCGGAACAGCTTGACGGTCTTGTTGTAGAAGTCCGCGAGCTCCGTCCACGGCACGACCTGATAGCGCCCGTCCTTGTAACGCGCCCTGACCGTCTGCACCATGTCCTCGGTCGCATCGGTGTCCTTGAGCAGGATCAGCCAGGCGTGGCTGCCGCGCGCACGCACCAGCGTCTGCGCCAGCGGCAACGGCAGCCGCACCGCGGTGTCGTCGTAGGCCTTGGTGCTGGTCATGAACAGTCCGCGCACGCGCCCCTCGACGGCATTGACGCCGCCCGACGCGGTATTGGCCATGAACACCACCGTGTCGCCGACCTTCAGGCCGGCATTGACCGCCAGCCCGCGCCCGACCAGCACGCCCTTGGGTTCCGCTTCCGACAGCGCCTCGCCCTGGACGATGGTGAGCGAGGTCGACAGCAGGCGCTCCTTCTCGGGCGCAACGCCCTGGCCGATCACCGACACCGTGGTGTCGCCATGGCTGAGCAGCGCGCTGAACGCGAGCCGCGGCGCCACCACCT
>JAJVIJ010000039.1 GCA_022072095.1 Rhodocyclaceae bacterium
TGTTCGCCTCCGAGACCCTGCAGACCGTCTCCCGTCAGGGCATGCAGATCATGGGCGGCCACGGCATGCTGCCCGACGCCGACATGGAACGCCACTTCCGCGAGGGCATGCAGGCCACCGTCGGCGGTGGCACCTCGCAGATCCAGCGCACCATGATCGCCCAGGCCATGCGACTGAAGTAGGGTGAGGGGCGTCACGGCGGGAACATTCGGCTCGTGACGCCCGCTATGCTAGACTGCGTCCCCCGCGGAGAGGTACCGAAGCGGTCATAACGGCGCCGACTCGAAATCGGATGGTCGGGTAACACCGGCACGTGGGTTCGAATCCCACCCTCTCCGCCACACGTGCCATTGGCTCACCATGGGCTCACCATTGCAGCGATCAGGCAGGCTGCGCCACTCCGTCCCCCAACTAGTTTCCGGAGTCCAGGCGACTTCTCCTGTGGAACCCTGTCCGACGGGTCGCCCCGCTCCGAAAACGAATCAAGCTGTGCTGCCCCCAGCCGTTAAGTACGATTCTGACTAAACCAAAGGTCGATAGGCCAGCACCCATGTCGGCTCAGCTTGCCTTGCCATCCGAGTACGCCGTGTTGTTTGCGGATCTGACCGGGAGCACTTCGCTCTATGAGCGAATGGGCGACGGTCCGGCGTTCATGCTGGTCAAACAGTGCCTGGACTTGATGCAGGATGTCGTCACGGCCGGACTGGGGCGCGTTGTGAAGATCACCGGCGATGGCATCATGGCAGCCTTCACCAGCGCCGAAGCCGCCGCCGACGCCGCGGTCGAAATCCATCGGACCTTGCACGCAAGTCGCTACGTGCAAGGTCTGAATCTGGGTGTTCGCATCGGCTTTCATTACGGCCCGGTCGTCGAAAGCGATACCGACCTGTTTGGCGATACCGTCAATCTCGCGTCACGCATGGCCGCGCTGGCAGTACCCGGGAAAATCATGATCACACGTACCACCGCCAGCAGCCTACGCGAGAGCTGGCGGTCGCTGCTGAGGCCCGGACCGCGGGTAAGCGTCAAGGGCTTTGCCCGACCGATCGAACTGGTGGAACTGCTCTGCGACACGCAGGACGAGCTGACGAACGTCGGCGAACCGCCTATCGAGACGCCCTCCCCAGGTCAGCTCAGGCTCTACCTCAAGGGGCAGACCGTGATCTATGCAGGCGACAAGTACCGACTCCACCTGGGCCGAGACAAGAATGCCGACCTGAGAATCGTAACGCTCAGCGCCTCACGCCTGCACGCCGAAATCGAGTTGCGCAACGGCAAATTCGTGCTGATCGACGCCAGCACCAACGGCACCTACCTCACGACGGAAGGTGAGCCGGAAATCAAGCTCTGCCATGAAGAGGCCACCCTGAGGGGACACGGCTGGCTATGCTTGGGGGAGCCTCGTGGCTCGGCTTCCGAGCCGATCGAGTTTTTCTGTCTGTGACGACGGCGCGGCTGCCAGAACATCGCCGCCGGTGATGTAGCTCGATCAGCCCTCGACCTGCCGGGGAGCCAATGCGCCTGCGTGCGCAGCCCAATAAAGACCAATGACCGATTTCGCGTCGGTGATGCCACCGTTTGATGCGGCCGCGAGCGCGTCGGCAGGCTTCATTTGAAAAGTCTCGATGAATTCCTCCGAGTCCAGGGACGCCCCGACAAACCGCAGCTCCTCGGCGAGCCAAACCTCGATCGTCTCATCCGAATAGCCGATGCAGGGATGAAGGCAGCCGAGCTGCCGCCATCGCTCGGCGACATAACCGGTTTCCTCGCGCAGTTCACGCGCTGCACACTCCATCGCACTCTCGCCAGGGTCGATTTTTCCTGCCGGAATCTCGATGAAGACCTGATTGCAGGGATACCGAAACTGTCTTTCCAGCAAGACCGAACCATCGCCGAAAACCGCGACGATAGCCACTGCACCGGGGTGTCTGATGAATTCCCGTATCGCGACGCCTCCGTCCGGCAAGCGGGCATAGTCACGATAAACCTTGAGCAGCACGCCGTCGAACACCTGGGCACCGTCAACGCGCGTCTCTTGCAACCTATCGTCCATGAGCCCTATGCACGCCTCAAGAGATATCGGTATGCGAATCCAGGGTAAGCCAGAACGAGGAACAGACAGGCCGTGACCGCGTAGAACTCCCAGCCCTGAGGATAAACGGCGCCATATGCATCGCGCTCAAGCACCGCCGCCAGCCCGCCGACCGAAAAATAAAGCGCGACCAGCTCGGCCAGGCGCAGCAAAAAGCCCTTGTCACGCCCAAACCGAACGATGCCGAACAGTCGCCCGGACAGAAATGGCAGGTTCGCCGCCGCGATCGCCAGCGCCAACAACAATATTGTCAATGGTGACGCACCCAAGGTCGGCGACAACTCAGGCTAGGCGAACAATTGCGACGCACACTACAGCGAGTATCCAAGCGCCAGCGCGCATATCGACATCAGGCTGTTTGGCGCGATCCCGGCCAGCGCGATGACCACCCCATTGACCGACAACATGACGCGCAAGCCCGTGGGCGCCACCAGGGGCGTCGAATCGACCGGTTCATCGAAGTACATCAGCTTCACGACACGCAAATAATAGTAGGCGCCAATCAAGGACATCAGTACCGCGAACACGGCGACACCGATGCGATCCGCCTGAATCAATGCTTCGAGAACCGAAAACTTGGCGAAAAAACCGACGAAAAAGGGCACGCCCGCCATCGAAAACATCGTGATCAGCATGACCGCGGCAAACCACGGACTACGCCGGCTCAGGCCCTTTAGATCGTCGAGCATCTCCGCATCGAACCCGGCGCGAGAGAGCAGGATCAAGGTGCCGAACGCAGCCAAGGACATGAGCACATAGGTCACCGTATAAAACAACGCTGCGCTGTAAGCGTTGAGCACGCTGAAACGGAGATCCGCGACCGACGCGCCGTCAATGACACCACTGGCGAGCGCCAGCAGCATGAACCCCATGTGCGAGATGGTCGAATACGCGAGCATGCGCTTGACATTGCGCTGCGCGATCGCCGTGAGATTTCCCAATACGATGGAAAACGACGCCATCAGCAGCAGCGCCAACTGCCAGTACTCGTTTACCAGAAACATGCCACCGACGAGCAGGCGAATTGCCATCACGAACGCCGCGAGCTTGGGCGCAGAGCCGACGATCAGCGTCACCGCCGTCGGCGCCCCTTGATAAACGTCCGGAACCCACATGTGAAATGGCACGACCCCGACCTTGAATGCCAGGCCGGCAATCACGAATACCAGGCCGAACAGCAGCACGGTCTTGTTCGCGGCATGGTAAGCAAGCTGGCGCGCGATTTCGTCGATTTGCAAGGTCCCGGTTGCGCCGTAGATCATCGACATGCCATACAGCAAGAATCCCGAGGCCAGCGCGCCCAACACGAAGTACTTCATCGCTGCCTCGCTCGCCGCCGCATCATCCCGACGTAATGCCACCATCGCGTACAAGGACAAGGACATCAGTTCCAGGCCGATATAGAGCACTAGCAGATGATTCGCCGACACGATGACCATCATCCCCAGCGTGGCGAACAACGCGAGCAAGTAAAACTCCCCCTTGTTCAGACCACGATCATCGAGATAAGAACGGCCATAAGTCATGGCGATCGCCATGGTGGCCAGTATGGCGATTTTCATGAAATCGCCAAACAGGTCATCGATGAACATCTTGCTGAAGGTCAGCGCGACGTGAGCGTCGGCCGTGAGCCAAACGATCACACCACCGAAAACTAGCGTCGCCTGTGTCAGAACGAACGCGATACCCGGCAGCTTCTTCCCGCAATACAAATCGACGATCAGGACCACACAGGCCATGATCAGCACGAAAATTTCGGCCGAGGCCGGATAGAGGTTAGGCATGATGGAGTTCATGATTCTTCTTGGTGCCTAGAGCTTGCCCGCGGCGACGTGCTTGAGTAGTCCATCCACGGAAGCATGCATGATCTCCGTAAAAGGGTACGGATACACCCCCATCACCAATACGCAGACGGCCAGCAGACCCAGAATCAACATTTCCCTGGGCGACACATCCTTCAACTCGGCCACGGTAGTGCTCGAGATCGGACCAAACACGACGCGCTTGTACATCCACAACGTGTAGGCGGCCCCCAGTATCAGCGTCGTGGCTGCGGTCGCCCCCAGCCAGAAATTGGCCTTGATCGCAGCCAGCGCCACCATGAATTCGCCCACAAAACCGCTTGTTGCGGGCAAACCCGCGTTGGCCATCGCAAACAGCATGAACAGCGCCGCAAACTTCGGCATCGATCCGGCAACACCGCCGTAATCAGCGATGCGACGGCTATGCGTTCTGTCGTACAACACGCCGATGCACAGGAACATGGCGCCGGATACGAAACCGTGCGAAATCATCTGCACGAGCGATCCCTCTATGCCGAGAGTACTGAACAGGAAAAACCCGAGGGTCACGAACCCCATGTGGGAAATCGACGAATATGCGACCAGCCGCTTCATGTCCGTCTGGACCAGCGCCACGAAACCGATATAAACCACCGCTATCAATGACAAAGCAATCATCACGGGCGCCATCGCCATTGCTGCGTCCGGAACCACGGGCAGAGAAAACCGCAAGAACCCGTAAGCTCCGAGCTTGAGTGCGATCGCAGCCAGCACGACCGAACCACCGGTAGGGGCTTCGGTATGCGCGTCCGGCAGCCAGGTGTGCACGGGCCACATCGGCACCTTGACCGCGAAACTGGCAAAGAACGCCCAAAAAATCGCGGTCTGCACCGACATCGGCAACTTGACGCCATGCCAGTCCATGACATTGAAGCTGCCCCCTGCCTCCAGAAACAAATACAGAAAGGCGACAAGCATCAACAGCGATCCAAGCAGCGTGAAGAGAAAGAACTTGATCGCGGCATATACGCGTTTTACGCCACCCCAAATACCGATAAGAAGATAAAGCGGAATCAGGGACGCCTCGAAAAATACATAAAACAGTACCCCATCCAGCGCGCAAAACACACCGTTCAACAGGCCGGACATGATCAGAACAGCTGAGTTGTACAAGGCCACCCTGTCCTGGACCACTTCCCAGCCGGCCATGACAACCAGCAGCGTCACGAAGCTGTTGAGAATCACGAACCAAACGGAAATACCGTCCACGCCAACAAAGTAATTGATGTTGTAGCGCGGAATCCAACTCGCCATTTCGACAAACTGCATTCCACCTTGGGCGGCATCGAAACTCGTGTAAAGCGGAATCGTGACTAGAAACCCGAACAGCGCAACGATCAGGCTCAACATGCGAGCAAGCTGCGCCTTGCCGTCCGATCCGGTGGCATAGACGACGAGACCACCGATCATGGGCAACCAGATGGCCAGGCTCAATAAGGGAGGCGTTGTGGTCATGGAGAAATCGCGGTTATTCTTTTCCGATCAATACAGGTGAGGCAGACCCAGCCAGCCGGCGCGAACATCGGCCTCTCATCGCGCTACGTACGCTAGGCCGACTCTCGGCGGCCCTTCGGGTTTGATGCGACCCATTTCCATTCGACCCTGTAGCCGATTCAGACACGCGGAGAAAGCAGCGTGAGGAAAAAGAGCAGACCAAGGATCATTGCAAATGCATACTGATAAATTCTTCCGCTTTGAAGCAGCCGGCTTGCGTGTGCGATCCACCCGACCAACCGAGCCCCGCCATTGACCAAGAGCCCGTCGATCACCAAGCGATCTCCCCCCCGCCAAAAAATATGCCCCAGCACGCGCGCGCCACCGGCAAAGACGATCTCGTTGAATCGATCGAAGAAGTACTTGTTCATCAGCAGCCCATGAACCGGGCGGAAGACTTTCGCGATATATGCGGGCCACCGAGGTCGAACGATGTAGAGCAGCCATGCAAGCAACATCCCGCACAGCATCAGCCCAAACGGGAGTGAGAACAAACCATGCGACCCCATCTCGCGTGCACCGCGAAACTCGCGCGCCACCAGTGACAGCACGTCGTGGGCTTGGCCCACATGAATTGCACTCCCGAACCAGGATTCGAAAAGAATCGGTTCAATCGTGAAATAGCCAATCACCACGGAAGGAACGGCGAGGACCAGCAACGGCAACCAAACCGTCCACGGCGACTCCTCGGGCTCTTCGCCCGGAGCCAACCCATGATGCTCGCCTTCATCAGAATGATGCGCATGATCGCCACTCCGATCGAAGCGCTCGGTACCGTGAAAGACCATGAAATACATTCTGAACGAGTAAAATGCGGTGACGAACACCCCTAACAATACGCAGAAATACGCATATTCCGCACCCGGCAGGCTGGACAGATGTGCCGCCTCAATGATGGTGTCCTTGGAATAAAACCCCGCGAAAAACGGGGTTCCGGTCAGCGCCAACGTGCCAATCAATGACGTGATCCAAGTGATGGGCATGTACCGCCAGAGTCCGCCCATGTTGCGCATGTCCTGATCGTGATGCATGCCGATGATCACCGACCCCGCCCCCAGAAACAGAAGCGCCTTGAAAAACGCATGCGTCATCAAATGGAAAATGGCAGCCGAGTACGCGGAAACACCCAGTGCCACGGTCATGTAGCCCAATTGCGATAGAGTCGAATAGGCAACGACCCGCTTGATATCGGTCTGAACGATTCCGAGAAACCCCATGAGCAACGCCGTAGTCGCTCCGATCACGAGCACGAATGACAGTGCCGTTTCGGACAATTCAAACAGCGGCGACATGCGCGCGACCATGAAGATGCCCGCCGTGACCATGGTCGCCGCATGGATCAGTGCCGATATCGGCGTCGGGCCCTCCATCGAATCCGGTAGCCAGACATGCAGCGGAATCTGCGCCGATTTCCCCATCGCACCAACAAACAGGCCGATGCAGATAGCCGTAATCAAGGGCCAACCCGTGGCCGGCTCCACCATCTTCGCCAACTCCGGGGCACGCGCAAAAACCTCGACGTAATCGAGCGAGCCGGCAAAAGCCGCCAGCAACCCAATACCGAGCAGAAATCCAAAATCGCCGACCCTATTTACCAAAAATGCCTTCAGATTGGCATAAACGGCCGATGGCCGTGTGTGCCAGAAGCCGATCAGCAGGTAAGAAACCAGTCCGACCGCCTCCCAGCCAAAGAATAACTGTACGAAGTTGTTGCTCATGACCAGCATCAACATCGCAAAGGTGAACAGCGAGATGTAGCTGAAAAAGCGGTTGTACCCGGGGTCATGCGCCATGTAACCGATCGTGTAGATATGAACCATGAGCGAGACCGAGGTCACAACCAACATCATCAGCACGGAAAGCCTGTCGATAAGAAAGCCGACATTGAACTCCAGCGCTCCCGAAACGGCCCACTGATACAAATTCACGTTCATCGTCTCGCCGGCGCCCACTCTTTGATAGACAAGCATCGAGAACGCGAGAGCGATGGCGACCCCTAGAATCGTCACACTGTGCGCAAGCCAACGCGGAATGACCCGGCAAAACAGACCTGCCACTGCGGAACCCGCCAATGGAGCAAGCACGATACCGATGCAGAGCGTAAGCATGTCCATATTTGCTTCAGCCCTTGAGTGCGTCGAGATCGTCGACGTGAATTGTTTTCAGGTTACGGAACAACACAACCAGAATGGCCAAACCTATCGCCGATTCGGCCGCCGCGACCGTCAAGATGAAAAACACGAAAACCTGACCGGCCGTGTCGCCGAGATAATGGGAAAACGCCACGAAATTGATGTTGACCGCCAACAACATCAATTCGATTGCCATGAGCAGCACGATCAGGTTCTTACGATTCAGAAAAATACCAATGATGCTGATCGCAAATAGAACCGCGCCGAGAACCAGGTAATTTGATAATGGCATGATTGGGTACGGAGCGAGTCTGGATTAGTCTTTTTCAGCCGGCATCGACAGAATTCGAACACGATCCTTGCGCTTGACGGCGATCTGTCGCGCAGGGTCAAGCCGCTTGTTCCCCGGACGCACCCGATGAGTGAGCGCGATCGCAGCGATGATCGCAACGAGCAAGATCACGGCGGCCAGCTCGAACGGATAGGCGTATTGCGTGTAGATCAGGCGTCCGAGCTCCTTCGTATTGCTATGCCCCGCTGGAGGCTCTGCTGCCTCGGGCATTGCATCGAGATCGAAGTAACGTGCGGTCAGCACCAGGCTCATCTCGGCGATCAGCAGCCCCCCGACGACCAGACCGAATGGCAAATTGCTCCAGAAACGTTCGCGCATACGCTCGATATTGATGTCCAGCATCATGATCACGAACAGAAACAGGACCATGACTGCTCCGACATAAACCAGGACCAGCGCGATGGCCAGAAACTCGGCACGCAACAACATCCAAAGGCCACCGGCCGTAAAGAATGCGAGCACCAGGTGCAGCACCGCATGCACCGGATTGCTAGCCGTGATGACACGGATCGCGGCAAACACCAATATGGCCGCGAAGACATAAAACAACAGGTTAGCGAACGTCATATCAACCCCACCGGATGGACGCACCACGTCCGCGGAAATGGCAGGCACCGAATTTTTTCAGCGGTACTTGGCATCGGCTTCCCGATCTCGCGCGATTTGCTCTTCATAACGATCGCCATTGGCAAGCAGCATCTGCTTGGTGTAGTAAAGATCCCCACGCCGTTCACCATGGTACTCAAGAACGCGCGTCTCGACGATCGCATCGACCGGGCAGGCCTCCTCGCAAAATCCGCAAAAAATGCACTTCGTCAGATCGATGTCGTAGCGCGTCGTACGCCGGCTGCCGTCGTCACGCTGCGTCGATTCGATGGTGATTGCAAGTGCCGGACACACCGCCTCGCAGAGTTTGCAGGCGATGCAACGCTCCTCTCCGTTCGGGTATCGGCGCAAGGCATGCAAACCGCGAAACCGAGGTGACTGCGGCGTTTTCTCTTCCGGATACTGCACGGTGATCTTGCGTGCAAAGAAGTGGCGTCCGGTAACAGCCAGCCCCTGGATCAGCTCCTTCAGGAGCACGCTGCCGACGAAATCTCGCATCGATCCCATAGTCGCCAAATCCATTCAGTTCCAGATGTTGAGGGGAGACACCATCCAAATGCCCACCACCAACAGCCATATGATGGTGATCGGTATGAACACTTTCCAACCAAGACGCATGATCTGGTCGTAGCGATAACGTGGAAATGTGGCCCTGAACCAAAGAAACAGCAGCAGCAGCATTGCCACCTTGATGGCCAGCCATACCATGCCGTCGGGGAATATTCCGAATGGTGACAGCCAACCGCCGAGGAACATGATCGCAGCCAGCGTCGAAATGAGGATCATATTGGCATATTCGGCCAGAAAGAACAGCGCGAAGGCCATCCCTGAATACTCGACCATGTGCCCTGCGACGATCTCGGACTCGCCCTCGACCACGTCGAACGGTGCGCGATTGGTCTCGGCCACACCGGATATGAAGTAAATGACGAATATCGGCAGCAGCGGCAGCCAATTCCACGACAAAAATGCAAAGCCGTGCGCTGCAAACAAACCCTTGCCCTGGCCGGCCACGACCGCGCTCAGATTCAGGCTCTGCGACACCATCAATACGCAGACCAGCGCAAATCCCATCGCGATCTCGTAGGAGACCATCTGCGCGGCCGATCGCAACGCGCCGAGAAATGCGTACTTCGAATTCGACGCCCAGCCGGCGACGATTACGCCATAGACCCCTATCGACGTGATGGCCATCACATAGAGCAGGCCGGCGTCGATCTCCGCGAGAACCCATCCGGGCGCAAACGGAATTACCGCCCATGCCGCCAGCGCCGGCGTGATCGCAAGGATTGGCCCCAAAAAATAGAGCCCGCGGCTCGCACCCGAAGGCACGATGACTTCCTTGAACAGCAACTTCAGACCATCGGCGATGGGTTGCAGCAATCCCCAGGGCCCAACTCGATTCGGACCGATACGCACCTGCATGTAACCGATGACCTTGCGCTCGGCCAAAGTCAGGTAGGCGACTCCCAGCATCAGAGGAGCCAATATCGCGACGATCCCGATCAACGCGCGCGCAAGCGGCCACGCCTCGCCGAAAAAAGCCCGTACCGTGCCGAGCAATGCGTCCATCAGCATGCCTCCACGGTGACAGGTCCAAACATTGGGCCCAGGGATGAGCTCGCTTCACATGCCGCGGCAATGCGGACGCAGCCGCGAGCAACGCCTTCGTCGAGCTGGACCGACAACTCCGTCGCGGCTCCACCTTGCTTGACCCGGGCGCGCCCTTTGTTCGACAGTCCCACCTCGCTGGCCGTCGCCGGGTGAATGCGCAGCACAGGATCGGTACCGTCCCGACAAGCCTGCAGGGCAGACGCGCGACGTACCACCGCATCGGTACGATAAATGGGAATGTCGCTGACTCGCTCCAGGCCTGGTGGCGCGCTTGGCATCGTCCAGTCGACGCGACCCATATCATTGGAGAGCTGCGCCGTAACGTCCCTGCCCGCAACCAGTGAATCTCGAATTTGCTCGGATGACTCGAACTCGAACTCGGGCAGCGACAGCAGATTGCCGAGGACGCGCAATACCTTCCAGCCGGGCCGGCTTTGCGCGAGCGCTTGCGCGACCGGCCGAAAGCTCTGCACCCTCCCTTCAGTATTTACGAACGAACCGGACGTTTCCGTAAACGGCGCAATGGGCAGCAGGCAATCGGCGTAATCGCCGTGCTCGCCTACAAACGGCGTCAGCACCACGACATGCTCGGCATTCGAGAGCGCAGACAGGGCTTGTGCCGGATCGGCACAATCAAAGCGTGGCTCCGCATTGAGCAATAGATAGGCGCGACAGGGATCCTCCCATAGCATGCGCGCGTTCCGCCCCCCAGACCCCGGGGACGGGCAAGCGCCTGCGACGTACCCCCCGACACTGTTTGCAGCCTCACCAAGAATGCCTACGCGCAACTGGCCGGCACAACGGGCAATCTCCAGCGCCAAGGAATGCAGCAAGCCAGCATCAGGATGATGCTGCGCAAAATTGCCGAGCAACAACGCACCATTCCTGGCCGAACACAGGCTCTCCGCGATACGCCGCGCCTCATCGGATACCGGCAGCGACTCAAGATACGCTGCAAATTGTGTGTCCGGCGACGCACCGGTTGTCGAACAGACTGCTTTCAATATCTCGAGCAGAGCCACCGGAAACGCAGACGGCGCGACTTTCATGAACGTTTCGACCGGAAGCAGCCAATCGTCCTGGGCGGCATGGACTGCGGTGATGCGCGCGCCACGCTTGGCGATCTGACGCAGACGCTGGCACAACAACGGGTGATCCTTGCGCAGGAAGCTGCCGATGACCAGAGCCCCATCCAGACGCGAAATTTCCGCAATGTTCATTCCCAGCCACGGCACGCCCGATCTGACCCCGTCGAGGCTAAAGTCGCTTTGTCGCAGGCGGAAATCGATGTTCTCGCTGCCGAGGCCACGTGCGAGACGCTGCATCAGGTACAACTCTTCCAGCGTGCTATGTGGGCTCGCCACGAACCCCAGTGCATCCTTACCGTGCTCTGCGGCGATGTCTCTGAACGCGTGCGCCACATACTCCAGCGCCGTCTGCCAGTCGACCTCGGTCCAGGCGCCGTTCTGCTTGAGCATTGGGGCATTGAGCCGGTGCGGTTGTCGCAGGGCTTCGTAGGAGAAACGATCCCGGTCCGCAATCCAGCACTCGTTGACCTCTTCATTTTCCAAGGGAAGTACCCGCACGACCTCGTCGCCTTTGACCTGGGCAATGAGCGTCGCCCCCAGACTGTCATGCGGACTGACCGTACGGCGCCGCGCCAACTCCCAGGTCCTGGCGGCAAACCGGAATGGTTTCGATGTCAGCGCACCGACCGGACACAGGTCGATCACGTTCCCCGAAAGTTCCGAAGACACCGCGCGCCCCATGAATGTCAGGATTTCCGAATGCTCCCCGCGCCCGGCGACACCAAGCTCCATGATCCCGGCAATTTCCTGCCCGAAACGAACGCAGCGCGTGCAGTGTATGCACCGCGTCATATCGGTGGAAATCAGCGGCCCAAGATTCTTGTTCAGGACGACTCGCTTCTCTTCCTGATAACGCGATGCACTATTGCCATAGCCAACGGCGAGATCCTGCAACTGACATTCACCACCCTGATCGCAAATCGGACAATCGAGCGGATGATTGATCAGCAAAAATTCCATGACCCCTTTTTGCGCGCGCACCGCCTGCTCGGAATGGGTCCAGACCTTCATCCCGGGAGCGACCGGGGTTGCACAAGCCGGGGCTGGCTTGGGCGCCTTTTCTACCTGAACGAGACACATGCGGCAGTTCGCGGCAATCGACAGCTTCTTGTGGTAGCAGAAATGCGGAACGAATATCCCCAACTCCTGCGCAGCCTTCAGCACCGTGCTGCCTTCGGCCACTTCGACCTTCTTGCCGTCGATCTCGACTTCTACCATGGTTCACCCACATAAATCCGGCTACCCTCGCGTTGCATCTCGACAGGAACCAGGCAACGACGATTGTCGATGTGATACGCGAACTCGTCGCGGAAATGCTGGATGAAACTCTTCACGGGCAGCGCCGCCGCGTCCCCCAGCGCACAGATGGTTCTTCCGGCAATGTTGTCTGCGACACTCGTAAGCAGATCGAGATCGGACTGACGCCCTTGCCCATGCTCGATACGGTGCACGACACGATAGAGCCAGCCCGTGCCCTCGCGACACGGCGTACATTGGCCACAGGATTCCTCGAAATAAAAATAGGACAGACGTTCCAGGGCACGCACCATGCACGTGGTTTCGTCCATGATGATGACGGCGCCCGAACCCAGAGCCGACCCCGCCTTCGCGATCGAGTCATAGTCCATGTCGCAGTTCATCATCACGTCGCCCGGAAGCACGGGCATCGACGACCCACCCGGAATACAGGCCTTGAGCTTGCGTCCTGCGCGCATGCCACCCGCCATCTCCAGCAACTTCACGAACGGCGTGCCCAGCGGGATCTCGTAATTGCCCGGTCGGTTCACGTGGCCGGACACGGAAAATATCTTGGTGCCGCCGTTATTCGCCTTGCCCATTTCGAGAAAGCGATCGCCGCCGTTCCCGATGATCCAGGGAATATTGGCGAACGTCTCGGTGTTGTTGATCGTGGTTGGGCGGCCATACAGACCGAAGCTGGCCGGAAACGGTGGCTTGTAGCGCGGCTGCCCTTTCTTGCCCTCGATGGACTCCAACAACGCAGTCTCTTCACCGCATATGTAGGCGCCATAGCCGTGGTGCGCGAACAATTCGAACGAAAATTCCGATCCCAGAATGTTCTTGCCGAGATACCCTGCGACCCTCGCTTCTTCCAGCGCCTGCTCGAAGCGCTCGTACACTTCGAAAATCTCCCCGTGGATATAGTTGTAACCACGCGTCGCACCCGTCGCATAGCCGCCGATGATCATGCCCTCGATCACGGCATGTGGATTCCAGCGCAGAATGTCCCGATCCTTGAAAGTGCCCGGCTCACCCTCATCGGAATTGCAGATCAGATATTTTTCGCCAGGCAGGTTGCGTGGCATGAAGCTCCATTTGAGCCCCGTTGGAAAGCCCGCTCCACCACGACCGCGCAGCGACGACTTCTTGACCTCGGCAATCACGTCGTCGGGCGACAACGGCCGGGAAAAAATCGCGCGCAGCGCCTGATACCCTCCGCGGCGCTCATAATCGGCCAAGCGCCAGCTCGATTCGCGGTCTAGACCGCCCGTCAATATGGTCGGCAAGCTCACGAATTCAACTCATCAAGCAACGCGTCGATACGTTCTTTGTTCATGCGCACGCACATACGCCGATTGTTGACCAACAGAACCGGAGCATCACCGCACGCGCCCATGCATTCGCCCTCCTTGAGCATGAAGCTCCCATCGGCGGTCACCTCGGAGAAACCGACTCCGAGCTTTTCACGCAGATGATCGGCGGCTTCGTCGGCACCGGACAAGGCGCATGGCAAACCCGTGCAAATAGTCAGTTTGGATTTTCCGACCGGGCTCAGATCGTACATGTTGTAAAACGTCGCGACCTCGAGAACCGCTACCTGGGGCATGCCCAGATAATCGGCGACGAAAGCCATCGTATCTTCGGCAAGCCAGCCCTTCTCCTGCTGCGCAATGGCGAGGGCTGCCATGACGGCAGACTGCTTCTGATCCGCCGGATACTTGGCGATCTCCGTGTCGATGCGCCGCAGCGCCTCCGGACTCAGCATAGACATTTCCGATCAGCGATCGATTTCACCGAACACAACATCCATGGTGCCAATCAGGGCGACCACATCCGAAATCATGTGCCCCCGCGCCATTTCATCCATCGCAGCCAAGTGGGCAAACCCCGGCGCCCGGATTTTCAGGCGATAGGGCTTGTTGGCCCCGTCGGATACAGCATAAATCCCGAACTCTCCCTTGGGGTGCTCGACCGCGGCATAGCACTCGCCTTCTGGAACATGGATCCCTTCGGTAAACAGTTTGAAATGGTGAATCAGCTCTTCCATGTTGGCCTTCATCGTCTGGCGAGAAGGCGGTGCTACCTTATGGTTCCCCGTGATCACCGGACCGGGGTTGAGGCGCAACCAATCGATGCACTGGCGAACAATGCGATTCGACTGTCGCATCTCTTCCATGCGCACCAGATATCGGTCGTAGCAATCCCCATTGACGCCGACGGGGATGTCGAATTCGATCTGGTCATAGACCTCATAAGGCTGCTTCTTGCGCAGATCCCAGGCGACGCCCGAACCCCGCAACATCGGCCCCGTGAACCCCAGCGCCATGGCGCGATCCGGATCGATGACACCAACCCCGACCGTACGCTGCTTCCAGATGCGGTTCTCGGTCAACAGCGTTTCATACTCGTCAATGTAACGCGGGAAACGCTGCGTGAAGTCATCCAGAAAGTCGAGCAACGAACCCTGACGCGCCTCGTTCAGCTTACGCACGGTGCTGGCGTTCTTGTACGGCGATTCCTGGTACTGCGGCATCCGATCGGGAAGATCCCGGTACACCCCGCCCGGACGATAGTAGGCGGCATGCATGCGTGCCCCGGAGACCGCCTCATAACAGTCCATCAGGTCCTCACGCTCTCTGAACGTGTAGAGAACCATGGTCATCGCGCCGATGTCGAGGGCGTGTGTGCCGATATTCAACAGGTGGTTGAGGATCCGCGTGACCTCGTCGAACATCACGCGGATATATTGCCCACGGAGCGGAACATCGATGCCCAGAAGCCGCTCGATTGCCAGGCAGTAGGCATGCTCGTTGCACATCATCGACACATAATCGAGCCGATCCATGTACGGGACAGACTGCAACCAGGTGCGTGTCTCGGCCAGCTTTTCCGTCGCGCGGTGCAACAAGCCAATATGCGGATCCGCACGAACGACCACCTCGCCGTCCAGCTCCAACACCAACCTGAGCACCCCATGCGCCGATGGGTGCTGCGGGCCAAAATTGAGCGTGTAGTTCCGTATCTCAGCCAACGCCGACATCCCCGTAGTTGGGCTCACGCACGATACGCGGCGTAATCTCGCGCGGCTCGATGGTCACCGGCTGATACACGACCCGACCCTGCTCCGGGTCGTACCGCATTTCGACATACCCGGAAACCGGGAAATCCTTGCGGAATGGATGGCCGACGAAACCATAGTCGGTCAGGATGCGGCGCAGATCGGGGTGGCCGTCGAACACGATCCCGAAAAGATCGAACGCCTCGCGCTCAAACCAGTTCGCGGCCGGCCAAACTTCGACCAAGGAATCCACCACCGGAAACTCGTCGTCATCCGGAAAACAACGTAGCTGCAAGCGCCAGTTATGCACGATGGACAATAGCTGCACCACGACCCCGTAGCGCCGCTCAGGTCGGGCAGCCCCTGAATAAGCCGAGTAATCCACTCCACACAACTCGATCAGTTGCTCGAAGCGCAACGACGGATGATCCCTCAACAACGCCGCGACGTCTCGGTACCGGCCGGCTGCAACATCCACGGCACATCCGGACGCCTTCGCCGTAACCGTCAGGGCCTTATCGCCCAAGAGCTCGGCAACCGCCCGAAAAAGGCGTTCCCCTTTGGCATTGTTCATGAATTCAACGGGCAATGGTATTGGTACGGCGGATCTTGTTCTGGAGCTGGATTATCCCGTAAAGCAGCGCCTCGGCCGTAGGCGGACATCCGGGCACATAAATGTCAACCGGGACGATACGATCGCAGCCACGCACCACCGAGTAGCTGTAATGGTAATACCCTCCGCCATTCGCACACGACCCCATCGAAATGACCCAGCGCGGCTCAGGCATCTGGTCGTAGACCTTGCGCAAGGCAGGCGCCATCTTGTTACACAGGGTTCCCGCGACAATCATCAAGTCCGCCTGACGAGGGCTGGGGCGAAACACGACCCCGAAACGGTCCAAGTCGTAGCGGGCACAGCCAGCATGGATCATCTCAACGGCACAACATGCCAATCCAAACGTCATTGGCCACAAGGAACCGGTGCGCGTCCAGTTGATCGCACTATCCAGTGTTGTGGTGATAAACCCCTTTTCCAGGACGCCTGCAATACTCATGCACTACTCCCAGTCCAACGCGCCTTTTGCCCATTCATACACGAAACCCACAACCAGGATCGCGAGGAACAGGGCCATCGCCCAGAAACCAAACCAGCCTATCTCCCTCAGCACCACGGCCCACGGAAACAGGAACGCGATCTCGAGGTCGAACAGTATGAACAGGATGGCGACCAGGTAATAACGGACGTCGAACTTGATGCGCGCACTCTCGAATGCCTCGAACCCGCACTCATACGCGGAGAGCTTTTCCGGGTCTGGATTGTTTGGCGCCAGCAACCTGCCCAGCAACATCGGCGCAATACCAAACGCAATCCCCACGATGATGAACAAGAGGATCGGCAGATAGTTATCTAACATATCGATATAGTTCAAGCCAAGCAGCGCGCCATGGTGACGCAGACCCACACAAAGCCAATGCTCAATACCAAAATCCATACGACCAGCCTCTTCGGGCCGCACGGTCGCTGGTGCCCACGGTGAGACTCGAACTCACACGGCTTGCGCCACCGCCCCCTCAAGACGGCGTGTCTACCAATTCCACCACATGGGCATCGGGCCAAGCCCGCGTAGCCTGCAGATTATATCGCCGCCCCGAAATCGGGGGTGAGCTATCGCGGGATTTCTTTGCCGTCCTGGGACGGGGTGCGTGGCACCGCGGGCACTTCCGTGGGCGCGGCGGGAATGCCAGATCCGGTCGGAGCCCGATCCATCACGCTGCCAGCCGGCGCTGTGCCCGTGTGAGCAGTCAGATAACTCAGCCCCAGGCTGGTGAGAAAAAACACCGTCGCAAGCACCGCGGTGGCGCGACTCAAGAAGTTGGCCGATCCCGACGCCCCGAACAAGCTCCCCGAGGATCCGCTGCCGAAAGCCGCCCCCATGTCTGCGCCCTTGCCCTGTTGCAACAGGACCAGGACGATGATGGCGATGCCGATCAGCACATGTACCACCAGTATTCCATTGAACAATAATCCCATGGTAGATCGAACCGCCTCTAAGCTGATTGAGCTGATTGCCCGGCCATGATGATGGCCACAAAATCGGCCGCCACCAACGACGCGCCACCGACAAGCCCGCCATCGATATCCGGCTGGGCAAACAATGCCCCGGCGTTACCCGGTTTGAGGCTGCCGCCATACAAGATACGAATGTCGTCGGCGAGACCCGCATCGACGCCCGCAAGACGCTGCCTGATCAATGCGTGCACCGCCTGGGCCTGCTCGGGGCTAGCGCTACGCCCCGTCCCTATTGCCCAAATGGGCTCATAGGCGATGACCACGCGCGCAAGCGCATCGGCGCCGAGCGCCGCGATGATGGCATCGAGTTGCCGGGTCACGACCTGAGCGGTGTGTCCTGCCTCGCGCTCGTCGAGGGTCTCGCCCACACAGACGATCGGCGTCATTCCATTGGAAAGGACCGCGACTGCCTTCGCACCGACCAAAGCATCCGTCTCATGGTGCAGCGTACGCCTCTCCGAGTGCCCGACGATGACATAGTGGCAGCCGAACTCTCTCAGCATCGCCGGCGAGACCTCACCCGTGTACGCCCCGGCGACATGCTCGCTGGAATTCTGAGCCCCCCACTTTACCGGCGTTCCGGCGAGCAGTTCCCGGACCTGTGCAAGGTAAGGGAAAGGCGCGCAGACCGCACTCTCGACCTCGGGAAAGCGCGTTGCCTGGCTCGAAATCGCCGCCAGCAAGTCAGCGTTGTCGGCGAAGCTGCCATGCATTTTCCAGTTCCCTACGACTAGCGTGCGACGCATACGCTGCTCCAAAAACGGGCCATTTTATCGGCATCGTCCCAGATGGGTCAAACGACCATGACCGGGTCAGCTCCGGAGCTGCGCCCATTGTCTGCCGATAGCCGCTACGAAGCGTTCTCGGGCCGCGTGACGTGGGAGCCGTGCATCCTTCACCAGAGGGGATGATGTCGTCTGTTTTCCACGAGCCATCAGGATCGACTATCCTGCCACTCGTACTTCGACCATCAACCCACGGCCGCGCGGAGCTTGCGCGACGCCGCGGACGGCCGACACCCATGCCCAAAGGAAAAACCGTGAGCACGCTCGCCGCCATCGAGCGCATCGACCAGGACATCGCGCCGCTCGATCGCAGGGCAGCGCTCCGCAGAGCCCTGCTCGCATCGACGCTGGGCCATGCCTTGTTGCTGACCGGACTGCCCTTGACCGCGTCGATACCCGTCATGACACACCTGCCTCCACTTTGGGTAAGCATCTTGCCGCCAGCCGAAGTGCGCGAAGCGACCGCACTGCCCAAGGCAATCCCCTTACGCGAACCCAACCAGGCCGGGAAACTTGCGAGGCAATACGAACCCGACCCGCGGGCACATCCCAGCGCAAGGGCTCCGGTGGCTTCAACCACCCCTCCGGCGACAGCCCTGCCGACCGATTCGCAGCCATCGGGAACGGACAAGGCGACCACTATGACGCGAGAGGAGCCCATGGGGCCGGGGTCCTGGTCGGGCTCGCCCACGCTTGCACCGTCCAGCCCCTCCGCGTCGAAGGGTGCGTCGGAGGAGCCCGATACAGCGCAAGCGCTGGCCTATCTGTCCAATCCAAAGCCGGACTACCCATGGTCTCTCCGCCGGCGCGGCATCGAAGGTACCGTGCGCCTGCGCGTCAACGTTGCGGCCGATGGCCTTCCCACTGACGTGATGGTCGTTAGCTCGTCCGGTTTCGACGAAATGGATCGCGCCGCGCTCGAGGCGGTCAAGTCCTGGCGGTTTCAGCCCGCGCGCCGGTCCGGCCAGGCCGTCGCTGCACTGGCGGAAGTACCGATCGTATTCAGACTGAGCCGACATTGAGTTGCATCAGACGCGCAGGGCTGCCCGTCGCTACAATCCAGCGCGCCCTTCTCCGGAATAATGCTGACCATGGAAACGAGGAACTTCGATCTGCCCCGGTACCTGTCGGTACTGCCGCTCTTCCACGAGATGAATGCGGTCGAATTGCAGCGCCTGGCCAAGGGATGCCTGCTCCGCCGCCTCGAGCGCGGCGACATGATTTTCCGGGTCGGGCAACCTTGCGAGGAATTTCATGTCACGGTCGTCGGCCAGGTCAAGCTGTATGTACTGTCGCCCGGGGGCAAGGAAAAAGTGATCGAGCTGATCGGCCCGGGGAGCAGCTTCGCCGAAGCGCTGATGTTCACCGACAAGCCCTACATCATCAATGCCCAGACACTGACCGACACATTGTTGCTGACCGTCAGGAAGGAAGCCGTGCTGACGGAAATCGACCATGACCCGCGCTTCGCGCTGCGCATGCTCGCGGGCATCTCGCGCCGGCTGCACGGCCTGGTCCACGATGTCGAGGCCTACGCGCTGCACAGCGGCCTGCAACGCGTGATCGGCTACTTGCTGCGCGACCAGGATTTCGGTTCCAGCGACTCCCAGAACGCGGTCACGATATCGCTGCCGGTGAGCAAGGCGACGATCGCGTCCCGGCTGTCGCTCACACCTGAATACTTTTCACGCGTGCTGCACGAACTTGAATCGGCCGGACTGATCGCGGTCGACCGGCGCGACATCCGTATCCTCGATGCGCAGCGCCTGGCGAGCTACCAGCCCGAAATCTGACCGGGGCTGCGCCGCGTCCGGGTCGCTCCGGATCATCCCTACCGTATCGAATCAGCCGACTCTCAGCCGGTTCCACCCGGAGAAAGCCGTGGATTACGTGACGTTGAAACTCGTCCATCAAGGTGCCGTCGGACTGTCCATTTTCGGGTTTCTGCTGCGCAGCACCGCATCGCTGTCGGGGGCATCCTGGGTGCGCGGAAAACCAGCCCGGACGCTGCCCCACGTACTCGATACGGTGCTGCTCGCCTCCGCGCTCGGTCTGGCCTGGACACTCGGGCTGAATCCGGCGACGACACCCTGGCTGCTGGCCAAGATCATCGGGCTCGTCGTCTATGTTGCGCTCGGCATGGTGGCACTGAAGCCGGGATGGTCGCGCAGGACCCGCGGCATCGCCTGTCTGGCGGCACTCGCTTGCTATTTGCAGATCGCGGCGACGGCGATCACCAA
This sequence comes from Rhodocyclaceae bacterium, assembly GCA_022072095.1. Lineage (GTDB taxonomy): Bacteria > Pseudomonadota > Gammaproteobacteria > Burkholderiales > Rhodocyclaceae > JAJVIJ01. Next base: position 20,613 of record JAJVIJ010000039.1, read on the forward strand.
GGACCCAGCCGGGCTGTTGGCGCTCCTCTGACCCGTGGTCAATGCGAAGTGCCCTCGGAACGCATGATCTTGTTCCAGACGTTGTATTTGCCCACGGGTTTGCTCATGGGAATGCGGCGGACCTCCTGTTGCGTCTGCGCGTCATAGACGATCAGTGCACCTTCCATTTCCCAAACGCTGGCCAGGGCATAACGGCCATCCTTGGTGAATTCGATGTGCGCCAGGGTCTTGCCCGGCTCCTTTATTTGCTTCACGGGTTCGAGCGTGCGTTTGTCGATGAGCGTCAACGTGTCTCGCGCGGCCGCGCTCATCATCGAATCGGTCCACGCGTAGCGCGTGTTCTCGTGACTGCGCACGAAGAAGCCCGGGCCCGGCACCGGTATGGAGCGCACGAGCCTCCAGGTCTTCATATCAATGACATCGACCGTACCACCCCTGAGATTGGGGCTCGCGAGTACGGTGGTACCGTTCCACGCAAACGTAATACCCGATCCCAGATGCGGCATGCCCTCGATCGGCAGATCGGCGATCTTTCTGCGCACGTCGAGGTTCACGACCTGGGCGCTGGGTCGGCCATCGGCCTTGGGTCGGGTGGCGCCCAGTACGTGGCGATAGCTTTGGTCGAAGAAGAAATCGTCCAGCGGCTCGTCCAGCGGCGTGCGCCTGACGCCCAGGTAACCAGGCTTGGCGATGCCCTCGCCCCCCCGATAATCGTGAACAAGGCCGTCAAAAATCGGTTCGGCCTTCGGATCGTAAGAAATCTCCCACAATTCCGCGATGTCCTTCAGCGCCACGATGAAGCTCCGGCGCGGGCTGGCATCATAGACCGCAGAGACACGCGAGCCACCCTTGCCGTCCAGCGTGGTCGCCGCATAGGTTTTGTGCAGGTTCAGGTCGGCGTCAAACAGCGCGAGGGTACGCGGAAGAAAGTTGGCAGCCATGACCCAGCGGCCGTCGCCACTGACGGCGATGTTGCGCATGTTCAGGCCGGCACGCACCTCGGCGACAACCGTCAGGTTCCACAGGTCGTACTTGCTGATCCAGCCGTCGCGCGAACCGAAGAACACGAAGCGTCCGTCCGGCGTGAATTTGGGGCCCCCATGCAGCGCGTAGCGGCTCGCGAAGCGATGGACACGTTCGAAACGGTCGCCATCGATCAGCGACACGTGATGATCGCCGCCCTCGACGACGACGAACAGATTCATCGGATCGGCCCGCCACAGGGGCCGGTTCGGCAGATTTCCGGCGCCCGGCGTCTCGACGCGCGAGCTGCGGATGTCGGCCTCGGACCACGCCGGTGCCGGCTGCACCGGCGTATAGAGCCATTGCGTCAGTGCGGCAATCTCGTCTGCTCCGAGCTTGTCCGCAAAGCCCGGCATCTGCGTCGCCGGGCGGCCACCTGTGACGATCTTCTGTGCCTCGGGTCGACGCAGGCGCTCCAGACTTTCCGGCAGAAGCGCTGGCCCGGTCAGGCCGGTACGCGAGGCGCCATGGCAGGCGGCGCAATGTTGTCCGTAGAGCGTCGCCGGGGCAGCGACGTCCGCCAGCACCATATCGGACATCGATTGCGCCAGTCCGACGCAGAACATGTTGCGAACCATGATGCGCGCAAGCAACCGGATCAAGAGCTGGGCCCGCCGAAAGTCAGGCCGTCGTCACGGCGTACACCGATTTGCGTAGCTTGCCGGAGAATGGCGTCACGCGCACGCGGCCGCCCCCTTCGGCGATGCCGATTTCATCGTCGCCGAGATAGCAACCCGGATCCTCGGCCCAGGGATTGCCGGTGATCTGCTGTGCCCGTACGCGCGTATTGCCGCCGCAGATATCGCGATGCATGCAAAGGGCACAGCGACCCTCCACCGGCCGCGGCTTCTGCTTCAGCCCCGCCATCAGCGGGTCGCTGACATCGGACCAGATCGCCGCAAACGGCCGTTCGCGCACATTGCCGAGCGTGTGGTGCCACCACATCGTATCCGGGTGCACGTTGCCGAGGTTGTCGATGTTGGCGACATTGACCCCGGATGAATTGCCACCCCAGGCGACCAGATGCGTGCGCAACGCGCCGCCAAAGCGCGCATGGAGATCGGGGCGGCGACGATGCAGCCAGTGCAGCAACCATGGTCCGTCGGCATCGTTGTTGCCGGTGACGTACTCTTCATCGCGCTCATCGAGCGCCGCCTGCCAGGCGCGATCGAACAGCAAGTCGAGCGTCTCGCGAGTGGCGGCAAATTGCGCGTCTTTGGCGCGATGGATGTTGCCGCGCCCGGCGTAGTTCAGATGCGAGAAATAGAACTTCTCGATCTGCTCTGCGCGCATCAGGCCCAACAAACCCGGCAGATCATCGGCATTCAGCGCTGTCATCGTGAAACGCAGACCGATCTTGACGCCACGCGCGTGCAGTGCGCGCACGCCAGCCAGGCTGCGCTCGAAAGCGCCATCCAGACGGCGAAACTTGTCGTGGGTCGCTGCCAAGCCATCGAGGCTGACGCCGACATAATCGAAGCCTGCCGCGGCGATGCGATCGGCCATTGGCGCATCGATCAAGGTCCCGTTGGACGACAAGCCGACATAAAACCCCATGGACTTGGCACGCGCGGCAATCTCGAACAGATCGCGTCGCAACAGCGGCTCGCCGCCGGAGAGGATCAGCACCGGCACCCTGGCGGCCTCGAGGTGGTTCATGACCTTGAACACCTCGTCGGTGCTCAACTCACCCGCGTAGTCGTGGTTCGCGGACAACGCGTAGCAATGCTTGCAGCTCAGATTGCAACGGCGGATCAGATTCCAGATCACGACCGGACCGGGTGGCGTCGGTCCCGAAGTGATCGGCCGGTTAGCCATGGGGGGGCTGCGGAGTGTACCCGCCATGGATGCCGACCCACGACGACTCGCAGGTGATACTGGGCTCATCTCGCCATGGCGTTCGCCTTCGACGATCAGGCGCATGAACTGCGAGACACGAAACACGCTTCAACCCTCCCTGAGGCGCAAGCCGGTTTTCTTCAGGATCGCGCTCGAATAGAGCACGTCGTCGGCGCGGCACGCATCACCGAGCAATGCGCGCACCGCAGCGCGCTGGTCCTCGACATCCTCGCGCGAACGGCCGTGCAGCATCGCGAACAGATTGTATGGCCAGCGCGGCATATGGCGCGGCCGACGGTAGCAATGGCTGACGCCCGGCAATGCGCCGACCTTCGCACCCAGGCGATCGACCTGCGCGTCGTCCACGTCCCACACTGTCATGCCATTGGCGACATAGCCGAGTCGATAGTGGTTCGGTACGGCACCAATGCGGCGAATCAGTCCATTGGCCAGCAGCGCCGCAAGGCGCTCGCGCACCATGTCGCCACTGACGCCGAGCATCGCCGCGACCGCTTCGTAGGGGCGCGACACCAGCGGCAGGCCACTCTGTGTCGCCATGATCAGCCGGCGATCGAAATCATCGAGCGTCATGCGCCGCCTCCCCTCCACCCAGTGACCGGAAGTCTCAGTTCGACGAAATATTCGCGTTCCTTTGGGAAGGCATAGACGCGCAGACCGGTCAGCGCGGCGATTTGCTCGAGAACGGCCTCGGCCCGCTCGGCCGATTCGGCGGCAACCACGAACCACATGTTCAGGCTGTGTTCCCGACGATAGTTGTGTGCGACTTCCGGCAGCGCGTTGACCTGCGCGGCCACGGCATCGAAGCGTGCCGGCGGAACTTCCAGCGCCGCCAATACGAAGCGGCCTCCGGCGCGTTCGATCTGGTATAGCGGTCCGAATCGCGTCAGCACCCCTTGCGACAGCAGGCGGCGCAGGCGTTCGAGCACCTCGTCCTCGCCCAGGCCCAACTCGGCGCCGACCTCGGCGAACGGTCGGTCGCTCAGGGGCAGGTTACCGTGCAGACGCTCGATCAGGCGCGCATCCACCGTATCCAGCTTCTCAGACATGAGCAGCCTCTGCCGGCAGGGGCCGAAAGTAGCGCGCTCCGGACTGCTTGAAGCGCCGCCGGCTGAACAGTACCGCACGCGGAAACGATTCCAGCCCGCAATGTTCGACAGCGGCGTCGATGGCTCCACACACGGCCGAGCGGTCGCGGCCGTGGACCATGCAATACAGATTGTATGGCCAACCATCGGCGCGACGACGACGATACGCCAAGGTCACGCCATGCGCGCCGGCAAGGGCACCGCCAAGGTCATCCACCACGTGGTCAGGAACATCGAACACGGTCATCGCATTGTGTGCAAAGCCGACCTCGTGATGTCGCACGATCACGCCGAAGCGGCGCAGCGTCCCGGTCGCCAACCAGCGTCGCAGGGTCTCCAACACCCGTTCGCGCGGACGCCCCAACGTGCCGGCCCAGACATCGAACGGCTGCTCGACGAGCGGCAGCCCCTCCTCGACCAGAGCCGCCAGCTGCAGGTCAGCCTCGGCAACGGGTACCGCGGACTTCGCCGCGACACCACCACGTTCGGCCAATGGACGACGCAAGTCGAATCCAAGATCGATACGGTAGGCGCGCTGCATGCGCAGTCGCAGCGCCCGGCAACCGGTTTGTGATTCCAGCCCATCCACCGCACGCGTCACCGCGTCGTCATCGCGCCCGGTCATGACGAACCACAGGTTGTATCGGTGCTCACGCTCGTAGTTGTGGTTGACGCCCGCATGGGCCGATACCCGCGCGGCGACCTCGTCAAGTCGATCGGTCGGTACGGCAAAAGCGCAGAGCATTGCACTGCCGCCCGCTCCCGCACCCCAGATGCCGCCAATGCGGCTGATGGCCCCTGCGCGCAGCAACGCCCGGTACTGATCGAGTACCGATGCTGGATCGGCCGTCACGCCCACGCCGGCATCGGCACGCGACGACCGGCCGATCGCGGCAAACGGCGCATGCACCAGCGGGAAATCGCGCTGCCAATCGTTGAGCAGAGAAAGCCGAAAATCGGCGCAGGTCTCCATGCGTTTACAAGCCCATGCGTGTGGCGCGGCTGGTGAAGAACACACCGCTGGGCGCGTCGATGTCCAGCTCGGCCAGCACCCGAAAATTCAACGTATCGATGACGACAACGTGGTTCGCGTCGCGGGCGCTGATCCAGACCGCTTCGCTGCGTGGCGTGAACTCCATGTGCAGCACGGCTTTTCCAGGCGACAGGCTGCGCACGACGCGCCGCGAAACCGTATCGATCACCTGGACGCGGTCGTAATCGGGCACAGCGAAATTGACCCATACCTGCCGACCATCGGGCCGCGCCATGACGAACACCGGCTGGCCCGCGACGGGTATCCGGTCGACCTCGAGCCAGCTCGCCGTGTCGACGACCAATACCTCGTGACGACCGATTGCCGGCAAGTAGGCGTGTCGCCCGGCCACGGCCCAGCCGCGCAGATGCGGCATCTTGAACACCGGCAGCGGCTGTTCACCACGGCCATAACCGGAGAGAATGCGACGAATCCTGGGAGATTCGTCCCACAAGTCCACCAGAGCCAGTCCATCCTCACCGAACAGCCCGGCGATGTAGTAGCGGCCATCGGAGGTGAGCAGCGCGTCGTAGGGCTGACGGCCGGCATCGACGAGCTTCGTAATCTGCGGATTGCCCGAATCGGACAGATCGGCGATCCATATCTGACCGGCGTCGAACAGCGAGAAAATGAATCGCCGGCCCGGCAAGTCGGCCAGGCCAACCACGCGCGAGAGTCCGCCGCGCTCATCGCGGGCGGGGATATCAGCCAGCTGCGCCAGGGTTCCGGCATCGAAAACCTTGATGCCACCGGGTGTGTAGTTCTGGGCTGCCACCAGCGTGCCATCGGCCGAAATTGCCCCGCCGATCGAGTTGCCGGCCTGCATCACCCTGGCCTCGATCTGCCGCGTCAACAGGTTGACCTTGCTCAACCCACCATCACGGCCAAAGACGTAGGCCACGGCGCCATCGCGCGAGAACACCACCGAGGCATGGGACAGATCTCCCAGCCCGCCAATCTCGGCCAGCACGCTGCGCGTGCTGGTATTCACCAACGCCAGCGCGCCGCGGGCACGTTCGACAACGACGCCCAGGTCGCCGGTCCCAATCGGCTTGGCCGCAGCGTTCGCGTTCGCCCCCGCATGGCCTCCCAGCAAGAGTGCCGCCGGACTCAGGCCGAGCCAGGCGAGCAGTTCACGCCGTCTCATCGAACACTCCTCGGGCCAGGACCTGTCGCCGAGCGTGCGCCAGCGCCATGGAGCCTGACCGGAGTCATTTCGCAGTCTCGGGAAAGCCGCTCACCAACTGCTCCGCAATCCAGTGCGCCTCGGCTTCACTGAGCAGGCTGCGCCAGCCCGGCATCGGCGTGCCCGCGCGACCGTGATAAATGGTCGCGGCCAGGCTCGGCACCGGTTTGTCGGCCAGCGCTTCCCGGGTCAATGGCGGACCCAAGCCCCCGGTCAGACGCATACCGTGGCACGAACCACAATCGTTGCGCACCTGACTCACCAGTTCGGCTCTCCGCCAGGTCGGTGGCTCCTGAGCCGCGGCGACGCCGGCTGCCGACAACGCCAGCAGCAGCGGAAAGACCGGGGGAGCCACGCGGCACACCGGATGCGATCAGTTCTTCAGGATCAGCTCGACCGCGGCCTTGAGATCGGCGTCACCGATCTTGTCGGGACCGTTCGGTGCCATCGGTACCGGGCCGAAAACCCCGGAGCCGCCCTTGCGGACCTTTTCCGCCAACTTGGCGACGACGTCCTGACCCTTGTACTTGGCGGCGATGTCCTTGAACGAAGGACCGACGAGCTTCTTGTCCTTGGCATGGCAGGCCATGCAGCCGGCCTTGTTCATCGCATCTTCGACCGGTCCGGCCAGCGCACCGGCACTGAATGCGACCAAGCCCGTGAGAACGAGAATTTTCTTCATGGTGTGTCCTGTGTCGTTTCCTGACTGAAAAGGTGGCGGCCGCAGCCGCCCCCCGAGAGAGCAATGCCCGATCAATAGATGTCGCGTTGCGTGTTATAGACGTTGAAGTGGCCGGTCGGCGTGATGAGCCGCTGATCCTTGATCACGGTCTTGAGTTTCAAGGTCTTGTCATCGACGATCACGAGCGCACTTTCCTTGTTCTTCGCCGACCACACCGCGAACCAGACCTCATCGCCGGCGCGATTGTATTCTGGCTGGACGACACGCTTGGCGCCATCATCCTTGAGGCCAGCCCACTCGGCAATCGGCAGCACCGTGTAGCCCTTGTCGAGATTCTTGATGTCAAACACGGCCACGGATTGCGAGATCTTCGGGTCCGGGTTCAGCGGCGTGTCGACATACAGGTGCTGCGACTTCGGGTGCGTCTTGATGAACAGATTGCCGCCGCCCTGGCCCTTGAGCTGCACGACCTGCTTGAACGCGAGGTCCTTGCGCTTGGCGTCGGTCGCGATCAGCGAGATCGTCTCGTCACCGAGGTGCCCGGTGGCCCAAACGGGGCCGAATTTCGGGTGCACGAAATTCGCGCCGCGGCCAGGGTGCGGAATCTTGCCGACCTCGGTCAGCGCCGCGAGCTTGCCTTCCTTGGCGTCTATGACAGCGATCTTGTTGCTGTTGTTGGCCGCCACCAGAAAGTAGCGCTTGCTAGCATCCCAGCCGCCATCGTGCAGGAACGGGGCCGAACCGATCTCGGTGACCTTGAGCGCTTCGATGTTGGAGTAGTCAACCATCAGCGTCTTGCCGGTTTCCTTGACGTTGACGACGAACTCAGGCTTGAAGTGGCTGGCCACGATCGACGCAACACGCGGTTCGGGGTGGTACTCCTGTGAACCGACCGTCATGCCGCGGGTGGCTACGATCTTCAGCGGCTCCAGCGTGTCGCCCTTCATGATCGTGTACTGTGGCGGCCAGTAGCTGCCGGCGATCGCCAGCTTATCCTCGTAGCCCTTGTACTTGCTGGTGTCGACCGAGCGCGCCTCGAGGCCGACCCGGATCTCGGCCACGTTGTCGGGCTTGGCCATCCACAGGTCGATCATGTTGATCTTTGCATCGCGCCCGATCACGTACAGGTATCGCCCTGATGCCGACAGCCTCGATATATGCACGGCATAGCCGGTCTTGACGATATTGATGATCTTCTTGGTATCGCCATCGATCAGCGCCACCTCGCCAGTGTCGCGCAGCGTGGTGGAAAAGATGTTGGCGATGTTGTAGTTGTTCTCCTTCTTCTTCGGCCTGAGCTCGGGTGGTACGACGATCTTCCACGTCTTCTTCATTTCAGCCATGCCGAATTCGGGCGGCATCGGCGGGTCGTGCTGGATGTAGCGCGCCATCAGGTCGACTTCCTTCTCGCTCATCTCGCCGCTGGTCTGCCAGTTCGGCATGCCGGCCGGCGAACCGTAGGCGATGAACACCTTCAGATAGTCCGTACCCTTGCCGATCGTCAGATCGGGCGTCAGCGGCTTGCCGGTGGCCCCCTTGCGCAACACGCCGTGACAGCCCGCGCAGCGCTCGAAATAGATCTTGCGCGCGCTGTCGAACTCGGCCTGCGTCATCGGCGGGGCCTTCGGGTTGGTCGCCTGATACATCGGCTCGCTCGCCAATGGTGAGGAGCCCGCCTGATACCGCAGCTCAGGCTCGGTGACCGGCTTTTTGTCCTGCGCGTGCGCGGCCAATGTCAGCGCCGCCGCAAGCGCGGCGGCCATTGGCTTGATTCGGGTTGGCATGATGAAGCACTCCCTTGGTGGTGAATAGTTGAACGGGTAAAGCCTCATGGCTGGCGCGCATCGTCCGCCAAGCTCAGCGGGAGCGTCCTTGATACATATCAAGGACCACGACGACACATCGTTTTCACAATCCACCCATGCCATGCAAACCACAACCATCAAGCGCGATGACCCTGTTGCACGCATCGCTGACTCTGCCCAGGGCGGAGAGCCCGGCGCCGGTCACGCTGGTTGGCGCAGGGCCGGGCGATCCGGAACTGCTGACGATGAAAGCCTACAAGGCAATCGGCGCAGCTCGCCTGGTGCTGTATGACCACTTGGTCAGCCAGGACGTGCTCGAACTGGTGCCGCAGGGCGCAGAATGCGTGCTGGTGGGCAAGAAACCGGGGCAACACACGCTGCGACAAGAGGACATCATCGAGCTCATGCGACGTCTGGCATGGGGCGGCCGCCCGGTGCTTCGCCTCAAGGGCGGTGATCCATACCTGTTCGGGCGTGGCGGCGAGGAAGTCGAGGCGCTGGCGGCGTATGGCATACCGGTACGGGTGATCCCCGGAATCAGTGCCGCACAGGGTGCAGCGGCGTGCTCCGGCATTCCGCTGACGCACCGGGACCACGCGACGACACTGGTGTTCGCAACCGGACATCGGCGTGGCGTGGACGGCCCCTGCACCCTCGACCTCGACTGGGCGACGCTTGCGCGACCGCGGCAGACGGTGGTGATCTATATGGGCGTCGTGACGCTGCCACTGATCTGTGCGCAGCTGATCGCGCACGGTCTGAGCCCGGACACACCGGCCGCAATCGTCGAGCGCGCCACGCTGCCGGAACAACGCACGCTGGTCGGTCAGATCCAGACGTTGCCGAGCCTGGCCCAGGCTTATGCCGTTCGGCCACCAGCGTTGATCATCATCGGAGACGTCGTGGCGCTGCACGCGCTCACCGATATCGCACCTCTGGCGGACAAATCCGCCGCGCTCGCCACCCTCTCATAGCGTTCCGCCACGCCGGCCGCGCGCTCATCGGGCGCAATGCGGGCCGTAACCACCCTTGCATCTACACAGGAGGCTCGACCCGGATCGGTGTCTCGGCTGGCGCTATCGCCCGCCGTGATGGCAAAATAGCCCGAAAACCAAGCCAAGAACATACCGGAGAGCCCCACATGAAGACGACGATCGCGGTTGCGGCGATTGTGACAAGCCTGTGCACACCGTCGAGCCCGTATGCGGCCGACCCCCAGCTCGGACGCAACCTCGCCGCGACATGCGCCAACTGCCATGGAACCGACGGCAGGAGCGTCGGCGGCATCGACTCGCTGGCGGGCCAGCCCAAGGACACCCTGGTCAGAAAGATGACCGAGTTCCGCAATGGTTCGCGCCCCACCACCATCATGCATCAAATCGCCAAAGGTTATACCGAACAACAGATCGACCTGATCGCCGCCTATTTTGCGGCCAGGCAATGAGGGCGAAGTCGATGAGCAACCCCAACAACAACCCATGGTCTCGCCGTCATTTCCTTCAGGCTTCGGGGGCTCTGATAGGCGCAGGCCTGGCTGGCTGCGCGAGCACCGCCCAGCGTGGCGTCGCTCGGGTCGTCGTGGTCGGCGGCGGGTATGCAGGTGCGACCTGTGCGCGCTACCTTCGGATGTGGAGTGACAACCGCATCGACGTCACACTCGTGGAACGCGACGCGGACTTCGTCTCCTGCCCGATGTCCAATCTGGTGGTCGGCGGCGTACGGCGCATCGAGGACATCACGCTAAGTCGCGAAAATCTCGCTCGCAGGCATGGCGTTCGGCTGCTGCGTGGCGAGGTTGCTGCCATCGACCTCGACAAGAGACAGGTTCGATTGACGACCGACGAGCGTATCGCCTTCGATCGTTTGGTCGTCGCCCCGGGCATCGATTTTCTTTGGGACAGCGTACCCGGGCTATCTGCGGAAATGGCCGATTCGACGGTTCTCCATGCCTGGAAAGCGGGTCCGCAGACGACGCGGCTGCACGAGCAGATCCGGTCGATGCGGGATGGCGGCACGGTCGCGCTCTGCATTCCGAAGGCACCCTATCGTTGCCCCCCCGGCCCATACGAACGTGCCAGTACGATCGCGCACTATCTGAAGACCCACAAGCCCGGATCGAAGGTATTGATCCTGGACGCCAACGACGACATCCAGTCGAAGAAAGGCTTGTTCCTGAAGGCCTGGGCGGACCACTATCCGGGCATGATCGAGTACCGCAAGGACCACGTCATCAGCTCGGTCGATCCGACTAGCAAGACGGTACGGTTCGAGCTGGGCGAGACGGTCAGGGCGGATGTATTGAACGTCATCCCGGCCCAGCGTGCAGGGGATATCGCCAGACCATTCATCAACAGGAACGGGCGCTGGGTCGGCGTCAACTGGCTGTCCATGGAGGCGGAAGCCGCCGCGGGCGTGCACGTCCTTGGTGATGCCACGTTCTCGGCCCCGGGCATGCCGAAGTCCGGACACATGGCGAATCAGCACGCGAAGGTCGCCGCCGCGGCAATCATCAACCTGCTCGGCGGGCAACCCATCAATGACCAGCCCGTCGTGATGAATACCTGCTACAGCTTCGTCACCGATCGAAGCGCCATGCATGTCGCGTCGGTTCATCAGTACGATGCTGGTGAGCGCACGTTCAAGACCGTCGCCGGTTCGGGCGGTCTGTCGACCACGGCGAGCGATAGGGAAGGCGATATCGCACTCGCCTGGGCACGAAACATCTGGGCCGATGTCTTGGGATGAGGACACCCGGTTTCACCCATCCGCACCCGACCCGGCATACGGTACTTGAAAATCGAGGCCCCGGACCCGATAATCATGGCATGGTTGTAATTCCGGCAACCCGGAGGCGTTCTGGACAGGGGTTCGACTCCCCTCATCTCCACCCAAGCGCATGCATGCACGTGCTTTTCGGTGGGGATGCACCGGTTTCGACAGGGCGGGCAAAGGTGCGCAGGCAACCCGTCAGGCGATCGACGTTAATGAAGCAAAGCCATAAACGCCAACGATGAGCGTTTCGCAATCGCCGCCTAAGGCCATTGCCGAGGCCGCTTGAGCCTTGTCACCCAAGAAAAGCCGACGGGGACCTCGGTCCCCGTCGTTATTTCAAGCCCCCACGATCATCAGTACGATCTCGGCATCCCCATGACGTGCTCCGCTATGAAGTTGAGCAGCATTTCCCGGTTGATCGGTCCGGTGCGGAACAGGCGGACCAGCGGATAGAGATCGAAGATGCCGTACTCCTTGGTGAACCCATTGCCGCCAAAGCACTGAATGGCCGCATCGACGGCGTGGCAGGCGGCTTCGGCGGCATAGTACTTGGCCATGTTGGAAAACTCTCCCGCCGGGACCCCATGGTCGTAGGCCCACGCGGCCTTGTGGGTCATCAGCGCCGCCATCTCGATCTCCGCCTTTGCGATGGCCAAGGGATGCTGCAAACCCTGGTAGGCACCGATCGGGACATTGTTGAACAGGCGCCGTTCGGCGGCATAAGCAACCGCCTTGCCCAGCGCAAAGCGTCCGAGACCCACGGCCATGGCAGCGACCAGGATGCGTTCCGGATTGAGGCTGTCGAACAGCAGTTCGAAACCGCGTCCAACCTCCCCCAGCACGTCGTCCGGCGACAGTTCGACATTGTCGAAAAACACGAGCCACTGCTTTTCCGGGACCTGAACGCTGACCGGAATGTATTGCAGACTGATGCCCGGCGCCTTCATGTCCACAATGAACAGCGTGAAACCGTCGGACTTCTTCCTGACCTCGGCCAAAGGTGTCGTGCGCGTCACGACCAAGGCGTAGTCCGAATCGCCGGCATCGGTGATGAACACCTTCTGCCCGGACAGAAGGAATTTTCCGCCCTGCTCGCGCGCAAAGGTCGTCGCCGCCATGGTGTTGGTCCCGGCGTTGGGCTCCGTGATGGCGAAGCAGAACCTAATCTTGCCCTGGCAGCAATCCGGAAGAAAGCGTTGCTTCTGCGCCTCGGTGCCGAACTTGTCGATCGGGCTCATGGACATCGTGGCACCGACGACCAGGCTGAGCATGGGAATACCGTTGTTCGACATGCCTTCACTGAACAACGCGGCCTCGAGCATGCCGAGACCGGAGCCCCCATAGCGCTCGGACACCATGAGGCCGAGAAAGCCGTCGGCCGCGATCTTGCGGTACATCTCGGCCGGGAATGCCTTCTTCTCGGCGCAGGCCATCCAGTACTTGCGATCGAATTCACGCGCGAGACTGTCGCCATAGCTGTAGATCAACTGCTGCTCATGGCTCAGGTCGAAATTCAGCATCATTTCTCCTCGTCACCGACGGTGCAGGCGATTCAACAGGAGGCGGGACCGAGCCCGCCCGGTACCGACTCAATAGGAACGTGGCAGGCCCATGACATGTTCGCCGATGTAATTCAGGATCATTTCCCGGTTGATCGGTGCAGTGCGCATCAGCCTGATCAACGGGTAAATGTCGAAGATGCCGTACTCCTTGGTGAAGCCGTTGCCGCCGAAACACTGGATGGCGTTGTCGACCGCGCGACAACCCGCCTCGGCCGCATAGTACTTGGCCATATTCGCATACTCACCGGACGGCAAACCCTTGTCATAGGCCCAGGCGGCCTTCCGTGTCATCAGGCTCGCCATTTCGATCTCGGTCTTCGAGGCGGCCAGCGGATGCTGCAGGCCCTGGTAGGCACCAATCGGGACATCGTTGAACAGGCGCCGCTCGTTGCAGTATGCGACCGCCCGTTCGAGCGCATACCGTCCCAAGCCCACGCCTATCCCGGCCGCCAGAATGCGTTCCGGATTGAGGCTGTCGAACAGGATATCGAAGCCCCTGCCAATCTCCCCGAGCGCATCGTCCGGGCCCAGCTCGACGTTGTCAAAGAACAGCTGCCACTGCTTTTCCGGAATGGTGACACTGACCGGAATGTACTGCTTGGTGATGCGCGGGTCGTTCATGTTGACGATGAACAACGTGAACCCGTCGGTTTTTTTCTTGACCTTGTCATGGGGTGTGGTACGCGTGACCACCAGCCCGAAATCCGAGCCTTCGGCATCGGTAATGAAGGTCTTCTGACCGTTGAGATAGAACTTTCCGTTCTGCTCGCGGGCCTGCGTGGTCGCCAGCATCGTATTCGTTCCGGCGTTCGGCTCGGTGATCGCGAAACAAAAGCGGATCTTGCCCTTGCAGCAATCGGGCAGGTAGCGCTGCTTCTGCTCCTCGGTGCCGAACTTGTCGATCGGGCTCATCGACATGGTCGCGCCGACGATCAGACTGAGCATCGGAATGCCGGCTTCGGCAAGCCCTTCGCTGAACAGAGCGGCCTCGATCATGCCTAGGCCGGAGCCGCCGTATTTCTCCGAAACCATCAAGCCCAGAAAGCCGTCCGCGGCAACCTGCTGGTACATCGCGGTCGGAAACTCCCGTTTTTCCGCACACGCCATCCAATACTTGCGGTCATATTTCTTCGCAAGCCTGTGGCCATACTCGTAAATCATCTGCTGCTCTTGCGTCAAATCGAAGTCCATCGTGTTCTCCGTATCAAGTGTCGCCAGCGCCGATCAATACGAACGGGGCAGGCCCATGACATGTTCGCCGATGTAGTTCAGGATCATTTCCCGATTCAGCGGTGCCGTTTTCAGCAAGCGGACCAGCGGATAAATGTCGAAGATGCCGTATTCCTTGGTGAAGCCGTTGCCGCCGAAGCACTGCACCGCGGCATCGACCGCGCGAATGCCGGCGTCCGCCGCGGCGACCTTGGCCATGTTCGAGAATTCGCCGGCTTCGCGGCCCTGATCGAACACATAGGCGGCCTTCAAGGCCATCAACGAGGCCATTTCGATCTCGGTCTTGGCTGCGGCGAGCGGGTGTTGTAGCCCCTGGTAGGCGCCGATCGGGACGTTGTTGAACAGCCGTCGCTCCTTGGTGTATTCGACGGCGCGATCGAGCGCGTACCGACCCAGACCACAGCAAATCGCAGCCACCAGGATGCGTTCCGGATTCAGGCTCTGGAACAGGATGCCAAACCCCTTGTCGACTTCGCCGACGACGTCCTCGGGCCCGAGATCGACCTCATCGAAAAACAGCTGCCATTGCGTTTCCGGCATGTTGATCGCGACCGGGATCAGCGTTTTCTGGATACCTTTTTTCTTGAGATCCAGTACAAACAGCGTGAAGCCGTCGGTTTTCTTGGTGACCTCGTTATGCGGTTTGGTCCGGGTCACCACCAGCGCATAATCCGAGCCGTCCGCGTCAGAGATGAACACCTTTTGGCCGGACAGCGAATAGCGGTCCCCCTTTTTCTTCGCGATCGATGTGATCTGGATCGTATTGGTCCCGGCACCCGGCTCGGTAATGGCAAAGCAGAAGCGCGTACGACCTTTGCAGGCATCCGGCAGATAGCGTTTTTTCTGCTCTTCGGTACCATGTTTGGCGATGAATCCGACGCTCATCGTGGCTCCGACCACCAGACTCAATAGCGGGATGCCATGATTGGACAGTCCTTCGAGAAACAGGTGCATCTCGGTCATGCCCTGGCCCGCCCCACCGTAGGCTTCCGGCACCATCATCCCCACAAAGCCGTCGGCCGCGACCTTGTCATACATTTCCTGAGGGAAGCGCTTCTGCTCGGCACAGGCCAGCCAGTACTTCCGGTCAAATTGTTTGACCAGGCTGTTCCCGTACTCGTAAATCATCCGTTGTTCCTGGCTGAGTTCGAAATCCATGCGTGTCTCCTCCTCATGACGCGACCGACAAGATCGGGCCGAGGTTCATCGGCACCCATGCTCCGCCGTCGTCGATTGCAGTGGTTACTACTTCAGTGGTTACAATTGGTACCTACAAAGCGTGGCGCCAAGCGGGAGTGACTCCCAAGAGGCCCCCGAAAGCGCGGTCGGGTTCGCCGCCCCCTTTATTCCCCGATTCGCATCGATGCGCCTCGATGCGCCGAAGCCACCGGGTCGTACCACGGTATGGAACGCGGCGGCGTGGTCGTTACCCACGATCCATAACGACACGAGTGTACCAACAAATGTCATGACGTTGGTGCGAGTATTCCGTCATCGGAGCCGAGGGACGGACACCGCCGACGCGACAGCAGCTTGATTTCTAGAGAGAGGAGATGGTGATGAGCGAACTGGCCTTGTCTGGAATCCGGGTACTTGATCTGACGGAACTGTTGCCCGGACCGTTTGCCACGCAGATGCTGGCGGACATGGGTGCCGAAGTGATCAAGATCGAGCGCCCGAAAGTTGGCGACAACGCGCGGAACATGCTGGCGGGCGTGTTTCGCATGGTCAATCGTGGCAAGAAGAGTGTCACGCTCAACCTCAAGACCGAGGAAGGCCGAGACGCACTGAAGCGCCTGGTTCGCGACGCGGACATCCTCGCGGAAGGCTACCGACCAGGCGTCACCAAGCGGCTCGGGATCGACTATGACACCCTGAAGGCGATCAATCCGCGGCTCATCTATGCTTCGATTTCCGGTTTCGGCCAGACCGGACCATATCGCGATGTCCCCGGACACGACCTCAACTACATGGCGGTGGGCGGTGCCACGGCTTTGTGCGGCACGCCGGACGGCCCGCCGGAACAGGCGGTCGGCGTGCCGGTCGCGGACCTGTCCGGCAGTTTCTACACGACCATCTCGGTGTTGGCGGCGCTGCAGCTGCGCGCCCGCACCGGCCAGGGCCAGTTTCTCGACGTGTCCATTACCGACGCAGTGCTGACCGTGGTTTCGCCCCGCCTCGGTACGGCACAGGAAAACCCGGCATTCACGAAAAAGGACATCCTGCGTCGCGCCGGCTACGGCATCTACGAGACCCGGGACAAGCGCTACGTCGCCGTGGGCGCGATCGAGGATCACTTCTGGCATGCGCTGGTGAAGGTGCTGGCGATTCCGGCCCTGGAGGATGCACGCTATGCGAAATCACCCGAGCGCTGGCAGTACACGGAACAGATCGAACCGCTGATCCGCGAAAAGATGCTGAGCCGAACCCATGATGAATGGATCAAGATCCTGAACGACAACGATGTGCCGGTGACCACCGTCACATCGCTGTCCAGCATTTTCGAAGAACCCCAGTTCACGCAGCGCGGCATGTTCATCAAGGGCCATGGCGTTCAATATGTGAACTTTCCGGTGCCGATGCAGGGCGTCGATGCCCGGCGCCATGGCGAGTCGCCTGCGCTGGGTGCCAACACCGTCGAAATCCTGTCGCGTGCCGGCCTTACGGCCAGCGATATCGAGGCCCTGAAAGCCAAAGGCGCGGCCTGAGCCACCCAAAGGACGGACAGTGGGCAGGCATCGTTCGCGATGCTTGTCGAACGCTGCCCAACAACCGCTGGAGGAATTTGCATGAGCAACATGATGACGCCGGAAATGCTGAAGAGCCTGGATGCCCAGACCATCTACTGGGACGACCTCAATATCGGCGACCGTTTCGTCACATCCGGTCGTACCGTGACCGAAGCCGATATCGTGAACTTCGCCGGTCTGTCGGCTGATTACAACTCATTGCACATCGATGCCGAGTTCGCTTCCAAATCGCCCCATGGCCAGCGCCTTGCGCACGGACTGCTGGTGCTGGCGGTCGTCTCCGGGCTGACCACGCGCCACCCGATCACGAAGCTGATGGAGAAGGCGATCATCGGACTCGCCGGACTGCAATGTCGCTGGGTCAGGCCGACCTTCATCGGCGACACCTTGCACGTCGTCGTCGAAGTCACGACCAAGGATGCGGGCAAGAAGCCCGGCCGCGGCAGCCTGACACTGACCCGAACCGCGGTCAATCAGCGCGGTGAAACGGTCATGGAAAGTGACTGGAAGGTCGTCATGGCGATGCGCGGCTGAATTCGATTGTGCGCCGGCAGCACGTCCCCCCGTGCCGAACCGCGGTCGGTTCGGCCGGGAATGGATTGGGATGCTACCAGCCACCGAATGACAGGCCGCCGTTCACGCTCACCGTCTGTCCGGTCACCTGACTGGCTGCATTGGACGCCAGGAAAGCGGCGACCTGGGCCACCTCGCCCGCCGTCGGCGCCCGCCCCTGTGGAAAGCGCGTCAAGGCCTTGCTGAAAAGCCGGTTCTCGAAACCGTCCTTGCTGAAAATGTCGTCATAGCGCGGCGTATCGGAGGTCAGCGTCAGCGCCACGCAATTGACCCGTATGTTCCAGCGGGAAAACTCGCGTGCCAACCCTTTCGTGGTCAGCAGCGTCGCCGCACCGGTGGCACCGATCAGCACCTCGCCCGGCGTCGGATGACGCGCGGCATCGGTGGTCACGAGGACGATCGCGCCGCGTTCGCGTGCGCGCATGCGTGGCAGCACGGCATGAACAGGGAATACACGGGGCAAATACCGCGTCTCGAACGCGTGCAGGAAATCTTCGGGCTTAAGATCCTGGAACGGTGTCGGACCGGGTTTTTCCGAACCACCACTGCTGATGAGGATGTCGATCGGCCCCAAGCGCGACTCGACGTTTTCGACGACGCGACTGATTTCATCATATCGGCTGGCACTTCCCACCTCGAATATCGGTTCTGCGCCGCTTCCGGCAAGTTTTTGCAGCGCCTCGCGCCCGGCCTCCGGACGACGGCCGTTCAGCGCGACTCGCGCGCCACGTCGGGCAAGCTCCTCGGCGATCCGGAAACCGATGCCCGCAGTCGATCCGGTGATCAACGCGATCTTGCCGGCGAAATCCTGTGTTGTCTCCATGGTGGCTCCTTGGGTTGTGATTGACACGACTCGATTGACAGCGAATGCAACGCCGACTCAATAACACAAATCCCGTCAGAACGTTCCCGGAGCGAGCCCACCCCAGCCGGCAAAATGGCACCCTGTCAGGCGCCCATCGTCCCCAGGCGTAACGAAGCGATGCACGGGCAACCGCTCACGCATTCACAAGCTCGCGCCAGACCCGATGCGGGGCTTGCAGCGCCCCCGCCCGACTCATGCACAATGGCGACAATTGACCGTGGCCTGTGTCGTGGTCACGCAGGTATTGGCTTTGCGGAGACATTCGATGACTAGCTCGCCCCTGCAATACTGCAAGATTGAACGCGATGGCCATCTGCTCACCATCACCATCAACCGTCCGGAGGTGATGAATGCCCTGCACCCGCCGGCCTGCCTGGAACTGGAAAAGGTCTTCGACGACTTCACCGCCGACCCCGAGCTGTGGGTCGCAATCCTGACCGGCGCCGGCGATCGTGCATTCAGTGCCGGCAACGACCTCAAGTTCCAGGCTGCACACGGCAAGATCGCCCGAGCCAAAACCGGTTTTGCGGGGCTGACTTCGCGCTTCGATCTTTCCAAGCCGGTCATTGCGGCCGTCAACGGCATTGCAATGGGGGGCGGCTTCGAAATCGCACTCGCCTGCGACCTGATCATCGCTTCCGAAACAGCTGTATTTGCCTTACCGGAACCGCGCGTGGGCATGGCGGCCCTTGCCGGTGGCCTGCATCGACTGCCCCGGCAGATCGGGCTCAAGCGGGCCATGGGCATGATTCTGACCGGGCGCCGCGTCAGTGCATCCGAAGGCGAGCGTCTCGGCTTCGTCAACGAAGTCGTGGCGCCGCACGAACTGATGCAGTCCGCTCGCCGCTGGGCAAACATGGTGCTGGAGTGCGCCCCGCTATCCATACGTGCCAGCAAGGACGTGGTGATGCAGGGGCTGAGAGAGGCCGATCTGCAAGCGGCCATGGCGAGCCCGCCCGCGAGCGTCGCCCTGCTCTACGGCAGCGAGGACTATGTCGAGGGGCCGCGGGCATTTTCAGAAAAACGCACACCGCGCTGGCTGGGCAAGTAATCAGCAGGCCGAAGAAAGGGTGACATGGACGAAATCGTGGAACGGGCCATGCTCAAGTGGCCGGACGTTCCGGCCTGTTATGGCTGGCTGACCCTCACGCGCCGTGGAGAGTGGCGCTTCGGCCCTGAACGCGCGCGCATATCGCACCCGCGCGTCCTCGACTTCATCAATCGCAATTACGCGTGCGACCGCGAGGGTCGATGGTTTTTTCAGAATGGTCCGCAGCGGGTATTCGTAGCGCTGGACGCAACGCCCTTCGTTTTCCGGCTGGATGGCGCGCGCGCACAACTGGAAGCCCACACCGGACAGCCAGCCACCCACATCGACGCATGCTTACTGGACGAAGCGGGCCACCTTTATGTCGATACGGAGCTCGGGATTGGCATCATCGATGACCGTGATCTCGACTGGTTCGCAGACCATGCGCTCTCATGGGACGTTGAAAAGGGCGTTCCCGAAAGCCTCCGATTCAGCAACGTCGAACTCCCTGTGACGCCCGTCAAGGCCGCGGACATTCCCGCCATCGGTGGCTTCGTGCGCGACCCCGGGCGGACCGCGGTCACAACGGGGTCGTCACATTGAGGCAAGCGCGTTCTGAAGCTCTATGAACGTGTGCGCCCCACGCCTGCATTGCGCGCTCTGACTCGACCGCAAGGCAGCGCACCACGCCAAGTGCCGGGTGGCCCCCTTATCGAATACCCCGATCAACAGAACAAAAATTACTCGTTGGACCAATGGCCTCGCGCTGCCGACAATGCCTCCCGTCAATACCGACCCCACAACGAGGCATATCATGAGCACATCGCTGATCAACACCGCTGTCAAACCCTTCAAGGCCACGGCCTACCACGATGGCCAGTTCGTAGACATCACCGATGAGACGCTGCGCGGACATTGGTCTGTCATCGTCTTCTACCCGGCCGATTTCACCTTCGTCTGCCCGACCGAGTTGGGCGATCTGGCCGAGCACTACGAACAATTCAAGAAACTCGGCGCCGAGATCTACAGTGTGTCCACGGACACGCACTTCGCCCACAAGGCCTGGCACGACACCTCGGACACGATCCGCAAGATCCGCTACCCCATGGTCGGCGACCCCACCGGTGCGCTCACCCGCAACTTCGGAGTCATGATCGAGGACGAAGGCCTGGCGCTGCGCGGCAGTTTCGTCGTCAACCCCGAAGGCATCATCAAGCTCTGCGAGATCCACGACAACGGCATCGGTCGCGACGCATCGGAGATGTTGCGCAAGCTGAAGGCCGCTCAATATGTGGCGACACATCCGGGCGAAGTCTGCCCGGCGAAATGGCGGGAGGGTGACCAGACCCTCGCGCCATCGCTCGATCTCGTCGGCAGGATTTGACGTCATCGCTGCCGGCCGGCGCCGGCAGCGGCGCACCGGACGCTCAGGAGACCCCCATGCTCGATACCGCACTCAAGACCCAGCTCGCAGGCTACCTCGAATACCTGCAACACCCGATCGAACTGGTGGCGTCGCTCGACGCCAGCGCCAAGTCGGATGAGATCCGCGCGCTGCTCGCCGAGCTGGCGTCGCTGTCGCCCCGCATCGTCACGCGCGCGGACGGCCACGATGCGCGCAGGCCGTCGCTTTCGGTCGGCCGCCCAGGTGAATCGGCGCGCATCCGCTTCGCCGGCGTACCCATGGGCCACGAGTTCACGTCGATGGTGCTCGCGCTGCTCCACACTGGCGGCCATCCCCCCAAGGTCGACGCCGAGACGATCGAGCGCATCCGGGCACTCGAAGGCCCGCTCCATTTCGAGACCTACATCGCCCTGTCCTGCCACAACTGCCCGGACGTGGTCCAGGCACTGAACCTGATGGCCGCGCTGAACCCCCGCATTGAAAGCGTGATGATCGACGGCGCCTTGTTCCAGAGCGAAGTCGACGCCCGCAAGATCATGGCCGTTCCCAGCGTGATGCTGAACGGCGAGCCCTTCGCCCAGGGACGCATGAGCCTGTCCGACATCCTTGCGCGACTTGCTCCTGGCAGCCATGACGGCGACGCGAAGGCATTGAACGCGAAAGACCCCTTCGACGTCCTCGTGATCGGCGGCGGTCCGGCCGGTGCGGCCGCGGCGCTGTACGCGGCGCGCAAGGGGCTCGCCACCGGCCTCGTCGCCGAGCGCTTCGGCGGCCAGGTGCAAGACACCCAGGGCATCGAGAATCTGCTCTCGGTCCCCCACACCGAAGGACCGACGCTTGCCGAAGCGATGGCTCGACACGTACGGGCGTATGAAGTGGACATCATGGAGCGACAACGGGTCGAAGCGCTGATACCGGGCCAGACGCTGCACCGGGTCCGGCTCGCAAACGGCGCCACGCTCAGCGCGAGATCGGTGGTCCTCGCACCCGGCGCCCGCTGGCGTGAACTGAAGGTTCCCGGCGAACAAACCTACAAGACGCGCGGCGTCTGCTTCTGCCCACATTGCGATGGACCGCTGTTCCGTGGCAAGCGTGTCGCCGTGATCGGCGGTGGCAACTCCGGTGTGGAGGCGGCGATCGATCTCGCTCATACCGCAAGCCATGTGCACCTGCTCGAATTCGACGAGGCGCTGCGCGCCGACGCCGTGTTGCAGTCTCGCCTCGGCAGTCTGCCCAATGTGACGGTGATCACCCATGCGCAGATCACCGAAGTGATCGGCGACGGCGACAAGGTGGTCGGCCTCGCCTACCGCGAGCGCGGCAGCGGCGAGATGCGACACATCGATCTGGATGGCCTGTTCGTGCAGATCGGTCTGCTGCCCGACACCGGCTGGCTGCAAGGCAGCGTCGCCTTGTCGTCCCGTGGCGAGATCGAGGTGGACACGCACGGCAGGACCTCGCAGCCGGGGATCTTTGCCGCGGGCGACGCGACCACCGCCCCCTACAAGCAGATCATCACGGCCATGGGCGATGGCGCGAAAGCCAGTCTCGCGGCGTTCGACTATCTGATCCGTCGCCCGATCGCGGCGCCGCAGCGGGAAAGCGTGCGGTGAGATCCGGACTGGCGCTTAATTCTACTTTGTCAGATTGAATGTCAACCACCCGCGAATGTCATTTGATATAATGCAACGCGTTGTTTCTCATGTAAGTTATCTTGGAGTTGATGAATACGATGTCAACTCAAATGCTCGACTAGCATTGCCGCGCTGGTCGCTGCCGCGCTCACGCACTTCGATTCCCACTTCGCGCCGTACCTCCCCGGCTTCCGCAGCCTCACCCGCTCGGTCGAGGATTCCGCCCGCCTGTATCGGCATGGTCTGTTCCAGTGCCGCCGGCGCAACATGGAGAAGATGGCCGAGACCGTCTCGGGCAGCCAGTACCAGAGGCTCCACCACATGCTGAGCGAATCGGCCTGGGATCGTCGCGGCGTGCGCCGG
>JAJVIJ010000055.1 GCA_022072095.1 Rhodocyclaceae bacterium
TGGCTGAACACTTCGAGCCAGGCTTCACGATCGGCGCCAGCGAGATAAATATCCTCGCCCCCATCTCCGCGGGAGGTGACGTGATATACCCCGCCAGCCAGTTCAAGCCTTAATGGGCGTGCCATGCTGAAAAGTTTACTGGCGGAAATGCACCAGCTCGAGACCTGACCCTATAACGGTGCTGACCCTATAACGGTGCTACGCCTTGGAGACGAGCTGTCCGTTGGTTATGCGAGCGTGTTCCCTGCCTCGAACAGGTCCTGCGCCTCGGCCAACTCCGCCAGCGGCACCACCTCGATGGCATCGGACAGCGCATAGCGCCGCTGCCCTGGGTACAGCACCGCGACGCATTCCAGCCCCAGATCGGCGGGCGCGGTGCGCAGCGAGGCGGTCATGCGCGGCGCGTCGGCGCGCTTGCATTCGATGCCGAACAGGCGATCACCCCGGCGCAGGATCAGGTCGATCTCCGCGCCTTGGTGAGTGGCCCAGAAAAAGGCTTCGTCATGCGCCTGGGTCGCCAGCACCTGCTCGATGGCAAAGCCCTCCCAGGACGCGCCGACCTTGGGGTGGCTGAGCAAGGCCCGCTCGCCGTCGATGCCGAGCAACTGGTGCAGCAGGCCGCTGTCGCGCACGTACACCTTGGGCGCCTTCACCTGGCGCTTGCCGAGATTGGCGTGCCAGGGCGGAAGCTGGCGCACCATCAGCGCGTCGGTCAGCAGGTCCAGATAGTGGCGGGTCGTGGGTTCGCTCACGCCGAGCGCCCGCGCCGGCTCCGCCGCATTCCAGGTCTGGCCGTGGTAGTGCGCCAGCATGGTCCAGAAGCGGCGCAGCGCCGTGGCGGACACGCGCACCCCCCACTGCGGCAGCTCGCGCTCCAGCAGCGTGCGCATGAAGTCGCGCCGCCAGGCAGCGCTGTCTGCCTCGTTCGCGGCCAGATACGACAGCGGAAAGCCGCCCCGCAGCCACAGCCGGGATTCGGCGGCGGCGCCCAGCTCCGGCAGCGAAAAGCCGCCGAGGGTGACGTACTCCACCCGGCCGGCCAGGCTTTCGGAGCTTTGCCGCAGCAGGTCGCCGGAGGCGCTGCCGAGCACCAGAAAATGTGCCGGTGCGGCCTTGCGATCCAGCAGCACCCGCAGCACCGGAAACAGCTCCGGCCGGCGCTGCACCTCGTCGATCACCACCAGCCCCTGCAGGGCTTGCAGCGCGGTCATGGGTTCGTCCAGGCGCGCCAGACTGGCCGGGTCTTCGAGATCGAAATAGTTCACCGAGTCCGGCGCCAGCAGCTCGCGCGCCAGCGTCGTCTTGCCGCACTGCCGGGGGCCGGTCAGCACCACGCCGCGGCTGCGTTGCAGCGCCGTCTGAATCTGGCTGAGCAGTGGCTGGCGTTCGACCATGGCGGCATGTTGCCATGAATTTCGAAAGACTAACTTTCGAAATTCATGTATTTTCCTCTGGGATCAGCGCGCCCGGACTTGGAGGCACGCTGTTCGTTGGTCATCGCGCCGGGGTTCGGTCGTCCGGCGTCGGAGCCGCTTCGGCGATCAGGTTCATGGGCAGGCGCACGCCCTCCTGGACGCAGGTAGAGCAGAAACAGAAAGACGCCGGAGCGCTTGTTGCCGTCCGAGAACGGGTGATTCTTGATCACGAAGTACAGCAGGTGGGCGGCGGGCGCCGCGCGGGTGCTGTACAGCGTCTCGCCGAACATGCTCTGTTCCAGATTGCCGAGGATGGACGCCCGCCCATCGGCCCGGTCGCGCCCAACCACTCCGATGCCTCGCCGCGTTCACGATGCTCGACAGCCAGCGCATCCAGCGCCCGTCGGACCCCCGCCAGCGCCAGAATGCCCCGGGCCGGGCGTGCCCCCGGCGGGCAGGCCCAGCTCGCCGCGGTCGTAGTCCTGAAACACGCCCACCTGGGCGCCCAAGGGACAAACCCCGGTGCTGCAATACCGCTTCACCCGGAAACAACCGTCGGCGACCGCCGGTGTGACCTTCTGGAACTTCTACTCTCGGCTCTTCCCCGGCTCCGTCAAGAGCCCACAATTGGTCGAATTCCTGAGTGCGCTGAGCAAACAGATCAAGGGCAAGCTCTTGATCATCTGGGACGGGCTCAAGGCCCACAAGAGCCGATTGGTGCGCGCGTTTGTCGAGTCGAAGGGCGATCGCATCGTCCTTGACTACCTGCCCGCCTATGCCCTGGAACTCAATCCCGTCGAGTACGTCTGGGGCTATCTCAAGACCCGCGAGATGGCCAACCTGTGCGCGACCAGCATCCATGAGGTCGCCGACTTCGCCCGCCGCCGACTCAAATCCATGCAGCGCCGCCACACACGGGTGACCGCGTTCTGGAAACAAGCCGAGTTGCCGGTCGCAGGCGGCCAACTGCTCGCCATAGGCATCGAACAGCGCCATCGCCTGACCGAGGGCGAACAGATGCTCGGGACGCCAGTTGCCGCGCAGGGACTTCTCGATGTCCGCCTCGGAGGCGCGGATGCGGACGTTCTTCATCTTCGCCAGCACGCGCCCGTCGCGTTCGCCGGCGATGATGGCGCGCACGATCTTCTTGTCCGGTCTGACCCGCGATATCGGAGGCCCCCCACGCCTTGACATCGACGAGCGTGACCCGTAACGTCTGCGCCCTCTGCGCCGATTTGAGCTTCAGCTTGCGGGCGCGTAACAAATACGGCTAAAGCGAGGGCAAACCGGCCCGCGCTGGCGCTGACCGGTTTTTTTATGTCCGAGCGTATCGATACCGCGCGCAGCGTGGGCTGCGTCACACCGCAGGAAGTCGCTTTCCCAGAGCCGCTGAGGCTGGCGGGCGGCAGCGAGCTGGCCGCCTACACGCTGTGCTTCGAAACCTATGGGACGCTGAATGCGGCGCGCAGCAACGCCGTGCTGGTCTGCCATGCGCTGTCCGGATCGCATCACGTCGCGGGCTGGTACGCGGACGACCCGGACGATGTCGGCTGGTGGGACAACCTGGTCGGGCCGGGCAAGCCACTCGACACCGAGCGCTTTTTCGTGGTCGGCGTAAACAATCTGGGCGGCTGCCATGGCTCGACCGGCCCGGCGACGATCCGTCCCGAAACCGGGCGGCCGTGGGGTGCCGCTTTCCCAGTGGTGACGGTCGAAGACTGGGTGCGCGCGCAGGCACGGCTTGCCGATCATTTGGGTATCGACGCCTGGGCGGCGGTGATCGGCGGCAGCCTCGGCGGCATGCAGGCATTGCAGTGGGCACTCGATCGTCCCGAGCGCGTGCGTCACGCCATCGTGCTCGCCGCAGCCCCGAAGCTGACCGCTCAGAACATCGCCTTCAACGATGTCGCCCGCCAGGCGATCCTGACCGATCCCGATTTTCACGGCGGTGATTTTTATGCCCATGGTGTGCACCCGGTACGCGGCCTGCGCATTGCACGCATGCTCGGTCACATCACCTATCTGTCGGTCGACCAGATGGCGGAAAAATTTGGCCGCGCTCGTCGCGCCGGCGATCTGAGCTACAGCTTCGATGTCGAGTTCGAGATCGAATCCTATCTGCGCTACCAGGGCGACAAGTTCGCCGCCAGCTTCGATGCCAACACCTATCTGCTGATGACCAAGGCGCTGGATTATTTCGACCCGGCGCATGCCTACGGCGACAATCTCGGCGCCGCCTGCGCGCGCGCGCGCGCGCGCTTTCTGGTGGTGTCCTTCACCACGGATTGGCGTTTCGATCCGTCGCGCTCGCGCGAGATCGTGCGCGCACTTGTCGAAAACGGCAAGCGCGTGTCCTATGCCGAAATCGACTGCCCCTACGGGCACGATTCGTTTCTGATCGCGCATCCGCACTATCACCGCGTGCTCGCCGCCTACCTGGGGAACATCCGTCCATGAGCGGCGCAGCCCTCGAATCCCGTGCGGATTTCGAACTGATCGCCCGCTTCATACGCGAGGGCGAGCAGGTGCTGGATCTGGGTTGCGGCAACGGCGCGCTGCTCGGCCACCTGATCGCGACGCGTGGCGCCGGCGGTTACGGCGTCGAGATCGATCCGGACAAGGTGCTGGCGAGCATCGAGCGCGGCATCGATGTGATCCAGGGCGATCTGGAGACGGGCCTCTCGGGCTTTCGCGATGCCGCGTTCGATCGCGTGATCCTGTCGCTGACCCTGCAGGCCATGCACCGCATCGAGCCCCTGCTCGCCGAGATGCTGCGTGTCGGTCGCGAAGCGATCGTGTCGTTTCCGAATTTCGGCTACTGGCGACATCGCGCACAGATCGCGCTGGCCGGGCACATGCCGGTATCGCCGGAACTGCCCTATCAGTGGTACGACACGCCCAATGTCCATTTGTGCACCCTGCGTGATTTCGAGACCTTCTGCGCGCACCACGCCTACCGGATCATCGACCGCCATGTGCTGACGCGCGGCCGCAGCGTGCGCTGGCTGCCGAACCTGCTGGGCAGCATCGCCGTGTACCGCGTCCAGCGCGGCACCGACTCGCGGTGACGGCCCGGCACGCCCCGGGCACGGCAATGCCCTGGTGGCGCGCGCTGTGCTCGCGCCGGATGGCGATCTGTGTGGCAACCGGCTTTTCGTCCGGGCTGCCGCTATACATGTTGCTCAACCTGCTGCCGGCCTGGTTGCAGGGCGCCGGGGTGAGCCTGAAAGAGATCGGACTGTTTGCGCTGATCCAGTTTCCCTACACCTGGAAATTTCTCTGGTCACCGCTGCTCGACCGCTACGCCCTGCCCTGGCTCGGGCGACGGCGTGGCTGGATGCTGGTGACCCAGCTCGGATTGCTGATCGCGATCGCGGCCTTTGGCGCACTCGAACCGTCGCAACAGCTCGGCTGGGTCTATTGGCTCGCCGGAGCAGTCGCGCTGATCTCGGCGACCCAGGACATCGTGCTGGATGCCTACCGGCGCGAGCTGCTGCCCGAGGCCGAACTGGGCCTGGGCAATGCCGTGCATGTCAATGCCTATCGCATCGCCGGCCTGATACCGGGCTCGCTCGCGCTGGTGCTGGCCGATCGCCTGCCCTGGGACACGGTGTTCGCGATCACGGCCGCGTTCATGTTGCCGGGCATGTTGGTGACCTGCCTGATCCGCGAGTCACGCTCGGCCGCCACACCAAGCAGCCTGCGTGCGGCCGTGATCGATCCGTTTCGCGAATTCCTGAATCGACGTGGCGCGGCCGGGGCGGCATGGGTATTGATGTTCATCTTTCTCTACAAGCTCGGCGACTCGATGTGCACGGCGCTGGCGACCCCGTTCTATCTGCAAATGGGCTACACCAAGTCCGAGATCGGTGCCATCGCGAAAAATGCCGGCCTGTGGCCGAGCGTGCTCGGCGGATTCGCCGGCGGCATCTGGATGCTGCGCCTGGGCATCCACCGCGCGTTGTGGGTGTTCGGCGGCGTGCAATGGCTGGCCATATTGGGCTTCGCCTGGCTGGCCTGGCTCGGCCCGGCGGCGGCCACGCCCGAGCGGCTGCTGGCACTCGCGCTCGTGATCGGCTTCGAAGCCCTGGGCGTGGGCCTGGGCACAGCCGCGTTCGTCGCCTACATCGCCCGCGAAACGAACCCGGCCTACACCGCCACCCAGTACGCGCTGTTCAGCAGCCTGGCGGCGGTCCCGCGTACCTTCGTCAATGCGAGCACTGGCTGGATGGTCGAAAGCCTGGGCTGGGTGGGGTTCTTTCTGTTCTGCGCGCTGCTCGGACTGCCGGGTATGGCACTGCTGATCAAGGTCGCGCCCTGGCGCGAGCGTCACCCCTCGAGCCTCGACTGAACAATCGCCGGGCAAGGCCGCGGGCACGCCACGCCAGCGTCGACCCGACCGAGCCATGTCCTTCCCCGCCTTCGGCACCGATGACGGCCGGGCGCAGCCGATGCCAGAGCCCCCACAGCAACACGAGCCGACGTGCGAACCTGAACGCGCGGCGCGGGCGCAGGACGACGAACAGCACCAGCGCGCCGGCCAGCCATTCGGGGTGGGCGCGCACCCGCTCGATGCCGGCGGTGACGCGATCGGCGAGCGCACACAGTGGTTCGAGCGCCGTCAGATCGTCGGCCAGGTTCTCGCGAAGCTGTGCGGAGCGCGCGCGCAGTGCCCCGATTCTGGCCGCGTGTTCGAGCGTGCGCGCCGATGCTAGGAGCATGCCGGCCTAGGTGCTGGGCCGCCGACCGGGCGTGAGCGCCTCGCGGTCGCGGGCAAGTTCGTCCAGCGTCGCGCCGAGCAGGCGTTCGTCGGGCCGCGCGCGCGCGCGCGCCAGCAGCGCGCAGAACACGCCTGTAACCAGAAACAGTGTGGTGAACACCGCCAGCGGCAGCAGCCGATGACTGTCCCAGAGCAGGACGGTCAGGAACAGCGCCAGCAGCACGACGCCGAAGCCGAGGAAAAACAGCGCCGCGGCCGCCAGCGCCAGTGCCGCGCCATAGCGCACCCCGGCCTCGCGCAGCTCGAGGCTGAGCAGCTCGAGGCGCGTCTGGGCAAGCGCCAGCGCATGTTCGGCGATGGCGGCGAGGCGCTCGGCCCAGCCGCGGCGCGGCGCGCTCACCCTCAGCGTCGGCCGATGACCAGTCCGAGCAGGAAGGCGATCCCGGCCGCGACGCCGACCGACTTCCACGGATTTTCGTGCACGAAATCGTCGGTCGAGCGGGCCATCGCCTTGGTCCGGTCGATCACCGCGTCCTCGATTTCGGCGAGCTTGATGCGCGCCGCGGCGATATTGTCCTGGACGCGGGCGCGAACCTCACCGATTTTTTCACCGGCCTGGTTCGCGGTGAGACGCAGCAGCTCGTCTGCGTCACCGAGCACCGTCTTCAGGTCGGCAATCAGTTTTTCTTTGGTCACGGTGGTCAGTTCGGTCATGGCCTTGCTCCCGGGGGTGAACGATGCCGCGAAGGCTAACGGTTTTTCCACGCTCGGGCAATGAGCTATGTCAATGACTGGCGAATTGCATGCCTGGCCGAGTACCAAGGCACGCGACTCGCCACGGCTCAGGGCGCCGATGCACGCGGCAGCAACACCCACATGCGCCCCTGCGCGCGCATGCGGCCCGCCGACAGGCCGGCTTCGGGGCCCGAGCCGAAAAAATAGTCGGCACGCACGCCACCGCGAATCGCACCGCCGGTGTCCTGCGCCATGACCAGGCGCTCGAGCGCTTCGGAACGGCCCGGCACGAGCGTCGCGAGCCAGACCGGCGCGCCCAGCGGCACGCTCTGCGGGTCCACGGCAATGCTGCGTCCGGCGGTCAGCGGCACGCCCAGCGCGCCAGGCGGCCCGTCGGGACCATCGCCATCGGGCAACTCACGGAAGAACACCTCGCTCGGATTGGCATTGATCAGCTCGTCCAGGCGCTCGGGATGCGCGCGCGCCCAGGCCTGGATGCCCTGCATCGACGCCTGGTCGAGCGTGATCTCGCCGCGCTCGACCAGCCAGCGACCGATCGAGCGGTAGGGGTGGCCGTTCTGGTCGGCATAGGACACGCGCGCGCGCTGGCCATCGGGCAGCGCGATGCGGCCTGACCCCTGGATCTGCAAGAAAAACACCTCCAGCGGATCGGTGGCCCAGAACAATACCTGGGCCGGCGCGACGGGATAGCGGCTGCGCTCGGCGCGCGACCAGTACGGCAGCAGACGCCGGCCGTCCAGCCGTCCGCGCAAGCGCATGCCGGCAAGCTGGGGATACAGGCCGGCGAGATCGACCGTGATCAAGTCCGCCGGCGGCGATTCGATCGGCCAGCGGTAGGGTCCGCCGCGGGTGCGACTGGCCATGAGCAGCGGCTCGTAGTAGCCGGTCACCAGACCGGTCGTACTGCCATCGGCGTTCAACAGCTGGTGCGGCACGAAATCCTGCTCCAGAAATGCGCGCCAACCTGCATCATCGTCGGCCAGCACCGAGGCCTTGGTGCAGACCGCTCGCCATGCCGGGCGGGCTTGCAGCTTTTCGCAGGAACGCAGCAGGGCGGGGCGGATCTCGGCGTGCCGCTCGGCTTGCCAGCCGGGAAGATCCATCCAACTCGCCGGAACCAGGCGGGCAGTTGGGGCTGTCGGGGCCGGGACGGTTGGCGTGGGTGGGGCGGGCGGCGGCGGACAGACCGGGCACGGCGCACACACCGGACAGCCCGGCGGCACGGCCTGGGGTGCCGTCGGCGCTTGGGCGGGCGCGGCCACGGGTGGCGCGGACGGCACGCCGGCACAGCCAGCCAGCAAGGCCAGCGCAAGCAATACGCCCAGCCAGCCGACGCATCGGGCGTGGCGGCTCGACTCCTTTTTCGCTACAGTCGCGATTTCCCAAATGCTCCGAAAAGCCCGAGGCGGGGGCGGAAGTATAGGACCTGTATAGGACCTTCGTCCCACCGGGATGCTCACCGCGAACACCGCCATACGAAACCATGGGTCTCCTTCTGCTCGAAGCCGGCGTGGCGCTGGCGTTGTTGCTGTTCATCGTCTGGCTATCGCTGCCGCGCCGGAAAAAGCGGAACAAGGACGAATAGGCATGGCTGATTTCGACGGCAAGGTGCTCGAGCACCTGTTGGTCCGTGCCGAGGCACTGCTCGCACGCCTGGAAGCGCAGTTGCCCGAACCGCCGGAGGCCATCGACTGGCGCGCGCCGGCCTACCGCTGGCGGCGACGGCGCGGTCACGGACATCTGGAAGCCGTGCTGACGCCGCATCGCATCAGGCTCGCGGACCTGAAGGACATCGACGAGCAAAAGCGTGTGGTCGACCGCAACACCCGTCAGTTCGTCGCCGGACAGCCGGCCAACAACGTGCTGCTGACCGGTGCGCGCGGCACCGGCAAGTCGTCGCTGGTCAAGGCGATGCTCGCCGAGCACGCGAGGAAGGGGCTGCGCCTGGTCGAGGTGGACCGCCAGGATCTGCTCGACCTGCCGGACATCGTCGAGCGCCTGGCCCGCCGCCCAGAGCGTTACGTCCTGTTCTGCGACGACCTGTCCTTCGAGGCCGGCGAAGCCCATTACAAGGCGCTGAAGAGCGTGCTCGACGGCTCGCTCGCAGCGGTGCCCGACAACGTGCTGATCTACGCCACCTCGAACCGTCGCCACCTGATGCCCGAGTTCCTGGCCGAGAACCTCGATACGCGGCATCTGGAGAACGGCGAGATCCATCCGGGCGAGGCCGTCGAAGAGAAAATCTCCCTGTCCGAACGCTTCGGGCTCTGGGTCTCGTTTTATCCCTTTTCGCAGGACGAGTACCTGAATATCGTCGGCCACTGGCTGCGCCGCTTCGGCCTCAAGGCGGCCGAGATCGCATCGGCACGCGACGAGGCGCTGCTGTGGGCGCTGACGCGTGGCTCGCGCTCGGGACGGGTGGCGATGCAGTTTGCCAGGGACTACGCCGGGCGG
This sequence comes from Rhodocyclaceae bacterium, assembly GCA_022072095.1. GTDB lineage: Bacteria > Pseudomonadota > Gammaproteobacteria > Burkholderiales > Rhodocyclaceae > JAJVIJ01. Next base: position 9,346 of record JAJVIJ010000055.1, read on the forward strand.
GGCGACACACCGGCGCGATGACCACATCCGATTGGGTCGAAGTCGCCTGCGCGGTCCTCGAGCGCGCGGATGGCCAGTTTTTGCTCGGCCGGCGCGCCGCGGGCGGGGTCTATGCCGGCTACTGGGAGTTTCCGGGCGGCAAGCTGGAAGCGGGTGAGACGCCACGCGCGGCCCTGGTGCGCGAGCTGCGCGAAGAACTCGCGATCGAAGCCGGCACGCTCTATCCGTGGCTGGTGCGCGAGCATCATTACCCGCATGCCCATGTGCGCCTGCATTTCTTCCGGATCCCGTCCTGGTCGGGCATTGAGGACCGGGACAAGACCATGGACGACGCGCCGCAGGCGCGCGTGCACGCCGAACTCGCCTGGGTGACGCCCGGTGCGCCGCCACCGCAGCCCATGCTGCCGGCCAATGCGCCGGTGCAGCGCGCGCTCGGGCTGGCGCGCGTGTATGCCTTGACGCATGCGTCCGAGTACGGCATCGACGGCCAGCTCGCGCGCCTCGATCAGGCATTGGCGCTGGGTCGCCGGCTGTTTCTCGTGCGCGAGCCGGGCCTGCCGGAAGCCGACCGCACCGCGCTGGCCCGGCAGGCAGTGGCCAGGGCACATGCTGCGGGCGCGACCGTGCTCGTGCACGCCGCGGCCGAGCTCGCCGAGGCGGTCGGTGCCGACGGTTTGCATTGGACCGCGGCGCAGCTGCGCGCGGCGCGCGCGCGTCCGCCGTTCGCCTGGGTCGCCGCCTCCTGCCATGACCGTGCCGAACTCGAGCACGCCGCGCGTCTGGGCGTCGATTTCGTCGTGCTCGGTCCGGTCGCCGCAAGCGCGAGTCACCCCGGCATGCCCGGCATCGGCTGGCCGAGTTTCGAGCGCCTCGCCGCCGGCCTGCCGATGCCGGTGTTCGCGCTCGGCGGCCTGGGGCCCGGCGATCTGGATCTGGCCGCGGCCCATGGCGCGCACGGTGTCGCCGGCATACGGCGCTTCTGGCCTGGCGGGGAACGCTAGCCGCGACACCTCAGCGGGCGACGCGATGGCCGATGTCGCTGAATGTGCGCCGCACGGGCAACGACGAGGCTTCCGCTCAGGGAGAGGGCGGCGCGAGTCGGCTCTGGGTCTGTCCCTTGGCAACGAGGTAGCCGCCATGGCTGATGCCGATCAGCGCGAGCATGCTGGCATCGAGATAGGGTATGGAAAACTCCGCGCCCGTGCCTGCGCCGGCACCGATGCGCACAAATTCCGCGCCCAGCTTCGCGGCAAAGGCGATGACGGTCACCATGGTGAACAGGAGCATCTGCAGCCGCGACACATCGATTTGCGCCGCGTTCGCGACCTCCTCGCCGGTGAACATGTCCGAGAACCGCGCCTTCGAGGGATCGGTGTTGACCACCAGCAGCCCCTTCTTGTCCAGTGTCTGCTCGCTGTCGCCCTGACGCTTGAGCAGCTCGAAGCAACTCTTCGCTTCCTTATCGTCCGGTGACTGCGTCGCCTTGTTGCCGAGCAGCAGCGGCGAGCCGACCAGCGATGCCGTGGAGATGCCCATCAAAGTCCACAATTCACCTTGGATCGGGATGGCCAGCGGGTTGTCCACGCCTTTGAACACGCGGATCAGCGCCGCGGACACGAACCCGGACAGAACGAGCAGGGTCCAGAGCATCATCTGAAAGCGCGCCAATGACATCACGTTCCGGTCGTCGATCAGTGCGCCGCTGAGGCGTCCAATGGTCGCCTGCCCGCACAGCGCGGTGAACACCACGAGCAGCGCAAGCGTGAGCAACCACGCCAACAGGGGCGGCGCGACGGCATTGGCCACGGGAACGAGTGCGAGACAAACAAGCAGCCAGACAGTGGCTGCGAAGGGTTTCTGGGTCTGTGTCTGTGTCTGGGTCTGGGGTGGGGTCTGGGGCACGGGACTCTCCTCTTCGGGGTAAGTGGTCTTATTTATGCATGCAAGAGATCGAGCATGGCGCTCGTCTCGGTCATCAGCGTCTCGGCCTCGCCGGCGAACGCCGTGCCGGCACGGATCGCATCGCGGACACGCGCCAGCGCGGACCGGATCTGCTCCATCTGGTTGAGCACCGCGCGCCCGCCGGCGGTGCCGGCGTCGATCTCCGCGATCAGCTTTTTCACCTGCGAGTCGTTCGCGATGAATTCGGCATCGAACAGCGCGCGATCCAGATCGTGCAGTTCGATCGCGGTCAGGTCGCAGGCCTTCGACTCCTTCACCGTCGGTGCATCCGCGGCGAGATTCTCGTAGGCCGCCTCCTGTCGCTGAACTTCGCGCCTGAGCTCGACGATTTCACTGCTTTTCCGGATGTCCATGGAAGCTTCCTCGATTGATGTGATGGGGTCACAGGCGCTTCGTCGCATCGCGCACGGCCTCGATGCGCTGCCGCAGGCTCTTGATCTGGCGCGCATAGGCCTCCAGATCGCCCTGGTCCAGCGCGACGAGGCGACTGTGCAGCGCGGCGAGCTGCGCGAACAGTTTCGATGGGATTTCGGCGGCCTTGACGCGCTCATGCTGGCCGCGCAGCTCGGCGAGCTTGCTGACGATGTCGCCCTTGGCATCGTCGGCCAGATTGGTGCGCGCGAGCGCTCCCTCAAGAAATCGCGCGTGATCCTCCAGCTTCAGCAGCGTCAGCTCGCGCGCCTTGTCGGCCTCGGCGCCCATGAGCTCCATCAGCGATGCGAAGGCGTCCTGGGTCTGCCGCGACATATCCCTGATCGCCTGATAGCGCGCGATCGCGCCCACCAGTCTGAACACTTCCGAGAACACCGGCACGATGGCGCCGACCGTCTGGCTCCAGCGCTCGGCGTTGCCCACGAGGTCGGCGGCGCCCTGGATGCGCTTCACCGCATCCAGCAGGGCCTGCATGTCCTTCACCAGCCCGTTGGCTTCGGCGATCACCGATTCGCTGGCTTCGTCGGCAGCCAGCGCTGCAAGCACGTCCAGGTAGTCGCCGACGGCGTCGAAGGCCTGCATGCGAACCTTCATGAAATCGGGCCTGAGCTCGGACTTCGCCTTGGCGGCAGCGATTTCCTCGGCCACCTCTTTCATGCGGGCTGGGTCCGTGCGGGTGGGACCCATCGTCCACAGCAATAGCCGTCGGCCGGAGACCTCGCGGTCGGCGTAGGCCGCCGACCCGTCCGCGAGTTGCGCAAAATACACCGCGCGCAATGACGTGGTCGCAGCCTTCACGTCCGCGACCGGCTTGCGGAAGATGCCGGGATCACAGCCCGAAACGACCAGCCCCGCCCATAACAGCAGCACGGTGTGGCCCAGCCATCTTCGAGAACGCGATTCGCACACCGAGTGACGCATGAGTCCTCCTCCCCCAGCCCAGCACACATGCATTGCCGCCTCCCGGAAGGCGGCACGCGGCTAGCATAGCCTATGCTAATCTGGATACGACATCAACATCGATCCGTCGCACGAGCCGGGCATTCGAGAAGTATGCGGCACCGGCCCACAGGGAGCATAGGGAGTCGCATGGTAGACTGCCCGTTTTTCCTGCGTGGCCGGTAGGTGGTGGCGTGCACAGATGATTTCCGGGATTTTCAAGAAGGTTTTCGGTAGCCGCAACGATCGCTTGTTGCGCCAGTATGGGCACAAGGTACGCGCGATCAACGCGCTGGAGCCGGCGATGCGGGACTTGTCGGACGAGGCGCTGCGTGCCAGGACGGTCGAGTTCCGCCAGCGCCTGGATCAGGGCGCGACCATCGACGAGCTGCTCCCCGAGGCCTTCGCGGTCGTGCGCGAGGCAGGCCGGCGCGTGCTGGGCATGCGCCACTTCGACGTGCAGCTGATCGGCGGCATGGTGCTGCATGACGGCAAGATCGCCGAGATGCGCACCGGCGAAGGCAAGACGCTGGTGGCGACGCTGGCGGCCTACCTGAATGCGCTGCCGGCGCGCGGGGTCCATGTCGTCACCGTGAACGACTATCTGGCGAGCCGCGATGCCGAATGGATGGGTCGCATATACCGCTTCCTGGGCATGTCGGTGGGCGTGATCCTGTCGCAGCAGCCGAACGCCGACAAGCGCGAGTCCTATGCTGCAGACATTACCTACGGTACGAACAACGAGTTCGGTTTCGATTACCTGCGCGACAACATGGAGTACGCAGTTGGCGATCGGCGCCAGCGCGCGCTGCACTTCGCCGTCGTCGATGAGGTCGATTCGATCCTGATCGACGAGGCGCGCACGCCGCTGATCATTTCCGGCCAGGCCGAGGACCACTCGGACCTCTATGTCAGGCTCAATGCCATCGCGCCGCTGCTCACGCGCAGCGAAAAGGAAGACGGACCGGGCGATTACTGGGTAGACGAGAAGGCGCACCAGGTCCTGCTGTCCGAGCAAGGGCACGAACACGCCGAGGCGATCCTGGTGCGCGAGGGCATACTCGAGGAAGGCCGTAGCCTGTACGAGCCGGCGAACATCCTGGTCATGCATCACCTGTACGCGGCACTGCGCGCGCACAGCCTGTTCCATCGCGATCAGCACTATGTCGTCCAGAACGGTGAGGTGATCATCGTGGACGAGTTCACCGGCCGCCTGATGCCGGGCCGACGCTGGTCCGATGGCCTGCACCAGGCCGTCGAGGCCAAGGAAGGCGTCGCCATCCAGAGCGAGAACCAGACGCTGGCGTCGATCACCTTCCAGAATTACTTCCGCATGTACGGCAAGCTCGCCGGCATGACCGGTACCGCCGACACCGAGGCCTATGAATTCCACCAGATCTACGGCCTGGAAACGGTGGTGATCCCGACGCACCGACCGATGGTGCGCGAAGACCGCATGGATCAGGTCTATCGCACGTCAGCGGAAAAATACAAGGCGATCATCGAGGACATCCGCCACTGCAACGGCCGAGGCCAGCCGGTGCTGGTCGGTACGACCTCCATCGAGAACTCCGAACTGCTGTCGGACATGCTGCGCGCCAATGGCCTCAAGCATCAGGTGCTGAACGCCAAGCAGCATGCGCGCGAAGCCGAGATCGTCGCTCAGGCCGGGCGGCCAGGCATGATCACGATTGCCACGAACATGGCGGGTCGCGGCACCGACATCGTGCTGGGCGGCAATGTCGAGCGGGAGATCGATGCGCTCACCAAGGATCCGAAGACCGACCAGACGGAAATCGAACGCCAAACCGCCGCGTTGCGCACGGAATGGCAACGGCTGCACGATCAGGTGATCGCGTCCGGGGGGCTGCACATCATCGGCTCCGAACGTCACGAATCGCGCCGCATCGACAATCAGTTGCGTGGTCGCGCGGGTCGTCAGGGGGATCCGGGCTCGTCGCGCTTTTATCTGTCGCTCGAGGATCCGCTATTGCGCATCTTCGGCGGCGAGCGCCTGAATGCGATCATGGTGCGCCTGAAGATGCCTGAGGGCGAGCCGATCGAGGCGCGCATGGTCACACGCTCGCTGGAGTCCGCGCAGCGCAAGGTGGAACAGCGCAACTTCGACATCCGCAAGCAGCTGCTCGAGTATGACGACGTCGCCAACGACCAGCGCAAGGTCATCTATCAGCAGCGCAACGAATTGCTCGAGGCCACGGACATCTCGGAAACGATCCTGGCCATGCGCCAGGGCGTACTCGGCGATCTGTTCCGGGCCCACGTTCCAGCAGAAAGCGTCGAGGAGCAATGGGATATCGCCGGGCTGGAGGCGGCGCTCGCGGCCGAGTATCGCCTGCATGTCCCGATCGCCGACTGGCTGCGCGCCGAACCCGCGCTGTCCGACCGGGACATCCTCGAGCGCATGCTAGCGGCTGCGGATGAGAGCTATCGTGCCAAGGTGGAGCAGGTCGGTACCGAGGGCTGGCAGTCCTTCGAGCGCAACCTGATGCTGCATACGCTGGACACGCAATGGCGCGAGCATCTGGCCAACCTCGATCATCTGCGCCAGGGCATCCATCTGCGCGGTTATGCCCAGAAGAATCCCAAGCAGGAATACAAGCGCGAAGCCTTCGAGCTCTTCGAGGCCATGCTCAACACGGTACGTGCCGAAGTCACGCGCCTGTTGCTCACGGTCGAGGTGCGCGCGCCCGAGGCCGTGACCGAGCTCGAACCGGAAGCCGAGCTGGCCAACGTCCAATACCATCATGCCGATTACGACGAGGCGCTCGCGCAGGCTGCATCGGTCAAGAAGAAGCCGGCGGGCGCGGCCAGTCCGCTGCGCAAGATCGGCCGCAACGACCCCTGTCCCTGTGGCTCGGGCAAGAAATACAAGCACTGTCACGGCCGGTTGGCCTGAGCAGGGGAGCACGGCGGCCCGGGCCGCTCTGGAAGTTCGCCGACCGCCGAGTACCGGTCGCTGGTCAGGCGCTATCCAGCCAAACCCCCAGACCCTGGGCATTCACCTCGACATCCAGCGCGATCAGCGCGGTGATGTCCGCCTCCGGCAAGCGACAGCCATGCTCGTGCAGATGATCGCGAAACAGGCGATCCAGTCCCGCGGCCATTGCATGATGTCGTTCGGACCCCGCCAGGCCACGAGCCGACTCGGCGACGGCGACATGGCCATCGACCAGCCTGTGCAAGTTGTCGGCCAGTCGGTCCACGTCGCCGACACGACTGTAATGCGTCAGGAAGGCCCAGCGCGGGCGCAGGGCGCGCAGGCGCTCGATCGAGTCGTGAAATGCGATCGGGTCGAACTGGCTCGGCGCAGCGGCCAGCACAACCGCCGGGCGGCCGTCGACGTCGAACTCCCGGTAGGAAATACCGAATGTATCGCCGGTGAACATGCCGCCGCTGCGCTCGTCGTATAGACAGTGGTGGTGGCGGCAATGGCCCGGGGTATGCAGAAAGAGCAGCGGGCGGCCGTTCAGGTCGATGAGCGCACCATCGCGGGTTTCCAGCATGCGCTCACGGGGTACCGGCAGCAGCTCGCCGTAGGTCGCACGCATTTCCGCTTCGCCATAGACCGCGGTCGCCGCCCGATAGAGCTGGCCGGGATCGGCCATGTGCCGGACGCCACGAGGGTGCACGACCAGACGCGCGTTCGGCAGATGACGCATGATCGCGCCCGCGCCGCCGGCATGATCGAGATGCACGTGCGTGACGATCACGTAGTCCACGGCCTCGGGGCCGACATGGCAGTGGGCCAGCAGCCGTTGCAGTTGCGCTAGCGAATGATTGGTGCCGCACTCCACCAGGGCCGCGCGACCGCCCTCGACGATGAGGTGCAGTGCGGCCAGGCGCGGCCGTTTGAACAGGGCATCCACGGCGTGAATGCCGTGCTCGAAATCAAGAAAGTCGTTCATTTCTGCGGGACATCCAGGTGAGCTGGCGCTGAAAAGGGCGCGGCAGCGGGGGGCGGAGTCGACAGGCTCAATGCTTGCCCAAGTCTGCCGTAAGGTCTGCAAATAGACAATCCGCCCACGCGCCTTGCCGAATCGACCGACCACCTCCATCGCCAGCGATCCAGGTACCGGCATCGACTACTGGGTCGAGCGCATCCGCGACCGCGACATGCCCATATTCGGGGCCACGGCCAGGATGATCGATCGTGTCATCGAGTCGGAAAGTGCCTCCGCCGCGGTGCTGTCGAAAGTCATCCTGCGTGATGCCGGCATGGCGGCGCGGGTGCTCGCGCTCGCCAACTCGGCCTACTTCAGCCTGGGCCACCAGGGTGTCGCCACGGTCAGCCGCGCGATCCTGATGCTGGGCTTCGACGCGGTACGGGCGGCAGCCCTGTCGGTGGCGCTGATCGATGCGCTGGCGACAGGGGGCGTGCGCGCACGCGTCCATGCGGAAATGGCGCGGGCGTTTCACGCCGCGGTGCAGGCGCGCCAGATTTCCGCCTGGCGCGGCGACGGCGGCGTCGAGGAGGTGTTCATTGGCGCCCTGCTCGCGCAGATCGGCACCATCGCGTTCTGGTGTTATTCAGGGGATCTGGGCGTGCGCCTGGATCAGGCATTGAGGGCCGATGCGGACGCAGGCGAAGAAGTCGAGGAGCGCGTCCTGGGTTTCAGACTTCGACATCTGACCGCGGTGCTGGCACGCGAGTGGCAGCTCACGCCGATGGTGAGCCTGGTAGCTCAGGGAGCAGTGAGCCGGCGCTCACGCGAATTCGCCGTCATGCTCGGCCATCGCCTCGCGCTGGCTACGGCCCGGGGCTGGCACCATGCGACCATGGTGCAGGTCGTGGGCGAGATCTCCGAATACTGTGGGCGCACGCCGGAGGATCTGTACGCTCGGCTCGAGGAGAACGCGCGCGCCGCCGCCGAGGTCGCGCGCAGCTATGGCGCGCTCGCGGCGGCGGATCTGATTGCGCAGTGCGCGCCGGCAGCCGACGAACACACCTTCGCGCAGCTCGCCTCCGAACCGATCGAGGCCAGCGGCCGCTGAAATCTCCGGCACCGCGGTCTCGATGCGATCCTCAGGCCCACTCAGCCGCATGACAACTCGCGCCGGGCATCCAGGACGACGAAGTCGTAGCGCGTGCCGTCCTCGGCCTGCCCGGATGTCCGTGCGGACTCGACGAAACGCGCACGATCCAGGGGCGGAAAGTGCGTGTCGCCTGAATAGCTGCGGTGGATTTCCGTCAGATAGAGTCGACCGGCGAGGGCCAGACTCTGCGCGTACAGCTCCGCCCCGCCGATGATGCAGACTTCCTGAGCATCGGCGCAGGCCGACAGCGCCTGGTCCAGACTGCCGTAGACCTCGATGCCCGCCGTGGCCGGCAGGCTGCGGCTGAGCACGAGATTGCGTCGCCCCGGCAACGGGCGCCCGATCGACTCCCAGGTGCGTCGACCCATGACGATGGGCTTGCCCCAGGTGGTCGCGCGGAACCAAATCAGGTCCTCTGGCAGGTGCCAAGGCAGCCGACCGTGGTCGCCGATCACGCCGTTTTCGGCGATCGCGGCGATCAGCGCGATGCGGGGAATGGGCCTCTTCATGAACGCACTGGCGCGCGCGGAGCCAGCTCGCGATACAGCTCCAGGTAGCGCTGCGCGGAGGCGTGCCAGGAAAAGTCGCGACCCATGCCCGCCTGTTGCAGCCTGCGGTATTGCTCGTCGGTGAGGGCCAGCGCACGCTCGACCGCCGCGAGCAGGCTGTCGGCCGTTGGTGCATCGAACACGATGCCGGTGGCACGGCCCTCGGCGAGCTGCGCAGAGGTGGCGTCGACCACCGTGTCGGCCAGACCGCCGGTGCGGTGCACAATGGGCGGTGTACCGTAACGCTGACTGTAGAGCTGGTTCAGTCCGCAGGGCTCGAAGCGGGAGGGCATCAGAAAGAAATCAGCGCCGGCTTCGATGCGATGTGCGAGGCATTCGTCATAACCTATGCGGACCGCAGTGTGCCGTGGATGCCGCCCGGCCAGGCGAAGTGCGCGTTGCTCGAATTCGGCCTCGCCGCTGCCCAAGAGCGCGAGCTGCACTCCGCGCGCAACCAGCGCCTCGGCACAGTCCAGCATCAGATCCACCCCTTTCTGCGCGGTCATGCGGCCGACGCTGCCGAGCAGCGGGGCGTCCCCGGCCGGCAGTCCGAGCTCGGTCTGCAACGCGCGCTTGTTGGCGCGCTTGGACTCGATCCGGTCTGCGGTGTAGCGCTGTGGCAGGCAGGGATCGGTGGCCGGGTCCCATTGCTCGGTATCGATGCCGTTCAATATGCCGCTGAGCGCGTCGCGGCGGTGACGCAGCAGGCCATCCAGCCCGCAGCCATGGTGCGCGTCCAGAATTTCGCGAGCGTAGCCCGGGCTGACCGTGTTCAGGCGCGTGGCCAGAGCCAGCCCGGCCTTCAGAAACGAGACCGAGCCGTGAAATTCGACGCCGTCCAGCGTGAACGCCGCCTCCGGCAGATCGAGCGCGGCCAGCGTTTCACGCGGGAAGATGCCCTGGAACGCCAGGTTATGGACCGTGACCAGGCTGGGGACCGAAGTATCGAAGCGGAAACGCTGGTAAGCCGGCGTCAGCGCCGCCTGCCAGTCGTGGCCATGCAGCACATCGGGGCGCCATGTTGACGACGACTCGCGGCTGCTCAGCCATGCCGCGGTTCGCGACAGCAGGCCGAACCGCAGCGCGTTGTCGGGCCAGTCGACACCGCCATGCTGGTAGGGGCCCCCGGGGCGATCGAATAGCGCCGGGCATTCGATGAATACGTATGTCAGCCCACCACCGGACGTCGCCTGGCTCAGGCGGGCTTCGGGGAGATTGCCCGCCGGCGCGACGAGCGCGCCAGCGACATCGTCCAGCGGCCGGCGATCGGCATGGGCGGCGAGCAAGGCCGGGTAGCCGGGCAGCAGCATGCGCACCTCGACGCCGAGTTCGGCCAGCGCGGGCGGCAAGGCCGCGGCCACGTCGCCCAGGCCACCCGTTTTCACCCAGGGCGCGATTTCCGAGCAGACGAACAGCACACGCATGCGTAGCGCGCGGCCGCGATCAGCTGCGCCGCCGCGCGCGCAAGGCCGCGATGATCGCGATCGCGGCACGCGTCGAAGCATCCTCGATTGGGTCCGTGCGGCCTGCGGCGACCTGCGGCAGCAGGCGCGCGGCCAGCACCTTGCCGTACTCCACGCCCCACTGATCGAACGGGTTCAGGCCCCATATCGCTGCCTGGACGAACACCTTGTGCTCGTGGAGCGCGATCAGCGCACCCAGGCTCTCGGCCGTGAGCCGATGCGCGATCAACGTGGTGCTGGGCTGGTTGCCCGGAAACACCTTGTGGGGCGCCAGGCGCGCGACCGTCGCCGGGTCATGGCCCGCGGCCGACAGTTCCGACGTGGCCTCGGCGAGCGTCTTGCCCAGCGCCAGCGCCGCGCTTTGCGCGAGGCAATGCGCGAGCAAGGCATCGTGGTGCCCGGGCAGGTCGAAGTCGGCCTCGGCAAAGGCGATGAAATCGCAGGGAATCAGGCGGCCGCCCTGGTGCAGCAATTGATAGAACGAGTGCTGGCCGACTGTGCCGGCCTCACCCCAGATGACCGGCGCGGTGGGGCAGCCTACCGGCGTTCCGTCCGCGCGCACGGACTTGCCGTTGCTCTCCATTTCCAGTTGCTGGAGGTAGGCTGGCAGCAGCGCCAGCGAATCGCTGTACGGCAGCATGGCGTGGCTTTCGGCGCCAAGGAAATCGAGGTTCCAGATGTCGATCAGCGCCAGCCATACCGGCAGATTGGCCTCCAGCGGCGCGCTGCGGAAATGATGGTCGATGGCCGCGGCACCGGCCAGCAGCTGCGCAAAACCGTTCATGCCGATCGCCAGTGCGAGCGGCAGACCGACCGAGGACCAGAGCGAGTAGCGGCCACCGACCCAGTCGCGGAACGGGAAGATGCAAGCGTCCGGGATGCCGAACTCGCGAGCACGGTCGAGGTTCGCGGTCACGGACGCGAACTGATTCGTCGCCACGCCCGCGGGCAATCCGGCGGCAGTCACGGCCTGCTCGAGCCAGGCACGCACCGAGCGCGCGTTGGCCAGCGTTTCCTGGGTGGTGAAGGTCTTGCTGGCGACGATCACCAGCGTTTCCGCCGCCGGGCAGTGCGCCAGCGTGCTGGCGAGGTCGGCGCCGTCGAGGTTGGCGACGAAGTGCAGCCTGAGCTCGGGGAGGCTGTGCGCGCGCAATGCACGCACGGCCATGCGCGGCCCGAGATCGGAACCGCCGATGCCGAGATTGACGATGTGGCGCAGCGGTCGTCCCGAATAGCCGGTGATCCGGCCCGCGCGCACCGCCTCGACGAACTCGCCCAGCTTCGCGAAGCTGCCGGCGATGTCGTCGGCGACGTCGACGCCCTCGACCTGGATGCCGGGATCGGCGCTGCCACGCAGCGCGACGTGCAGCGCCGCACGGTCTTCGGTGACATTGACGCGCTCACCGGCGAAGAGCTGGTCGCGTCGCCCCTCGATGCCGGCGGCGCGCGCGAGCGCCAACAACGCGGCGAGCGACGACTCATCGATGCGCTGCTTGCTGAAATCGGCATGCCATGGACCGGCCGCACAGTGCAGGCGTTCGACGCGCACGTCCCCTTCGGCGAGCAGCGCGCGCAAGGGTACCGAACCCAGTCGTTCGGCATGGCGGCGCAGCGCCTGCCAGCAGGCGCTGTCGACCGCTCTTGTCTCGGCTGCGAACTCGGACATGGGCGACACGGCTCGAAGTCAGAGCCAGCGCATCAGGCCCAGCTCGAACGGGTGGGTCAGCAGGGGATGGGCCGGGTAGGCGCGGATGTGATACTCGATCTTGCCGCACAGATCGGGGTGGAGATCCAGTTCGTACACCTGCTCGCCGGACAGGAGCTGGTGACCGGGGACGAAGTGATAGTGGCGGCCCTGGATCGGGGTTTCGGCGCCGCCGCGCGACCAGCCGAAGATCAGCTCGACGCGAACGTCGTCCGGTTCCAGTCCGTTCAGTTTCAGTGCCATCTCGATGTGCAGGCTCTGGCCGTATTCGACGTTCCGTTGTGGCGGGTCGATGCGGCGCAGGCCGACCCCGGGCCAGGCGGCGCGCACCTTGGATTTCCACGCGGAAAGACTGCGCGCATGGGCGTAGCCATCGCCCGAAAACACGGTGTGCGCGCGCGAGGCCGGCACATAAAATTTCTCCATGTACTCCGTGAGCATCCGGTGCGCATTGAAGCTCGGAAGCAGCGTGGCGATGGCCGATTTGGCGAGCTCGATCCACTTGGGCGAATAGCCCATGGGCCCGACGTCGTAGTAGGCCTTGGTCACTCGGTCCTGAAGCAATTCGTAGAGCGTGCGCGCCTCTTCGGCGTCCCGCTCCGCAGGATTCGACATACGCGAGGCTGGCTTGATCGCCCAGCCGTTCGTGCCGTCGTAGCCTTCCCCCCACCAGCCGTCCAGCACCGACAGGTTCGGTACGCCATTCATGGCGGCCTTGATGCCGGACGTCCCCGACGCTTCCAGCGGATAGATCGGGTTGTTCAGCCAGACATCACAACCCGACACCAGCCTGCGCGCGAGGCGCAGATCGTAGCCCTCGATCAGCAGGATGTGGCCCTCGAACTCCGGCATGTTGGCCACTTCGTTGATGCGGCGGATGAACGCCTGCCCGGGTTCGTCGGCCGGATGCGCTTTGCCGGCGAAGATGAACAGCACCGGACAGGCTGGGTTGGTGACGAGGCGCAACAGGCGATCGAGATCCGAGAACAACAGAGTAGCGCGCTTGTAGGTGGCAAAACGCCGGGCGAAGCCGATCGTCAATATGTTGGGATGATCGGGGTCGGCAAGCTTCAGCAGTCGATCGAGGTGCGCGCCCGACACCTCGTTGCGCGCGCATTGCTCGGATACGCGCGCGCGAATCAGGTGCAGCATCTGGACCTTGAGCGCCTGGCGCACGCTCCAGAATTGCTGGTCGGGGATGCCATGTACGCGCGCCCAGCACTGCGGATCGGTCGCGCGCTGCATCCAGCCGTGCCCGAGATACTTGTCGAACAATTCGTGCCAGTCCTGCGCGACGAAAGTCGGCACGTGGACCCCATTGGTGATGTGGGTCATCGGGTTTTCATGCGCTTCAATCTCGGGCCACAGATAGGCGCAGATGCGCGACGACACCCCGCCATGGATCGCCGACACGCCGTTGTGGTAGCGCGAGCCGCGGATCGCCAGCGCGGTCATGTTGAATTCCCGGCTGCCGTCACCATTGCCCTGCCCCAAGGCCATGAGCGCTTCGAACGGCATACCCGTCTCTCGGCACCAGGCGTCGAAGTAATGACGCATCATGTCTTCGCCAAAGTGATCGTGACCGGCCGGCACCGCGGTGTGGGTCGTGAACACCGTGCTGGCTGCGATCGCCTCCATTGCCGACGGCAGATCGAGGCCGGCCTGCGTCAGCACGCGCACGCGCTCCAGTGCGAGAAAGGCCGCGTGCCCTTCGTTGACATGCCAGGCGGTGGGGCTCAGGCCGACCGCCGCCAGCGCCCGCACACCGCCGATGCCGAGCATGATTTCCTGCTCGATGCGCGTGGTCCGGTCGCCACCGTAGAGGCGGTGGCAGATGTCGCGGTCCGCCGGGCTGTTGTCCTCGACATCGGTATCCAGCAGATACAGGAAGACATGGCCGATGCGTGCACGCCAGATGCGTGCCCAGACTTGCCTGCCTGGGTATTCGACCGCGATGCGCACCAGCCGACCATCATTGCCGATCACCGGGCTGATCGGCAGATCGTCGAAATCCGAGTCGGTGTATAGCGCGTGCTGTCGCCCTTCCCGGTCTATGGTCTGGGCAAAGTAGCCCTGGGAGTAGAGCAGCCCAACCGCGACGAACGGCAGGCGCATGTCGCTGGCGGCCTTCAGGTGGTCCCCGGCCAGGATGCCGAGCCCCCCCGAGTAGATCGGCAGGCTTTCATGAAGCCCGAACTCGGCACAAAAATAGGCGATCAGGCCATTCTCGCCCAGGCGCTCGACGAGCGGGTCGCGACGGCTGTCCTGGTGGTAGGTGTCGTAGGCCGAGAGCACGCGGTGAAATCCGGCCAGGAACACCGGATCGTCTGCCGCCGCATCGAGCCGGCGCTGATGGACGCGTTTCAGGAAGGCTTTCGGGCTGTGTCCGGCGGCATGCCACAGCGCCGGGTGCAGACGCGCGAACATCGTCCTGGTCGAACGATCCCAGGTGTACCAGAGGTTGTGCGCGAGTTCGTCCAGCCGTCCGAGTTTCTCTGGGACGCGCGGGCGCACCTCCATGAAGTAGGGTGTGCCGGACATCAGGCAGGCGTCACGTCGGCGGAGAGATAGACATCCTGGATGGCATGGAGCAGCGCCACGCCTTCATCCATCGGCTTCTGGAAGGCCTTGCGCCCGGAGATCAGCCCCATGCCGCCCGCGCGCTTGTTGATCACCGCGGTGCGCACCGCCTGCGCGAGGTCGGCCGCGCCCTTGGATTCGCCGCCCGAATTGATCAGGCCGGCGCGCCCCATGTAGCAGTTCGCCACTTGATAGCGCGTCAGGTCGATCGGATGATCGGACGTCAGCTCGCTATACACCTTGGCGTGCGTCTTGGCGAACTTGAGCGCATTGAAGCCGCCGTTGTTTTCGGGCATTTTCTGCTTGATGATGTCGGCCTGCAGCGTCACCCCAAGATGGTTCGCCTGACCGCTGAGGTCGGCCGACAGGTGATAGTCGACGCCCTCGTGCTTGAAGGCGTTGTTGCGCAGATAGCACCACAGGATCGTCGCCATGCCGAGTTCGTGGGCGCGCTCGAAGGCCTTGCCGACTTCCTGGATCTGGCGCTTGGATTCCGCCGAGCCGAAATAGATGGTCGCGCCGACCGCGACGGCGCCCATTTCGAAAGCCTGCTCCACCGACGAGAACAGGATCTGGTCGTAGCTGTTCGGGTAGGACAGGAATTCGTTGTGGTTGATCTTGACGATGAACGGGATGCGGTGCGCGTAACGGCGCGCCACCGCACCGAGCACGCCTAGCGTGGACGCGACCGCGTTGCAGCCGCCGACGAGCGCGAGCCGGACGATGTTTTCCGGATCGAAATACATGGGATTCGGCGCGAACGAGGCGCCGGCGGAATGCTCGATCCCCTGGTCGACCGGCAGGATCGACAGATAGCCCGTGCCACCCAGACGGCCGTGATCGAACAGTTGTTGCAGGCTGCGCAGCACGCCGGGCTTGCGATCCGATTGCAGCCAAACGCGCTCGACGAAATCGGGGCCGGGCAGTTGCAGGGCTTCCTTGGGGATGCCGGTGCAGCGATGGCCGAGCAGCGCATCCGCCTCGGGCCCGAGTAGTGCGGCAATGTCGGTGGCCTTGCTGGAATTCATGTTTCACCCTTTCTCGATGGACAAGTGCAGCCGGTCACCCGCGCCCCTCATTTCGCCCTGCGCATGGCGCCACCGGCTTCGGGGTGGCCGGCGCCATGGGCAATCGCCTGATCCAGGCTGGCCGGGGCGGGCAGGCCCAGGCTCTCGTACAGGTCGCGCAGGTTCTCGCGGAACAGCGCGTCGAAGCTCGCGACCGAGCGTGCCGGATTGTAGTCGCCGAACCACCAGAACCAGTCGGAACTTTCGCACCCCAACAGCTTTTTTTCGGCGATTTCGGCCTGCTCGGGGCTCAGGCGGCCGCTGCAGAGCATCTGGTCGTAGCTCTGCTTGGCCATGCACAGCAGATCCCAGGCGCGGTTCTTGGAGACATCGCCGATCCAGGTCGAGAGGTTGCCGTGCACCCAGCTGCCGGCAACGAGATGGGGCAGGTCCGCCGCTTCCCGACCTTCGCCCGACAATGCCGCATAGGTGGTAGTGCGCAGATGCGGGTGGTCGGCCAGGCCCTCGAACAGGTCGTTGAAAAAGTAGTAGCCGTTGTACGGGTAGTATTCCCAGGCGTTCTCGCCGTCCAGGATGATGCTGACGATCGGCGTCTCGCCATCGGGGGCCGCCTGCCGGATCGACTCCAGTTCGCTGAGCAGATGCGCGGCCGCATCGCGCCCATGCCAACGAGCATATTCGAAGCCGATCAGGTCCGACAGGCGTTCATCGCGAAAGTAGATGCGGGTATCGCCCGCGCCGGCCACACGCCACGGCCGGTACAGATCACGCGCGCGCTGGTAATCGCTGCCGTTGGCACGCAGGCTCTGGGCCAGCACCGATTCGCTGCTCGCGGTCCAGGCGGCGCCCGCCTGATCGATGAGGGCGAGTACGACGTCGGAGAGTGCCCCCTCGGCCGGCCAGATGCCCGAGGCCGGATGGCCCCAGTGTTTGGCCGCGACCGTCTGGGCAAGCGCCAAGTGCCGGCTCACACGCTCGCGTCCGCCCGGGTAGCGCGGCGACTGTGGCAGCGGGCAGGCAGGCAGCGCTTCGCGCGCCGAGCAAAGATCGATCAGCAAGGGCGCCAGCGGGTGGGCGTAAGGGGTAGTGGACAACTCGATCTGTCCGGCCTCGGCCAAGCGGCGGTAGCGGGGCAGCAGTCCGTCCAGCACGTCCTTGACGAGCGCGAGCAGCGCCCCGCGGTCGGCCTCGCAATAATGGGTGCCTTGCGCGAACAGGCGCGCGAGCAAGGGCGAGCGGCGGCGCTCCGTTTCGCCGAACCAGACCAGAAAGTACCAGGTGACGAGATCGGCAAAATAGGGTGTCGCGAAATAGTGGGCGACCGCATCCGGCTCACCGGCCGCGGCCAGATAGAGCTGATGCAGGCGACGATAGTGCGGGTAAGGTTCGACGAGGCGTTCGTGGTTGCCCAGGAAACAGGTCTCGAGCAGAAACCGGCGACGCCCGGGATCGGCCAGCGCCTCATCCGTCCCCGCCAGCGCCGCGAGCAACGGATCACGCATCGGCCCGCCCGCGAGCTGCTGCCGGTAATCCTCGATCTGCTCGAGCAGCGTGGGCACGAAATTGATCACCGAGCGGACCTGCGGGTGGCGCTCGAAATGGCCGGCCATGTCGGTGTAATCCTTCAGCGCATGCAGCAGCGTCCAGGGCAGCGCGAACCTGCGCTCGGGCCCGGTGCGGTAGTCGGGCTGGTGCATGTGCCACAGAAAAACCAGGTCGAGGCGGTCGGCCATGCTTGCTCAGCCTCTGCTGCGCATGGCGGCCATGGCAGGCGGCATGCTTACCCGATCAGCGCAGGTGCGCATGCTGGCCCAGCATTTCCGGGGTGACCAGGACGACGCCCTTTTCGCTGACATGGAAAAGGCGCCGGTCGGCGTCGGCATCCACCCCGATCTTCATGCCATCCGGAATGAGGCAGAGCTTGTCGATGATCGCACGGCGCACGACCGCATTCCGGCCGATCTGCACCGAGGGCAGGATCACCGAATCGGTGACTTCGGCGTGGTGATTGACGCGCACTTTCGAGAACAGCAGGGAGCGCCGCACGATCGCGCCGGATATGATGTCCCCCCCGGACACCAGCGAATCGACGGCCATGCCGCGGCGGCCGTCGTCGTCGAACACGAATTTGGCTGGCGGCAACTGCTCCTGATAGGTCCAGATGGGCCAGTCTTCGTCGTACAGGTTGAGTTCCGGCGTGACCTTGGTGAGTTCCAGGTTCGCTTCCCAGTAGGCATCGAGCGTACCCACGTCGCGCCAATAGGCCGGTCCCTGAGGCAGCTTGCCGACGCAGGAATCAGCGAAGTCGTGCGCCTGAACCCGATGCTCGCGCACGCAGTGCGGAATGATGTCGCGACCGAAATCGTGCGCCGAGTCGGTGCAGTGCGCATCGCGCAGCAATTGCTCGTACAGGAAACCGGTATTGAAGGCATAGATGCCCATGCTGGCCAGCACCTTGCCGGGCCGTTCGGGATCGGCGGCGGCGTGAGCGGGCTTTTCGTGGAACTCGAGCACCCGTCCGCCGGCATCGGTACGCATGATGCCGAAGTGATGGGCGTCCTCGAGCAGAACCTCGACGCAGGCGACCGTGACATCGGCGCCGGAAGCGACGTGCTGCGCGAGCATCTGCGCGTAATCCATCTTGTAGATGTGATCGCCGGCCAGGATCAGCACGTAATCCGGACGGTTGCGCCGGATCAGGTCGAGATTCTGGTAGGCCGCATCGGCCGTCCCCTGATACCAGGAGTCTTCGCGGATCTGCTGCGTGGCCGGCAGCAGTTCGATGAATTCGTGAAAGCGGCCGTCGAGAAAGGACCAGCCGCGTTGCAGGTGCTGGATCAGGCTGTGCGCCTTGTACTGCGTGGCGACGCCGACGCGCCGGATACCCGAATTGACACAGTTTGACAGCGTGAAGTCGATGATGCGGAACTTGCCGCCGAAGGGCACGGCCGGCTTGGCGCGGTAATCCGTCAACTGCTTCAGCCGGCTGCCGCGGCCGCCGGCCAACACCAGTGCCAGCGTGCGCCGGGCAATCTGCCCGAGAAGATGAGTTTCCACAGGGTGTCACTCGTCGGGTGGTCTTGATGCAAAGCCGCTGCGACATGACATGGCGGGCTCGATCGGGCTCACGAAATGACGCTGAACGGTACCAGCTGGCAATCCGACCCGCGTTCGCGCGCCGGCCGGACTCCGCCTGCTACAGTGTGCCCGAAGAGAGCAGGCGATCGATCTCGGCCTCGGCGCGCAACCAGTCATCCAGCTCGCTGCCCTCGCAGAACCCGCGCCGTTCGGCCAGATAATAGGCCGCCTCGGCGATGTAGTGGGTGCGCGAACCGGCATCGGCCAGGCCCGATGTCCGCGTCGCCGATGCCGCCTTGGCCGGTGCGCGCCGGCGCCGCTGGGTCGTACCGCCGGCGGCTTCGGCACTGGCGTCCGCCCTGAGGTTCGCCCGTGTCGAAGGAGGTTTGGGTTTGTTTGCCGTGGATGCAGGGGCCTTCTTGCCTGCCGTCCGCGGTGTCTGGGGAGGCTGGGTCACCATGTCGAACTCCTTTCCCGAATATCGAAAGTGCCTCGAAAATCCTGCTGCTCTCCTCACTGAAGAGGGGAACCGCTCGCGAGCGCCTCTTGACGGGCCAGTTGTTGAACGAAGTTTATAGCATTGAAGGAAGACAGCCTCTTGACAAGCGTCAAGCCCCGGGACCTGCGGGTCGGCCGACTATAATCGGCTGCCCTACCGAGATCGCCCGATGTCTTCTCTGCTCGAAAACCTGAATCCCGAACAGCGCGCCGCGGTCACGTTGCCGGCCGAACACGCGCTCGTGCTCGCCGGTGCCGGCTCCGGCAAGACGCGGGTACTGACCACGCGCATTGCCTGGCTGATCGCGCAGGGCGCGGCGCGACCGGCCGAGATTCTCGCCGTGACGTTCACGAACAAGGCCGCCAAGGAAATGAGCGCGCGCCTGGCCGCGCTGTTGCCGCTCGACGTGCGCGGCATGTGGATCGGCACCTTTCATGGCCTGTCGAACCGACTGCTGCGCACGCACTACAAGGAAGCGGGTCTGCCGCAGACCTTCCAGATTCTCGACAGCGCCGACCAGCTCGCCGCGGTCAAGCGCCTGCTGAAAGCGCTCAATGTCGACGAAGAGCGCTTTCCGCCACGCGAGCTGGCGCAATTCATCAATGCGAGCAAGGAGCAGGGCCTGCGAGCGGAGGCGGTCGAAGCCTGGGACGAGCCCACGCGGCGGCGCGTCGAGCTGCTCGTCGAATACGAGCGCCAGTGCCAGCGCGAGGGCGTGGTCGATTTCGCCGAGCTGTTGCTGCGCGCGCACGAGCTGTTGTCACGCAATGAGCCCCTGCTCCACCACTACCAGCAGCGCTTCCGGCATGTGCTGGTGGACGAATTCCAGGACAGCAACCCGCTCCAGTACCGCTGGCTCAAGCGTTTCGCCGGCGGCGGTGCGGCGCTGTTCGCGGTCGGCGACGACGACCAGAGCATCTACGGTTTCCGGGGGGCCGAAGTCGCCAATCTGCGCACCTTCGAGCGCGAATTCGGTGTGCGGCATCTGATCCGGCTCGAACAGAATTACCGCTCCTTCAGCAACATTCTCGATGCTGCCAATGCGCTGATCCGGAACAACAGTCAGCGTCTGGGCAAGAACCTGTGGACCGAACGCGGCGGCGGCGAGCCGCTGCGGCTGTATGCGGCCGGCAACGACACCGAGGAAGCGCGCTTCATCGCCGACGAGACCCGTACGCTGCTCAGGCAGGGACACCGTCCCGGCGAAATTGCGGTGCTCTATCGGGCCAATGCGCAGTCGCGCGTGGTCGAGCATGCGCTGTTCAGCGCCGGCATCGCCTACCGCGTCTATGGCGGCCTGCGCTTCTTCGAGCGTCAGGAGGTCAAGCATGCGCTCGCCTATCTGCGCCTGGTCGCCAACCGTCATGACGACACCGCCTTCGCCCGCGTCGTGAATTTCCCCGTGCGCGGCATCGGCAGCCGTACGCTGGAGCAACTTCAGGAGCTCGCGCGCAGCCATGACGAAAGCCTGTGGGCGGCGAGTGCGCGGCTGTCGGGCCGAAGCGGCCAGTCGCTGACGGCGTTCATGCGCCTGGTGGACGCCATGGCCGAGGGCTGTGCCGGCATACGGCTTGCCGAGCTCATCGAGCAGGTGCTGAAGCACTCCGGCCTGCGCGCCCATTACCAGAGCGAGCGCGATGCCCAGGACCGCGTCGCCAACCTCGAGGAATTGGTGCATGCCGCCGGCCAGTTCGAGGCCGAACACGCGGGCGCGGTGGCGCTCGACTCGGCGCCGCTCGCGCCCGGCGGCGACGCGAATGGCGACCGGCGTGCGGAGCCCTTGATCGAGTTTCTGACCTATGCCGCGCTCGAGTCCGGCGAGCACCAGGCCGGCGCCGGCCAGGAAGCCATCCAGCTGATGACCGTTCATGCCGCCAAGGGGCTGGAGTTCGACGCGGTGTTTCTCACCGGCCTGGAAGAGGGCCTGTTCCCGCATGAAAACTCGATCGAGCAGGATCGTGGCCTCGAAGAAGAGCGGCGCCTGATGTACGTCGCCGTGACCCGCGCCCGCAAGCGCCTGTACCTGACGCTGTCCGAGGCGCGCATGCTGCACGGGCAGACCCGCTATCGGCTGCCCTCACGCTTCATCGAGGAGATCCCGCCCGAGCTGATCCAGCGCCAGTCCGTCGCGCCGGCGGCAGCCCGCGGCACGAGCTCGATGCCCATGGCTCACAGGCCTGGTCCGGCGGTGCGTGCCGCGACACCGGGTCGGGCCGCGGGCGCGCGCGAGGCCGAACTCGCACACGGCCTGCGCATCGGCCAGTCCGTCCATCACGCACGTTTCGGACAGGGCGTCATCCTCGGCGCCGAGGGTCGCGGCACGGATGCACGCGTCCAGGTTCAATTCACCCAGGCGGGCGTGAAATGGCTCGCGCTCTCGGTCGCCAAGCTCACGCCGGCCTGATCCTGTTTGTCGTGTCCGTGGCGCTCGCCTGCGCGGCGGAACCCGGCGCACCCGAGCGCTGGCGTCGCGCGCAGCT
This sequence comes from Rhodocyclaceae bacterium, assembly GCA_022072095.1. Classification (GTDB taxonomy): domain Bacteria; phylum Pseudomonadota; class Gammaproteobacteria; order Burkholderiales; family Rhodocyclaceae; genus JAJVIJ01. Next base: position 31,115 of record JAJVIJ010000055.1, read on the forward strand.
CGCCGGCGGCTGTGCCCAGGCCGTCATCGAGGTCTCGCGCCTGGCGGCCGAGGGCGATGCGACGGCGATGCAGCAATTGTCCGACTGGCGCTATTTCGGTGCTTGCCTGCCCAAGGACGATGCCCTGTCGGCCGAATGGGCGCGGCGCGCGGCCGAAGCCGGCTCGGACGAGGCCATGGCCGCACTCGGCCAGCTCTACTGGCATGGTCAGGGGGTGCCGGCCGATCGCGATCAGGCGCGTTTCTGGCTGGGTCGCGCCGCCGACGCGGGCCTGGCCCCGGCCATGGTGCTGCTGTCGCGCTTCCTCTACGAACACGGTGGCGAGCCGGCGCTGGTTCTGGCCTGGGCACGGCGCGCCGCGGCCCTGGGGCATGCGCCCGCATACGCCTGGCTCGCCGAGCTGTACGCGCGCGGCGTCGCCGGCCGCGTCGACTTCGCCGAAGCCTATGTGTGGAGCGCGCGAGCGCTGGCAACCGCACCGACCGCCCAGACCGGGGACGGCAACCAGATGGCCGCGCTGCAGCTCACGCGTGCCTGGGCGGCGCTGCATCTGGGTCGGCATGACGATGCGGTGGTCGCCTGCGATGCCGTCCCCGCCCATGCGCCCGAATACCCGGCGGCCCAGCTCTACAAGGCGCATGCGCTGCTGCTGAACGGGCAGACCGGCAATGCACTCGACCTGTACGCCGCGAACCGCGTCCTGCGTGGCGCCGAAGCCTTCACCGCGGCGCTGCGCGCCGACTTTGCGGCCCTCAGAGCCAGCGGCATCGATCACCCCGGCATGCGTCGCGTCGAACAGCGCCTGTTGCCCGGCGGCTGATTTGGCCGGCGCTGCGCGAGCCCCGTAAGCGGATTTCCGTTCGCCATTCCATGACGGACCATGGAGCCCCTCGCTGCACCAACGTTCCAAGGTCGCATCGCTGATGCACCCGCGCGTGGGCAATCGTCCGATTCGGCATGACCGAACTCGCACGTCGCCATCATCCACGACACGTGCTCTAGCCGGCACCGCTGCAGGAAAGAGGTGGCCGTCGGCCGATCAGGCTTTCGGCGGCTTGTCATCCGGCGTACCCGGAGGCATGCCGGGAAAGTTGAAGCCGGAAAACAGCGAGCGGGTCTGCTGGCCGATCTGCTCCTGCATCTGCTGGAACATGTTGCGACTCTGTTCCATGTAGGTGGACATCATGCTTTGCATGGCCGGCCCCTGGAAATTGAGGAACTGGGTCCAGAGGTCGCGACCGAGCACGTTCTTGTCGCCGAACATGGCCTGGCCTTGCTCCTGCATCTTCTGCTGCATGTCGGTAAAGGCGCGCATGTTGGTTTCGAGATAGCGGCCCATGAAATCCTGCATGGTGCTGCCGTAGCAGCGGATCATCTGTTCGAGGACATCGAGCGAGAACATCGGCGCCCCGCCCGCCTCTTCCTCGAGAATCACCTGCAGCAGAATACTGCGCGTGATGTCTTCGCCGGTCTTCGCGTCGACGACGGCGAACGCCTCGCTGGCCAGAACGAGGCGCTTGATGTCGGCAACGGTGATGTAGGAGCTGGTGCGCGTGTCGTACAGGCGCCTGTTCGGATACTTCTTGATCAGGCGATGCGCCGCTGATCTTCCCGGTGTGGCACCAGGTGGCGGGTCAGCCCCTTCGGGCGCCGGGTCGGGTGTAGCGGACCGCTGAGTCTGTTCGTTGCGCTTCATGGACCTCACCGCGAGCAATGTATCCGGGGCACGTCAGCAGCATCTGACGCCGATTATAGGCGCACCGACTCAGAACATGTGCTGACCACCATTGATCGATATGTTGGCGCCGGTCACGAAGGCGGCCTCTTCGGAGGCGAGATAGGCCACCAGCCCGGCGACTTCGTCGGGTTTGCCCAGGCGTCCCATCGGGATCTGGGGCAGGATCTTGGAATCCAGAATGTCCTGCGGAATGGCGGTGACCATCTTGGTGCCGATGTAGCCCGGCGATATGGTGTTGACGGTGACGTTGAATTTCGCGACCTCGAGTGCGAGCGCCTTCGTGAAGCCGTGGATCCCGGCTTTGGCAGCGGCATAGTTGGTCTGGCCGAACGCCCCTTTCTGACCATTGACCGAAGAGACGTTCACCACGCGCCCCCAGCGGCGGTCGACCATGCCGTCCATGACCTGCTTGGTCATGTTGAAGCAGCTGTCCAGATTGGTCCTGATGACCGCATCCCAGTCTGCCTTGCTCATGCGCTTGAAAGTCATGTCACGGGTGATGCCGGCGTTGTTGACCAGGACGTCCACCGCGCCGGCTCCACTGACGACTTGGCTGACGCACTCCGCGCACGAGTCGAAATCGGCGACGTCACAGGGCACGGCGCGAAATCCGTAGCCCATGTTGTTCATGGTCTGCAGCCAGTCTTGCGATCTCGTGTTGCCCGGGCTGTAAGTCGTCACGACACGATAACCGAGCGCCGCCAGCTTGATGCAGATTGCCTCGCCCAAGCCGCCCATGCCACCCGTCACCAAAGCCACTCTCGCCATCTCCGATCCCCCAATAACACAATGACACAATGAACATTCGCTGCAATGTCAGCCCTCGCAGCCAGCCAGCACATAGCGGCCCGGCGCAGGCTCGATCTCCGCGTAGTCGTCGCTGCCACAGCGCCGCGGCGCCGGTTCGAGCGGCCCGCCGAAGGCCGCGACCCATGTCGTCCAATCATGCCACCAGCTACCCGGTATTTCATCCGCGGCCAGCAGCCAGTCGTCGGGCTCGCCGGCACGAACCTTTCCGCTCCAATGGCTGCGCCGATTCGCGGCGGCCGGATTGATCACGCCGGCGACATGACCGCTGGCTCCCAGCACGAAGCGGGGCTCCCCGCCGAGCAGACGGGCGCCGAAGTAACACGTCTGCCAGGGCACGATGTGGTCCTCGCGTGCGCCCATCAGATAGACGGGGCAGCGGATACGACGCAGATCGACCGCGACGCCGAGCATGGACAGGCGACCCGGTGTGACCAGTGCGTTGTCGAGATACATATGGCGCAGGTACCAGGCCACCATCGGACCGGGCAGATTGGTGCAATCGGAATTCCAGAACAGGATGTCGAAAGCCGGCGGCTGCTCGCCCTTCAGATAGTTCGACACGACGTAGCGCCAGATCAGATCGTTGGCGCGCAGGCTGGAAAACAATCGTTCGAAATCGCGCCCCGGCACGAGCCCACCGCCGGCGAACTGCGTTTCGCAGCGGCGCAGCATGTCGGGTGCGACGAACAGTCCGAGCTCCCCGGGCCGGGAGAAATCCAGCGGCGTGGTCAGCAGCGTCAGGCTCGTCACCGGATCGGCGCCCTCCATGGCTGGGTCGGCGAGCGCAGCGACGGCGCAGGCGAGCAGTGTGCCCCCGACACAAAAACCGAGCGCATTCGGGCGCGCGCAGCCGCTGATCGCGCGCACCGTGTTCAGCGCGGCAATCGGCCCGAGACGCAAATAGTCGTCCCAGGTCAGATGGCCCAGATCGGCCCCCGGATTGCGCCAGGAGATCATGAACACGGTGTGACCGCGGTCGAGCGCGTGGCGCACGAACGAGTTGTCCGGGCGCAGGTCGAGAATGTAGTACTTGTTCACGCAGGGCGGTACGATCAGCAGCGGCCGCGCATGCACGCGCGCGGTGGTCGGCCGGTACTGTATCAGCTGCATCAGGGCATTCTCGAATACGACGCTGCCCGGCGTCGAGGCGAGATCGTGCCCGACCCTAAAGGCCGAAGCATCATGGGTCGAGATTCGGCCCGCACGCAGGTCGGCGAGCAAGTTGGCGATGCCCTGCGTAATGCTGGCGCCGCCGGTCTCCAGCGCGCGACGGATGAACTCGGGATTGGTCGCTGCAAAATTGGACGGCGCGCAGGCTTCCACGAACTGCCGCAGCATGAAGCCCATGCGTTCGCGCTCCCGCGCCGGCAAGTCGGTCATGAACGCCGGCAGCTTCAGGCAGAACTCGGCGTTGATCGCATACGCCTCGCGCAGGTAGGCGAAGTAGGGGTCGTCGGACCAGGCCGGCGCCCGAAACCGGGCATCCTCCGACTGCGCCGCGTCGGCCGCGGAGGCGGCGCCGACGTCGACCGCGCCCAAATAACGCTGCCACAGGTCCCGATGCCGCGCAAGCCAGTCGTCCCCCATCGATTGCTGCCATTCTCGCCAGGCTTCCAACCACGCCATGGCCGGCGACGGCGTATTGACAGACGGGGCATCGGGAGAGGACGAGGTCGCGGTCATGCGCTTCAAGTTATGGGTAACCGTCACTTTGCCATCGCGCGGCCCTGCCGCGGCCGATGGGCCGCTGCCATTGCCACCGGGCCGCGCGACGGCATCGTCCGATGCATTATCGATATGGTCGGGCCATTGTGCTTGCGAGCTTCGGGGCATGTCAACGCGGGCTCGTGGCTGCGGGCCCAGGGTCTGCGGGAACTCGGTCGCGATGCCCGACTGCGGAGCGATAGGCGTGCCACGACGCATGACCAAGTACGGGGCCGACGACGAACAGGCCCACGAAGCCTGGTAGCATCGCCAGCGCCACCAGCAACGTGATGGTCGCCGCCCACGTCAGGAGCACGATCGGCTGGGTGAGGACCAGACGAACGCTCGTGAGGCCCGCGGTGATCGCGTCGCTGCGTCGGTCCAGGATCATCGGGATGCTCACCACGCTGACCGCGAAGATGATCGAGGCGAATACGCCGCCCAACGCCACCCAGGCGATGATGAAGTCGACGTTTTTCGGGTTCACGAGGCTCCTGAGCGAGCCCGCGAAATCCGGCATCGTGCCCTGGAACGAGAGCGCGAACACGACAAGCGAGGCGCGCGCCCAGAGCATCTCGAGCACGAGCAGCATCACGCCGAAGATCGCGAGCGTGTCGAGCTTGCGGCGCCAGGCCATGGCCGCGTCGACGAGTCGCGGTCGCTCGCCGCATTCCAGGCGTTCGCTCGCGTAGTAGAGACCCATGCAGAGAAAGGGACCGACCAAGAGAAATCCCGCCGAAAGCCCCAGCAAGTAGGCCGGAGCGCTCTCGAACGCCAGCACCAGCGCCCAGCCCATCGCGACGAAGCAGCCGCCGAAGAAGAGCCCGATGGCCGGAGCCCGGAGGAAATCCCGCATGCCGCGCCGGAGCCAGCGGAAAGGATCGGCGAATGCCAGCTTGTTCAGCGCCACCAGGAAATCGGCGGGCTCCGGATCCTTGGTGTCGGCGCCACGCTCGATGGCCATGGTCAACTCCCGTACGAAAGCCGCGAACGTGGCCGCGGGCAGCGGTGATGGCGGATTCTGCTTCAGAAGCCGAACCGACGTCCATCCTCCTGGAAGCGTACAAAGGCGGACAACCGGAAGCCGGAGCAACGATAGCTTAATCTGGATCAATACCGACCGGCGTCGTAGCCCCTAGCATCGCCCGCCATGCCCGTTGCCACACTCGCCCCCCACGCCCCGCCTTTTTCGCTCCGCGGACGGAGCCTGCTGCCCGTCGTCCAGGGCGGCATGGGTGTGGGCGTGTCCGCCCATCGCCTCGCCGGGACCGTGGCCGGATGTGGCGCGCTGGGCACGATTGCCAGCGTCGATCTGCGGCGCCTGCACCCCGACCTGATGGCCACGACCGGGCGCAGCCGCGATCGCGCGCGCATCGAGGCGGCCAATCTCGAAGCGCTGTCGCGCGAAGTGCGCGCCGCCAAGGCGCTGGCCGGTGGCCGCGGCGCCGTCGCGGTGAACGTGATGCGTGCCGTCACGCAGTATGCCGACTACGTGCGCGTCGCCTGCCAGAGCGGTGCCGACGCCATCGTCATGGGTGCCGGCCTGCCGCTCGATCTGCCCGAGCTGACGGCGGATTTCCCAGAGGTGGCGCTGATCCCTATCCTGTCGGATGTGCGCGGCGTCTCGCTGTTGCTGAAAAAATGGGCGCGCAAGGGCATTGCGCCGGACGCCATCGTGCTCGAGCATCCCGGTTACGCGGGCGGACACCTCGGTGCGGCGTCCGTCGCCGAGCTGCACGATCGACGCTTCGATTTCGACGTCGTCATCCCCGGCTGTCTGGAGCTGTTCGAGCGCATGGACATGAAGCCGGTTCCGCTCGTCCCGGCCGGTGGCATCAACGCGCCCGATCGCGTGCGTGCGCTGTTCGCGCTGGGTGCGTCGGCGGTCCAGGTCGGCACGCCGTTCGCGGTGACCGAGGAAGGCGACGCGCATCCCACGTTCAAGCGGGTGCTGGCCGAGGCGCGCCCCGAGGATATCGTCGAATTCATCAGCGTCGCTGGCCTCCCGGCGCGCGCGGTGCGCACGCCATGGCTCGCGAACTACCTGAAGCGCGAGGCGCATCTGTGTGCAAAGGCGAGCAGCGCGCATCATTGCACGCTCGCCTGGGATTGCCTGATCAGCTGCGGGCTGCGTGACGGCATCGCACGCTTCGGTCAGTTCTGCATCGACAATCAGCTCGCCGCCGCGCTGCGCGGCGACTTAGAGCGGGGGCTGTTCTTTCGCGGCGCCGGCGCGCTGCCCTTCGGCGAGGCGATTCGTCCGGTTCGCGACCTGATCGACTATCTGCTGAACGGTCTGCGACCGGCTACCTCAGTGGCCGCCTCGGCGGCGGCATCGCCGGCCTAGGCGGCCGACCGCAGCGGTTCCGGCCCCCGAGCCTGCCGGGAAGAGCGCCCCGGCTACTTGCACCAGTCGGCAGCGGCCTTGCGGGCAGCGTCCAGTTCGCGCGCGCGCGCCGCATCGTCCAGAAACTCGCGCTCGCCCTTTTCGTTGAAGCGGGCCAGCCGTTGCCCGGATTCGATCGCGGCGATCTGGCGCTGGGCCGCATCGCAGTTCTGCTTGCGCATGGCGGCCTGCTGCGCTTCCTGCTCGGCCTTCCTGGCCTTCTCCTGCTCGGCTTCGCGGCGTTGGCGCGATTCGAGTTCACGCTCGGCGAGCGTCTTCGGCGCCGTGCTCTTGGCCGAGTCTTGCGCAGTGGCCCGGTCCGCAGCACCGCCATCGGTCGGGCGGACCGTGGGAGGAGGGGTCGGAACCGCAGGCAACTTTTCGGCGCCGCGCACCTTCGGCGGCGGGGAGTCCGAATAGATGATGCGTCCGCTTGCATCGCGGTATTTGTAGACGTCGGCGGCCTGGGCCACCCCCACCAGGGCCGCAACGCCGGCCATCAACAGTACACGCATGGGCTCCCCCGGAAAGTCGCGCTTAGGCACCCGTATAATACGGATTTGCCGGCAGGAATATGAGCCATGCGTGTTCTCAAGAGAGCTTTGACCTTCGATGATGTCCTGCTCGTCCCGGCCCACTCCAACATCCTGCCCAGGGATGTCAGCCTGGCCACGCGGCTGACCCGCGAGATCGAACTGAATTTGCCGCTGGTCTCGGCGGCCATGGATACCGTGACCGAGGCCGGTCTCGCGATCGTGCTGGCGCAGGAAGGCGGCATCGGGATCCTCCACAAGAATCTCGCCCCCAGGGCCCAAGCCGCCGAAGTGTCCAAGGTCAAGCGCTTCGAATCCGGGGTCCTCAAGGATCCGATCACCGTTTCACCGAACATGAGCGTGCGCCAGTTGCTGGAGCTGACGCGCGTGCACAAGATTTCGGGCTTTCCGGTCGTCGAAGGCGACCGGGTGGTCGGGATCGTCACCAACCGCGATCTGCGCTTCGAGACGAATCTCGATCAGCCCGTGGCCGGGATCATGACGCCGCGCGAGCGGCTCGTGACCGTCCGTGAGGGCGCGACGCCGGAAGAAGCCAAGCTGCTGCTGCACAAGCACAAGCTGGAGCGGGTGCTGGTGGTCGGCGCCGGCATGACGCTCAGGGGGCTGATCACGGTCAAGGATATCCAGAAGTCCACCGAGCATCCTTTCGCCTGCAAGGACTCCATGGGTCGGCTGCGTGTCGGTGCGGCGATCGGCGTCGGTGAGGGCACCGAAAGCCGGGCCGAGGCGCTGGCCGAAGCCGGCGTGGACCTGATCGTGGTCGACACCGCCCACGGCCATGCCCAGGGTGTGCTGGATCGTGTGCGCTGGGTCAAGCGTCATTTTCCACACATCCAGGTGATCGGCGGCAACATCGCCACGGCCGACGCCGCGCGTGCGCTGGCGGATCATGGCGCCGATGCGGTCAAGGTCGGCATCGGCCCCGGCTCGATCTGCACGACGCGCATCGTCGCGGGCGTCGGCGTGCCGCAGATTTCCGCCATCGATGCCGTGGCCGGCGCGCTGGCCGGCAGCGGCGTACCGCTGATCGCCGACGGCGGCATCCGCTATTCCGGCGATATCGCCAAGGCCATCGCCGCTGGCGCGCACGCGGTCATGCTGGGCAGCCTGTTCGCCGGTACCGAAGAGGCGCCGGGCGAGATCGACCTTTACCAGGGCCGATCCTACAAATCCTACCGTGGCATGGGTTCGCTGGGCGCCATGCAGCAGGGGGCCGCGGACCGCTACTTTCAGGATCCGGCGACCCACGCCGACAAGCTTGTGCCGGAGGGCGTGGAAGGCCGGGTGCCCTACAAGGGCTCGGTGATCAACGTCATCCATCAGCTGATGGGCGGTCTGCGCGCCAGCATGGGCTACTGCGGCTGCGCCACGATCGAGGAAATGCATGAGCGCTCGGCCTTCGTGGAAATCACCGCCGCGGGCGTGCGCGAATCCCACGTTCATGACGTGCAGATCATCAAGGAAGCGCCCAATTATCAGGTCGACTGAGCGGCCGACCAGCCTGTCCGGCGCCCCACTGCACGCCCAACCCCGACGCGGCCGCGCGCCGCAGGTGAGCCGATGTCCGCCGATATCCACGCCGACCGCATCCTGATCCTCGACTTCGGCTCGCAGTACACGCAGCTGATCGCCCGGCGCGTGCGCGAGCTCGGCGTCTACAGCGAGATTCACCCCGGGGACATGGACGCTGCCGCGCTGCGGGCGTTCGCGCCCAAGGGCATCATTCTGTCCGGCGGGCCGGAGTCGGTCACCGAGCCGAACTCGCCACGCGCGCCGGAGGCGGTGTGGACGCTCGGCGTGCCGGTGCTCGGCATCTGCTACGGCATGCAGACCATGGCGGTGCAGCTCGGCGGCGCGGTGGAGCCCGGCGAGGTCAAGGAATTCGGCTATGCCGAGATTCGCGCCCACGGCCACTCGAAACTGCTCGACGGCATCGAGGACCGCGTCAACGCCGAAGGCCACGGCCTGCTCGATGTGTGGATGAGCCACGGCGACCGCGTCAGCGCGCTGCCGGAGGGCTTCAAGCGCATCGCCTCCACGGCCGACGTGCCGCTCGCCGGCATGGCGGACGAGGCCCGCGGCTACTACGCCATCCAGTTCCACCCCGAGGTCACCCACACCACCCAGGGCACGCGCATCTACGCGCGCTTCGTGCACGAGATCTGCGGCTGCGGCAATGCCTGGACGCCCGGCAACATCATCGACGACGCCATCGCCGCCGTGCGCCGGCAGGTCGGCTCCGGCCGGGTGCTGCTGGGTCTGTCGGGTGGTGTCGATTCCTCGGTCGTCGCGGGGCTGCTGCACAAGGCGATCGGCGACCAGCTCACCTGCGTGTTCGTCGACAACGGACTGCTGCGCCACCACGAAGGTGACCAGGTGATGCAGGTGTTCGCGCGCAACCTCGGCGTGCGGGTGATCCGCGTCAACGCCGAGGCGCGGTTTCTGGAGGCGCTCGCGGGCGTCGCCGATCCCGAGGCCAAGCGCAAGATCATCGGCGGCCTGTTCATCGACGTGTTCGACGAGGAAGCCGCCCGGATCGAGGGCGTCGATTTCCTCGCCCAGGGCACCATCTACCCGGACGTGATCGAGTCCGCCGGCAGCAAGACCGGCAAGGCGCACGTCATCAAGAGCCACCACAACGTCGGCGGCCTGCCCGAGCACATGAAGCTCAAACTGGTCGAACCGCTGCGCGAGCTGTTCAAGGACGAAGTGCGCGCCATCGGCCTGGAACTTGGCCTGCCCGCCGAGATGGTGCAGCGCCACCCCTTCCCCGGCCCGGGCCTCGGCGTGCGCATCCTGGGCGCGGTCACCAAGGCCGCCGCCGACACGCTGCGCCTGGCCGACCACATCTTCATCGAAGAACTGCGCCGCGCCGGCTGGTACGACAAGACCAGCCAGGCGTTTGCCGTGTTCCTGCCGGTGAAAAGCGTCGGCGTCACCGGCGACGGCCGCCGCTACGAACCCGTCGTCGCGCTGCGCGCCGTCGAGACCGTCGACTTCATGACCGCCCGCTGGGCGCACCTGCCCTACGAACTGCTCGACCTCTGCTCGCGGCGCATCATCAACGAAGTGCCCGGCCTCTCGCGCGTGGTCTACGACGTCTCCGGCAAACCGCCGGCGACGATCGAGTGGGAATGATTCGGCGTCTTTCAGCGTCTATCGG
>JAJVIJ010000035.1 GCA_022072095.1 Rhodocyclaceae bacterium
CGATATCCTCGCTGAGCTGTCGCAAGCCATCGGCAAGGCCAACCTTCGGCTTTGTCACGAAATCGACCGCCCCGAGTTCCAGCGCACGCAATGTGATTTCGGCACCCCGTTCGGTGAGTGTCGAGACCATGACGACGGGCATCGGCCGCAACTGCATCAGCCTGCGCAGGAATTCGATGCCGTCCATACGCGGCATTTCGACGTCCAGCGTGATGACGTCGGGGTTGAGCGTGCGGATCTGTTCGCGTGCGATCAGTGGATCGGCGGCAACACCCACACACTCCATGTCTGGTTGCTGCTGGATGATCTGCTGCAGCAGACTGCGTACCAGAGCGGAATCATCGATCACCAGAACGCGTATCTTGGACATAGGCATTCACCGGTTCGCTTGCTTGACGCTCTAGAACAGCTCGACCGATCCGGTGGCGGACGACACCGCACGCTGGGCCGCAGCGCGCTCCTGTCGCCACAGTGCTCCGGTCTCGACCGAGGCACCGAGGCGCTTGACCATCGCCTTGCCGCTGTCGGGAAAAAAACAGACTTTGCGTGGGCAGGTGTCGAGTACGTCCTCACCGACAACCGGTATTTGCTCGGTGGCCAGATAGCGCTGCACGAAGCGCGTATTGCGTTCGCCGACATTGAGCGTACCCATGCCGGCAATGACACGTGCGCCGCCGAATATCTTCGCCTGCAAGCGTGCGCGCTCGGCACCGCGCTTCATCATCTCGTTGAGCAGCAGCTCCATGGCATAGGCGCCGTAGCGCCCGCTACTCTGGTCACCATCGGGCAACATGAAGTGATTCAAGCCGCCCAGCCGCAGCTCGCGATCCCATAGACACACGGCGATGCATGAACCCAGCGTGGTCGCGATCAGCGTGTCGCCACCGCCAACGCTGTATTCGCCGGGCAGGACCTTGACGGCAATGCGCTCGAATCGAGTTTCATACCAGAAAAACGATGCCTCACTGGGCTGGCGTGGCTGCGTCCTCATCTCATCCAGCGTTCTGCGGACATGATCGGATGAGTGTCCGCCGGCTGCTGGCCGGAACGGCGCGGACTCGTCCTCGGATAGGCGCCTGGCCTGGGAGGTGGCGAACTTCACCGTTATCCGCCTATCACCTTGCGCACGACTTCGAGCAACTTGTTTGGGTCGAATGGCTTGACCAGCCAGCCGGTGGCCCCGGCGGCCCGTCCCTGCGCCTTCATCGCATCGGATGACTCGGTGGTCAGCATGAGGATGGGCGTGCCACGGTAGGCAGCCTGACCGCGCAGCGCACGTACGAGCGAAAGGCCGTCCATGCGCGGCATGTTCTGGTCGGTCAGGACGAGATGAAAAGATTTGCCGCGCGCCTTGTCCAGGCCGTCCTGTCCATCCACGGCTTCGGTAACCCTGAATCCGGCGCCTTTCAGTGTAAAGGCAAGCATTTGCCTGATCGACGCTGAATCGTCGACGGCGAGGATATCGTGGCTCATGTTGGCTCCTGTAATCCAAACGACTAAAACAGCTCGATTGCGCCATGCGCGAGATTTTCTTGAGCGACCGGCTTGTGCCGCGTGCTGCCGTCCATATGGGCGACCGCCTCGCTCACTTCCGCCACCGCGGCCGATACGCGCTCGGGCCCGCCCTCGGCGATGGCCTCGAACAGATGCGACCAGGCCGGGGCACAGCGGTCGAGTGCGGCGATTCTTCGGCCCAGCTGGTCGATGAGTTGCCGGGAAATGTCTTCGAACTGCAGTTTGGTGATGGCGGTTGCGACCGCCCGATCGAGCACGCCCGCCGCCTCGCCCATGGCTTTCGTCGCGGCGGCGCGTTCCACCTGGATGCGTTCGGCCGCGCGCATGATGTTCTCGATGCGCTGCTTGGAGCGGATCGCGAAGGTCATGTCCTGGCTGGCCAGTTGCCCCATCGCCTGTTCCGTCAGGACGACGGCCCGCTCCATGTCGTCCATCAGCGCCACGATTTGCCGACGGAACTGATCCGTACGGCTGGACAGTTCGCGCACTTCGTCGGCGACGACCCCGAAGCCACGCCCTGCGGGCCCGGCACGCACGGCTTCGATCGCCGCATTGAGTGCCAGCAGATTGGTCTGCTTCGCGATCGCGCCAATGTCCGCCAGAATCGCGCGTGCTGCCTGCATGTGATGTGTGACGTCTTCCGTGTGTTCGACGAGACGCATCGCGAGCTGGCTGTTGCCGACGAGGCTGTCTACGATGGTCTGCATCTCGGAGGACGTTTCGTTCACAAACTGATCGAATCCGGCCCCTTGTCCGCCCTCGTCCTGCCCGCCTTCGATCAAGCCCATGGCCAGGTCGCGTTGCCGCGATGTCTCGGTTTGCATCTGCCCGAAGCTGAGTGACAAGGTCTGGATGGCATCGTCGAGGATGCCCTGTAACCTCCGCGACTCATCTGCCGCCTCCGCGCACTGCCGCTGCCAGCCACTCAGGCAGCTGTCGGCAATGCGTTGGATCTGATCGGCAGAATCAATCCCGGCAGCAGGCCGATTTTCCTTGGGAGGACCCGACTCCGCCTCATGCAACGTCCGCCGAATGACCACGGCCGGTAGCCAGGCGATGCTGGCGATCGCCAATGCGGCCGCCTCACGCCAACCAGCGTTGCCAAATACGGCCCACAGCCCCCAAGTCATGCCGCCGCCGGCAGCGCCGATCAGCCATGCCCACCGCCATGTCGTTCTGGTCATGCGCGCTCAACCACCAAATTCCGATGGGGCTACTTCGGCATGTCGCAGGCAAACTTGACCGCCCATCGACCTTTCCTGCCGTAGGGAACTATGGAAAAATTGAGGTCAGTAGGCTAACTGGATTCGGATCATGTTGGATCGTGAGGGTTATCGTCCCAATGTGGGCATCGTGCTCGCCAATTCCCGCCGGGAAGTACTCTGGGCGAAGCGCGCGGGCGAGCACGCCTGGCAGTTCCCTCAGGGGGGAATCAAACACGGCGAATCCCCCGTTCAGGCGATGTATCGCGAGCTCTATGAGGAGATCGGATTGCGTCCCGAGCATGTCCACGTGCTGGGTCGGACGCGGGACTGGTTGCGGTACGAGGTACCGGCCCAGTGGGTCCGGCGCGACTTGCGCGGCGTCTACAGGGGACAGAAGCAGATCTGGTTCCTGTTGCGCTTGGTGGGTCGGGATTGCGACGTGTGCCTGCGCACGACGACGCACCCCGAATTCGATGCCTGGCGCTGGAGCCATTATTGGGAGCCGGCCGATTCGGTGATCGAGTTCAAGCGCAGCGTCTATCACTTGATGCTCGCCGAGCTTTATCCATTTCTCAATCGCCGATCGCGTGATGGTGCGGCACCCGCGCGACCGCCGACGGATGGCGACACACCAGCGCAGCAGCCCGGGCTTTCCAGTCATGTTTAGCCGCGTGACGGCATTGACATTGGACAAGATTTAGAATTATTCTAAAAGTGGACCGTCCGGATGATGCGTCCCCCATTCCCCATTCCCCATTCCCCATTCCCTGTTGACGATCAAGGAGGTGCCATGCAACTCAAAGGCTCGAAAACCGAAAAAAATCTGAAGGATGCGTTTGCCGGCGAATCCCAGGCCAACCGACGTTATCTGTACTTTGCCGCGAAAGCCGACGTGGAAGGCCAGAACGATGTCGCCGCAGTATTTCGGTCGACCGCGGAAGGCGAGACCGGTCATGCGCATGGCCATCTCGAGTACCTCGAAGCGAGCGGCGATCCCGCCACCGGACTGCCCATCGGAGCCACGCGTGACAACCTCAAGGCCGCCATCGCCGGCGAAACGCACGAGTACACCGACATGTACCCGGGCATGGCCAAGGCGGCTCGCGAAGAAGGTTTCGACGAGATCGCCGATTGGTTCGAAACACTTGCCAAAGCCGAACGCTCCCACGCCAACCGCTTCCAGAAATCCCTGGACGCGTTGGCCGACTGATCTTCATCGGCACTATTGATTCGGCACTGTTAGCCCTGCGCCCCGGTCTTCCGGGGCCCACCCACATCCATGACAGACAGTTTTCGAGAGGGCAGCCTCGAAGCGCCGACTCGCCATCCGATCGACTGGAAATCGCCCGAGTTTCTTTCCCAGGAATCCCTCGACCGCGAACTCCACAGGGTGTTCGACATCTGCCACGGCTGCAGACGCTGTGTAAACCTATGCACGGCGTTTCCTAAACTCTTCGACCTGATCGACGAGGGCACGACCGGCGAACTCGACGGCGTAGCGAAGGAACGCTGGGGAGAGGTCGTAGACCTTTGCTACCTGTGCGACATGTGCTTCATGACCAAGTGCCCGTACGTACCGCCACACCCGTGGGCGCTGGACTTTCCGCACCTGATGCTGCGCGCGAAAGCGGTGAAATTCAAAAAGCAGGGTGCGCGCTTCCGGGACCGCATGCTGACCTCGACCGATGCGCTGGGCAAGCTCGCGGCCATCCCGGTGGTGGCGCAGGCGGTCAATGCGGTCAACCACAACGGCCCTGCCCGGCGCGCCATGGAGAAGATGCTGGGCATCCATGCCAGGCGCGATTTGCCCGACTACGCGGCCAGGACGTTTCGCGCGAAGGCGCTGGCGCGCACTGACTTTCCGGTTCTGGACGGCGAGCGAACGCCCGGCAAGGTCGCGGTGTTTTCCACTTGCTACGTCAATTACAACGAACCGGGCATCGGCCACGACCTTCTGGCGCTGCTGGCGCACAACGACATTCCGACCGTCCTCGCACGTCAGGAGGGCTGCTGCGGCATGCCCAAGCTCGAACTCGGAGATCTGGATTCGGTCGAGCGATTGATGCAGAAGAACATCCCGGTGCTCGCGACGCTGGTCAGGGAAGGCTATGCCATTCTGACACCTGTGCCCTCCTGCACATTGATGTTCAAGCAGGAACTGCCGCTGTTGTTTCCCGATCGGGAGGACGTCGCGCTTGTCGCACGCGCCATGTTCGACCCTTTCGAATACTTCGTTCTCAGACACAAGGACGGCCTGATGAAGGCCGATTTCAAGCGCCCGCTGGGTAAAGTGTCCTATCACATACCCTGTCATTCAAGGGTCCAGAACGTGGGGCAGAAGACACGCGAGGCCTTGTCCATGGTCCCCGGCACGACGCTCACAACCGTCGAGCGCTGTGCGGGCCACGATGGCACCTTCGGCGTGAAGGTCGAGTCATTCGACGCGTCGATGAAGATCGGCAGGCCAGTGTTCCGGTCCATGCAGCAGCCCGACCCCGATTTCATCAGCTCTGACTGCCCGATAGCCGGGCGGCACATCATGCAAGGCATCAGGGAGCAGGGCGGGAGCCGCGCCGAAAAGGCCCATCCGCTGACCCTGCTGCGCATGGCATACGGTCTGGAGTGAGCATGCCGGCCATTCGCCGAGACAGCCTGATGACGCTCGAGCAATACGCGCGGGAGCGTTCCCGATTTCGGGCTCGTGTGCTGGAACACAAGAAGGTGCGTACCCTTCCCGTCGGCCCCCACGTGACGCTGATCTTCGAAGACGAACTGACCGTTCGGTACCAGATTCAGGAGATGCTGCGCGTCGAGCGCATTTTCGAGGAATCGGGCATTCAGGACGAACTTGCCGCCTACAACCCGCTCGTTCCGGACGGCACGAACCTGAAAGCAACCATGCTGATCGAATTCCCCGACCCCGCGGAGCGTGCGCGCAGACTGGCCGAGCTGATCGACATCGAAGACCACGTATGGATCCGCGTCGCGGGGTTCGAGCGCGTGTACGCGATTGCAGACGAAGATATGGATCGTGAAAACGAGCACAAGACCTCGGCGGTTCATTTCCTTCGGTTTGAACTGGCGGCGGATATGCGGCATGCGCTGCGGGCGGGAGGATCGCTGTCCGCAGGGATCGATCATCCAGCCTATGAGGCGACGCTCGACCCGATTCCCCTGGCGGCTCAGAACTCATTGGCGGGTGATATCGCCAGATGAAGCGTTCGCTCGCGGCCTGCATCGTGGTCGCGCTCACGATGTCGGCCGACGCCTGGGCTCAGGCTGAGCCGGTATTCAGCACCAAGAACTCGGAAGAGGAGTCCACGCCATGGCAGGAGATCGAGGTACCACTGCCGACCCGTCCGCGTTCGGGCTCACTGGTCGAGTTTTATGTCAGCGCAACGACCCGGAACCGCTTTTTTGTAGACGATCAGTCGATCGACATCGGCGCTGATGGTGTGGTCCGCTATATTCTGGTGATCCGTAGCGCAGGCGCAGACAGTACGCGGTTTGAAGGAGTACGTTGTCAGGGCGCGATGCGCCGCATTTATGCGTTCGCACGGGCCGATGGCAGCTGGTCACCGGCGCGCAACAGTGCTTGGCAACCGGTCGCCCGCGGCCAGACCATAAACCGCGAGGGATGGGTGCTCGCCGGTGAACTGATGTGTCGCGGTAATGGACCACGCGCCCCGAAAGAAAGCATTGTGCAGGCACTGAGGGATAGCTTCTCGAAAGTGGGCGACCCTTCCTTCGAGCAGTCGCTACCTTAAGCGGGTCTCTGACCCGGAATGGCTGGAGAGGTGTTCTGATGTCGGCGAGACCTCAGCTTGGCTTGGTCGATCAATGGATTTCGATGTTCGATGGCGCGCTGCGCACGCTCGCGGTACCGGCCAGAAGCCGTCGTCTGCATCCCGATGAAGGTTTGTCCGGCGGCACCGCGCTATCCGACGAGGCACGCCGCCGCTCCATCGAATTGATGCGTATCAATCATGTCGGCGAGGTTTGCGCACAGGCTTTGTACCAGGGGCAGGCGATCACCGCGCGCGACCCGGGCGTGCGGATCGCACTGGAGCGCGCTGCCCATGAGGAGACCGAGCATCTCGCCTGGACTTCGCGACGCATCGACGAGCTGGGCGGCCGCAAGAGCCTGCTCAACCCACTTTGGTATGGAGGTGCGCTGCTGTGGGGTGTGCTCGCCGGCCGCGCGGGCGACCGATGGAGCCTGGGATTTCTTGCCGAGACCGAGCGCCAGGTCGAGGCGCACCTGAGCGACCATCTCGAGCGCCTGCCCCCGGACGATCACGCCAGCGCCGCGATACTCAGGCAGATGCGCGAGGATGAAGCGCAGCACGCCCGGCTGGCAGATTCGCTAGGGGCCGCGCCACTACCGCTGCCGGTTCGGCTGGCGATGAGGGTCGCGGCTGACAGCATGAAAGCGATCGCCCGATACGTCTGACTCGATGGAGCCGTCCCGGGCGACCCTCAGCCATGGTCCTCCACGATCTCCCAGCTGTGTTCGATCTCGGCAGTCTTGCCCAGCATCGCCATCGCCGAGCAATATTTTTCGGCTGACAAGCGCACCGCGCGCGCAACCATGTCCGGTTTCAGATCGCGGCCACCAACGCGGAAATGCAGACGCAGCCGCGTAAAAACCTTCGGATCAGTTTCGGCTCGTTCGGCGTTCACCTGGACCTCGCACCCCGAGACGGCTTGACGGCTGCGTTTCAAAATGAGGACGACGTCGAAAGCGCTGCATCCGCCGGTGCCGGCAAGCAGCAGTTCCATTGGCCGCGGCGCGAGATTCCTTCCGCCCGCCTCGGGGGCTCCATCCATCGCA
This sequence comes from Rhodocyclaceae bacterium, assembly GCA_022072095.1. Classification (GTDB taxonomy): domain Bacteria; phylum Pseudomonadota; class Gammaproteobacteria; order Burkholderiales; family Rhodocyclaceae; genus JAJVIJ01. Next base: position 7,555 of record JAJVIJ010000035.1, read on the forward strand.
ACCAGGTGTCCACTGCCGGTTTCGGCAACGAAGCTCATGCCATCCGGCATCCAACGCACGACGCATTCCATGGGGTGGGGTCCGCCAAATCGAGAGAGGCGCATTCTATATGCTGGCTGGTGCGAGCGAGCCGGCGCCATCCATGTCATCCGCAGCGCATCGCCACATAATGATGCAGCGCGGTCACAAAACACCAATCACCGTTTACAATACTGCATCGCAACAATCCACGGCAATCAATTGTCGGCGGCATGTGACAGTCTCGCCGGAATATGTTGATGCGAGCCACGCCGGGAGCCAATCGAAAATATTTTTTCCGCGATGCAAAAAAATCTTGCACTGCACAAAAATGTCTGGCACAATGTGTCTCAACTGAGTGAGGTTCAGTGCCGATAGAGAGATTGAGAGTTAGCCAATACTGATCGACATTGAATCTGCTTGACCGGTGTCTCCTCCACCCTCCTCCTTTGGTGTGGATTTGGCGCGATCCTTCCGGATCGCGCCTTTTTTTTGCCCGTGTCGCCAAGGCGCGGAAAGCAACGCGGCCTGGACGCTCGTGGGCCGTGTTGGCCTCCTTCGCGAGCGTCAACGTATCAATTGCGCCAGTTCGCCCCTTTGATACCGCGCGGCCATCTTTTCGAGCGGCACGACGCTGATGCGTGACGCTTGTCCTGCGCAGCCAAACTGCTGGTAGCGCTCCATGCAGATGGATTTCGCCGCTTCGCGCGCCGGCTTCAGGTATTCGCGCGGATCGAACTTGGAGCGATGCTCGCCGAGAAAACGCCGGATCGCGGCAGTCATGGCAAGCCGAATGTCGGTGTCGATGTTGATCTTGCGCACACCGTGCTTGATGGCCAGCTGAATCTCCTCGACCGGCACTCCATAGGTTTCCTTCATGTCGCCGCCGAACTGCCGGATCTGCTCCAGCAAATCCTGCGGGACCGAGCTCGATCCGTGCATGACGAGATGGGTGTTGGGAATCCGACGGTGAATGGCTTTGACCCGATCGATCGCCAGAATGTCTCCAGTCGGCTTGCGCGTGAATTTGTATGCGCCATGCGACGTTCCGATTGCGATTGCCAACGCATCGAGCTGGGTCTGGGCGACAAAATCAGCCGCCTGCTCGGGATCGGTCAACAACATCGAATGATCCAGCGTTCCCTCGGCGCCGATGCCGTCCTCCTTTCCCGCGGTACCGGTCTCCAGCGATCCGAGACACCCGAGCTCACCTTCCACGGTGACGCCGACGGCGTGCGCGATACGGACGACGTCCCGGGTGACGGCCACGTTGTAGTCATAATCGGCAGGGGTCTTGCCATCTTCGCGCAGCGAGCCATCCATCATGACGCTGGCAAAACCAAGACGTATGGCCTGGATACATACCGCGGGCGACTGGCCGTGGTCCTGATGCATCGCGACCGGAATGTGCGGGTAGGACTCCACCGCGGCCTCGATCAGGTGGCGCAGGAATTGTTCGCCGGCATACTTTCTGGCACCGGCCGAGGCCTGCATGATGACCGGACTGTCGGTTTCCGACGCCGCCTCCATGATCGCCTGGACCTGCTCCAGGTTATTGACATTGAAAGCGGGCAGACCGTAATCATGCTCGGCGGCATGGTCCAGGAGCTGACGCATCGCAACTATGGGCATGACGGTTTCCGAAGAGTGAATGAAGACATGCTATGGATATCCGGGCAGGGATCGAATCGGGATTGCAGAAACCTCAAGGCGCAGAGTACTCGCCGACACGAATGATCTTCATGGTGTTGGTGGCGCCGGTTTTTCCGATCGCTTCGCCCATGGTCAGCACGATCATGTCGCCGGCACGAACGGCATTGCAGTCCATCAGCGCGCGCTCGACCCGACTCTGGAGCTCGTCCCGATCCGCACCATCGTAGCCGATCATCATGGGCTCGACGCCACGGAACATCGAAAGCTTGTAGCGTGTCGAGGTTTCGGGCGTCAACGCGTAGATAGGAACCCCGCAATTCAGGCGCGACATCCACAGGCAGGTCGATCCCGACTGCGTGAGCGCAGCGATGGCCTTGACCTTGAGGTGGTAGGCCGTAAACAGCGCGGCCATGGCGATGGATTGGTCGATGCGGGTGAATACGCGGTTCAGAAAATCGCGATCCAGGGTCAGCTCGGCCGATTTTTCGGCTTCGACGCAGATGCGGCTCATGGCAGCGACGGTCTCCGCCGGGTATTTTCCTGATGCGGTTTCGGCGGAGAGCATCACTGCATCGGTCCCATCGAGAACGGCGTTGGCGACGTCGGATACCTCCGCCCTGGTCGGGTTGGGGTTGTGGATCATCGACTCCATCATCTGTGTCGCCGTGATCGCGAGCTTGTTCATCTCGCGCGCCAGCCGGATGATGCGCTTTTGCAGTGCCGGCACGGCCGCGTCACCTACCTCGACGGCCATGTCGCCGCGTGCAACCATCGCGCCATCGCTCGCATGCAGGATGTCCTCCAGTGCCGGGATCGCCTCGGCACGCTCGATCTTCGCGATCAGCAGCGCGTTCGATCCGGCACCATGCAGCAGGTCACGCGCCAGACGCATGTCGGCACCGGACTTGGGGAAACTCACTGCCACGAAATCGACCTGCAACTCGGCGGCAAGCTTGATGTCCTCCATGTCCTTGGGCGTCAGTGCTGGCGCAGACAGGCCGCCACCTTGACGGTTGATGCCTTTGTTGTCCGACAGCACGCCACCATGCCGTACCGTGGTCATGATCTGCGCATCGTCGACCTCGACGACATCGAGTGTGATGCGGCCATCGTCGAGCAACAGGACGTCGCCGGGGGAGACATCCTGAATGAGCTGGGGATAGTCGAGCCCGACATGCGCGCCATCACCCAGCGTATTGGTGGCGCAAAGGGTAAACGCCTGAGCGGGTTTGAGCAGCACCTTGCTGCCTGCAAACCGACCGATGCGAATCTTGGGGCCTTGCAAGTCGGCCATGATGCCGACCGTGCGACCGAGTGTACGCATGGCCGAGCGCAAATGCGCTACCCGTTTTCGGTGATCTTCGGCCGAGCCATGCGAGAAATTCAATCGTGCGACATCGATGCCTGCGGCAACCACGCGTGTGATGTCGGCCAACTCCGTCGTGGCCGGACCGAGCGTGGCGACGATCTTGGTTGCGCGCGGGATGATCGTTGTCATCGGAATGACGAGCCCACCGCACGCTGCTCCAGGATGTCGACCGCCGGCAGTTTCTTGCCCTCCAGAAACTCGAGAAAGGCGCCGCCACCGGTCGAGATGTAACCGATGCGCTGCTCGATGCCGAACTTGTTGATGGCGGCGAGCGTGTCACCTCCCCCGGCAATCGAGAACCCCGGACTTGCCGCGATGGCTTCCGCGAGCGTGCGTGTGCCCTGACTGAAGGGCGCCATTTCGAACACCCCGACCGGCCCGTTCCAGACGATCGTGCCGGCACCCTGGATGTGCGTGGCCAGCGCTTGCGCCGAGACCGGGCCAATGTCGAGAATCAGATCATCGGCCGCCACCGCGTCGACCGGCTTCACGCTCGGCGCCGCCGTTTCCGAGAACGTTTTGGCACACACCACGTCGGTGGGGAGTGGCACCGCGACGCCGTTGGCGGCGCACAGATCGAGCACACGCCGGGCTTCGGCTGCCAAGTCGGGCTCTGCGAGCGATTTGCCGATCGGATGGCCCTGCGCACACAGGAAGGTATTGGCGATGCCGCCACCGACGATCAACACGTCCACCTTCTGCACCAGGTTTTCCAGGACCGTGAGCTTGGTCGAGACCTTGGAGCCGGCCACGATCGCGATCAGCGGGCGCTTGGGGTTCGCGAGCGCGCGGCCGAGCGCGTCGAGTTCGGCCGCAAGCAGCGGCCCGGCGCAGGCGACGGGTGCAAATCTTGCAATGCCGTGCGTGGTCGCTTCGGCGCGATGGGCGGTACCGAAGGCGTCCATGACGAAAATGTCGCACAGGCTGGCCATCTTCCGCGCGAGATCGTCGGCATTGCTCTTTTCACCCTTGTTGGCCCGGCAATTCTCCAACAGAACCAGATTCCCGGGCGCGATGCTGGTCGGATCGAATCCGTCGATCCAGTCGCGCACCAGTGGCACATCCCGTCCAAGAAGTTCGGCGAGGCAGTGGGCGACCGGAGCGAGTGAGTCCCGTGGTCCCAACTGCCCTTCAGTCGGTCGCCCGAGGTGGGAGGTCAGCATGAGCCGCGCGCCGGCGGCGAGTGCATGGGCGATCCCGGGGAGCGCCGCACGGATGCGCGTGTCGTCGGTGATCTGGCCGGCATCATCGAGAGGAACATTGAAGTCCTCGCGAATGAATACGCGTTTGCCGGCAAGCGGCAGGTCGGTCATGCGCAGGAAGGTCATCGTGGTTCTTTGCCGAGTTACGAATGGGCATGGGGCCGCGGTGTGTACGCGGGCCCCGCGCGGATTACTTGGCGTTGAGCAACGCGACGGTGGTGTCCAGCATGCGGTTGCTGAAACCCCATTCGTTGTCATACCAACTCAGCACCTTGACCAGCGTACCGCCGATGACGCGCGTCTGCGTGGCATCGAACACCGACGACAGCGGGTTGTGGTTGAAGTCTACGGACACCAGGGGCTCGGTGTTGTAGCCGAGAATGCCCTTCAGCGGCCCCTCGGACGCCGCCTTGAGCGTGGCATTCACCTCGTCGACGGTGGTCGGGCGGGCCGCGGTGAACGATAGGTCGACCACGCTGACGTTGATGGTCGGAACCCTGATCGCGAAGCCGTCCAATTTGCCATCCAGCTCGGGCAGTACCAATCCGACCGCCACGGCCGCACCGGTCTTGGTCGGGATCATCGACTGCGTTGCCGAGCGCGCGCGACGCAGATCTTCATGATAGACATCGGTCAGGACCTGGTCGTTGGTGTAGGCATGGATCGTGGTCATCAAGCCCTGGACCACGCCGATTTTCTCGTGCAGCGGCTTGACCAGCGGCGCGAGGCAGTTGGTGGTGCAGGATGCATTCGAGATGACCGTGTCAGTGGCTTTCAGTACCTGGTGATTGACACCATAGACGACGGTTGCGTCCACATCCTTTCCGCCCGGCGCGGAAATGATGACTTTCCTGGCTCCGCCCTTCAGGTGTGCGGATGCTTTGTCCTTGCTGGTGAACAGACCGGTGCATTCGAGCACGGCGTCGACGCCCAGTTCCCCCCACGGCAATTCAGCCGGATTGCGCTGCGCAAGGACCCGGATCGCGTCGCCATCGACCTTCATATAGTCGCCCTCGACCGACACCTGACCCTTGAACGGGCCATGCGTGGTGTCGTGGCGGGTCAGATGCGCGTTGGTCTGGGCGTTGCCCAGGTCGTTGATGGCGACGATCCGAATTTCCTTGTTGCGGCCGGACTCGTACAGTGCTCGCAAAATGTTGCGGCCGATGCGGCCATAGCCATTGATCGCGACGTTGATGGTCATGCAGGGCTCCTGGGTACAGATGGACAAGTAGGGCGCGTGACGGCAAACCTGTACGCAGGTTCGGGCGACGCGCCCGGCTCAATCAAGATTGCTCGATTATGCGCGTAACGGTTTCCACGATGTGTTCGACAGTCAGCCCGAAATATTCGAACAGCGCGGCGGCCGGCGCCGACTCGCCGAAGCGGTCGATGCCGATGACGGCGCCATCGCCATCGACGGATCCGGTGTACTTGTGCCAGCAATCCGGCTGCCCGGCTTCGATGGCGACGCGCGGAATCCGGGGCGGCAACACCGATCGGCGATAGTCGAGACCCTGACGCTCGAACAGCTCCACACAGGGCATCGACACGACTCGCACAGCGATGTCCCGCTCGCCCAGTTTGCGCTGGGCGGCTTGGGCCAGCGCGATTTCGGAGCCCGTGGCGATCAGCACCACCCTGGCCGGTCCGACCTCGGGTTCGGCGAGGATGTAGCCGCCGAGGCCGATGTGCGCTATGGATTCCGGCGCGCGCGCCTGGTGCGGGAGGTTCTGACGCGACAACAGCAAGGCGGAAGGTCCGTCCCGACGCTGCAGGCTGCAAGCCCAGGCGACCGCGGTTTCGACTGCATCGCAGGGGCGCCACACATCCAGGTTCGGAATCAGACGCAGGCTGGCGGCTTGCTCCACCGGCTGGTGCGTCGGCCCATCTTCGCCGAGCCCGATGGAATCATGAGTCAGCACCAGGACCTGACGCTGGCGCATCAGCGCAGCCATGCGAATGGCGTTGCGCGCATAGTCGGAAAACACCAGGAAGGTGGCGCTATAGGGAATGAATCCACCATGCAGGGCGAGGCCGTTGGCGATGGCGACCATGCCGAACTCGCGCACGCCGAAATACAGATAGTTGCCGGACGGGTCGCGATTGGCCGAACGCGCACCGCTCCACCATGTCAGATTGGACCCGGCCAAATCGGCCGAGCCTCCGATCAGCTCCGGCAACATCGGACCGAACGCTTCCAGGCAGTTCTGACTGGCTTTCCGGCTTGCGATGGATGCCGCGTCCTTGTCGCATTGGTCGACGAATTCGGCAACGCGGATCGTCCAGCCATCCGGCAAGTCGCCGGACAGACGGCGCGACAGTTCGCCCGCGAGATCGGGATAGGCTTCCTCATAGCGCGTGAAACCCTGTTTCCATTCGGCGTGTCGCGCCGCTCCTTGCGCACGCGCATCCCAGGCGGCGTAAATGTGTTCGGGAATCTCGAAGGGCGCGTACGGCCAGCCGATCCGTGCACGCGTCGCGGCCACCTCGGCATCTCCGAGTGGTGACCCATGTACATCGCTGCTGTCTGCCTTGCTCGGTGCCCCGCGGCCGATGATGGTCCGACACATGACCAGACTCGGGCGTGATGCGTCGGCGCGCGCCGCGCGCAACGCCGCATCGATGGCCTCGGGCTCATGACCATCCACCTCGCGGATGACCTGCCAGCCATAGGCTTCGAAGCGTCGTGCCGTATCGTCGCCAAACCACTCCTCTACGTGGCCGTCGATCGAAATACCGTTGTCGTCGTAAAGGCAGATCAGCTTGCCCAGGCCGAGCGTACCGGCAAGCGAACAGGCCTCATGCGAGATACCCTCCATCAGACAGCCATCGCCAACGAACACGTAGGTATGGTGATCGATGATCGTGTGTCCGGGACGGTTGAACCGCGCCGCCAGCGAACGCTCCGCAATGGCCATGCCGACCGCGTTGGCCAAGCCCTGGCCCAGTGGCCCGGTGGTGGTTTCGACGCCAGGCGTGGCCGTGTATTCCGGATGACCCGGAGTCGCCGAATGCAGCTGACGAAAGCGCTTGATTTCGTCGATCGACAGCGCATAGCCGCTCAGGTGCAGCAGCGCATACAGGAGCATCGAACCGTGCCCGTTCGACAGCACGAAGCGATCGCGATTCGGCCAGGTCGGATCGCTAGGGTCGTGGCGGAGATGTCTGCGCCAGAGAACATCGGCGATTTCCGCCATGCCCATCGGCATGCCCGGGTGCCCGGATTTGGCGCGCTCCACGGCATCCACGGACAGTGCGCGCAACGCACTCGTCTCCGGGCTGAATGGATGCGGCGAACTGCGCGGGCTGGTCGGTGAAGTCATTGCTTGAGGGCCAATGCCAAAAACTGCGGATTATCCGCGAAATGGATCACAGCGTGGTTATGGTCTGCGGCGGATGCACCGCTTCAGATGGACTCCGAACGCCATTTGATCGAGCAGCCGATGCTCGGCATCTGCGTGCTCGGCCCCTGCCCGGTCAGGGCGATCAAGCGCATGGCGTCGAATAGTTCGCGCGGAGTGCTTTCGGGGGCGGCTTCTTTCTTCGACGCATCCAGGCGGCCCCGATATTGCAGCGCGAGTGCCTCGTTGTAGCCGAAAAAATCCGGCGTGCACACGGCGCCGTAGGCACGGGCGACGCTCTGGTCGGCATCGAGCAGGTAGGGGAACGGGAAGGCGAGCGCTTGGGCAACCCGCACCATGTTGCCCCAGCCGTCTTCAGGGTAGTGGCTCGCATCGTTCGACATGATCGCCACGCTGCCGATGCCATGCGAGGCCAGCGCGAGCGTATCGCGGATGATGCGGCCGATGATGGCCTTGACATAGGGGCAGTGGTTGCAGATGAACATGACCACGAGCCCCCTGGGTCCGCGACAGCTTTCCCGAGTGTGGTGTCGTCCGTCCACACCAGGCAAGTCGAACCGTGGCGCAATCGTGCCCAAGCTACCAGCGGGAGTCGTCATCGTCACCATGATCCGGCCTATCCGTTCAAACCTGCTCCAGTGTCGTCGATCACGCGTCGGTGTCCATCGACCGTCCATGGCGTGACAGGCGTCTGACCCACAGGCATCATAGCAACATGCTGCATCGTTTCCATTGCCCGCTGCCCTTGTCGGTGGGGAGTGTATCGACGCTCCCGGACAAGGTGGCACACCACGTCTTTCGTGTGCTGCGCATGCAGCCGGGTGACCGCCTCGTGCTGTTCGACGGCCTTGGCGGCGAATACCACGCCCGCATCGAGGCGGTCGGATCGGTGGTGCGTGTCCGCATCGAGGCGTTTGATGCGGTGGAGCGCGAAGCCCCGGTCAGCATTGTGCTCGCCCAGGGACTCGCAGCCAGCGAGCGCATGGATTTCGTCATGCAAAAGGCCGCCGAAGTCGGCATTGCGCGGATCATCCCGGTACGGACCGCACGCAGCATTGTCCACCTCGACATCGATCGTGCGCGGCGCCGACTGGCGCATTGGCAGGGCATCGCGGTCGCCGCCAGCGAACAGTGCGGTCGCAATCGACTTCCCGTCGTGGAGTCGATCGTGACGCTGCCGCAGTTTCTTGCATTGTCGCGGGAGTATGGGGATGCAGTGCGTGTGGTGCTGGACCCGGAGGCGAGCGTCCCGCTGTCGCAAAGAGTGCGTCGGCAGCCATTGTGCGTCCTGGCCGGCCCGGAGGGTGGACTGGCCGATGAAGAGATCCGCATGGCGGTTCAGGCCGGCTTCGAACCGACCGGTCTGGGACCGCGCATTTTCAGGACAGAAACCGTCGGCGTGGTCGCAGCCAGCGTCTGGCTAGCAGGATTGGGGGAGTTCTAGGCATGTTCGAATCGGCGGAATTGGGGCACAAGATCGACAAGAAGCGCTATGCCGAGGAGGTGCCGGCACTCAGGGCCGCACTGCTCGAGGCGCAGTACCAGCTCAAGGACGCGCCGAACTTCGCGGTGGTCATCCTGATCAACGGCGTCGATGGTGCCGGCAAGGGGGAAACCGTCAATCTGCTGCACGAATGGATGGACCCGCGTTATCTCATCACCCATGCCTTCGGCACCCCGAGCGATGAAGAGCGCGAACGTCCCGAGATGTGGCGTTTCTGGCGAGCGCTGCCGCCCAAGGGCCGGATCGGGATCCTGTTTGGAAACTGGTATACGGACCCGATCCTCGACCGCGCCGCCGGCAAGGACGGTCGCGCGCGTTTCGAGGCCAGGCTCGCAGACATCGACCGCTTCGAGGAAATGCTCGCACAGGAAGGCGTGCTGCTGCTCAAGTTCTGGTTCCATTTGTCCAAGCGCTTCCAGAAAAAGCGCCTGCAAACATTGAGCAGTGACCCCGACACATGCTGGCGGGTCACGCCGACGGACTGGGCGCACTTTGCGCAGTACGACCGGTTTCGCAAGGTGAGCGAGCTGGCGTTGGAGCGGACCAGCACCGGCTATGCCCCTTGGACCATCGTCGAGGGCGCGGATCCCGAATATCGCAGCCTGTTGGTGGGTCGTGCCCTGCTCGATGCGGTTTCGCATCGTCTCGAACTCGCCGGCCGCGGCTTCCACAGCCGGCAGACGGCGGCGCCCCTGCCGCCCCGGGTGGATCAGATCAACTCCCTGAGCCAGCTCGTGCTCGATCAGCCGATGACCGAGAAAGCCTACGAGCGCGCGCTCGAACGTTGGCAAGGCACATTGAACCTGCTCTCGCGCCATGAAAAATTTGCCGGCCGCGGGGTGGTGATCGTTTTCGAAGGCATGGATGCCGCGGGCAAGGGCGGGACCATCCGTCGCGTGACCGCTGCGCTGGATGCGCGCCAGTACCATGTCGTGCCGATCGCCGCGCCCACCGAGGAAGAGCGCGCCCTCCCCTATTTGTGGCGATTCTGGCGGCATGTGCCACGGCGCGGGCGCTTCGTGCTGTTCGACCGATCCTGGTATGGCCGCGTACTGGTCGAGCGGGTCGAAGGGTATTGCCAAGCCGCGGACTGGATGCGGGCCTATGCGGAGATCAATCATTTCGAGGAACAGCTCGTGCGCGCGGGCCTCGTGGTCGTCAAGTTCTGGCTGTCGGTCAGCGCCGACGAGCAGTTGCGCCGTTTCCAGGAGCGCGAACAGACCTCCTTCAAACACTTCAAGATCACGCCCGATGACTGGCGCAATCGCGAACGCTGGCCGGCATATGCCGAAGCCGTGTGCGATATGATCGACCGCACCTCGACCACGCATGCGCCCTGGGTTCTGGTCGAGGCCGACAACAAATACCATGCGCGCATCAAGGTGCTCAGGACGCTGAGCCAGATGATCGAGCGCGCCTTGAAATAGCACTTGTCCGTCGACGGTTTCGGGGGGAAACATGGAGCAGGCAGGGCATCATCTGTTGAGCGGTATCGTGGTCGTCGATTTCACCCAGTTTCTGGCCGGACCGGTGGTCACGCAGACCATGGCCGAGTTGGGCGCGGAGGTCATCAAGATCGAATTGGCGCCGACGGGAGATCCCGGACGCTACCTTCCCCTGCAGCGCGATGGTCGGAGCGGCTACTTCGTGCAGCAGAACACGGCCAAGATGAGTTTGTGCGTCGACATCAAGCGTGACGAAGGCCGGGCGCTGGTCATGGACCTGCTGAAATCCGCCGACGTGATGGTGGAAAACTATTCGCCCGGTGTCATCGCAAAGCTTGGCTTCGGCTGGGAAACGGTACATGCGCTGAACCCGCGCCTCGTCATGGGTTCCGTTTCGGCGCTGGGACAGACCGGACCGCTGGCGCAATTGCCGGGCTTCGACTTCACCGGGCAGGCCTACTCGGGCGTCGCCAGCATGGTCGGTGATCCGGACGGTCCGCCGGCGCTGATGGGGGTCGCGGTCGGCGACGTCGGAGCAGGCATGTCGGCGCTATCGGCGATCAACGCGGCACTGGTCTACCGTGAGCGCACCGGGCGGGGGACGCGTGTCGAGGCTTCCCTGCTCGATTTCCTGGTCCGCAGCCACGAGGTCAATGTCGAGATGTACAGCTTGTCGGGCGGTGCATTCAAGCCGAACCGCTGCGGTTCGCAGTCCGGAGCGTATGCACCGGTAGGCTATTACCGGGCGCCGGGAGGCTATGTCAGCCTGGTGGTACCCAGCGGGCTGTGGCCGCGGTTTTGCGCGGCGATGAATCGCCCGGAACTGGAAAACGATCCCCGGTTCGCAAGCAACGAACTGAGGGCAGCGAACATCGACGCGCTGGTCCGGATCATCGAAGACTGGATGCGCGGCTTCGACGACGTCCACGCCGTCGTCGCGCACTGCAGCGCCCATCGCATTCCGGCCGCACCCGTGCTCACCGTCGAGCAGGCCATCCATCACCCCCACATGATTGAACGCGAGTCGGTGCGCAAGGTCACCGACCCGATTTTCGGGGAGATCACCCTCGCCGGCCAGCCGATTTGCGCCGAGGGCTTCCCTCGACACACCGGCAAGCCCGCGCCGCTGCTGGGCGAACACAACGCATGGGTCCTGCGCCGGTATCTGAAGCGTAGCGATGCAGAGATCGAGCGCTTGGGTGAGTCCGGCGTACTCGCCCAGGCCAGGTGTTGAAAAGCACCCTGCCGCACGCGGCCGGCGTGGCCAGTGCGCGAGGACCAGCAAAGCCTGCCGAAGCCTACAATTCGTCGCCCGATTCAGCGCGACAAATATAAATGGCGACTCTATCCGAGCTTCAACAACTCGTGGGCTGGGTGCGGCGCGCCGCGCCGTATATCCATGCTTTCGGCGAACGCACCTTCGTGATCGGTATCGGCGGCGAGGTGCTGGAAGGTGACGCCGCGAAGCGTCTGGCGCATGACTGCAACCTGCTTGCGGCGCTGGAAATCCGCCTTGTCCTGGTTCCCGGCGCCCGGCCGCGGATCGAACGTGAACTGGCGCGGCAGGGCCTGACGCCGGTCTATCATCGCGGGCTCAGGGTCACCGATGCGCCGGCACTCGAATGCGTCAAGCAGGCGATGGGCGCACTGCGCATCGACATCGAGGCGCTGTTTTCCCAGGGCCTGCCGAACACGCCCATGGCGGGTAGCCAGGTACGCGTGAGCAGCGGCAATTTCATTACCGCGAGACCGGTCGGCGTCTATGACGGCGTCGACTACCAATTTACCGGCACGGTGCGACGCATCGACGTCGAGGCACTCAATGCCGCGCTGGACAGCAGCGACATCGTGCTGGTGATGCCTCATGGCCATTCCCCCTCCGGGGAGGTCTTCAATCTCTGCATGGAAGAGGTCGCGGAGGCATGTGCCAGTGCGCTGAAGGCGGAGAAACTGGTTTATCTGTGCGATGCGCCCGGTCTGGTCGATGAACGCGGGACGCTGGTCCCGGAGGTCACGGCCGAGCAGGCCGAGGTTTGTCTTGCCGGCGCACGCGGCATCAGCGAGGATCTGGGGCTTTATCTGCCTTACGCCATTCGCGCCGTGAAGAACGGCGTGCATCGCGCCCACCTGATCGATCGCGATCTCGATGGCGGCTTGCTGCTCGAGTTCTTCACGCCAGAAGGAGTCGGCACCGTGGTGACGCGCGAGCCTCTGGCCCGTGTGCGTGAGGCCGTGGCCGAAGACCTGGGCGCCATCGTCGGCCTGATACAGCCGCTCGAAGAGGACGGCACGCTGGTGCGGCGTGGGCGCGAGGTCCTGGAACGCGAACTGGACAAGTTTTCGGTGTTGGAACACGATGGCGTCGTCGCCGGTTGCGCCGCACTGTACGCGTTCGGCGAGGAAGGCACGGCGGAACTGGCCTGCGTCGCCGTGATGCCCGATTACCGGCGCCGCGGCTTGGGAGCCCTGATCCTCGATCACATGGAGAGGCGAGCACGTGCAGCCGGGCTGAAAGCCTTGTTCGTGCTGACCACGCGCACCGAACACTGGTTTCTTGAGCGCGGCTTCGAATTGTCCGATATCAAAAGTCTGCCTCGGGCCAAACGCGACTATTACAACCTGCAACGTCGCAGCAAGGTATTCAGGAAAACCTTGTCCTAGCGGCCGCGACGCGGCAACCACTGCGCTGGCTCGTCATGGATTTCTTTCTATGGGCGGTTCGGATGAGCGGATCGAATGGCGGGTCGAATGGCGAAGCGGTTCGGATCGCTGGCTTGCCCATACGGATTCTCATCGCAGCATCGTCTTGCGCGGTACTGCTCACCTCGGCGCTCACCTCGACCGCGCTGCACGCCCTGGGCGAGCAGACATGGAGCGATAGTGGCGTGTGGGGGCTCGTGGCCGGCGGGATCACCGGCCTGGCGTTTCCGGCAACCTTTTGGATGCTGGGTGGCCGCAGCTTGCGTACGGTGCGCCGCATCGAGCAATTCATCGTCGATGCCAATGCGCTGCTGGCGGCGCCGACCGTCGAAGCCGTGCGGACGGCGCCCGGTGAGCTGCCGACCCACAGCCTGCCGACACAGGGCGAACCGGCACTGGTCGCGCTCGAGAAACGCATGCTGCTCCTGCAGCGTATCGCAGCCCGGTTTCACGCCATCGCCGACTATACCTATGGGGTCGAAGCATGGTTCAACCCGGAGGGCCGGCTGATCTGGATCAATTCGGCGATCGAGCGCGTAAGCGGCTATACGCCGATGGAGTGCCTGCTGGCCCCCGACCTGGTGACCTTGCTGGTTTATGAGAAGGACAGGAGCCACCTGCTCTCCGTCGTGCAGGAGATTTCGAACCAGCCTCAGGGTGAACATCTCGAACTGCGCCTGCGCACCAAGGCCGGGAGCCTGACCTGGGTCGCACTGAGCTGGCGCGTGCTGCCTGGACCCGGCACCGAGGCGCTAGGCGTCCGCGTATCGGCGGACGATATTCAGCACCGCAAGGAAATCGAATTGCGACTGCTGGAAACGGTCGCGGCACTGAGGCGTGAACAGGGTATGAGCGAGTACTACCTGACCCTGTCCAAGGAGGAGCGTTCGCGCCTGCTGGCCTTGCTCGACCGGATTCGTTTGGGTGTGCTGTTTGTCGATCGCGACCATAGGGTGATCTTTCTGAACCGCGCCTTTCATCGGATCTGGAACATCCCGGAGGGCGAGGACTTCGTGGGTGCGCGCGTGCAGGTTCTGCTCGAACGTGGCGCACGCCTGCGTGTCGATGAGCAGGCGTTCAACCACCATGTCGCCGAAATGATGAAACTGCCGGAGTCGAATGCCCCGTATCAGTTCGACTTGCGCGATGGTCGCGTCCTGACCCTGCTCTCGGCATTGGTTCAGGGCACGGAACCGGTGACCTACGTCGGCCGTGTCTGGATTTTCGAGGATGTCACCGAACGCGTTCGCACCGCGGAGCGCCTGCAGCAGATCGCCGATCGGGATCCGTTGACCAATCTATACAACCGCCGCCGCTTCCACGAGGAGCTGGAACGTCTCATCGCCGATGCGACCCGTCGTGGCGGCGAGTTGGGGTTGCTGATGATGGACCTGGATGGATTCAAGCCGATCAACGATCGCTACGGACATCCGGCAGGCGACGCCGTGCTCGTCGAGTTCAGTCATGCCGTGGCCTCCATCATTCGACGCAACGAAATGTTTTTCAGGCTGGGGGGCGACGAGTTCGCAGTACTCGTTCCCGATACCGATCTCACCCAGACGGAAAACCTGGCCCGACGGATCGTTCAGCGCGTGAGTGACCTGCGCTTTACGTTCGGAGACCAGTCGGTGGGAATATCCGTCAGCCTGGGGATCGGCTTGAGCCCCGTGCATGCGATCGATCAGGCGAACCTGGTCGACGTGACGGATCAGGCTCTTTACCGGGCCAAGGCGGGCGGGAAAAATGGCTGGCGATTTGCCGAAGCCTGCCCGCCCACCGGCGCAGCCTCGTCGAACTCCGACTAGCAGCGTCGTTCCGGCCTGCCGGTGCGGGCAGCCGGTTAGAATGTTTCATTTTGATCGAGGACAATGATGGCGAGAACGGTGAATTGCGTGAAGCTGGGTCACGAAGCGGAGGGCTTGGACTTCCCACCGATGCCCGGTGAGCTGGGCCGCAAAATATTTGCCAACGTGTCGAAAGAAGCCTGGCAGCAATGGTTGCGCCACCAGACCATGCTGGTCAATGAGAACCGGCTCAATCTGGCCGACCCGCGGGCCCGCAAATATCTGGCCGAACAGATGGAGCGGCATTTTTTTGGCGACGGTGCCGATCAGGTGACGGGCTACACGCCGCCGACCTCCTGACCGTGACGGAAGCCCGGTTCGTGCGCGGTATTGCGCGGAACCTGCCCACACTCCTCGCCGCAGCGGGCAAATGTCGCATTGTCCGCGGGCCGACGCGGCTAGCATCGCGGCGTTCAATGATGACGATGCCCACATCACCACCGTGTTCAAACCGGCCTGCCCCCATTGCCTGAGCACCGATGTTCGCCGATCCCGGTGGACCAACGGTACCGAGCGCCGCCAACATCGCCTGGAGCGACCTTATCGTTGCCGAGGCTGCAAGCGGCGATTTTTCGTCTATCGTCGGCGCCTGGTGTTCGGCTCGATACTGGCTGCGGTGTTGCTGATGCTTGGAGTCGGGGTGGCGAGCTATCTGGAGTTCCGCGACGATGTCTCGGGTGGGCTGCGCGCCAAGCGCGAGCGCGACGCCGGCTCGGCCGAACTGCTCAGTCGGGCCAATGCCGGTGACGCGGAGGCGCAGTACCTGGTCGCGATCTTGATGATAGAGGGCAAGGGCGGGTTCCAGAAATCCCTGGCCGAAGCCGTCAAGTGGCTGAACCGCGCATCCGAGCGCGGACATGCGGACGCCCAGCTTCAGCTTGGCCTCGCGTTCAAGAGCGGCAACGGCATCCTGCAGGATTTCGGCGAAGCCAAGCGCTGGTTTGCGAAGGGCGCTAGCCGTGGACACGCCGAGAGTCAATACCAACTGGGCCTGCTCTATCGCAGTGGCCAGGGCGTGCCCTTCGATTTCGTGGAAGCCTATGCCTGGTTCAACCGGGCCGCGTCACAGGGTCTGCAACCGGCGACCGTGGCGCGCGACGAGCTGGTGACGCTGATGCGCCCGGAACAGATCGCGGCGGCGCAGGCGCGTTCGCGCCACGATTCAGCCCAGCCGGAAGACGGCGGTGGCACGCCTGCCGCGAAGACTGGGCCGACCCAGGGTGGTTCCGATCAGGGGCCGGTAGCCGCCCGTTCGACCGCTTCCAGACCCAAGTGACGGACATCCCGGCCTTTCACCAGGTAGACCACATATTCCGACATGTTCTTGGCGTGGTCACCGATGCGCTCGAGTGATTTCGCCAGAAATGTAAGGTCGAGCGCGCCGGTGATCGTGCGCGGGTCCTCCATCATGTAGGTGAGCAACTGGCGGGCGATGGCCTTGTATTCGGCGTCGACCTCGCGATCGCGCCTGACCACCTCCGCTGCGGCCGCGACATCGAGCCGGGCGAACGCATCCAGCGCATCGCGCAGCATGGCCAGCACGGATTCGGCGATATGCCCCAGCTCGACGGGAGGGGACACCATGCCATGCCGATCATGGAGCGCGCGCGCGATCTTGGCGATTTTCTTGGCCTCGTCGCCCATCCTCTCCAGGTCGGTGATGGTCTTTACCACCGTCATCACCATGCGCAGGTCCGAGGCTGCGGGCTGCCGTTTCGCGATGATGTGACTGCACGCCTCGTCGATTTCGACTTCATGCAGATTGACACGCTGGTCGTTGTCCACGACCTGCTCCAGCAGCATCAGATTGCCCTCTTCGTAGCCCCGGATCGCGCCCAATATCTGCTGTTCGACCAGGCCGCCCATCTGCAACACGCGGGTGCGAAGATTTTCCAGCTCGGCATCGAACTGCTTGACGGTATGTTCAGGCATGGCGGCATCCTTTCATGAAGCTGTAATCCAAACTTAACATCGACTCATGACACGGATGTTGCAGCCGACCGCACCCGACGCTCGACACCACCGGCACCGGCGATCAGCGCGATGTCCGCGCCGCGGCGCGCGAACAGGCCGTTGCTGACCACGCCGACGATCTGGTCGAGGGCCGATTCCGTCGCCTCCGGGTCGGCGCAATCCAATTCGTGCACATCGAGGATCACGTTGCCGTTGTCGGTCACGAACCCCGTACGCCAGCACGCCCGCCCGCCCAGGCGCGCGATGGCGCGCTCGACGTGCGCGCGCGCCATCGGGATCACCTCGACCGGTACCGGGAAACGGCCCAGGCGCGCGACCCACTTGCTGTCGTCGGCGATGCACACGAAGCGCTCGGCCACGGCGGCGACGATTTTTTCTCGGGTCAGCGCACCGCCGCCACCTTTGACCAGGTTGAGCGACGGGTCGATCTCGTCGGCGCCGTCGACATAGATCGACAATCGATCGAGCGCATTCAGATCCAGCAGCTCGATGCCATGCGCCCGGAGTCGGTCGGCCGTGGCCTGGGAGCTGGCCACGGCACCGGCGATGCGCGGGCCACGCGTCGCGAGCAGATCGATGAAGTGGTTGGCCGTCGAACCTGTACCGACGCCGATCGGTGCATCGTGCTCGACGAAACTCAGCGCTGCCTCGGCAGCGAGGCGTTTGTAGTGGTCGGCTGACATGGCGTACCTTGCTTGAGTGAATCCTATCGTTCGGCGGGCGAGCGCGAACTGGATGGCGGCAGATCGGTGCATGCGCCGAGCATCAGTTCGGCCGCCAGCCCGATCGACTCGGACAAGGTCGGATGCGGGTGGATGGTGTGGCCGATGTCTTCGGCATTGGCACCCATTTCGAGCGCCAGGCCGAGCTCGCCGATCAGCTCGCCGGCGTGCAGCCCGACGATGCCGGCCCCCAACAAGCGACCGTCGGTGCGGTCGAACAACAGCTTGGTCATGCCTTCATCGCGCCCCTCGGCCAGCGCGCGGCCCGAGGCACGCCATGGGAACACCGCCTTGTCGTAATCGATACCCTCGGCAGCACAGGTGGCCTCGGTGCGGCCGGTCCAGGCGATTTCCGGATCCGTGTAGGCGACCGCCGGAATCTGGCGCACATCAAAGGCAGCGGGCAGTCCCGCGATGACCTCGGCGGCAACATGCCCCTGATGACTGGCCTTGTGCGCGAGGCCCGGCCCCGGCACGACATCGCCGACCGCGTAGATGTGCGGGACCTCGGTGCGCTGACATCCGTCCACGGCGATGCAGCCGTTGTCCAGTACGGTCAGGCCAGCGCGCTCGGCACCGATGGTGTGGCCATTGCCACGCCGGCCGGCGGCCACCAGTACGCGCGCATACAAGACGGGTTCGGCAGAGCCGTGGGCACCGGCGAAGCGCACGAGAATGCCATCTGGCGTCGTTTCCGCACTCTCGATTCTGGTAGCCTGCATGATGGGCCCGACGGACTTGGCATTGTGCTTTCGCCAGACCTCGACCAGATCGGCATCGACCGGTCCCATCAGCCGGTCCTGAGCCTCGACGATGTGAATCTCGCTGCCCAGTGCCGCGTAGACGGTCGCGAGTTCGAGGCCGATGATGCCCCCCCCCACGACCAGCATGCGTGTCGGCACATCGGGCAAGGCCAGCGCCCCGGTCGAATCGAGAACGCGCGGATCGTCCGGCAGGCCAGGCACGCGCAAGGCCGACGAGCCCACGGCGATGATGCAGTGCGCGAACCTCAGCCGACGCACACCCGCACCCGTCGCGGGTGCAGCCCCATCGGGGGCGACCTCGATTTCGTGGTCGGATACGAAGCGTCCATGGCCGCGTATCACCTCGACCTTGCGTACCTTGGCGAGCGCGGCCAGCCCGGTGGTAAGCCGGCGCACGGTTCTGTCCTTGCTGGCCCGCAGCGCATCCAGGTCGATGTTTGGCTCACCAAAGCTCACACCATGCTGTGCCAAGGCACGCGCTGCGCGCAGCGTCGACGCCACGCTCAACAGTGCCTTGGAGGGGATGCATCCAACATTGAGACAGACGCCACCGAGCGTGGCATGCGGCTCGATCAGGGCGGTAGCGAGGCCGAGGTCGGCAGCGCGAAAAGCGGCTGCATAGCCACCCGGGCCGGCGCCGAGCACGGCGACATCGAAAACTTGGTCACTCATGGGAAGGAGATGCTCCGGTACTTGAAGGATGCATTTTCATTTGGCGGACGACGATCGGGCCCGCCGACGCGGTGTCGAACTCCACACCGGCGGCAACGCCGATGCGGGCGATGTCCCCAGGTCGCTTGAGGCGATCATAGGCTGCATACATCGCGCCCAGCGCAAAGCTGCGCCCGGAGCCGATCGCCCAGAAGCGCTCATAGGCGAACACCTCACGGTAGGAATAGACTCCGAATATGCCGAATGGATTGACGATCAGGGCCGTGATCTGCGACGACTCGTAGGGGTCGTCGTCGTCCTCCTTGGGATTCAGGAAAGCGTGCTCCTTGAGCAAGGGATGCAGGCGGCGAAAGGTCTCGAAGATCTCGCTGCGTGAGCCGAGCCGGATATCGGCGAGCCGGTTCAAGGCACTTTCGAGGACCAGATGGTGTGCGGAGCTGCCACATATGCCGATCCAGGAATCGGCGACGTGCAACATCTTGTCGTGCTCGTTCTTGTACGCATGCGACAGGCGCGTGTCACCAAACGTGGTCAGCGACTCACCGGCAATGGCGACTTCACCATTTTTCTTGACGACGCACAGAGTGGTCATGGCGCGGCCACACCCGACCGGCCGTCGGGCGACGCGTCGACGAGTGGGCTACAGAATGGGCTACAGCGTGACACGTCGAAAGTCCTCCAGCAGCTCGACCAGATGTCCATGGAACCGCGCCGCGAGCGCGCCGTCGATGACGCGATGATCGGCCGACAGGGACAGCGGCAACAGCGTGCGGGGCACGAAGGTCTGGCCGTTCCAGACAGGCTTCACCGCCGTCCGGCCGACACCGAGAATGGCGACCTCGGGCGCGTTGACGATGGGCGAAAAGTAGCCGCCGCCGATCCCGCCGAGGCTGGAAATGCTGAAGCTCGCGCCCCCGATGTCGCTCGGCGCGAGCTTGCCGGCGCGCGCACGCGCCGCCAACTCCGCCGTCTCGCGCGCCAGCTCGCGTACCGATTTGGTGTCGGCATCACGGATCACCGGCACGACCAGTCCTTGCGGCGTGTCGGCCGCAAAACCGATATGGTAGTAGTGCTTGAGCACCAGTTCGTCGCCGTCGAGCGAGCTGTTGAAGTCGGGAAATGCGCGCAGCGCGCAGGTCACTGCCTTGATCACGAAGGCGAGCAGCGTGATCCGGGATTCGGTTGCCTCGTCGTTCAGCGTGCGGCGGAATGCGTCCAGTTCGGTGACATCGGCGTCGTCGTGATAGGTCACGGCCGGGATCATGACCCAGTTGCGCGCCAGCGCCGGCCCGGAAATCTTGCGTATCCGGGACAGCGGCTGGCGACTGACGGGCCCGAAGCGCGCCGGATCCTGGGTCGGCCACGGAGGCAACGACAGTACCAGGCCCGACACCCCATCGACGTTTTCCTGGCCGGTCAGGATCGCCTTCACATGCGCCTCGACATCGGCCTGAGTGATGCGTCCGGACGGTCCGCTGCCGCGGATGCGGGCCAGATCGGCGCCCAGCTGCCGCGCGAACCGGCGCACCGACGGGCTCGCATGCGGCAGGCCGCCCGGCTGCCGCGTCGACGCCTCGGTCACGGGTGGTTCGGCAGGCACGACCGACGAGTCGGGCGGCGCAGGCGAAGCTGGCGCCGGCTCCTCTGTGGATTCGATCGCGGCTTGGCTCGGAGGGACATCGGCAGCGGGAGCGGCGGGCTCGGGTAGTGTGGTCGCGCCGCCCTCCTCGCGCTCGACGCGGGCGAGCAGACTGCCTTCATTGATCTTGTCGCCCAGCTTGACCAGCACCTCGCGCACGCGGCCGGCCACCGGCGACGGGATGTCCATGGTTGCCTTGTCCGACTCCAGCGTGACCAGCGGCGATTCGAGCGCGAGGGTCGATCCGGGCGCGATGTGCACCTCGATGACCGGAATGTCGTGAAAATCGCCCAGATCGGGCGCACGTACATCGATCAGTTCCGCCATGTTGACCTCGTGATAGGGAAATTCATCGCGTCAGGCCCGCGCGGGTCAAGTCTTTGCGGCTTGGGTAGGGCGTTCATGGCCGGCCATTCTCAGACAAGACGCGGGTTCGGCTTTTCCGGATCGATGCCATAGCGCCGAAAAGCCTCCGCGAGACGCGTGCGTTCGACCTGCCCGTCCTCGGCCAGCGCCCACAGCGCCGCGCAGGCGATCCAGTGGCGATCGACCTCGAAGAAGCGACGCAACTGCGGCCGCGTGTCCGAGCGGCCGAAACCGTCGGTGCCGAGCGTGACGTAGCGGCGGGGCACGAAGGCACGAATGGCTTCGGCGTGGGCGCGCACATAATCACTGGCGGCGACGATCGGTCCACGCGTGTCGTCGAGGCAGGTCTCGACGTGGGATGCCCGGGGCGGTGCGGTGGGGTGCAGAAAATTGTGCCTGCGACAATCGCTGCCCTCGCGCGCCAGCTCGGAAAAGCTCGTGCAGCTCCAGACATCTGCGACCACACCCCAGTCACGCGCGAGCAGCTCGGACGCGGCAAGCGCCTCGCGCAGGATGGCGCCGCTGCCGAGCAGTTGCGCACGTGCGCCATTCGATGCCGGGCCCTTTCTCAACAGGTACAGGCCTTTCAGGACGCCGTCCTCGACCCCTTCCGGCAGGGCCGGATGCTCATAGTTTTCGTTGAGCACCGTGACGTAGTAATAGACGTCTTCCTGAGCCTCGAGCATCCGGCGCAGGCCCTCGCGCACGATGATCGCCAGTTCGAAGGCATAGGTTGGGTCATAGGAAATGCAGTTCGGAATGGCCGCCGAGATCAGATGCGAGTGGCCGTCCTGGTGCTGCAAGCCCTCGCCGTTCAGGGTCGTGCGACCACTGGTGCCACCGATCAGGAAGCCGCGCGCGCGCATGTCGCCGGCCGCCCAGGCGAGATCGCCGATCCGCTGAAAACCGAACATCGAATAGAAGATGAAGAACGGTATCGTCTGGATTGCATGCGTGCTGTAGGACGTGGCCGCGGCCATCCAGTCGCACATGGCGCCGGCCTCGCTGATGCCCTCCTGCAGGATCTGGCCTTCGCGCGACTCCTTGTAGAACATCAGCTGATCGGCATCCTGGGGCGTGTAGAGCTGCCCGACGTGGCTCCATATGCCGAGCTGACGGAACATGCCCTCCATGCCGAAGGTGCGCGACTCATCGGGAACGATGGGCACCACACGCCGGCCCAGCTGCGGGTTCTTCACCAATATGCCGAGCAGCCGGACGAAGGCCATCGTCGTCGAGATTTCGCGGTCCGGCCCGGTCGCCTTGAGCAGCGGCTCGAACTCCGACAGCGGTGGCACCGGTGTCGGCTCGACCCGCCGGCGACGCTGCGGCAGCGGACCACCGAGCGCCGCGCGGCGTTCACGCAGGTAGGCGAGCTCCCGCGAGTTTTCGTCGAAACGCAGGTAGGGCAGGGTCTCCAGCTCGGTGTCGGACAGCGGCAGCTCGAAGCGGTCGCGAAATTTTTTCAGCGCCGCAACCCCCATTTTCTTTTGTTGATGGGTGGTGTTCTGCGCCTCGCCGGCTTCGCCCATGCCATAGCCCTTGATCGTCTTGGCGAGGATCACGGTCGGCTGTCCCGGATGCTCGACGGCGGCCTTGTAGGCCGCATGAATCTTGTGGGGATCATGGCCACCACGGTTCAGCCGCCACAGGTCGGCGTCGCTCATCGACGACACCAGCGCCTTGAGCTCCGGAATGGCACCGAAGAAATGCTCGCGCAGGTAGCGTGCGTCGCGCGCACGGATCGTCTGGTATTCGCCATCCAGGACTTCGAGCATGCGCTGCTTGAGCAGCCCGTTGGTGTCGCGGGCGAGCAAGGGATCCCAGTACGAGCCCCAGATGAGCTTGATGACATTCCAGCCGGCACCGCGAAAATCGGATTCCAGCTCCTGGATGATCTTGCCATTGCCGCGTACCGGACCGTCCAGGCGCTGAAGGTTGCAATTGATGACGAAGACCAGGTTATCCAGCCCCTCGCGGCCGGCCACGCTGATGGCCCCCAGCGACTCGGGCTCGTCGGTTTCGCCGTCGCCCAGAAAGCACCAGACCTTGCGTCCGGCCGTGTCGGCCAGGCCGCGGTCGGCGAGATATTTCATGAAACGCGCCTGATAGATCGCCTGGATCGGACCCAGACCCATGGAGACGGTCGGAAACTGCCAGAAGTCCGGCTTCAACCAGGGATGGGGATAAGAGGGCAGACCCTGACCGGCGACCTCACGGCGAAAGTTGTCGAGCTGGGTTTCGGTGACCTCACCCATCAGGAAGGCGCGGGCGTAAATCCCCGGAGCGGAGTGCCCCTGAAAATAGATCAGATCGCCGCCGTGCTCGGCGCCGGGACCGTGCCAGAACCAGTTGAAGCCGACATCGAGCAGCGTCGCCACCGACGCAAACGTCGCGATGTGGCCGCCCAGGCCCGCCTCATCGCGGTTCGCGCGCAGCACCATGGCGATCGCATTCCAGCGAACGTATGAGCGGATGCGATGCTCGATCTCGTAATCGCCCGGTGCCACCGGCTGCTTCGCAGCGGGAATGGTGTTGACGTAGGCGGTGGTCAGGTTGTACGGCAGGTTGATGCCGGTACGACGCGCGCTTTCGATCAGGCGCTCGATCAGATAGTGCGCTCGCCGCTCGCCGGTGCGCTCGATGACCGCATCGAGCGCATCCAGCCACTCCGTGGTTTCCTGGGGATCCGGATCGTCGTGCAGCAGATGGGGGGTTTTACCAGGCATTACGGACTCTCCCTATGGCATGCGTGGCCGGCCCGGAGACCTACGCGCGGGGCCTCACTTGCTGTATGGGCGCAATTAGAGCATGACGGATTATCCTAGAAGCCGCAGTTGGACGCGCCCGATGGTGCGTCTGATCGCGTGCCTGCCACGAAGCAACGA
This sequence comes from Rhodocyclaceae bacterium, assembly GCA_022072095.1. Taxonomy (GTDB): domain Bacteria; phylum Pseudomonadota; class Gammaproteobacteria; order Burkholderiales; family Rhodocyclaceae; genus JAJVIJ01. The sequence continues at coordinate 31,680 of JAJVIJ010000035.1, forward strand.
CGCCGCAGGCCGGGGCCTGCAAGGAGGCGCGACAAAGGCAGGCGCGTGAGCAGGCGTGCCAGCGGGTGCGTAGCGATCTCACCCAACAGGTGAAGGCGAGCAAGGGCGAAAAGTCAGCGTGCATGCGATGTCCGCAACGGCATGGAGAGGTCAACTGAGGTTTCTAGGATTATCCATCACGCGCTCGTCCGGACGGTGCCCGATGCGCGCACGCGGCACAGATCGATGCACGGCCTGGGCCGATCCGACTCAGCCGGCTGATCTGGATCAAGTTTTTCGGCGCACGGCCGATGTCCAGACCAGACCATGGACCGACAGGCGTGCGATGCAACAGGCCGAATCCGATGCCGTGAATGCGGCGGCGACGACAACACCACGGACCCGGGAAGCCGAGGTCCGCTTCGAGGAGATCAGGCTCCCGGTCGGCGAGAGCTTGCAGCTGCAATGGCTGGCCGGAGAACAGTCGATCCGGCACTATTCACGGCTGATCGGTTACGTCAAGGGTCAGAGCGTGCTGGTGACGGCACCCACCGTGAACGGCAAGGTCGTGCTGATGCGGGAAGGGCAGGCGGTACTGGTCAGATTGTTTTCCGGCAAGAGCATCTATGCGTTTTCGACCTCGGTGTTGAAAGCGACCAACGTGCCGTATCCTTACGTGCATCTGATGTATCCGCCGCACGTCAAGACCCAGGTCGTACGCCGTGCGCCGCGCGTCGATGTGCAACTGATCGCGACGATGCGCGATGCGTCCGATGCCGAACACGCCGCAACCATCGCGAACCTGAGCCGGGGCGGCTGCCTGCTGAAGGTCAAGCGCGAATCCGTAGCGATCGGCGACCGGGTCCGGCTGGCATTCAAGGTGGTCATGGAAGATATCGAGCACCTGGTCCGGGCAGCCGGAGTCGTGCGCTCCGTGGTGGCAGCGGCCCCCGGCAGCGATGAGCCGACCCAGGCCGGCGTCGAGTTCGAAGAGATGTCCGGCCAGGACAAACTGGTCATCACCGCTCTCGTCTACCAGCGTCTGCTGGACGAACACTGCGAGCTTTGAGCGCGCCGCGCTCACCCGTTCCAGAACGGAAATGCGATCGCCGGCACGAACCCGGACAGCAAGGCCGAGAGCAGTTCGGCCGAGCCACACGCCAGCGTCCAGCCCAGGCTGCCATGACCGGTGTTGTACCAGAGGCCATCGACACATCCACGACCGATGATCGGGACATTGCCCGGCGTCGCCGGACGTAGTCCGGCCCAGTATTGCGGCGACGCGGCGTCGCCCAATTCAGGCATCAGCACCAAGGCCCGCTTCAGCATGGCCGCGGCGCGGGTCGTGTCGATGCCGGTGTCGAACCCGGCGAGTTCGGCCATGCCGGCGATGCGCACCCGGTCACCGAGGCGCGACACGACGATGCGGTGCAGTTCATCGGTCAGGCTCAAGCGTGGTGCGCCGGGACCGGCCGGGATCGTGGCCGAATACCCCTTCAGCGGATAGATCGGCAAGCGCTCACCCAGCGGCCTGACGAGCCGGGAACTTTCCGCACCCAGTGCGCAGACGATGTCGGTGCCGGCGTAAAGGCCGGACCGCCCCTCCGTGTCGGTGACATGCACACCGCGGACCGCCTGACCGCGGGTGGCGATGCGATCGACGCGCATGCCGAACTCGAAGCGCACGCCCGCCTGCCGGCAATGCCCGGTGAGCGCTTCGACGAAGCGATGCGCATCGCCCGATTCGTCTTCAGGTGCGTACAGGCCGCCGGCCAGACCCGGGGCCCACGACAGCGCCGGCTCCAGACGGCGGCAGGCCGCCGCGTCACCGAGCACTTCCGTCGGGAAACCGAACGCGGCAAGGGTCGCGGCCATGCGACGGCCATGGCGCAGCTGAGCCTCCGTGAAATACAGGTGCAGGATGCCGCACTCGCTGGCGTCGTAATCCAGCTCGAGCTGGTGTCGCAGCTTGCGCAGCGCGGCAAGGCTGCATGCCGCCAACCGCGCGATCGCGGCGGTGTTGCGTCGGGTGGGACCGGGTCGGCATTGGCCCAGAAACGCGAGACCCCAGCGCCAGCGTTCGGCATCCAGGCCCAGTCTGAGGCGTACCGGCGCGTCCGCTCGTCCCAACCCGCGCAACACGGCCACGGGAGTGCGGGGATTGGCCCATGGCTCCGGATGGCTCGCAGAGATCTGGCCGCCATTGGCGAAGCTCGTCTCGAGCGCGGGGCCGGTCCGGCGTTCGATGACCGTGACGCGATGGCCGGCGGCACGCAAGTACCAGGCCGAAGTCACCCCTGCAAGACCTGCGCCCAGCACGACGATGTCCTTGACTGCGCTCATCGCTCCGCTACGCCGGTTGGCGGCATGTCTACGACGCCGTCTTGCGCGATGCAAGGGGCCGATGTCCTGTAGCCATCGATACCCGGGTCTGTTTCACGCACTCCCACCGATCGTACGCAGTTCCAGTCGGCCACCCTCCTCGACCAGGATGGTTGCCGAGACGCGGCCCTTGCCCGATGGCGGTGCGTCACCGCCGGTCCACTCGCCCAGAACCCAGCGGAAACCGTCCGCCAGCACATGGCGCGCCGGGCGATGCGTATGACCGTGAACCATCTGGGTCGCTCCGGTCTGCGCGAGCAGCGCGCGCACCGCGTACTCGGAGACATCCATCAGCGCCATCGGCTTGCCCTGCTTCGCCGACTCGCTGTCGCGGCGCAATGCGGCGATCCGCTTGCGGCGTTCGGCGAGCGGCAACGCAAGAAAGCTTCGCTGCCATGGCAACGCTCGCACTTCGCGGCGGAAGGTCTGGTATGCCTGATCGTCCGCGCACAGGATGTCGCCATGGAGCAGCACCGTGCGCACACCGCCCAGATCGACGAGATATGGCTCGTCGATGAGACTCAGGCCGCTGGCCTCGGCAAAGCGGCCCCCGATCAGAAAATCGCGGTTGCCATGCAAGATGCGGCCGCGCACACCAGACCGTAGCGCGGACCTGAACGCGGTGACGACAGCCTCGTTGAACGGATCGTCGAGATCGTCGTCACCGATCCAGGCATCGAACAGGTCACCCAGAATGAAAAGTTCGCTTCCGGGCCGGATGCTGCCCAGAAACGCGCGCAGCGCGCTGAGCGTGTGCGGCGTTTCCGGTGACAGGTGCAGGTCGGAGATGAAGTAGCGCAATCGGCTGGTGCGGATCGATCGCAGCGATTCGGCGGCAGGTCAAACGGCTTCGGCGCGTTCGATGATGACGTCTTCCCGTGGCACGTCGCCATGAAAACCGCGCTGGCCGGTGGCGACCTCGCGGATGCGATCGACGATCTCCATGCCCTCGACGACGCGGCCGAACACGCAATAGCCCCATCCCTGCTGGGTCTCGCTGCGGAAATCCAGGAAATCATTGTCGGCGACGTTGATGAAAAACTGCGCCGTCGCCGAATGGGGATCCGAGGTTCGGGCCATCGCGATGGTCCCGCGCTGGTTCTTCAGGCCATTGTTCGCCTCGTTGCGAATGGGCGCTCCGGACGGCTTTTCGCGCATGCCAGGGGAAAACCCGCCGCCCTGGATCATGAAGCCGTTGATGACCCGATGAAACAGCGTGTCGTCATAGTGGCCCTTGCCGACATAATCGAGAAAGTTTCGCGCCGTGACCGGTGCCGAGGCCTCGTCGAGTTCGAGGGTGATGACGCCGAAATTGGTATGCAGCCTGACCATCGCAGTCCTTTGTGAAGAAAATCGGTTGCAGCGGACCTCAGTTGCCGCTGCGTGGAGTTTGCACGATCCGCACCTTTTCGATGATCACGGGCTCGACGGGTACGTTCTCGTGTGGCGGCATGCGCCCGGTGCGGACGCGCGCGATGGCGTTCACGACATCCATGCCCTGCACGACGCGGCCGAATACCGCGTAGCCCCATTTGCCCGGTGGCGCATCCAAGTCTGGATTGTCCACGAGGTTGATGAAGAACTGCGCCGTGGCCGAATGCGGGTCCGCCGTGCGCGCCATGGCCAGCGTCCCCACCTGATTTCGCAGGCCGTTGATCGACTCGTTGCGGATCGGCCGGTTGGTCGGCTTCTGCCGAAAGTCCGGCGTATATCCTCCGCCCTGGATCATGAAGCCGTAGATCACGCGATGGAAGATCGTGCCATCGTAGTGGCCGGCGCGTACGTAGCGCAGAAAGTTGTCCACACTCTCCGGGGCACGTTCCTGGTCGAGCTTGACGACGATGCGGCCGTGATTGGTCAGCAGCTCGACCTCCGGGTTGGCCTGCGCCATGGCCCTGGGCAGCGCCACGACGAGCAGGGCGCCGCACAGCAGATGCATCCATATCGAGCGTAAGGCGATCATGGGGTTCCTATGACTGGACATGCGATGGATGGTGCCAGACATTTTCGAGCTCGACACGCCACGCCGACACGTGCCGGGTCCGATACCGGCGCTTGCATCTCCGGATCGAATGATCTGCCCAGGTTTCGATCCGATCGAGGTTCAGGATCAAGCGCCGACGCGTTCCCTGAGAATGCGCCACGCGTTGTCGTGCTCGACCAGAGTAAGCGTCTTGTGGACCGTCGAATCGATTTTTCCAGACTGATAGCGCTGCCTAAAGGCGACGTGCGCGCGTCCATCCGCATCGAACCGTACCCTGGCCTGATCGACCGTGACCTTGATCGGTACCGGGATCGCGATGCGCTGCCTGCGCTCGGTCGCCCACTCCTCACGCGAGCGGCCCTTGGGCGGCTCGAACCTATGATCGTAATGGGCGAGGTAGGACGACGCATCCCGACGTGACCAGGCCGCCGCCCAATCGTCGACGACCCGCAGGATGTCGCGATCGGCGCCCTCTGCATCCGGCATGCCTTTGGCCGCCTCGCCAGCCGGCGATTTCTCGGCTCGGGTCGCCATGGCGACGTCCGCCCGCGCCTGCCCGAGATGCGCCGCCGGCTTCGACTTGCTGCCGATGCCGAAGATCTCGCGGATCAGCGACAGCTTGCTTTGCGCGCCGACGTTGCCGGCGTCGAGTTGAAGCGCCTTGTCATACGCCTGGCTTGCCAGGCGGGCATAGATGTCTCCCAGATTTTCGTAAGCGGTGGCGTAGCTCGGATGCGTACGAATGGCCATTTCCAGCGCCGCCCGGGCTTTTTCATATTGCCGCTGCTGCGCATACAAGACGGCGAGGTTGTTGTAGGGCTCGGGCAGTTCTGGATAGTCTTCGGATAATTTCTCGAAGATCGCGATCGCATCCGCGCTCCTGCCCTGTTCCGACAGGATGAGCCCTTTCAGGAAGCGTGCCGACGGGTCCTTCGGACGCGTGGCGAGTATCTGCTCGACCCGCTCCAGTGCCTGGGCATGCTGACCCTGGCGCGCCAGCCGCGTCGCCTCCTGCAGCGGCTCGGCCCCATGCGTCCACCCCGATGCGGAACACAGCGCCAGCGAAACCACCAGCGCAGCGAGCGCGGAGCATGCGCGCGACGACCGTGAAACCGTCATCGTCGGCAACACGCGAGCGAGTGAAAATGCGTAGCGTTTGAGTGTCATCGCATGCTGAAAGGCAGTTGGCGCCGGGATTTTAGCAAGCGGCGGCAAGATCGGGCGGATATAAGGGCAAACGTCGTTACCGCCCGTGGTCACGCTGGCGAGCGCGCACCTGGTCTGCCGGCGCGAGAAGCTGCGGTGAGCGTGTCATACTCGGTACACCCCTCGAAGTGGAGATCGCGATGCGTGTCGTTTTCGCCGTCGCCCTGCTATTCGCGCTGATCGCCCCGCTGCCTGCCCAACAGACCATGGAGGTGATCCCGTTGAAACATCGTCTCGCAGAGCAGGTCTTGCCGGCGCTGCGACCCATGCTGGAGCCGGGTGCGGTACTGACCAGCGCCAACAACACGCTCTTTCTGCGCGCCAGCGCCCGGAATCGCGAAGAGATTCGCCGTGCGCTCGCCGCTCTCGATACGCCCTTGCGCCGGCTGGTTATCACCGTCAAAGCCGACAATCGGTCGGCCGAGGTCGGCGGCGGTACGCTTGCATCGGGGCAGATCGAGCTCGGACGCGCACGCGTCGAACTCGGCCGCGAACCTGGTGACGAGTCCGACCCGGCACGAAGCCGGGGACTTCGCGCCCAAGCCTGGGGTACGCGCGGTGCCGCCGCCGACCGTGGTGAATTTCAGGTCCAGGTGGTCGAAGGCGGCCAGGCGCTGATTCGGGTCGGCAGCAGCTTGCTGATGCCCTTGCGACAAGTATTCGAACGGCCAGGCGGCGGACGCTACCTGTCCGAGCATGTCGCCGTGATCGATGTCGGCAGCGGCTTTGTCGCGCGCCCGGAGCTGGTCGGCGATCGGGTCACGCTGGAAATCAGCCCCGAGCAGCAAGCCATCGGTCGCACCGACCCGGTCACGGTGCAAGGCACCCGCATGGCGACGACGGTGAGCGTGCGCCTGGGCGAGTGGATCGCGCTGGGAGGCAGCCAGCTCAATTCGAGCGAATCCGATCGCGGCGTGGCGCGATACGGCACGCGCGAGGGTGAGCGGACACACCGCATCTATTTGCGCGTCGACGAGCTGCAATGACGATCGAGACGTCCCGCTTGCCAACGGAAGCGGCGGCGGAGTCGGTGGCCGATTCGGTCGCAGGCTCGATCTCCAGCTCCACACCCGACTCGATGGCGGCCACATTGACCCGGGTGTTCGCAGCCGACGGCCCGCTCGCGCGCAGCATCCCCGGCTATCGCCGGCGCCCCCAGCAGCTGGACATGGCGGTACAGGTGGCGGGCGCGATTCGCGAGCGCAAGGTGCTGATCGCCGAGGCCGGTACCGGCACCGGCAAGACCTTCGCCTATCTGGTGCCGGCCTTGCTGTCCGGCGCCAAGGTGATCGTGTCCACCGGCACCAAGACGCTACAGGATCAGCTGTTCAACAAGGATCTGCCGACCGTGCGCGCGGCGCTGGGGGCACCGATCTCGGTCGCGCTGCTGAAAGGCCGGGCCAATTACCTGTGTCACCATCGGCTGGAGCGCGCGCTCGCCTCGGGACGCCTGCCGACCCGGGACGCGACGCGTGACCTGCGCGCGATCGCGCGCTTCATCAAGATGACGAAAACCGGCGACCGCGCAGAACTGGCCAGCGTGGCCGAGGATTCGCCCGCCTGGTCCATGGTCACCTCCACCCGCGACAACTGCCTGGGCTCGCAGTGCCCGCAGTTCCGCGAGTGCTTCGTCATGCACGCGCGTCGCGAGGCCCTCGCCGCCGATCTGGTGGTGGTCAATCATCACCTGTTCTTCGCCGACGTGATGTTGCGCGACGAAGGACTGGGTGAGCTGTTGCCGAACTGCAATGCCGTCGTGTTCGACGAGGCGCATCAACTGCCGGACATCGCCAGCCTGTTCTTTGGCGAATCGGTGTCGACGGGTCAGATCATCCAGCTCGTGCGCGACCTGCAGGCCGAGGCCGCGACCAGTGCCCGCGATTTCCCCGAACTCGACCAGTCCCTGCCCCCGCTCGAACGTGCGGTACGCGAACTGCGGCTGATCGCGGGCAACGAGCCGGGACGGCTGCCGGCGCAGCGACTGCTGGAACGCGACGGCTTCGAGCGGGCGCTGGATGAGCTCGCGGCGGCGCTCGCACACACCGCAGCCCTACTCGCGACCCAGGTGAAACGTTCCGAAGGTCTGGCGTCGGCGTCGGCCCGGATCCAGGGTCTGGGCGAGCGCCTTGCCGGCTGGCGCGACGCCGACACGGAGGGCATACGCTGGGGCGAGATCCTGTCAGCCAGTTTCACGCTGCACGTGACGCCGCTGTCGGTCGCCGACCTGTTCAGACAGCAAATCGACGATGGTGCCCGGGGCTGGGTGTTCACCTCGGCCACACTGGCGGTCGGGGAAGGATTCAAGCATTTCATCGACAGCCTCGGTCTGACCGATCCGGTCGCCCCCCTGAGCCGACGCTGGGAGAGCCCGTTCGACTTTGCCAGTCAGGCACTGCTGTATGTGCCGGACAGCATGCCGGACCCGAACAGTGCGGGCTTCGCCGAAGCGCTCGTCGAGGCGGCCTGGCCGCTGCTGCGCGCATCGAACGGTCGCGCCTTCGTGTTGTGCACATCCTTGCGCGCGATGCGGCGCGTGCATGGGCTGATCGCAGACCGTGTCGCCGGCGCGGGGCTGGATCTGCCGCTGCTGTTGCAGGGCGAGAGTGCCAAGTCCGAACTGCTCGCCCGGTTTCGCGCATCGGGCAACGCCATACTGGTGGGCAGCCAGAGCTTCTGGGAAGGGGTCGACGTTCGCGGCGACGCGTTGCAGCTGGTGGTCATCGACCGCTTGCCGTTCGCGCCACCCGATGACCCGGTGATGGCCGCGCGGATCGAGCATTGGCGTCGACAGGGACGAAATCCGTTTTTCGACATCCAGCTGCCACAGGCCGTGATCCAGATGAAACAGGGGGCGGGCCGCCTGATACGCGACGAGGCCGACCGCGGCGTACTCATGGTGGCCGATACCCGGCTCGTCGACAAACCTTATGGCAAGGTGATATGGCGCAGTCTGCCGCCGATGCGACGCACACGCGATCAGGCGACCGCATCGACGTTTCTGAGCAAGCTGCGCGCCGCGACCAGCGAAGTCTGCGCCGGCTGAGCGAGGCAGGGGGCGTTGCCGGCCGCCTCGCTCAACGCCTGGCCAGCCACGCCACGGTGGTGCCCAGGACCGGACTCGAACCGGCAAGGCTTGCGCCGGCGGATTTTAAGTCCGCTGTGTTTACCAATTTCACCACCCGGGCTGGGGACAAGGCGCGAGCCGGAATCGAACCGACGTACACGGATTTGCAGTCCGCTGCATAACCACTCTGCCATCGCGCCACAGGAAAGCCGCTGAGGGAACAACAAGGAAATGGAAACCGCGGGAAACCGCGACCTGATTTGGAAGCCACGCGGATCACGCGGGAGGAGAAAGTCCGAGCTTTCCCCAGGTCATGCTGGAGCGGGAAACGAGTCTCGAACTCGCGACCTCAACCTTGGCAAGGTTGCGCTCTACCAACTGAGCTATTCCCGCTCGGAAGGCTGGCGATTATAGTCCCGGCCGAACCGTTGTCAAGGCAAGGT
>JAJVIJ010000062.1 GCA_022072095.1 Rhodocyclaceae bacterium
GGGATGACGCGGCGGACGTGGTAGTAGTCCCACGGGTATTTCGACTCCGACGGCTTCTTCACCTGCATCAGGTACATGTCGTGCACCATGCGCCCGTCGACGCGCAGCTTGCCGTTCTTCGCGAAGAAGTCATTCACCGGCGTCTCGCGCATCTTCGCCATCACCGCCGTCGTCTCGTCCGTCCCTACCGCCTTCACCGCCTTCAGATAATGTGTGATCGCCGAGTACACGCCAGCCTGAATCATGTTCGGCATGCGCTTGATCTTTTCGAAGAAGCGCCGGCTCCAGGCGCGCGTCTCCGGAGTCATGTCCCAATAAAACCCTTCGACGGTATACACACCTTGTGCTGCCGCCAGGCCCAATGCGTGAACTTCAGTCGCCGTCAGCAGCATGGCGACGAAGCGCTGCTTGTCGCTGATGCCGAACTCACGCGCCTGCTTGATCGCCGCGATCGTATCCGGTCCCCCGTTCGCGAGCCCGACCACCTTGGCGCCAGAGTTCTGCGCCTGCAACAGGAACGAGGAAAAATCAGCGGTCGGGAACGGGTGGCGGGCGGCGCCGACCACGCGGCCGCCATTGGCCTTGATGACCTCGGTCGCCTCCTTCTCCAGGGAATGGCCGAAGGTGTAGTCGGCCGTGAGAAAGAACCACGAATCCCCGCCTTCCTTCACCACCGCCTGTGCCGTCGAGGCGGTCACCGAATAGGTATCGTAGGCCCAATGCGCCGTGACCGCGTTGCAGTCCTCGTTGGTGATGCGCATCGAACCCGGACCCGAGAGCATGACGATCTTGTTCTTGTCCTTCGCAAGCTTCATCACCGCGAGCGAGGTCGGCGACGCCGCCACCTCGCCGATGACATCGACCTTGCCCTGATCGAACCATTCGCGCGCCTTGTTCGAGGCGATGTCCGCCTTGTTCTGGTGGTCGATCGACAGCAGCTCGATCGGCTTCCCCAGCACCTTGCCGCCAAAATCATCGATCGCCATCTGCGCCGCCGCGACCGAACCGGGGCCGCCGACGATGGCATATGGACCAGAGAGGTCGTTCATGATGCCGATGCGCACGACACCATCGGAAATCTTGTCCTGCGCACTCACGGCGGCTGCGACCAAAACGCCTCCCGCCAGCGCAACGCGGGCCATCCTTGCCATGCTCATGTCGTCTCCTTCTGCTTTGATTGTGTTGAGTCGGGTGGTATGGGAACAAACCGACCTGTCATGACTGCATCAAATGGCGATCTCGCACAGCTCGGAGGCTGTCTCCAGCCTGGGCTCGGTCAATGCCTGCACGGCCTCTGGCGTCCAGCCTGGCGCCACCTCGCGCAGGACGAGGCGCGCGTCGGATACTTCGATGACCGCGATATCGGTGCAGATCAGATGGACGCAGCGCGGCGCGGTCAGCGGAAACCGGCAGCGGTGCACGATCTTGGGCTCGCCCTTCTTGCTGACATGCTCCATGGCGACGATCACACGCCGTGCCCCGATCGCCAGGTCCATGCTGCCACCGATGCCACCACTCTCCGGCACGCCGAAGGTCCAGTTCGCCAGATCGCCCTCGCCTGAGACCTGCACGGCACCGAGCACGGTCGCATCCAGATGCCGGCCCCGGATCATGTCGAACGATTCGCCCATGTCGAAGAACGCCATGCCCGGGCGCGGGCGGAAAAACTTGAGGCCGGCATCGACGTAGTCGAAATCGGCCTCGGCCCATTCGGCTTCGGGTATCAATGGCCCATAGCCCAGCACGCCGTGCTCGGCATGCGGAAAGACCTCGACCCCGGCGGGCACGAACGATGCGCACAGGTTCGGAATCCCGACCCCCAGGTTGATGTAGTCGCCATCGCGAAACTCGCGCGCGACACGCGCCGCGATTTGCACATCCGTCAGTCGTGCCGGCATCTCCCGTCTCCTCGTATGGCGAGTTGATCGAAGGTAGAGCGCCCAGACCGCCCATCGCGGACGGCGGATCGCCATTCTAAGCCCGAATGATACGACGCTCGATCAGCGGGCCTCACCGCGCGGCACAATAGGTCGCGATCTGCGCCTGCATGGCCTCGGCCATACGGCGTGGGCTGGGCGCCTGCCTGATCGGTCGGCCGACGACGAGGTAGTCGGCGCCGGCAGCAAGCGCGCCGACCGCATCCAGCGTACGTTTCTGGTCATCCTCGCTGCGGTTGTCGACCGGGCGGATACCCGGCGTCACCACCAGTAGCCGCGCGCCCAATTCGGTGCGGATCGCGGCCGCCTCCAGGCCCGAGGACACGATGCCGTCGCAACCGGTCGCGAGCGCGCGCCGTGCGCGCGACAACACCAGGCGCTCGACATCGCAATCGAACCCCAGGTCGAGCAGGTCGCCCCGATCCAGGCTGGTCAGCACCGTCACCGCCAACACCTTGAGCGCGCCCTTGTCCTGCGCGGCCGCAACCATCATGCCCTGGTTGCCGTGAACCGTACACATGTCCGCACCGCGGTGAGACAGCGCGCGCACCGCCGCGCGCACGGTTTCCGGCACATCAAAAAACTTGAGATCGACGAACACCTTCTTGCCGCGTGCCTTCAGCCAGTCGAGCAGTTCGAAGTAGCCCCCGGCCATGCACAACTCCAGGCCGATCTTGTAAAAACCCACCGCATCGCCGAGTTCGGTGACCAGTGCGCGCGCGGCGTCGGCATTGGGCAGGTCGAGCGCGACGATCAGACGTTCAGCGGCAGGAATATCGGGATGGGCAGTCGGCATGTCGGCAGCGGGCGGCGATCGAAAGTAAGAGGTCCGGGGGAAAGCTCGCGCCGGCCGATTGTACAGCGCCGCATGCCGGCGGCCGGCGATGCGGTCGATTGCGGCGCCCGCACAAAAAACCCCGCACATGGGCGGGGTCTGCGAACCATCCGGCCGCGGCCCGCGCGGCCGGCCGGTCGGGGTCCTGCCTGGATCAGCTTGCCGAAGGAAACTTCGGCGCGCGCTTTTCCTTGACCGCAGCCACACCGTGCGGCGCATCCTCGCCGAGGAAGCACAGCATTTCCATCGCCAGCGAATTGTCGAAGATCGGGCTGGCGAGTTTCATCCAGCCGTTCAGCGATTTCTTGGTGAACCGGATCGCCATCTGGCTGCCGGCAGCGAGCTTGTCGGCGATTTCCATGGCCTTGGGCAAGGTCTGCTCGGCCGGCGTACACAGACTCACGAGGCCGATGCGCTCGGCCTCCTTGCCGTCGATGAACTCGGCGGTCATCAGGTAGTACTTGGCCTTGGCCATCCCGCACAGCAGCGGCCAGATGATCGCGGCATGGTCACCGGCGGCCACGCCCAGCTTGACGTGGCCATCGGTGATGCGCGCCTTTTCCGACATGACGCTGATGTCTGCCAGCATCGCCACGGCAAGGCCGGCGCCGACCGCGACGCCGTTGATCGCGGAAATGACGACCTTGTCGCAGGCCATCATGTTGTAGACGATGTCGGCGGCTTCGCGCATGGCGACGCTGACCCCTTTCGAACTGCCGACCATGCTGGTCACCCAATTCAGGTCGCCGCCGGCCGAGAACGCGCGGTCGCCGGCACCCGTGACCACCGCCACCTTGACCTTGTCGTCATCGTTGATCACCCCCCAGATCTTGGTCAGTTCCCAATGCAGGCGGGCATTGGTCGCATTCATGACCTCCGGGCGGTTGATCGTGATCAGCAGCACACCGTTGTCGCGCTGCTCGAAAGCCAGATGCTGAAAATCAGCGTAGTTCATCGCATGTCTCCTATCTGATGACGTGGGCTAGGTGGGATCAGACCGGATCCCAGTTAAACACTTCGGGCGAACGCTCGAGCGGCGTGAAGCTGCTCTTCAATGCCGGCATGGCGTGCTCGGCGATGGTTTGTGGCGTCCAGCCATTGCCGTCGTGGATCGAGCGCACCGGACGGTTCTGGCTGAACAGGAAAATCTCGTTGCAGCGCACACCGAAGATCTGTCCGGAGACGTCCTTGCCGGCATCGCTGATCAGGAAAATGGCCATGGGCGCGATCTTGCGGGTTTCCATCTGCATCGCCTTGGCGACCCGGGCCTGCTGCTCCGGCGTATCGGTCGGGATGGAACCCACCATGCGGCTCCAGGCAAACGGAGAAATGCAGTTCGAGCGCACCCCGAAACGTGCCATGTCGAGCGCAATGCCCTTCGACAATGCCGCGACACCGAGTTTGGCAGCCATGTAGTTCACCTGACCGAAATTGCCGATCAGCGCGCTGGTCGAGGTCATGTGTACGAACGCGCCGGTGGCCTGATCGCGCATGCGCGGCGCCGCCGCGCGACTCATGTAGAACGTACCGTTGAGATGCACGTCGATCACCGCTTGCCACTCTTCCGGTTCCATCTTGAAGAAGATGCGGTCACGCAGGATGCCGGCGTTATTGACGACGCCGTCGATGCGCCCGAAGTTGTCCAGCGCACACTGAATGATGCGCTGCGCGCTCGCCCAGGTGGCCACCGAATCGTAGCTCGCGATCGCTTCGCCACCGCCAGCCTTGATTTCCGATACCACCTCCGCAGCCGGCGAATTGTCGCCACCGCTGCCGTCGACGGCAACGCCGAGATCATTGACCACGACCTTGGCGCCCTCCTTGGCCATCATCAGTGCGATATCGCGGCCGATGCCACGGCCCGCACCGGTCACGACGACCACCTTACCCTCAACCGCTCCCGCCATGTCTTGCTCCTTCAGGTTGTGCCGGGGCTAGCCGGCGATGAATGCAATGAACCCTACCAATGAAACCCCAGTCGCGCTTCCGCGCCAGCCATCAATCGGTCCAGGCCTCGGCCTCGGTCGCACTGGCCCCCTGGTTGTCGGTGCTCCACAGACGATAGTGACCGGGCACGTCACCCGGTGCGCCGAAAATACGGAAGCGAGAGATGTCGAAGGTCGGCCGCCCCGCCTTGAAACGAAAGCGCGCAAGCCGTTCCGTCGGCAGCTGACGGCGCACCAGATCCAGCAGCAGGGTCGCGAGCAAGGGCCCGTGCACGACCAGCCCCGGGTAGCCTTCCTCCCGCATCGCGTAGTCCCGATCATAGTGAATGCGGTGGGCATTGAAGGTCAGCGCCGAAAAACGCAGCAGCAGCGTCGGGGCCGGTTCGATTTCACGACCCCACGCGCCGCCGCTGGTCGCGGCTCCGGCGGGCTCGGTCGCCACGGACGGTGCCGGGCCACCCGCGGCGACCGCTTCCCGATAGACGATATCCTGCTCCTCGACGATACGCCCCCCGGCCGCACCGATGATTTCGTAGCGGACCGACACGAACACCAGTTGCCCGCTCTTGCCATGCTTGACCTCGATACGGTCGATGGTGCCTATGCGCTTGACGCGCTCGCCCACCCGCAAGGGTTCGAAGAACGTGAGCCGCCCGCCGGCCCACATGCGCCGCGGCAGCGCGATGGGGGGCAGGAAACCGCCCTTTTTCGGGTGGCCGTCGACCCCGAGTTCGGACATGGGCGCGAGCGGCGGGAACATCGCCCAGTGAAATCCGGGCGGAACCGGATCGCCTTCTTGCGGAACCGGATCATCGCGATCCAGCGTCGCATGCCAGGCAGCCAGATGATTGGCATTGACATGATCGACGCGCTCTTCGCGCTTGCCGATCCAGGCATCGAATGCCTGGTCCTGCCCCGCATGTCCCTCAATGCCCGCCATGTTGACCCTCGTTACACATCGCCCCTGCGGACGCTCGCGCTCACGCCAGGAAACGGGGCACGCGCGCGAGCTCCGCCAGGCCCCAGCAAAGCTCGATCATGCGCCGCACTTCGTTCTCGTCTGCGGCCCGTCCGAATTGGACCAGCCTGTGAAACTTGTCCTCGAGTTCGGGGCGAGTCAGCGTATTGCCCGGATCTCCCTTGGGTTCATCCACGCGTGCCGAAAAGACCTGACCATTCCTCGTGGACACGACAACCTTGCCTATCCAGCGCGCCGGATAGGCGCCGTCCACTTCGGCGTCCAGCTCCATACGCACGCATTCGCGGAAACGGGCCGTTTCAGCGTCGTTCCAATACTGCTCGAACTCGGTCAGGCCCGCGTAACCGTGCCGCGCAACCAGACCGAGAACGGTCCCCATGGAAAACTTGGCCTGATGCACGGTCTTCGGATCGGTCACCGGGCCCAGCACATCGATTGCGCCCTTGTGCACCCGCGCCGTGACCGCGGCGATATCCTCGTAACGCAAGCCATTTGCCTGCATGGCCTGCAACAGGGCATCGGCAGCCGGATGCGTATGCCGGCACGAGGCATGGTATTTGAACGAGGTTTCGGCCAGCGCCCAGCGGCTGCCCAGCCGATCGATCAGTTTCTCGGGATCGGCATCGGAGGACATGCCCGCGGCCATGCCCTGGGGCCCTTCGAGGATGTGGCGCGCGCCGGTGAAGCCTTCGGCGGCGAGCGCGGCAGCGGTCAGGCCGTTGCAGGCCGCGCGGGCCGTGTGCAACTGTTTCGAGTCGGCCGCATCGCGCAGAAACTCCCACAAGCCGGCCGCCTGGGTGCCGGCGGACCCGAACGCGTGCAGCATTTGCTCCGCATCGAGGCCGAGCAACATACCGCTCGCCGCCGCCGCGCCCAGCGCTCCGGCCGTCCCGGTGGTGTGGAAAATCCGGTAATGCGAGCGCCCGAGAAACTCGCCGACCCGAATGCCCACCTCGTAGCCCGCGACCACAGCCGTCAGCAGGTCGCGACCCGACTTGCCGAGCTGCTGGGCCAGCGCCAGCGCCGGCGGGAAAATGACCGTCGCGGGATGAAACACCGAGCCGTTATGCACATCGTCCTGCTCGACGTAATGCGAGGCGGCGGCATGGATCATGGCCGCAAAATACGGGCTCGTCGAGCAACGGCTGGTCATGACCTCGGCGCCACCGGCCGCCGGCGCCATGCTGCGCGCGAAGCGTTCGATTGCCTGGACCGGACGGCCCTCACGCCCCGCCAGGACGGACGCTAGCCAGTCGATGAACAGATCCTCGGCGCGCCGCAGCACCGGCGCGGGAATGTCCTGACTACGCAGACCCGCCGCAAAGGCGGCCAGACGCGGACTGAAATCACCCTCTCTCGACGCGCTCATCAGATGGCTCCTTCCGCGCGCAGCGCGGCGATGTCGGATGCGCCGTAACCCAGCTCGTCCAGGATGGCTTCGGTATGCTCGCCGAGTGCCGGCACCGGATCGAGGCGCGGCTCACCCCGCTGCCAGTTGCCCGGAGGCAGCAGCGTCGGTGCCCGGCCACCCGGCACATCCATCTCGCGCCAGCGGCCGCGCGCGGCGAGTTGTGGATGCTGCCAGAATTCGTCGAGGGTATTGACGCGTGCGTTCGCGATGCCTGCTGCATCCAGGCGCTCGACCACCTGCTCGGCGGTCAGCGACGCAAAAATTTCTTCGATCAGGCGTTTCAGCGGCTCGCGATCCTGGCTGCGCTTGACGTTGGCATCGAAGCGCGGATCGGCGACGAGTTCGGGCCGGAGCAGCACCTTCTTGCAGAACTCGGCCCACTCGCGCTCGTTCTGCAAGCCCATCATGACGGTCTTGCCGTCACCGGTACGAAAGGGCCCGTAGGGATAGATGGTCGCGTGCGCGGCGCCGGCTCGCGGTGGCGGCGTCTGGCCCTGGTAGGCGTAATACATCGGGTAGCCCATCCACTCGCCCAGCGTTTCCAGCAGCGAGATATCGATAAGCTGCCCCTGTCCGGTTTTCTCGCGCAGCAGCAGCGCGGCCAGGATGCTGCTGTAGGCATACATGCCGGCCGAGATGTCGGCAATGGAAATGCCCGCCTTGGCCGGCTCCTCGGGGGTTCCGGTGACCGACAACAAGCCCGCTTCGCTCTGGATCAGCAGATCGTAGGCTTTCTTGTCGCGGTAAGGGCCGTCATTGCCATATCCGGAAATGTCGCACACGATGATGCGTGGGTCGCGCGCCGACAGCGCCGCATAACCGAGACCGAGACGATCGGCGGCCCCGGGGGCGAGGTTCTGCACGAGTACGTCGGCCTGCCCGACCAGGCGGTCGAGGATGCGCCTCGCTTCCGGATGCTTGATATCGAGCGTGAGGCTCTCCTTGGAGCGGTTGCACCAGACGAAGTGCGAGGCCAAGCCGTAGACACGCGTGTCGTAAGCGCGCGCGAAGTCGCCCACGCCGGGGCGCTCGATCTTGATGACGCGCGCACCGAGATCGGCCAACTGACGCGTGCAGAACGGCCCGGCGATCGCGTGCTCCAGCGCGATCACGGTGACCCCATCCAGTGGTCTCATGATGCGCCCTCAGAACGATCGCGGCATGCCCAGCACATGCTCGCCGACGAACGAAAGTATCAGGTTGGTCGAGATCGGCGCCACTTGATAGAGCCGGGTCTCGCGGAACTTGCGCTCGATGTCGTACTCGGCCGCGAAACCGAAGCCGCCATGGGTCTGCAAACAGGCGTTGGCGGCCTCCCAGGACGCCTTGGCCGCCAGGTACTTGGCCATATTCGCTTCGGCACCGCAGGCCTCGTGCCGGTCGAACAGATCACAGGCGCGCCAGCGCATCTGATTGGCCGCCTCGACTTCGATATAGGCTTCCGCGATCGGAAACTGGATACCCTGGTTCTGTCCGATCGGACGCCCGAACACGACCCGATCGGATGCGTAGCGAGCAGCGCGATCGACGAACCAATAGCCATCGCCGATGCACTCGGCCGCGATCAGCGTGCGCTCGGCATTCAAGCCATCGAGAATGTACTTGAAACCCTTGCCTTCCTCGCCGATCAGGTTTTCCGCCGGCACTTCCAGATTGTCAAAAAACAGCTCGTTGGTTTCGTGGTTGACCATGTTCCGGATCGGCTTGATGGTGAGTCCACGCCCGACCGCCTGGCGCAGATCGATCAAGAAAATGGACATGCCGTCCGACTTGCGCCTGACCTCGCCCACCGGCGTCGTGCGCGCCAGCAGGATCATCAATTCCGAGTGCACGACCCGCGAGATCCAGACCTTCTGGCCATTGACCAGATAGCGATCGCCGCGACGCACAGCCGTGGTCTTGAGCTGCGTGGTATCGGTACCGGTGGTCGGCTCGGTCACCCCCATGGCCTGCAGGCGCAGCTCGCCCGTCGCGATCTTGGGCAGATATTCGCGCTTCTGCTCGGCCGAGCCATGACGCAACAGCGTGTTCATGTTGTACATCTGGCCATGACAGAAGCCGGAGTTGCCGCCGCTGCGATTGATCTCTTCCATGATCACCGAAGCCTCGGCCAGTCCGAGTCCGGAACCACCGTATTCCTCCGGAATCAGCGCCGCCAACCAGCCGGCGTCGGTCAGGGCCTTGACGAACTCGTCCGGGTAACCGCGCTCCTCATCCACCTTCTGCCAATAAGCACTGCCATAGCGGCCACACAGCTCGCGCATGGCCTCACGGATCGCTTGGAACCTGTCGGGCGCCGGAATCATCGATAGTCCTCGGAAAGTGACGCACGCCGCTGCGAACGGCACGGCGGCGTGAAGGGACGACGCCGCACCCGGGACTCCGGGGCGACGGGGCCAAAGCGGGCTATTTTACAAACTTGCGGAATTCGGGCTTGCGCTTGTCCAGGAACGCGCGCACACCTTCCCTGGACTCGTCGGTATCGTAGTACAGAGACAGCGCCTGAAAACCCATGGAGCCGATGCCACGGATCGACTCGGTCGCAGCATTGAACGAGCGCTTGGCGATGGCGATCGCTGTGGGGCTCTTCTCGATGATCTCGGCGCACCAGCGATCGACTTCGGCATCGAGCTCGGCATGCGGCACGACGACGTTGCAAAGCCCCATTTCCAGAGCCTGCGGCGCCGTATAGCGGCGGCACAAATACCAGATCTCGCGCGCTTTTTTCTCGCCCACGACGCGGGCCAGATAGGCGGTGCCGAATCCGGGGTCGACCGAGCCGACGCGCGGCCCGACCTGACCGAACACGGCCTTGTCCGAGGCGATGGTCAAGTCGCACAGCACACCCAACACATTGCCACCACCGATCGCATAGCCCTGCACGCGCGCGATCACCGGTTTGGGCACGTCTCGAATGGCGGTATGCAATTCCTCGACCGGCATGCCGATGATTCCGCGCCCGTCGTACTGCCCGGAATGTGCGGACTGATCGCCACCGGTACAGAAGGCGCGCTCGCCGGCACCCGCCAGGACGATCACACCGATCGATTTCTTCCACCCTGCAGCGAGCACCGCATGCAGCAGCTCCTCGGTCGTCTGGCCACGCAGCGCGTTCAGTACCTGCGGCCGATTGATCGTGATGTAGGCAGCGCCATTCCGTTCCTCGTACAGGATGTCTTCGTAGTTCATGAGTTTTGACCTCGAACAGGGCAATATGGGGCGTTGCACCACCGCGCCGACGTTCGCACCACGCGCTGCCGCATATGGTTGCACTGAGACGCGCCGCGTGGCACTCTATCTTTGTCTATCTAATGATAGTTAGAACAATGGATCGACGCAACCGCAAGCCCCCCGCCTCTCCCGACGACTCATCAGGCCGCAGCGCCGATGCCCCGCCCGCAGACACGACGCGCATTCAGTTGCTCGGCGAAGCGGCCCGGCTGTTTCGTCAGCAGGGAGTGGTCGCGACCACGATGCGCCAGATCGCCGATGCGATGCGCATGAAGGCCGGCAGCATTTATTACTACTTCGACTCAAAGGACGAGATCCTCGACGAAGTGCTGGACCTAGGCATGCAGGCGGTATTCGACGCAGTCCGTCACGATGTAGAGTGCCTTCCGCCAGAGACCTCATCGCGCCACAAGATCGAAACGGCCATCGCGGCGCACCTGCGCACATTGCTGCGCTATGGAGACTTCACGTCCGCCAACATCCGGAT
Source organism: Rhodocyclaceae bacterium (assembly GCA_022072095.1). Classification (GTDB taxonomy): domain Bacteria; phylum Pseudomonadota; class Gammaproteobacteria; order Burkholderiales; family Rhodocyclaceae; genus JAJVIJ01. The sequence continues at coordinate 10,827 of JAJVIJ010000062.1, forward strand.
TTTCAGCCAGGTTCCCGAGCGCGCGAAGAAGCGCCATCTGCCGCTGCGCCAAGCCTATACCGACTACTGGAGCCGCTTGTTCGAGGAGGCGCAAGCCCGGGGCGAGGTCCGCAGCGACATCAACATCAAGCTGCTACGACTTTTCCTGATCGGGTCCCTGAACTGGTCGCTGGAATGGTTCAACCCGAAGCGTGGCGCGGTCGATGAGCTGGCGCGCGATATCGCCACCATGGTTTTCGACGGCATCGCCGCACGGACCACAGCGCAGACGGCTAGCCGAAACGCCCCGTGAGGTAGTCCTCGGTCTGTTTTTTTTGTGGCTTGATGAACAACTGATCGGTCAGTCCGAACTCGACCAGTTCGCCCAGATACATGTAGGCGGTGTAGTCCGACACCCGCGCCGCCTGCTGCATGTTGTGCGTGACGATCAAAATCGTCACCTGGTCTTTCAATTCCGACACCAGCTCCTCGATGCTCGCGGTGGCGATCGGATCCAGGGCAGAGGTCGGTTCGTCGAACAGGATCACCTCGGGCTCCGTGGCCAATGCCCGCGCGATACACAGGCGCTGCTGCTGGCCACCGGATAGATTGGCGCCCAGTTCCGCCAGCCGGTCCTTGACCTCGTCCCACAGCGCGGCCTGCCGCAGCGCGCGCTCGACTTTTTCTTCCAATACCGCAAGGCGCTTCTCGCCACGCACACGCAAGCCGTAGGCGACGTTCTCGAAGATGGACTTGGGAAACGGGTTGGGCTTCTGGAACACCATGCTGACGCGCATCCGCACTTCGATCGGGTCGACATCCGGCGCGAGCAGATTGGTGTCATCGGGATACAAGGTGATCCGGCCTTCGTAGCGATTCCCCGGATACAGATCGTGCATGCGATTGAAGCTGCGCAACAGCGTGGACTTGCCACATCCAGACGGACCGATCAGGGCGGTCACCTTCTTGTCGTAGACCGGCATGCCTATATTCTTCAGCGCGAGAAAATCCCCGTAGTAGAAATTCAGGTCGTCTACGCGCATTTTCAGGGCGAGACTAGGTTCACTCGGTGTCATTGACGCCCCCTCACTCCGGGATGCATAGCTTGTATCTCACCATTTGATGTTGCGCCGCAGGCGGTAACGCAGCCAGATCGCCAGGCCATTCATCAACAGGGTCATCAGGACCAATATGAAGCCTGCCGCCGCCGCATTCACCTGAAACTCCGCTTCGGGCCGTGAGGTCCAGTTGAACATCTGTATCGGCATGACCGTAAACGGGGCCAACAGCCAGTCCGCATTGACGAAGGGGGGCGTTCCCTGAAACGGGCTGGGCGGCAGAAAGGCGATAAAGGTCAGCGCTCCGATCGTGATCACCGGCGCGGTCTCACCGATCGCGCGCGCCATGCCGATGATCACCCCCGTCAGGATGCCCGGCGTCGAATACGGCAGGATGTGATCGCGCACCGTCTGCCATGTCGTCGCGCCACAGGCAAAGGATCCCTCACGGATCATCTGCGGAATCGCACGTATGGACTCACGGGTAGCGACGATCACCACGGGCAGGATCAACAGTGCCAGCGTCAGCCCCGCCGTCAGGATGCTCTGACCCAGGCCGAACTGGTATACAAACAAGCCCAACGCCAGCAACCCGTAGATGATCGACGGCACGCCGGCGAGATTCGTGACGTTGATCTCGATGACATCCGTGATCCAGTTCTTGGGCGCATATTCCTCGAGGTAGACCCCGGTCGCGACCCCAAGCGGCACGGCGGCCACCGCCGTCACCAGCATCACCAAGGTACTGCCGACCCAAGCGGACAGGATCCCGGCCTGGGCGGGTCTACGCGAAGGGAACGAAGTCAGGAAATCGGCATCAATCCGCGCCATACCCTGCACGGCCATGTCCAGGAACAATGCGGCAAACGTGAGCACACCGACCATCAGCGCGGCGACGCCGACGAGCCCGAAAACTTCGTCCCGGCGCTTGCTGCGCACGACCATCGCACGAATCGACTGGAGCGTCTCGGCATCCATCAGTACACCTCCCGGAAGCGACGCCGCAGGTAGTGGCCGAGCAGGTTGAACATCAAGGTCATGAGCATGAGCGTCAGGCCCGCCGCGAAAATCGTCTGATAGCCGATGCTGCCGTGCGGCAGATCGCCCAGTGCAACCTGGACGATATAGGACGTGATCGTCGCCCCGGGTTCGGCCGGATTGAAGCTCAGGTTGGGCTGCATGCCGCCGGCGACGGCCAGGATCATCGTCTCCCCGACCGCTCTCGAAATGCCCAGGATGTACGCTGAGGTGATTCCCGATGTCGCCGCCGGCACCACGACGCGCAGTGCCGTCTGCAGGCGGGTCGCCCCCATCGCGTACGAACCCTCGCGCAGGTTCATCGGCACGGCACGCATCGCGTCTTCCGCCAGCGAGCTGACATAGGGAATGATCATCACCCCCATGATCAGGCCGGCGGACAGCAGATTGAAGCCGGGAAGCGCCGGATAGATTTTTTGCAGCACAGGCGTCAGGAACACCAGCGCGAAATACCCATAGACGATGGTCGGGATACCCCCCAGCAATTCGAGAAAGGGTTTGGCCACCTCCCGAACCCGAAACGGGGCAAACTCGGACAGGTAGATCGCGATGATCGTGCCGAGCGGGATCGCGATCAGCAGCGCCACCAGCGAGCTTGTCAGCGTGCCGGACAGCAGCACCATGATGCCGAAGTGTGCGTCGTCGAACAACGGCGTCCATTGCGTATCGAAAATGAAGTCGTGCAAGGGCACGTGTTCAAAAAAAATCCACGACTCCCTGACCAGGATGAACACGATCGCCAATGTCGTGAATACCGACACCGATGCGGCAAGAAACAGGATGAGTTCGATCACGCGCTCGGTGACATGACGCATCGGGCGCCGTTTCAGACGCGCACTGACCGATTGCTCCGCCCCCACTTGAGCCAGGCTGGACATAGAACGACTCAGGCTCTCTCGTTGTGTACGCTGAACGCGCGCGTCCCTGGCCGAACACCTCGCCAGGGACGCCGCATGCTAACTTCGGTCGAATGGTTACTCTTTCGGGTCGCGCCGCAACAAGTCGGCCACCTTGACACCGACCTCGGGTTCGCCACCGAATGCGGTGCCGGTCTTGCGCTTGCCGAAATTGTCGAGTGCATGCTTGTAATCGCTTTCCGAAAGCGGAACGTACTTGACCTCTTTCGCCAGCTTGCCTCCGTTCTTCAGATAGTACTCGACGAACTCCTTAATCTCCGGCTTGTCGGCTGACTTGGCGTTGACGTAGATGAAGATCGGCCGTGACAGCGGTTCGTAACTGCCATTGATAACGTTCTCCAGGGACGGCTCGACGGGCTTGCCGGCGCTGTTGACGACGGGCACGGAACGCAGCTTGTCCTTGTTTTCGACGTAATACGCATAGCCGAAATAGCCCAGCGCGCCGACGTCGCGCGCGACCCCCTGAACCAGGACGTTGTCATCTTCGGACGCGGTGAAGTCGCCACGGCTGGATTTCGATTTGCCCATCACCGCTTCGGTGAAGTAGTCGAAGGTCCCCGAGTCCGCTCCCGGCCCGAACAATTTCATGGCCTGATCCGGCCAAGCGGGATTGACCTGATTCCACTTCGTGACCTTCCCTTGGGCGGCCGGCTCCCACATCCTCTTCAACTCCGCGATGGTGATCGCTTTCAGGAAGGCATTCTTTGGGTTTGCTACCACGGTCAAGGCATCGAAGGCAATCGGCAGTTCGATGTACTTGATGCCGGCAGCCCGGCAATCGGCCATTTCCTTGGCCAGGATAGGCCGCGACGCATCCGAGATATCGATTTCACCGCGACAGAATTTCTTGAAACCGCCACCGGTCCCGGAGATGCCGACCGTCACGCGTACGGCCCCCTTCTTGAGCTTCTGAAAGTCCTCCGAAACGGCCTCCGTGATCGGGAACACAGTGCTGGATCCGTCGATCTTGATCAGTTGCTGTGCGCTCGCCTGAGGCGCGATCGAACCCGCCAGCAGGGACACGGCGAGCAGCGAAAAATTCATAACATGCATGAGCCTTCTCCTGGAAAAAACCCGCGCCTGGCGCGAGCCCGGGGCATATTATTAAACTCAGGTTACAGCTCTATTACTGCCGCTGCGGCCGTCACCGCCGCAGATCAGCAGCCGGACACGCGTCTAACGATGTCGGCGATGTGTTCGGCGCCACGTGCCACCGCGAGCGGATCGCGCCCTTCGACCATTACACGTAACACAGGCTCGGTTCCGGAAGGACGAAGCAATACCCGCCCGCTGCCGTTCAGCGTTCTCTCGACCGCTCGACAGGCTTCCCGGATGGGTTCGGAATCTTGCCAATCGAAGCCTGCCGTGAGCCGAACATTGATCAGCGTCTGCGGATACAGCTCGAGTGCAGCACAGACCTGATCCAGTTGCTGACCAAGCACCTTGAGCGCCGCGAGCACCTGCAGTGCCGAAACGATGCCATCGCCGGTGGAGTGCCTATCCAGGCAGATCAGGTGCCCACTGTTCTCGCCACCCAATACCCAGCCACGCTCCTGCATCATCTCGAGCACGTAGCGATCGCCAACCTTGGCTCGGGCAAAGTCGACACCCATATCCTTGAAAGCGTGTTCAAGCGCCAGATTGGTCATCAATGTGCCAACCACCCCTTCCAGGCCATGTCCCCGCACACGCTGACAGGCCATGACATAGAGTAGTTCGTCTCCGCCATACGTCTTTCCCGACGCATCGGCCATCAACAGGCGATCGCCATCGCCATCGAGCGCAATGCCCAGATCGGCGCCATGCTGACGAACCGCATGAGTCAAGGATTCGGGTACCGTCGCGCCCACGCCATCGTTGATATTCAAACCGTTGGGCTTGTCGGCGATCGGCACGACCTCCGCGCCCAGCTCATGAAAAACCATCGGCGCGATGTGATAGGCAGCACCATGGGCGCAATCGACCACCAGCTTCATGCCGCGCAGGTCGAGATCGTTCGGGAAGGTACTCTTGCAGAACTCGATGTAGCGGCCGGCGGCGTCGTCGATGCGCCGTGCACGGCCGAGCTCGGACGAGGCGACGCAACCCATCGGCTCTCCGAGGTGGCGTTCGATGGCGAGCTCGACCGAGTCCGGGAGCTTGGCACCATCGGAACCGAAGAATTTGATGCCATTGTCGTGATATGGATTGTGCGAGGCGCTGATGACCACCCCGGCGTGCAGGCGCAAGGCGCGCGTCAGATAGGCGACGGCCGGGGTCGGAATCGGCCCGGCGAGCAACACGTCGACGCCGGCTGCCGCGAACCCCGATTCGAGCGCCGCTTCGAGCATGTAGCCGGAAATGCGGGTGTCCTTGCCGATCAGTACCGCCGGCCGCCCGTGCCGAGACGCGAGGCCGCGTTCCCGTTCGCGCTCGATCAGCGTCGTACCCGCCGAATAGCCCAGCCGCAATACAAAATCCGGAGTGATCGGCATGCGGCCGACCTCCCCACGGACACCGTCGGTCCCGAAATAGCGTCTGCTCACGAATTACTCCCCCTCTTTTCTTGTTCCATCGACCGCAGCGCGGCGAGCACAGCCAAAGCATCTCGCATCGGCGCCGCCTCGTGAACACGTACGAGGGTGGCGCCAGCCAGCACCGCGACCAGACCCGCTGCGACCGTCGCCGCGCTGCGCTCGCCCACGGGGCGGCCGGTCATCTGCCCCAGCATCGACTTGCGTGACATGCCGACGAGCACCGGAACATGCAAATCGGCAAAGTCCGCGAGGTCCTTGAGCAACTCGAGATTGTGGGGCAGTCGTTTGCCGAACCCGAACCCGGGGTCAGCGACCAGTCGCTCGCGCGCAATGCCCCGAGCCAACAAGGATTCGACACGTTCATGGAGAAACGCGCGCACGTCGGCGACGACATCGCCATACCGCGGGTCGGCCTGCATCGACTGCGGCGATCCGCGCATATGCATCACACACAGTGCCGCTTGGCCGGACGCAACCGCTTCGACGGCCCCCGGTGCGCGGAACGCCAGGATGTCGTTGATCATGTCGGCGCCGGCATCCAGCATCGCACGCATCACGCGCGGCTTGCAGGTATCGATCGAGATCGGCACACCCCAGCGGACCAGTCTGTCGACAACCGGACCCAGCCGGCGCAGCTCCTCGTCGTCCGCAATGGGCGCCGCGCCCGGCCTGGACGACTCCGCTCCAACATCCAGCATGTCCGCACCCTCGTCCAGCAGGCGTTCGGCATGCCGCAGGGCTGCGCTCGGTTCACCACCCAGGCCGTCACCGGAAAATGAATCGGGTGTCAGGTTGACCACCCCCATGACCAGCGGTCGCGCCAAGGACAAACGGAAGCGTCCGCACTGCAGCCAAGCGGCTGGCCTCGGTGACGACACCATGCCCCCTGCGCCTAGGTCAAGACGAGGCGCCTTCGCGTCAAGCCGGAGCCGGGGCGTTGGACGCGTGCCCGGTGGAGCCCGAGTCCGGTGGGGGGCTGGCCGGGCTCACCGTATCCTTCGGCGGACGCGGCTTGCGATTTTGCATGATGTCGTCGATCTGGTCGGCATCTAGCGTTTCCCACTCCAGAAGCGCAGCCGCCATGGCTTCGACCTTTGCCCGATTTTCCTCCAGCAAGCGCCGCGCCAACGAATACTGCTGATCGATGATGCGCCGGATCTCCGCATCGACGCGCTGCATGGTCGCCTCGGAGACATTGCGGTGGGTGGTGACCGCGCGCCCTAGAAAAATCTCGCCTTCCTCGTCCCCATACACCATCGGACCGAGCGCATCGGACATGCCCCACTGCGTGACCATACGCCGCGCCATGTCCGTCGCGCGCTGGAAATCATTGGAGGCGCCGGTGGTCATCTGCTTCATGAATAGCTCTTCGGCGACACGACCTCCGAACAGCACGGCAATGATCTGAAGCAGCCTTTCCTTGTCCTGGCTGTAGCGATCCTCGGACGGCAACTGCATCGTCACGCCCAGCGCGCGCCCACGCGGAATGATCGTCACCTTGTGCACTGGATCGGTCTTGTCGAGCAGCTTGGCGACGACGGCGTGCCCAGACTCATGATAGGCGGTATTGCGACGCTCCTCTTCGGGCATGACCATGGACCGGCGCTCGGCACCCATCATGATCTTGTCCTTGGCGCGCTCAAAGTCCTCCATATCGACCAGACGCTTGTTCGCGCGCGCGGCGAACAACGCCGCTTCATTGACCAGATTGGCCAGATCGGCCCCGGAAAAACCCGGCGTCCCACGCGCAAGCACCTGCGCGTCGACATCCGGGGCCAGCGGTACCTTGCGCATGTGCACCTTGAGGATCTGCTCACGACCGCGAATATCGGGCAGGGGTACGACGACCTGACGGTCGAAACGGCCCGGGCGGAGCAGCGCCGGATCGAGCACATCCGGCCGGTTGGTCGCCGCGATGACGATGACCCCGACCGTCCCCTCGAAGCCGTCCATCTCGACCAATAGCTGATTCAATGTTTGCTCGCGCTCGTCATTGCCCCCCCCGAGCCCAGCGCCCCGCTGCCTACCCACGGCATCGATCTCGTCGATGAACACGATGCAGGGCGCATGCTTCTTGGCCTGCTCGAACATGTCGCGCACACGCGCCGCGCCGACACCGACGAACATCTCGACGAAATCGGAGCCGGAAATCGAGTAGAACGGAACCTTGGCCTCGCCGGCTATCGCCTTCGCCAGCAAGGTCTTGCCAGTCCCGGGCGAGCCCACCATCAACACGCCTTTCGGTATCCGCCCTCCCAGCTTCTGAAACTTGGACGGGTCGCGCAGAAAATCGACGATCTCGCCAACTTCCTCCTTGGCCTCATCGCAGCCGGCGACATCGGCGAAAGTGATCGCATTCGCCGATTCATCCAGCATGCGCGCGCGCGACTTGCCAAACGAAAACGCACCCCCGCGTCCGCCCCCCTGCATCTGGCGCATGAAGAACACCCAGACCCCGATCAACAACAACATCGGAAACCAGGAAACGAAGATGTTCATCAGGAAGGACTGCTCCTCTTCCGGCTTCGCGACCACGCGTACATTGTTCTTCAGCAGATCCGAAACCAGCCAGATGTCGTTAGCGGGCGCATAGACGACCATCTTGCGCCGATCGGTCGTGGTCGCGGTCAGCGTCCGCCCTTGAATGACGACATCGGCAACGCGACCGGCCTTGACGTCTTCCAGGAATTGCGAATAGTCGACCGCCTGCTGCTGTGTCTGCCTCGCGGAGAACTGGTTGAAAACGGTCATCAGCACAACGCCGATCACCAGCCAGATCGCGAGATTCTTGATGAGATTGTTCAAGTTACATCCTCAAAAGAGCGGGAACCCTACGACGAATGCGACATATTTTAAGGCCGTTCGTTCCCCGGGGCAAAATCGGTATCGGGCAATTCGGCATCAGGTTGAGCACGCACGAACGGGCGCGACGACCGACGCCACGCTGAGTTCCCCCGGAATCCACAATAACCATCTTGGGGAGGCGTGACCGAAATGACGCAATCGAAGAGAACGACCTCCTGTCCATGATCGCACGCACGTGCTTGGCGCGTGCCTGAACTCCATGCGTCATTCGGAGCCGCGATCTTGCAGGGCCTTGCGCGCATCGCTGAACGCCTCGAAAACATTGAGAATGCGATCCGGTGAGCGCAGCGGAGAACTTCGATCCGTCATGAAAACGCCTCTATTCATTTGGAAGTGCGGCACGGGGCGACGGAATGAATCGCCGGATCCCGCAACGTGCTCGCCACGACGCCCCGATTTCGATCACGCGCGCCGGGCGCGCGCCAGCAGATACATTTCGGCGCTTTCGCGACGCGAACTGTCCGGTTTGCGCACTTCTATTTTGGAAAAGACCTCACGCATCGCGCGTCTCAGCTCGGCCATGCCGGCGCCCTCGAAAACCTTCACGAGCAGGTCGCCGCCGGGCTTGAGATGAGCGGCGGCAAACTCCAGCACGCACTCGGCCAGATGCATCATGCGCGCCTGATCGCTGACGGCGACCCCCGACAGGTTCGGCGCCAGATCGGACAAAACGAGATCCAGCTGCCGGTCCTGCAAGAGATCGGACAGGGCATCGACGATCGCCTGCTCGCGAAAATCTCCTTGAATCGTTTCCACGCCAGCCAGCGGCGCCAGCGGCAACAGATCGAGCGCGAGCACGCGCCCGGCCGGCCCGACCTTGCTCGCGGCGACCTGGGACCAACTTCCTGGTGCCGCGCCCAGATCGACCACGCAGAAACCCGGGCGCAGCAGCCGATCGCGGGCATCGATCTCGAGCAACTTGTACGCTGCACGCGAGCGGTAGCCCTCCAAACGCGCGCGATGGACGTAGGGATCGGTGACATGCCTTCGCAACCAGGTGCGGCTCGACTTGCTCATCGCTACCCGAGCCTCGGAATGGCAGGCACTCTCAGCGAACGGGCACCACGCGCCCGCTCAAGCCGAGCAGGCGCTCCAGCCTGGTCGCGAGGGCTTCGGCGTCGCCACGCGCATCCATGAAACGCAATACCGCCTGATACACGCGCTCACCGGCTACGGACACAGACTGAATTTGCGCCGGGAAACCCGCGCCTCGAAGCCGCACATAGGCGTCGATGACCTCGACATGGCCGCCGGAGGCCATCACCAGCTGCCAGCCGCCGCTTGCCCTGAGCAGACCGGCGGCCGGCTGCATTTCGGTCTGTGGCGACCAGACCTTGTCGATCCTTTCCTGATCGGCCAGTTCGATGGTCGGCTTTGCACCGCGTTGCGCGCCGAAGAACTGGCGCGGCTCGCTGAGCGTGGCCACGGTGCCATCTTCGTGGCCGACGCTGATGCGGCCTTCGAGCAGACAAACGAAATCCTGTTCCTCCGAGCTCGCACCCCAGATATCGGTACCGCGTATGCCGGCAGTGATGGTGCGCACACGGACGCTGATGTCCCGGCGCTGCCCGACGCGCGCGGCCGCCGCGGTGGTGAACCGGAATGCGCCTTTCAGCACATCGAGCGCCGCGGTGAATACCGGGGCCCGATCGCTCCCGAGTCGATCGATCGCAAACCGTGCTTCTTCGCCAAGCTTGACGACGCTGCCATCTCCGAGCCGAACCTGCACGCGGCCGCCGGCCCCGGTTCGCAACTGATCACCGGGCGCGAGCAGCGCTCCCGGCGCAAGCGGCTCGCTGCGCCCCGATCGATCGATCCAACCCGGGCTCTGCACGACCTCGACGCGCGCACCGTCGCGGGCGTGGACCCATAGCGGCAGGAACATGAACCCGACAACGACAAACCGAATGACCCATTCGCTCATGGCATCTGCCCCCCGCAAAAGTCGAGCACAATTGTCGAGCCGTCAAGCCGGAACCTCACCCGCCGCTGCGTCCGCAGGCGATCACCGGCTCGCGCGACGCGACCGGGCCGGCATCAGAAATGCAGTGAGCGCTTGTCCACGGCCAGCGCCGCCTCGTGCAACGCCTCCGACAGGGTCGGATGCGCATGGCAGGTTCGAGCGAGATCTTCCGCACTGGCGCCGAACTCCATTGCCAGCACGGCCTCCCCTATCAGTTCCGAAGCATTCGTCCCGATTACATGGACGCCGAGTATGGCATCGCTGTCGGCCGCGGCGAGCACCTTCACGAAACCGGTGGTATCCCCCTGCCCCAGTGCACGCCCGTTCGCCAGAAATGGAATCTGACCCGTACGGTAGGACAAGCCCGCCTCCTTCAGCTGCGCCTCGGTTTTGCCCACCCAGGCGATTTCCGGGTGCGTATAAATCACGAAGGGGATGGTGTGATAGTTGACGTGCCCGGCCTGACCGGCGATGCACTCGGCCACCATGACGCCCTCCTCCATGCCCTTGTGCGCAAGCATCGGGCCGCGCACGACATCACCTACCGCCCAGACGTCTTGCAGATTGGTATGGCAGCGATCGTCGACGACGACCCGCCCCTGGGCGTCCAGTTCCAGACCGACCGACGACGCGCCCAGCCCGCCGGTATTCGGTATGCGCCCGACCGAGACGACCAGTCGGTCGAATGTCATGGATTTCTTGGCTTCGTCATCCTCGAACGCAACGGTGACCGCGTCGCCATCGCGGCTCACGCCGTCGATGCGCAGGCCGAGCCGGATATCGAGACCCTGTTTCTGTGTAAAGGTCTTCCAGGCCTCCTTGGCGACGGCCTGATCGCAGCTCGGCAGAAATTCGGGAACGACCTCGAGCAGCGTCACCTGCGCACCGAGCCGCTTCCAGACCGAACCCAGTTCCAGGCCGATCACACCGGCACCGATGACGCCAAGCCGCTTGGGTACGGTATCGAAAGCCAGCGCGCCGGTATTGTCACAAATCGTGACGTTATCGATTTCGACGCCGGGCAGGCCGCGCGGCGACGAACCCGTGGCGATCACCACGTGACGCGCGCGCACATCCTGATCGCCGACCAGCATGTGCCAGCCACCGTCCTCGCGTGCGACGAAACGCCCCAGCCCCGGGAGCAGGGTAACCTTGTATTTGCGAAACAGGCTCTTGATGCCTTGCGTCAGCTGCGTGACGATGTTGTCCTTGCGGCGCAACATCGTCTTCACGTCCACCCGCAAACCGTCCGCCGTGATGCCGTGCATGACGAAGGCGTGACTGGCCATGTCGAAGTATTCCGACGACTGCAAGAGTGCCTTCGAAGGAATGCATCCGACATTGAGGCAGGTACCACCCAGGCGGACATCCCCCTTGGGGTCGGCGTAGGCACTGACCTCGGCACAGGCGGTACTCAGGCCCAGTTGGGCCGCCCGAATCGCAGCGACGTAGCCCGCCGGCCCGCCACCGATCACCAGCACATCGAAGACCGCTTCGCTCACGGCATTGCCCTCACAGATCGAACAACATGCGCGCCGGATCCTCGAGCGCTTCCTTGATGGCCACCAGCCCGAGCACCGCCTCGCGACCATCGATGATGCGATGGTCGTAGGACAAGGCCAGATAGTTCATCGGCCTGATGACGATTTCGCCGCCCTCGACGACGGGCCGGTCTTTCGTCGCATGCACCCCAAGGATCGCCGATTGCGGCGGGTTGATGATCGGCGTGGACAGCATCGAGCCGAACACGCCGCCGTTCGATATCGAGAATGTTCCACCGGTCAGATCCTCGATCGCCAGCTTGCTCTCGGCGGCACGCTTGCCGAAGTCGCCGATCCGCTTTTCGATCTCGGCGAAGCCCATCGTCTCGGCATTGCGCAGGATCGGCACCACCAGACCACGCGGAGAACCAACCGCGATGCCGATATCCATATAGCCGTGATAGATGATGTCGCTCCCGTCGACAGACGCGTTCAGGATCGGGTAGCGCTTCAACGCCTGTACCACGGCCTTGACGAAAAACGACATGAAACCGAGCCGCGTGCCATGCTCCTTCTCGAAGCGCTCGCCGAATTTCTTGCGCAGCTCGATGACCGGCGCCATGTTGACCTCGTTGAAGGTCGTCAGGATCGCGTTCTCGGCCTGCGACTGCAACAAGCGTTCGGCTACCCGGGCGCGCAACCTGGACATCGGTACCCGCTGTTCGGCGCGCTCCCCCAGCAGCTCGTCGAGATTGACCGGGGCCATCGGTTGCGCCAGCGCCGGTTTGCTCGCCGCGGCGGGCGGGGCCGGGGCGGGGCTGGGGACGCTTTTCGCCGACTGATCCGCGACCCCGAGAACGTCCGCTTTCGTGACCCGCCCACCACGGCCGCTGCCCTGGATCGCGGCCAGATCCACACCCTTCTCTTCGGCGAGCTTGCGCGCAGCGGGCAAGGCACTCACGGCCATGGCGGGCTGAACGGCTGCCGCCGCGGCCGTCGCCACCGCTTTCCCTGCGATCGGCTGAGCCTCGGTATCGATTTGCGCAATCACCTCACCACTCGTCACGCTCGTACCATTGCCCTTGATGATTTTCACGAGCACACCAGACTGCGGCGCCGGAGTCTCGAGCACCACCTTGTCCGTCTCGATATCGATCAGGTTCTCATCGCGCGCGACCGCGTCACCTTCTTGTTTGTGCCAGCTCACCAAGGTGGCTTCGGCCACCGATTCCGAGAGCTGCGGTACCTTGACATCTATCAGCATCGACCCACCTGTTCTGGATGTGAGCATTGCGAGGGAAGCATCGTGACCGATCGACGCGATCGAGGTTCAACGATGATGCGGAGATTCAGTCCCCGATCGGTGACAAGGCCATGTCCAGGACCGCTTTCTGGGTTTCGACATGCTTGGCGAGGTAGCCCGGCGCAGGCGATGCCGAAGGGGGCGGCGCCACGACGTGAAGTTTCTGCTTCGGACCCAGGTTTCTCTGGAAGCGATGCCGCGATGAATACCAGGCGCCCTGATTCCGCGGTTCCTCCTGGCACCAGACGATCTCCTTGGCCTGCGGAAAGACAGCCAAGGCGCGCTGATACGCCTCCTCCGGAAAGGGATACAGCTGCTCGATGCGCAGCAGCGCGATGTCGCGCGCGCTGCGCTCGCGACGCGCGGCCAGCAGCTCATAGTAGATCTTGCCGGTGCACAGGACGACACGCCGGACCTTCTTCGGATCCAGCGCTTCGCTCTCGCCGATCACGGTCTGAAATCCGCCCCGCGCGAGGTCATCCAGCGGCGACGTCGCCTCCTTGTGGCGCAGCAATGATTTGGGCGTGAGGATGACCAGCGGCTTGCGTACCTTGCGCAACATCTGCCGGCGCAACAGATGGAAAATCTGGGCCGGCGTGGTCGGCACGCAGACCTGCATGTTCTTCTCGGCACACAGTTGCAGGTACCGCTCCAGGCGCGCGGACGAATGCTCAGGTCCCTGGCCCTCGTAGCCGTGCGGCAGCATCATGACCAGGCCGCACAGGCGCCCCCATTTCGCCTCGCCCGACGAAATGAACTGGTCGATCAATACCTGGGCTCCGTTGGCGAAATCGCCGAACTGCGCCTCCCAGACCACCAGCTCCGCGGGCTGGGCGGTGGCATAGCCATACTCGAAGCCGAGCACGGCCTCTTCGGACAGCACCGAGTCGATGACGACGAACGGGGCCTGGTTCGGCCCCAGATGCTGCAAGGGGACATAGCTACCCTCGTCCCAGCGTTCGCGATTCTGCTCGTGCAGAACGGCGTGCCGGTGGAAAAAAGTCCCTCGTCCGGAATCTTCGCCCGAGATGCGCACGGGAAAGCCGCTCTCGAGCAGCGTCGCATACGCCAAGGTCTCGCCCATGCCCCAATCAAGCGGCAGCTCGCCGCGGCCCATGGCCGTGCGGTCGTCGATGATCTTGCGCACGCGCGGATGCAGCGCAAAGTGATGCGGTACATCGACCAGGCGCGCCGCGAGCCGGCTCAGCTCCGCAGCAGTCACGGCCGTATCGCAGTCATCGGTATAGGGCTGTCCGAAATAGGGCGTCCAGTCCGTCGCGAACTTGTTCTGGTAGCTGGTCAGAACCGGATTGACCAGCAACTCACCGCGATCGAGCGCGGCTCGATACTCATCGATCATCCTGGCCGGGACATCGGGCGCGACTGCGCCCTGAGCGACGAGCCGGTCGGCGTATATCTGCCTGGTCCCCGGATGCTCCATGATCTTCTTGTACATCAGCGGTTGCGTCACCATCGGCTCGTCCTGCTCATTGTGGCCAAGCTTGCGGAAGCAGATCAGGTCGACGACGACATCCTTGCGGAAGGTCTGACGGAATTCCATCGCCAGTCGGGTAACGAAGGCCACGGCCTCCGGATCGTCCCCATTGACGTGGAAAATGGGGGCATCCACCATCTTGAGCACGTCGGTGCACCAGATCGTCGAGCGGACGTCGCGCGGATCCGAGGTCGTAAAGCCGATTTGATTGTTGATGACGAGATGGACCGTACCCCCGGTACCATAGCCGCGGGTCTGGGATAGGTTCAAGGTCTCCTGCACGACCCCTTGACCGGCAATCGCGGCATCACCGTGGATCAGAACGGGCAGCACCTGCGCACCGCTCTTGTCCCCGCGCCGCCGCTGGCGTGCATAGACCGAGCCCTCGACCACCGGATTGATGATCTCCAGATGCGACGGGTTGAAGGCCAGCGTCAGATGGACTGGGCCGCCGGGTGTCGCCATGTCCACCGAAAACCCCTGGTGGTACTTCACGTCTCCGGCCGAAAGTCCCGCGCTCTGCGACTTGCCCTCGAATTCGGCGAACAGATCGCCGGGCGATTTGCCCAAGGTGTTCACCAGCACGTTCAGGCGCCCACGATGCGCCATGCCTATGACGATTTCCTGTACCCCGAAACCGCCGGCCATGCGGATCAGCTCATCCAGGCTGACGATCGCGCTTTCCCCACCCTCCAGCGAAAAACGCTTTTGGCCGACGTAACGGGTGTGCAGGTATTTTTCCAGGGTTTCGGCCGCGGTCACGCGCTCAAGCACGCGCATCCTCTCCGCAGCGGTGAGGGTCGGCTGCGACCGCACCGACTCCAGGCGCTCCTGGATCCACTGCTTTTGCCTGGAGTCACCCATGTACATGTACTCGACGCCGATCGATCCGCAGTAGGTCTGCCGCAGGGCCTCGATGATCTCGCGCAGCGTGGCCTTCTCTAAACCGACGAAGCCCCCGGTAGAGAACACCTCACCGAAATCGGCCTCGGTAAAGCCGTAGAACGAGGGTTCGAGCTCGGGGGCATGGGGACGCTGGATGCGTTTCAACGGATCGAGTTGCGCCCAGCTCGCCCCAAGAAAGCGATAGGCATGGATGAGCTGCAGCACGCGCAACTGACGCTGATCCAGACCGATCGCGGCCGGGCGCGCAACCTGCGCACTGCGCCGCGCACGGTCCGCAAAACTGGCGATGATCGGGCCATGAGCGGTGTCAGGACCGCTGGCACCAGGCAGGTGCTGCAAGGAGTCGAAATAGGTTCGCCACTGATCGCTCACCGAAGCCGGATTGTCGAGATAGCTCTCATACAAATCCTCCACGAACGGCATGTTGCCGCCGAACAGGTAGGACGTGGCCTGTCTTTCCTTGATCATGACGACACCTCTACGTCGAATTCATTGGCCGCGGGCGGCCCCGCGGCAAGAACTGCACGCCCGGCACAGGCCGTCAGCGCTGCGCCCGCGGCGGCACGTCACGCCGCGTAGCGCCGACATAGAGCTGGCGCGGCCGACCGATCTTCTGTTCGGGATCGCCGATCATCTCGTGCCATTGCGCGATCCAGCCCACGGTCCGCGCCAGCGCGAAGATGCCCGTGAACATTTGTGTCGGTATTCCCAGCGCACGCTGCACGATGCCCGAATAGAAATCGACGTTGGGATAGAGCTTCTTCTCGACGAAATAATCGTCTTCCAGCGCGATCCGCTCCAGTTCGAGTGCAAGCTTGAACAGTCGATCGTTATGCAAGCCCAATTCGTTCAACACCTCGTGACAGGTCTCGCGCATCAGCTTCGCGCGCGGGTCGTAGTTCTTGTAGACACGGTGACCAAAACCCATCAGCTTGAACGAATCGTTCTTGTCCTTCGCACGCTTGATGAACTCCCCGACACGCGAAACATCACCGATTTCCTCCAGCATGCGCAGGCAGGCCTCGTTCGCGCCACCATGGGCCGGACCCCACAGGCAGGCGATGCCGGCGGCGATGCAGGCGAATGGATTCGCCCCGGACGAACCGGCAAGCCGCACGGTCGAGGTCGACGCGTTCTGCTCATGGTCGGCGTGCAAAATCAGGATGCGGTCCAGCGCGCGCACCAGCACCGGATTCGGTTCATAGCGTTCGCACGGCGTCGCGAACATCATGTGCATGAAATTGGCGGAATAGTCCAGATCGTTTCGCGGAAACATGAACGGCTGACCGAGCGAATACTTGTGCGTCATCGCCACGATCGTCGGCATCTTGGCGATCAGACGGATCGCCGCGATCATCCGATGCTCCGGATTGTTGACGTCGATGGAGTCGTGATAGAACGCCGACAGCGCGCCCACGACACCGACCAGGATGGCCATTGGATGGGCATCGCGGCGGAACCCCTGATAGAAGCGCGTCAGCTGCTCATGCACCATCGTGTGATTCTTGATGCGCGTGACCCAATCAGCATACTGCTCCGCATTCGGCAGCTCGCCGTTCTTGATCAGGTAACAAACTTCCAGGTAGTCGCTGTGCACCGCCAGCTGCTCGATCGGGTAGCCTCGATAAAGCAGCTCGCCCTGATCGCCATCGATGTAGGTGATCGCCGATTTGCAGGCGCCGGTCGACAGGAAGCCGGGGTCGAAGGTGAACATCCCCGTCTGACCGTAAAGTGCGCGGATATCGATCACATCCGGACCGATCGACCCGGACAGGACCGGAAACTCGTAGGCTTGATTGCCGATGCTCAGTTTGGCACTGCGTTGCGACGTCATGATGTTCCCCTAGGATACGAAATACTCACCTCAGAACCCCGGACCGGCGACTGCGCTCGCACCCGCTCGACCAAGCCTTGCTCCCCCACATCGCCACTCTGAGTCTGACCGTTCAGGAGCGCCCACAACTCAGTGTCGTCGTAATCCAGCAGCCGCGCAAACTGCTCACGCTCCGCCAATGACCAGCTGGCCCCGCGCGCATCGAAGTATGCGGTCAGCAACAAGTCCAGTTCCAGCATGCCACGACGGCACTGCCAACGCAGCCGGTTCAGCGCGGCATCCATGGCTCAGCAGCCACCCCCACGGGTCATACCTTTATCATACCGATCGCCGGACCATCAGCTCCTTGATCTTGCCGATCGCGAGCGTCGGGTTCAGCCCCTTGGGGCAGACATCGACGCAATTCATGATCGTGTGGCAACGGAACAGCCGATACGGGTCTTCGAGATTGTCCAGGCGCTCGCTGGTCGCCTCGTCGCGTGTGTCGGCGATGAAGCGATAGGCGTTCAGCAGGCCCGCCGGACCGACGAACTTGTCGGGATTCCACCAGAACGACGGGCACGAGGTGGAACAGCAGGCACACAGGATGCACTCATAAAGCCCGTTCAGCTCCTCCCGCTCTTCGGGGCTCTGCAGGCGTTCGCGCTCCGGCGGCGGGTTGTCATTCACCAGGTAAGGCTTGATCGAGTGATACTGCTTGAAGAACTGGGTCATGTCCACGATGAGATCGCGCACCACGGGCAGACCGGGCAAGGGCCGCAACACGACCGGCTGCTTCAGTCCATCGATGTCGGTCAGACAGGCAAGTCCATTCTTGCCATTGATGTTCATCGCATCGGAGCCGCACACCCCCTCGCGACACGAACGCCTGAACGACAGCGTATCGTCCTGTGCCTTCAATCGCACCAGCGCATCCAGCAGCTTGCGATCGGCAGCATCCAGCGTCAACGTGTAATCCTGCATGCGCGGCTTGTCATCGCGCTCGGGGTCATAGCGATAGATGCTCAGACGGAGGGTGCGACTGGTCATGTCCAACTCCTTGCTTCCATGCTTGCTTAATAGGCGCGCTTCTTCAACTCGATCGTATCGACCGATAGCGGCTGCAACTGAACCGGTTTGTATTCAAGCCGGTTGCCATCCCTGTACCAGAGCGAGTGTTTCAGCCATTCGGCATCGTTGCGCCCGTTCGGACATTGCGGAGAATCGACGGCATCGTCCCGTACATGTGCGCCGCGCGACTCCTTGCGGCCATCGGCCGAAACCAGGCTGGCCTTGGCCACCTCGACCAAGTTGTCCAGCTCCAGCGCCTCGAGCCGGGCCGTGTTGAACACGCGCGACTTGTCGCTGATTTCGGTGGACGCGACATCCTTTTCCACGTCAAGTATCTTGCTCACGCCCTGCTTGAGCATGTCGGCAAAGCGGAATACGCCGCAATGGTCCTGCATGGTCCGCTGCAGCTTCTCACGCACGTCATGCACGCGCGCCCCGTCCCGCTGGGCATCGAGGCGCGCAAGACGCGCGCGTGACAATTCGATCGCCTCATGCGGCAGATCAGGGTGTGCGCGCACCTCCTTGCGGATGTACTCGACCGTCGACTCACCCGACGACTTGCCGAACACCAGCAAATCCAGCAAGGAATTCGTACCCAGCCGATTGGCGCCATGGACCGAGGCGCATGCACACTCGCCCGCGGCATACAGCCCCGGCACCGGCTGATCGACGCCATTCACAGGCATCACCACTTCACCACGGAAGTTGGTAGGGATACCGCCCATCATGTAATGGGCAGTCGGCACCACCGGAATCGGGTCCTTGATCGGATCGACGCCAGCAAACTGGATGGATATTTCCCGAATGCCCGGCAAGCGCATCATGATGGTCTTAGGATCGAGGTGGGTGATATCGAGCAGCACGTAGTCCTTGTTCGTGCCGCAGCCCCTGCCCTCCTTGATTTCGGTGACCATTGCGCGTGACACCACATCGCGCGACGCGAGATCCTTGGCATTCGGCGCATAACGTTCCATGAACCGCTCGCCCGAGGCGTTGCGCAGAATGCCACCCTCGCCGCGCACCCCCTCGGTGATCAGCACGCCGGCGCCGGCGACACCAGTGGGGTGAAACTGCCAGAACTCCATGTCCTCCAGCGGAATCCCGGCGCGCGCCGCCATGCCCAGCCCGTCGCCGGTATTGATGAACGCATTGGTTGAGGAATAAAAAACGCGGCCCGCACCACCGGTGGCCAGCAAGACCGCCTTGGCATGCAGCACGAACAGTTCGCCCGACTCCATCTCCATCGCGGTGACGCCGACGACGCGGCCGTCACGGTCCCGCAGCAGATCCAGCGCCATCCACTCGACCAGGAATTGCGTGTTCGCGCGCACATTGCGCTGATACATGGCGTGCAACATGGCATGGCCGGTGCGATCCGCGGCCGCACACGAACGCCGCACCGGCTTTTCGCCGAAATGGGACATGTGCCCACCGAACGGCCGCTGGTAGATCTTGCCCTCGTCGGTACGATCGAACGGCATGCCGTAATGCTCCAGTTCGACCACGACCTCGTTGGCCCGGCGGCACATGAACTCGATCGCGTCCTGATCCCCCAGCCAGTCGGAGCCCTTGACCGTGTCGTACATGTGCCAATGCCAATGATCCTCTTCGGAATTGCCCAGCGACGCGGCAACACCGCCCTGCGCGGCCACGGTGTGCGAACGCGTCGGAAACACCTTGGTCAGCACCGCGGTACTGAGCCCGGATTCGGAGAGCTGGATGGCCGCGCGCAGGCCGGCGCCGCCGGCACCGACGATCACGGCGTCGTACTTGCGAACTGGAATATTCACTGCACCCTCCACAGTATCTGCGCGCCCCACCCCAGGCACCCCGCCAGAAAGAGCACCGTGACGGTGTGCAGCAGCAGGCGGATGCCGGCAGGCTTGACGTAATCCATGAAAATGTCGCGCACCCCGATCCAGGCGTGATAGACGAGCGCCAACAGAAACAGCAAGCTGGCGACGCGCATGAAGCCACCGGCAAACAGTGCGCGCCAGTGCGCCAGATCGAAGCTGGGCAACGCACTCACCTGCACCACGAACAACACCGCATAGATCGCCATCACCACGGCCGAAAGACGCTGGATCAGCCAATCCTTCAGGCCATAATGTGCGCCGACAACGATACGATTCACCATAGCCAGATCCCCGCAAAGAGCGTCAGCACCAAACTGACGACGAGCACGGCGCCGGCGCTGCGACGTGCGCGCGGCAGATCGACGCCCTTGTGCACATCGAGCAACAGAAAGCGGATGCCGGCACAGAAATGGTGCAGAAACGCCCATATGAGCCCGAACAGCACGAGCTTGACGAAAGTACCCGAAACCAGCGCCTGGAAGCTCCTGAAACTTGCCTCGGACTCCAGACTCAGATCAAACAGGTACAGCACGAAGGGCAGGCACAGGAAAAGCCCCGCTCCGCTGAGCCGATGCAGGATCGATACGAATCCCGGCAGTGGCAACCGAATCTCGGTGAGCGTCAGAAACTTCGGCCGAACCCTTTCGGCAGTAGCATCGGGCATGGTTCATGTCTCCGAATGGAAAAGTCGGGAACGTGTGCGCATCTGCACAGTCTCTGCGCGGATTATATCGACACCCCGCAGGGCAGCCGGAGCCACATCGGGCGCGCGTGCGCACAGCTCGGGAAGCCGATGCCTCATCTGATCGATGCTCGCGACCCATCCGGCGGTCGCGGCGTCGGCGCATCCGTTCATTCGCCCGAGCACTTGCACCTAGCCCAGCTCATTGCGGTAGTGATGCGCAGCCGTGGAATACAGGCCGCGGCGCCACTCGACCGGCTTGTCGCCGAAGGTGTACGCCACGCGCTCCACGGACAACAGCGGAGTGCCCTCGGGCACATCCAGCAACTGCGCGCTGGCCCGCTCGGCGGTGACGGCCCGCAGCCGCTCCTCTGCACGCAGCATGCGCACACCAAAGCGCGTCTCGAACAGCGAGTACAACGACCCCTGATAGCCCTTCAGCATGGCGAGATCGAGGCCGTCGAATCGCTCGCCCGGAACGTAGATCTCCTCCAGCACCACCGGCTTGCCGGCAAAGCGCAGCAGGCGACGAATGGCGACGATGGGCGCACTGGCCGCGAGTCCGAGCGCACGCGCCGTCTCGGCACCCGCACGCGCACGCAGGCACTCGAGAAACTCGCTCTGGGGCTCGACAGGCAGGGCGGCCGAATCGA
Source organism: Rhodocyclaceae bacterium (assembly GCA_022072095.1). Taxonomy (GTDB): domain Bacteria; phylum Pseudomonadota; class Gammaproteobacteria; order Burkholderiales; family Rhodocyclaceae; genus JAJVIJ01. The sequence goes on from JAJVIJ010000062.1 coordinate 32,423, forward strand.
CATCGTCCGGCACCAGGCGCAAGAAACGGAACTGCGAACGCGGATCGTCGTGCGAGGCGACGAAGGTGCCCTTGCCCTGCCGCCGCAGCAGCAAGTTGTCGGTGACGAGCTCGTCGATCGCCTTGCGCACCGTGCCCTGCGAGACGCGGAAGCGCTGCGCCAGTTCGGACTCGCTGGGAATGGACTCCCCCGGTCTCCACTCGCTGAGCTCGAGGGCCTGGATCATCAAGCGCTTGATCTGGCGATAAAGAGGGCTGAAACTCGCCGTCTCGTTGCGTTCGGCTTCGTGATGTTGCGATACAGTCATGGATGGCAATTTGAGCACAAACTTCATGGCCCGTCCATCGAATATCTTATGTTTTATATAAGACATTTGACATCGTTTGACAGACATATTTTGCGTCCGCACAATTCGTGCCGGCGCCCCCATGGTCACTCGCCTCCCAATGACCGCATGGGGAGTGGTTCCATGCCGGATGTGAGTTCAAACTCATCCGCGAGAGGTGTTCCCGGACATCGCGGGACCGGCCCCCTCGTCCCATCCATCGACCCATAGACCTGAAAGAGGAATCCATCATGCAGAAAGCTCCGATACGTGTTGCGGTGACCGGCGCGGCCGGCCAGATTGGCTACGCGCTCTTGTTTCGTATCGCCAGCGGCCAGCTGCTCGGCCCGGACCAGCCGGTCATCCTGCAACTGCTCGAACTCCCCATCGAGAAGGCGCAGAAGGCGCTCACCGGGGTCATGATGGAATTGGAAGACTGCGCCTTCCCGCTGCTGGCAGGCATGATCGGGACCGGCGATCCGAAGGTCGCGTTCAAGGACGCCCAGATCGCCATGCTCGTGGGCGCCAAGCCGCGCGGCCCGGGCATGGAGCGCAAGGACCTCCTGCAGGAAAACGCCAAGATCTTCATCGAACAGGGTCGCGCGCTGGACCAAGTGGCCGCACGTGACGTCAAGGTACTGGTGGTCGGCAACCCCGCGAACACCAACGCCTACATCGCGATGCGCAGTGCGCCCAGCCTGCCCAGGGAGAACTTCACCGCGATGCTGCGCCTGGACCATAACCGCGCCCTGTCCCTGCTCGCGGCCAAGGCCGGCAAGCCGGTATCCAGCATCGACAACATGGTGGTCTGGGGCAACCATTCGCCCACCATGTACCCCGACTACCGGTTTGCGACCATTGCCGGCCAGAGCGTCAAGTCCCTGGTCAACGACGACACCTGGAATCGCGACGCGTTCATTCCAACCGTCGCCAAACGTGGGGCCGCCATCATCGAGGCGCGCGGCGTGTCGTCCGCGGCCTCGGCCGCCAATGCCGCAATCGGCCACATTCACGATTGGGTCCTGGGCACACAGGGAAAATGGGTCACGATGGGCGTGCCCTCGGACGGCTCCTATGGCATCCCCGAGGGCATCCTGTACGGGGTCCCGGTCACCTGCGCTAACGGCAGCTATCAGCGGGTGCGCGATCTCGAAATCGACGCCTTTTCGCGCGAAAGAATGGACCACACGCTCAAGGAGCTGCTGGAAGAGCGCGACGGCGTCGCGGAACTGCTGAAATAATCGGACCGTAACCGCCGTGAGCGCCCTGCACCCCACCCAAGTCCTGTTCCAGGGCGAAGCCGTACCCCCGGCCCTGCCGCCCGTCGACCATTACGCCGGCTCGGAGAAACTGATCCGCAAGGCGCTCGCGCTGCAGCGCGAGCGTGGACCCCGTTTCGACATCACCTGTGATTGCGAGGATGGCGCCCCGGCCGGGCGCGAAGCCGAGCACGCGGCCTTGTGCGCCGAGCTGGTGATGAGCGCCGACAACGCCTTCGGGCGGGTCGGCGCGCGCATCCACGATCACAGTCACCCGCACTGGCGTGCCGACCTCGATATCCTGGTCAGGATCGCCGGGAAACGGCTCGCCTATCTGACGCTACCAAAGCCGCGCGCGCTGGCCGACGTCGAATCGCAGCTCGCCGCGCTCAGACTCACCGAGCAGACCCATGGCATCGAGCGCCGCATCCCGGTCCATGTGCTGATCGAAACCCATGGCGCGCTGCGTGACGCCTGGGCGATCGCGCAGCTACCGGGAGTCGAGTGCCTGGATTTTGGGCTGATGGATTTCGTCAGCGCACACCATGGCGCCATCCCATCGACGGCGATGCGCAGCCCGGGTCAGTTCGACCACCCCTTGCTGCGGCGCGCAAAATGCGAGGTCGCGGCCGCGGCACTGGGCAACGGCGTCGTGCCCGCGCACAACGTCACGACCGCGCTGCGCGATCCCGAAATCGTCGCCGACGATGCGCGCCGCGCTCGCGAGGAATTCGGCTTCCTGCGCATGTGGAGCATCCACCCGGACCAGATCGACCCGATCGCCGAAGCGATGCTGCCCAAGGAAACCGAAATCGAAACCGCATCCGAGATCCTGCTCGCCGCACAGCTTGCCCACTGGGGCCCGATCCGCCATCACGACACGCTGCACGATCGCGCGTCGTACCGGTACTTCTGGGCACTGCTGGCGCGCGCGCATGCGGCGGGCGCCAGGATGCCGGCCGATGCCCATCGAGCATTCTTTTCGAACGCCCAATAATTCCTGCCGCAACCCGCCGCCCGTCATCTAGGAGTCAGCATGGCCCACAATCTGTTCCAATCCCTGCAAACCTTCACCACGGCCAGCGGCCACAGCGGCCGCTACTACGCCCTGCCGGCCCTGGAAGCCGCGGGGCTCGGGGCCATTTCCCGGCTGCCGGTATCGATCCGCATCGTGCTCGAGTCCGTGCTGCGCAACTGTGACGGCAAGAAAGTCAGCGAAGAAGCCGTGCGCCAGCTCGCCGCATGGAAGCCCACCGCCGCACGCGTCGACGAAATCCCGTTCGTGGTCGCACGCGTGGTGCTGCAGGATTTCACCGGCGTACCGCTGCTCGCCGACCTCGCCGCCATGCGCAATGTCGCCGCCGAAATGGGCAAGAACCCCAAGGTCATCGAGCCGCTGGTACCCGTCGATCTGGTGGTGGACCACTCGGTGCAGATCGACTACTTCGGCACCGCCAACGCCCTGCGCCAGAACATGGAGCTGGAGTTCCAGCGCAACGGCGAGCGCTATCAGTTCATGAAGTGGGGCATGCAGGCGTTCGACACCTTCAGCGTCGTGCCGCCGGGTATCGGCATCGTGCACCAGGTCAATCTGGAATACCTGTTCCGCGGCGTGCGCAACAACGGTGAACTCTACTTTCCAGACACCCTGGTCGGCACCGACTCACATACCACGATGATCAACGGCGTGGGCGTCGTTGGTTGGGGGGTGGGTGGCATCGAAGCCGAGGCCGGCATGCTCGGTCAGCCGGTCTATTTCCTGACCCCCGATGTCGTCGGCGTCGCCCTGACCGGCCAGCTCAACGAAGGCGTGACGGCGACCGATCTGGTGCTCACCATAACCGAACTGTTGCGTCGCGAGAAGGTAGTCGGAAAATTCGTCGAATTCTTCGGCCCCGGCGCCGCCAGCCTGTCCGTCACCGACCGCGCCACCATCGCCAACATGGCACCCGAGTACGGCGCCACGATGGGCTTCTTCCCGGTCGACGACAAGACCGTGGACTATCTGAGGAAAACCGGCCGCAGCGACGAGGAGTGCGAACACTTCGAAGCCTACTTCAAGGCGCAGAACCTGTTCGGCATGCCGGCCCTGGGCAGCATCGACTACAGCGCCGTGGTCACTCTGGACCTCGGCAGCATCGTACCCTCGCTCGCCGGGCCAAAGCGTCCCCAGGACCGCATCCCGCTCACGGCGATGAAGTCCACCTTCGACAGGCTGTTCTCCGCGCCGGTCGCCGACAACGGCTTCGGCAAGCTACCGGCCGAACTCGGCACGCGTCATCCGACCAAAACCCCGGATGTCACCATCGGCCACGGCGACGTGCTGATTGCGGCCATCACCTCCTGTACCAACACCTCCAACCCGAGCGTGATGCTGGCCGCCGGCCTGCTCGCGAAAAAGGCCGTGGCCAAGGGGCTACGCGTCAAGCCGCACATCAAGACCTCGCTCGGCCCCGGCTCGCGCGTCGTCGCCGACTATCTGAGCAAGGCCGGCCTGCAAACCTATCTCGACCAGCTCGGCTTCAATGTCGCAGCATTCGGCTGCACCACCTGCATCGGCAATGCCGGCGATCTGACCGCGGAGCTGAACGAGGCCATCATCGACCACGACATCGTCGCCGCGGCGGTGTTGTCCGGCAACCGCAACTTCGAGGCGCGCATCCACCCGAACATCAAGGCCAACTACCTGGCATCGCCGCCGCTGGTGGTGGCCTTCGCCATCGCCGGCCGTGTCGGCATCGACATGACGACCGAGCCGCTGGGTGTCGGCACCGACGGCAAGCCGGTGTTCCTGAAGGACATCTGGCCGAGCTCCGACGAGATCCAGGCGGCATTGCCGTTCGCGATGGACCCGGCCACCTTCCGTCGCCTGTACGCGGACTTCACTAAAGACAACGACCTCTGGGCAAACGTGCCGGCACCGACCGGGCAGGTCTATACCTGGCCCGCCTCCACCTACATCGCCCGGCCGAGCTTCTTCGACGGCTTCACGATGCAGCCTGCCGCCATGCCGGCCATCAACAACGCACGCGCGCTGCTCGTTCTCGGTGATTCGGTCACGACCGACCACATCTCGCCGGCCGGATCATTCAAAGCCAGCACGCCCGCCGGCACCTGGCTGACCGAGCAAGGGGTCAAACCCGCCGATTTCAACAGCTACGGTTCGCGCCGCGGCAATCACCACGTCATGGTCCGTGGCACCTTCGCGAACGTGCGCATCAAGAACCTGATGCTGCCGGCAGGCGCCGACGGCCGCCGCATCGAGGGCGGCTACACCTTGCTCGACGGCAAGCAGACCACCGTATACGAAGCGGCGATGGCCTACGTCGGCCGCGGCATCCAGACCGTGGTCTTCGCCGGCGAGGAATACGGCACCGGCTCGTCGCGCGACTGGGCCGCGAAGGGTACCCAGCTGCTCGGCGTCAAGGCCGTGATCGCGCGCAGCTTCGAGCGCATCCACCGGTCCAATCTGGTCGGCATGGGCGTGTTGCCGCTGCAGTTCAAGGGCAACGACAGCGTCGCCTCGCTGGGGATCACCGGGCTCGACGAGACCTACGACATTCTCGGACTGGAAGGCAGCATCCGCCCGCAGCAGGATGTCACCTTGCGCATCCGGCGTGCCGATGGCTCGAGCCAGGATGTCTGCCTGCTCTGCCGCATCGACACGCCGATCGAAGTCGACTACTACCTGCACGGCGGCATCCTGCCCTTCGTGCTGCGTGAGCTGATCGCCGCAGCCTGAGCGCCGCATGCGGGCTGGCAGGCCCCTCGGCTTGCCAGCCCGCTACGTCCAGCCCATCACCGGAAGCCACACCGCCGGCGTCGCGAGCAGTCCTCGCACGAACCCGCCCACGGTCTGCCCTACCCCAAGCCATGACCGGCATCTTGATTCAGTAGAAAAACCACGAAACACCATCCGCAATCTCATTCTTGACCTTCGCAGGGAAGCCCTTGTCTTCACCACCCACGTGCTCAAGAAGCCGTGGTCCATGCCGGACCTGATCGAGCCGCCGAGGGGCCCTTGATTGGATTCTGTGGTAATTTTCAACCATGGATGCAAATTCGCGTCATCAAGTAATCAGGCGCCTGCAGACGGATCTACCTCGCGGAGCGCCGTTCGACCTGACCACCCTGGCACCACTCGGGGTGTCGGCCCAGCTCGCCGCGCGCTACGCGGAGAGCGGCTGGCTCGTGCGTCTGGCCCACGGGGTCTATGCGTTCCCGAACGACGATTTCGGGGTGTACGGCGCGCTGAAGTTCTTGCAACGGCGTGTGCCTGGCCTGCACGTCGGCGGCAAGAGCGCCCTTGCGCTGCAGGGGGTGCGACACAACCTGAGCAGCCGCGACACGCTGGTGCTCTGGGGAGATGCTCGCTTCGAGATACCCGCCTGGTTCACTTCGCGCTTCCCGGCACGCTACGTCTACGCCAGGCTGTTCGACTGGCCGGAAGACATGATGGCCAGCAAGACCGTCACGACACCGCCAGGCCTGCCCGATGGCCTGCGCGCATCGTGCTCCGAGCGTGCCGTGTTGGAGTTGCTGTACGACGCCGGCACCAAGCAAAGCCTGGAAGAGGCTCGCAACCTCTTTGACGGCGTGCGTTCGCCGCGCAAAGAGCTGCTGGGGCAACTGCTCGCCTGCTGCACGAGCGTCAAGACGGTGCGGCTGTTTCTCACTTGGGCGCGCGAGACCAGCCTCGTGGATGTCGATGCCCTGCTGGAGCAGTACCCAGTTCGCACCGGCAGCAACACGCGCTGGATGAGCCGGCTCGATGACGGCACCTTGCTGAGCCTGAGACCTCATGGATAAGACCTACGCGGACACCGTTCGCCTGCTGCTGGCCGTCGCGCCCGACGTGTTCGCCAACGACATCTTCGCCATGAAGGGCGGCACGGCCATCAACCTCTTCGTGCGGGACATGCC
>JAJVIJ010000053.1 GCA_022072095.1 Rhodocyclaceae bacterium
TGCCGAGTTGCACATTACAGCGCGCAACAAACTCAAAAGCGCCCAGAAGCGCCCCTCGATCATCGCCGCTTGCTGGATGCAAGCTACGCTGTGGTAACGTCATGAATTATGGAAGCCTCAATAATGCCGTTCGGAGCCATCGAGGTATTGAAAGTCGGCGCTGGCGGGACGGCAAAATACCGCCCACCCCTGCGCCTCTGAGCTTAAACGTTGGGCGGCTGGAGACTGACCATGGATGTGCGGTATTTCTTAAGCCGGCGATTGGACTTCATTCGGCAGTTTTACGAAATGTCCTCCGCGCCATTCATTGAGCGTAAGCGCCTGATCGAAGCTGAAGAGGAGCCATTTGTCCCTCCGTACAGCGAAGATCCCGAGCCTGCTTATCTTGAAGAGTGGCTGGAAGCCGAAGAATCGCTTCAAGTTCTTGGGCGCACGTGTATCTCTATGCTGGCAGCCGTATTCCATCTGTACTTCAAGACATGGGAGCGTCAAATCGGAGTACCCGTTGACGCCTCACTCAAGGGAGACTTCAAGAACGGCTGGTTCAACGGTTACAAAGCTTACTTTGCTCGCCATTTCCGCATTCGTTTTGAGGACGGCCCATTTCGGCTGGGAGTGCTGGAAGAAATTGTCCTTGTCCGGAATCGGGCTCAACATCCTGAGTCCATCACGATGAATAGCGCGCACTTCTCGGCGAGTGATTTGGAGAAACTGCCTCGCCCGTTTTTCATTGATGAAAATGACGAATCACTGTTCTCTGAAATCGAGGAAGGCGAACGTGCCTGGCTTATGGCACCACCAATCCGGGTTACTGCGGAGAAGCTATCTGCCGCGCTGTCAGAAGTCGAGAACTTTGCCGAGTGGCTTGAAAATGTCGAAGTTGAACAGCGTGCTTCGTAGCCACAGACGCCCAACGCATAAGGTTAGATCGCGCGAAGCCGCGATCTAACCTTATGCGTTATCCTGTGCGTTATCCTGCACGGCCGCCGGCGCCAAAGAAATCCCGGCCGGCGTTCCTGTGCCCCTGTTGCGGCGCGCCGATGCGGGTGATCCGGCGACGGCTGCCGCCCTCGGCCGTCCGGCGACGAGAGACGTTGCCGGCCAGGGAGACGGCCGTGTAGCGCATCGCCCCGCGGCCGCCGGCGCCACGGCCGCGCTCGGCCGGACAATGCCGGAAAACGCCATGCCGACCGCCAAAATCGCCCCATCGCCCGGGCCTGCGCGCCGGTTCCGGCGCCGGCCCGTGATCACACCGGCCTTGCCCACCGCCTTCGCGGCTCACCACGAAAAGCTGTTTCCAGAGACCTATGAACCGGGCTTGTTCAACAACCGGTTCAGATCGTGGCTCGCTTCGCGATCACGATCTAACCTTAATCGTTAGGTGGCACAGGCCCCGGCACTAGGCCACCAATTCGATGTACTCGACTTTGCTTGTGGGTTCTGGAATTGCAAGGCCATCTTCCCGCATTCCTTCAATATGGAAGGCGATAGCTTCTCGAATCTCCGACTCGACTTCTTGGAGTGTGCCCCCCGTAGCTACACATCCCGGGAGGTCAGGAACGTAAGCCGAATAGTTGCCTTCTGCCTTTTCGATTACAACGGCGTACTTCATATCGAACCTCGCTACTTGAGACCGGCCTGCTTGAGAATACTGTTTAATGTGCCCGGAGCCAGGTCGTCACTCGGCTTCCCAGGGACGGTCACCCGCCTCGGCTTTGACGTGTGCTTGAACTGACGATGGCTTCCTTTCTGAGCAACCATGAACCAGCCATCCCGTTGCAGCGTTTGGAGAATTTCGGAGACCTTCATAGTGTCAGCATACACTGCCAGCGGCGACGGTTGCCCCGCTGCTGTTCACGTGCAGGGCAATCGCATTTACCCCAAAGAGGCGAAGCCGAGCAATGAGGCACGATAGTTGGGGAGGCGGTCGGCGGTCTTGCGGCGGCCACGCAGGCTGCGTTTGGGATACTGCTTGTCCTGGCGCAGCAAGGACAGGGCGAACTTGCGCAGTGCCGACAGATTCTGCGGCGCGTGGCCTTTGCGCACGCGGCAGTCGTCCTCGCGGAACGTGACATCAAGCACCCAATGGAGCCGGTTCTCGACGCACCAATGACTGCGTGCTGCCGCGGCGAAGGTCTCAGCATGGGCGATGTCCTTCGATCCGATGTAGAACGCCTGCTCGGTCGATGTCTTGCCGTTGATCTCTCGCGCGTGCGCTCCATCATTCCCACGCCCGCCAGCTTCGGCCAGTGCTGCCGGATCGGGCGATCCAGCCAGGCCAGTTCGCTCACAGGCATCGCGGACGGGGCTTCATCCAGGTTGGGCTCGCAGCGGGAATGACCTTCAGCACGACCTGCAACAGCGCGATCAGGCGCTTGCAGTTTGGGTGCAGGAATCCGAAGTTGCGGGCACGGCGAAAGTGCTTGGGCAGGACGTGCTGCAAGATGAGGCACAGGAAGTGGGCCCCGGGGACGGTTCGGGTTTGGATCTCTCCAGTCTTGGCATCGCGATATCGGTAGCACACGCTGGTGTGGTCGTAGGCGAGGATGTCCTGCTCGCGGATGACGCCACGGTACAGATAGCGGCCTGGATCGATCAACGCGGGCTTGCCGGACCCGACGCACTTGCAGTCGACGACCCAGCGCTCGGGCAAGGCTAGGCCGGCCTCGGCGATGGCTGCGAGCATTTTGGCGCGGAAGACCTTCGCCACGGCTTCGTGGTTGAACAGATACGCTCGTTTGGACGAAGGACGCACCTTGGTGCGCCACGGGCCGCGTTCGAGGTCGATGGCGGCGGCGGGCATGACCAGATGAGCGTGGGGGTGGAAATCCTGCGCGCGGGTGTGCTCGGGCGAGGGGCCTACAGCGTCAACGTGCGCACTCGTCAGCTCAAGCCATGCCAGACCGTGCCGTAACCGGGACAACCCTTCAATTCGACAGGTTTTCGGCTCGTGGTCGCTGCCGCCCGCATCCGCTCCTTGCTTGCCGCATGTCTGCTCACGGTCGCCGCCGGCTGTGAGCGGCTGGGCATGCCCGACCCGGAAAAGCAGGCCGCGCAAAAGGAAGCCGACGGCCGTGCAGTGGGCGCCGGCTGCCGGCACAGCGGCCGACCGATCGAAGACTGCTACAAGCTCAACCCGAAAGCGCCGAAAGCCGCGGTCTTCGCAGGCTGGAAGGACATGAACGATTACATGGCCGAAAACAAGATCCAGACTGCCGCCGTCGACCAGGACCAGACGACCGAGGAGCCGGAACAAGCTTCGGGGGACCAATCAACGAGCAAACACGATGCACCCGGCGAGAAACCCGACGGCGAGCACAAGGCGGCGGGCAATTGATGCCGTGCCGAACGCCGGCTGCCGAAACTCTTGGGCCGCGCATCTTGACTCAGTGCCCCTTCATCAACACTACCCGGCGAAAAAGGAAAACACCATGGATCTGACGCAGGCTATCCAGAGGCACGCGGAATGGAAACTCAAGCTCCGGTCTGCCATCGCCAGGAAAGAAAAGATGGATGTCGCGACAATCACCAGAGACAACTGCTGCGAACTTGGAACGTGGTTGCATGGCGCGGCAAAAGCGACACTCGGCTCGAAGGCCAGCTATTCCCAATGCCTCCACAAACACGCCACCTTCCATGTCGAAGCGGGAAAGGTAGCGCAAGCGATCAATGACGGGAAGTACGCGAAGGCGGAATCCATGCTGGACGCCGGCACACCTTATGCAGCGGCATCCAGCGCCGTCGGCGTCGCCATCATGGCGCTAAAGAAGGAATCCGGTCTGTAATCGACGCATCGCGGCCACGGCGTCGCAACGTAGAAACTGCGCGCCGAATACTATAGATAGGCGGCCGACAGCTCGCTGGCATCGGACCCGGCCAGCTCGGCCGCCGTGCCCTCGCGGACCCATTGACCGCGACGCAGCAGGTAGCCGTAGTCGGCGACCTTGAGCGCGAGCGACGCCATCTGCTCGCTGAGCAGTACCGCGGTGCCCTGTTCACGCGCGACCGCACCGATGAAGCCGAAGATCTGCTGGACGACGATGGGCGCGAGGCCCAGGGACGGCTCGTCCAGCAGCAGGTACCTCGGGCCCCGTATCAGGCTGCAAGACAGGATGAGCATCTGCTGTTGCCCGCCGCTCAGGGTGCGGGCCGGGCTGTGCCGGCGTTCGCCGAGCACGGGAAAGGCGTCGAATGCCATGGTGAGGGCGGCCACGAAGCTTCGGACCTTGCCGGAAAAATCCCAGGCGACCCTCAGGTTTTCCTCCACCGACAGCGGATGGAACAGGCGCCGCCCTTCCAATACATGCGCCAGGCCAGCCCGGGCCCGCCGATGGGGCGGCAGGGTGGCCAAGTCCTCTCCGTCCATCCGGATGCTTCCGGAGGCCGCGGGCACGAGGCCCGAGATGGCCTTGAGCAGCGACGACTTGCCGGCGCTGTTGGCACCGAGGACGGCAGTCACCATGCCCGGCCGCACACTGAGGCTGACGTCGCGCACGGCCTCGATGGCGCCGTAGCGCACCACCAGGTTGCGGACCTCAAGCACGGACCGACTCCTCGTCCGCGACCCCAAGATAGGCCGCCGTCACTTCGGGGTCGCGGCGCATGCCGTCCATGTCGCCCCGATAGATGAGCTTGCCGCTGTCCAGCACGACGACGCCATCGACGACGTCGTTGAGGAAATCCATGTGATGCTCGACCAACACGATGCCCAGATCCCGCTCCCGCAGCCGCCGGATCATCGCCGCGAGCTTTTCCAGCTCGGCATCCGACAGCCCCGCGGCGGGTTCATCCAGCAGGATCAGCTCCGGGTCCGAGACCGCCGCGCGCGCGACCTCGGCCAGCCGCTGGGTGCCGTAGGGCAGCTCTCCCAGCACACGATCGCCCAGCTCGGCGAGCCCGCCGAGGTCGAGCATTTCGTCCACGCGGCGCAGAAAAACCGCTTCCTCCCGCAGCGCCGCGCGACTGTTGCACACCGCACCGAGAAAGCCGTGCCGGTAGAGGCGATGGGCCCCCAGCAGCACATTCTCGCGGACCGTGAAGTGAAGAATGTTGCGCGGGTCCTGGAAGGTCCGGATGATGCCGCGACGCGATACCTCGTGGGCCTTGCGTCCGGCGATGTCCTCCCCCTTGAACACGACGCGCCCCGCACTGGGACGGTAGACACCGCTGATGACATTGATCAGCGTGCTCTTGCCCGAGCCATTCGGGCCGACCAAGGCCAGAACCCGGCCGCGCTCAAGTTGCAGCGACACCTCATCGAGCGCCCGGAGTCCGGCGAAATTCATGGTGATGTTTTCCACCCTCAGTAGTGGTCCCTCGCCAGAGCTGTGCGGGACGCGTATGGGGGTCGGCTCCAGTGACACCACTGCATGGGTCTTGGCGAAGCGCGGCGGCGCGGCAAACATGCCCGCCAGGCCTTTGGGCAGGACCAGGAAAAACACCGCCAGGATCGCCCCGTAGGCCATGAACTGATATTCGGCAAAGATTTGCAGGCGCTCGGGCAGATAGGTCAACAAGGCCGCACCCAGCACCTGCCCCGGCAGGGAGCCGAGGCCACCGATGATGGTCATCGCCAGCGCCTCCACCGAGCGGGACAGTGCAAAGCTGTCCGGGCCGAGATAGGCGACCAGCGGCGCATAACAGCCGCCGGCAAGCCCTGCCAGCGCGGCACTGAGCGTATAGGCACTGCGCTTGGTCGCCGCCTCGGAGATGCCGACGCTGCCCGCCGCCAGTTCGCTCACATGAACCGCGCAATAGGCGCGTCCGAAATGACTGCGGATCAGATTGTGCAGCAGGACGGTGACGACCACGACGATCGCGAGCACGATCCACAGGTAGGCCACCGGGCCCACGGCCATGCCGAACACCGCGAGGGTGCGCAAGCTGGGGGAGGGCACGCCGCTCAGACCCATCATGCCCCCGGTCAGCGCGGTCCACTCCTTGGCGACCTCGTAGAAGATCATGCCGAAGCCCAGCGTCATCATCGCCAGATAGAACTCTTTCACCCGCCCCGCCGGAAACGACAGCAGATAGCCGACCACACTGGCCAGCGCCATGGCGGCGGCCAGTGCCAGCGGCAGCGGCAGTCCGTAATCGCGAGTCAGCAGGGCACAGGCGTAGGCGCCGACGCCAAAGAAGCCGGCATGCCCCAGCGAAATCTGGCCGGCGTAGCCGGTCAGCAGGTTGACGCTATGGGCGAGCAGCACATTGATCAGGAAGAATGTCGCCACCTGCAGCGCCGACCCGGAACCGAAACTCATGGCCACGCCAAAAGCAAGCGCCGCCAACAGCGCGAGCCAGGGACGGGACAGCATGGCCACGACCGACCTCATGCCTTGAGGAGCTCGCTACGTCCGAACAGCCCCTGCGGGCGCACCGCAAGGATAGCCATCAGCACCGCGAAGGCGATGCCATGTTCGGCGGCCGTGGACACATAGCCGCCGACCAGCTTTTCGAGCACGCCGAGCGTGATGCCGCCCGCCAGGGCACCAAAGGTGTTGCCCATGCCACCGACCACGGCGGCGACGAAACCCAGCACCATGAGGTTGAAGCCGAAGCCCGGATCGACGGTACCGGCGATCTGCGCCACCAGCAGTCCAGCCACCCCGGCCAACAGGCCGCTCAGCACGAAACACACGAGCATCGTGCGCCGCACCGGAATGGCCATCAGCGAGGCGAGTTCCGGATCGTGCGCGACGGCGCGCACCGCCCTCCCCCATTGGGTGCGACGCAGGATCAGCTCCAGCAGCAGCACCAGCGCCACGGCCAATGCCAGCACGGCCAGATATTGCAGCGAGAGCCGCACGCCGAATAGGCTGACGAAATCGTTGCTGGAAAACAGAATGGACGGAAAGGCCACCGCCTGAGAACCAAAAAACTTGGCGGCGAAGCCCTGCAACAGGATGCCTATGCCCAGCGTGGACACCACCCAGCCCATGGTGTCGGTCCGCTGGCCAGCTGCAACCGGCCTCACCGCCACCCACTCGACCACGACCATGAGGATGGCCGCGAGACCCAAGGCCCCCAACGCAGCCGACAGCATTGCCGATCCGCGGCCGAGCAGGGCGACCATGACCATCGCCGTCAGCATCAACAGCGACCCCTGGCCGAAATTGATGACGCGACTGACCAGGAAAGTCAGGGACAGGCCGACCGCGATCAGCGCGTAGACCGCCCCGACGCTGATGCCGGCAAATATCAGTTGAAGCGCAAAGTCCACCGAGGTACGCCGGTCCCCGGACTAGTCCTTGGACAGCCCCAGTCTGATCTTGTCGCCCACCTTGGTGTATTCGAACACGCCAATGCCGTCTTCGCCGATGCCATGATGTCGCTGCGCCGTGAACGTGTACTGCGCATTGACGCCTTGCAGGCTCTTGATGGACTCGATCGCCTGGATGATTTTCTGTGCATCGCTGGACTTGGCCCGGCGGATGCCCTCGAACAGCACATTGGCGGCATCGTAGGCGTTGGCGCCCGACAAGGCGAGGAAAACCTGAGGCCGCGCCGGGTCGTTGCCCCACCAGCGGTCGGTGCCGTACTTGGCCCGGTAGGCGTCGGCGAACTCCTTGGCAGCGGCGTTCATGGGTTCCTGACCGAAGCTGCCGACCATGGTGCCCTTGGTACCCAGCACCAGTTCGCCCGCGCCTTCCTGGTAGGGCAGCGACAGCGCGCCGTTGGTGCCGATGAGCGGCACCGCAAAGTTGAGCCGCGACATGTTGCGCCGGATCACGGCCAGGTCGGCGCCCAGGCCGACGCAGACCACGACGTCGGCACCGTCACGTTGCAGCTTGGCAAGCTGCGCGGTCATGTCCTGGGCACGCTGGTTGTAGCTCTCGACCCCCACCGGCTCCAGGTTCGCATCCTTCTTGATCTCCTTGCGGATCAAGCCCACGGCGGTCGTGCCATACGCAGTGCTCTCGTGAAGGATGCCGATCTTCTTGAATCGCTTCGCGACATAGGTGCCCAGCACATTGGTCTCGACGTCGTTCTGCAAGGCGAAGGAAAACACGTTCTTCCGGGGCGCCTTGTCGGTGCCTTGCGGATAGACGATGGACGGCGTCTGTGCCGTCGGATTCATGTAGGGACGGCCATCCGCCACCGCCATGTCGATGACCGCGAGCGTCGGCCCGCTGCCTGCCGGACCGATGATGCCCACCAGCTCCTTGTTGTCGAGAATGCGGCGCATGTTCTGCACCGCCCGGTCGGGAACGAGCTGATCGTCGAGCAGCATCGCGAGCTCGATCTTCTGGCCATTGATGCCGCCGGCCTTGTTCCATTTCTCGATGGCCAGCTCCACCCCACGGCGGTTGCCTTCGCCGAATTCGTTGTACGGTCCGGTCAAGGCCGACGTCATGCCGATCTTGATCGTGCCCTGCGCGTGGGCTACACCCGCCAGGGCGAGTACGCCCACGGCGGCCATGCTCAGCAGGGACGCGAACGGTGACAGATTGCGCATCATGCATTCTCCTCGCGGGCGGGATTGCCGGGCGGGATTCTACATGGCCGGCCCGTCGCCCCGCGCGCGAGGATGCGCAAACTCGATGCCTCAGAACTCGGCATCCAGCTCGTCGATCTCCTCCGGCTCCAGCCGCGCGGCCTGGGACCACTCGATCATTTCGGGCATCGCCAGCAGCCGATCCCGATAGTCCGCGCACAGCCGGTCGAGCTTGACGTCGTAGGTACTGAACCGCGTGGCGACCGGCGCGTACATCGCGTCCGCGGCGCAGCGTTCGCCGAACAGGTAAGGGCCGCCGTAACGGTTCAGACAGTCTCGCCAGATCTCGGTGATGCGATCGATATCGGCCTGGGCGCGCGACCAGATCTTGTATCCGGGGAAATGTCCGCGCAGATTCATCGGCAGCGACGACCTGAGCGCGGCAAACCCGGAATGCATTTCACCGCAGATCGCACGGCAGTGGGCCCTGGCCGCGCGCGCGGACGGGAGCAGACCGGCGCGTGGCTTGATTTCCCGCAGATATTCGGCGATCGCCAGCGTATCCCAGACCTCGATGCCGTCGTGCTTGAGCAGCGGCACCCGGATGGAGGGCGCCAGCAGCAGCAGTTCGGCGCGATTGTCGGGGTCGTCCGGGGAAATGATTTCCTCATCGAAATCGAGCCTGGCAAATTTTGCCAGCAGCCAGCCACGCAATGACCAGGATGAATAGTTCTTGCTGCTCAGCGTCAGTATCGCCTTGCCCATGCACCGGTCTCCAGATCGTTGGTCCCATACCGCGGCCTTGGATGATCACGGAGCAATTGGCATGCCCGGCCCTGCTGGCCCGCAAGTTGCAAGGAGACCGATACCTGCAAATCGATCCGACCGAGATGATCTACCAAGCGTATCAACTACAAATGGACTTGCTGGAACCCGCGCACGAGCTGTCCAGACAGCTGAGCAGACATCTTGGCGCCTGCCTGTCCATGCGCCCGGTCGACAGCGGTGTTCACAGCGTGACGACACATCTGGCCGCGGCCTCCGAGGTCTTCGGGCGTCTGCGGCTGACCCATGAACGCCCCGATTACCGCATCCCTGCGATTCGAGTCGGTGATCGGGAATTCGGCGTCGAGGAGAAGGTGATCGCCGCCACGCCTTTCGGCACGCTGCTGCGGTTCCGGCGTGAAAGCGACGAGGAGCTTCCGCGCGTACTGCTCGTCGCACCAATGTCGGGCCATTTTGCGACGCTGTTGCGCGAAACGGTGCGCGTGCTGCTCAACGACCACGAGGTCTACGCCACCGACTGGCACAACGCGCGCGACATTCCGCTCACTGCGGGCGCGTTCGGCCTGGATGACTACGTCGATCACCTGATCGACTGGATGGCGCGACTGGGGCCGAACGCGCACATGATCGCCGTCTGTCAGCCCTGCGCCGCCGCGCTTGCCGCCGCAGCGATCATGGCCGCCGACGGCCATCCCGCCGAACCCGCCAGCCTCACGCTGATGGCCGGCCCGGTGGACGCGAGCATCAATCCGACGCGCGTCAACGAGCTCGCCACCAGCAAGCCGATCGAGTGGTTCGAACGCTCGCTGATCGGCATCGTGCCGGCACGCTATCGTGGCGCGCTACGACAGGTCTATCCGGGATTCGTGCAGCTCACGGCTTTCATGAGCATGAACATCGAGCGCCATCGCAGCGCCTTCCGCGACCTGTACGACCAGCTCGTTGCCGGCGACCACGACCGGGCCGCAGCCATCGCCCAGTTCTACGAAGAGTACTTCGCTGTCGCCGATCTGCCGGCCGAGTTCTATCTGGAGACCGTGACCCGCATCTTTCAGAATTACGAACTGGCACGACGACGCTTTCATCACCGCGGTCGCCGGGTCGACACCTCGGCCATACGACGCATGGCCCTGCTCACCATCGAGGGCGAACGGGACGACATCTGCGCCGTCGGCCAGACTGTCGCCGCCCACGATCTGTGCGACCGGCTGCGACCCTACCGTCGCGCCCACCACGTACAGACTGGTGTCGGCCACTACGGCGTGTTCAGCGGCCGGCGCTGGGAGCGCGAGATCTACCCGCGCGTGCGTGACGTCATACAGATGTCGCGACGCTGACCCACGCCGGCGCTCCCTGACACCCTCATCCTTCGCCGTAGCCACCGATTGTGGGCCGGGCGGGGTGCGCGAATTTCGCGACCCAGGCAGGAATGGGGCCTCTGTTATAATTTTTGCGTGTCGGGGCGTAGCGCAGCCTGGTAGCGCACCTGCATGGGGTGCAGGGGGTCGGAAGTTCGAATCTTCTCGCCCCGACCATCATTGAAATCCGCAACATCTTCCTGCGGCCACGCAACGCCGATCCGCCACGCATGCGTATCCTGCTCAGTAACGACGACGGTTATTTCGCTCCCGGTCTCGAAGTGCTTGCCAGGGACTTGAGCACGCTGGGAACCGTCACGGTCGTGGCGCCGGAGCGCGATCGCAGCGGCGCCAGCCACTCGCTGACGCTGGACCGGCCGTTGCTGGTGCGCGAAGCAGCGAGCGGCTTCCGTTATGTCAACGGCACGCCCACCGACTGCGTACACCTGGCCATCACCGGCCTGCTGGACGAGCCGCCTGACGTCGTCGTCTCGGGCATCAACAACGGCGCCAACATGGGCGAGGACACGCTCTATTCAGGCACCGTCGCGGCGGCGACCGAGGCTTATCTGCTCGGCTGTCCGGCGATCGCGGTGTCGCTCGCATCCAAACGCCTGGAGCATTTTGCAACCGCTGCGAGTGTGGCCCGGGACCTGGTGACGCGGCTGGCGCGCTCGCCCATAGGCGCGCCCTTCCTGCTCAATGTCAATGTGCCCGACGTCGCCGTGGCCAGACTGAAGGGGGTACGGACTACTCGCCTGGGCAAGCGGCACAAGGCCGAGGGCGTATTGAAGAGCACCAACCCCAGGGGCGAAACCGTTTATTGGGTGGGCGCGGCCGGCGCCGCCCAGGACGCCGGCGAGGGCACCGATTTTCACGCTGTCGAGAATGGTTACGCCTCGGTGACACCGCTGCAGATCGATTTGACACATACGAGCGGTATTGCAGACGTCGCGCAATGGCTGGTGACGTGAATGCACCGTCTGGCGCCGGACTGACCTCCCCGCGCCTGCGGCGACAGATGGTCGAGCGTCTGCGCGCACGCGGTATCCGTGACGAAAGAGTGCTCGCGGCGATGGCCTCGGTACCGCGCCACGTGTTCGTCGACGAGGCGCTGGCTTCGCGCGCGTATCAGGACATCGCGCTGCCGCTGGGCTTCCAGCAAACGATTTCACAGCCCTATGTGGTCGCACGCATGCTGGAGCTGCTGAGCCAGGGTCGACGCCTACGGAAGGTTCTCGAAATCGGTGCGGGCTCCGGATATCAGGCCGCCCTGCTCGCACAGCTCGCGACCGAGGTGTTTGCCGTGGAACGCATCGAACCGATATTGGCCCAGGCGCGCGAAAACCTGCGATCGCTGAGGCTGCACAACCTGCGCCTGAAGAATGCCGACGGCCATCTCGGCCTAGCCGAAGTGGCGCCGTTCGACGGCATCATCGCCGCCGCCGCCACGCCTCACGTACCCGAGGCCTGGCTCGAACAGCTGGCCCCGGGCGGCCGCCTGGTCATGCCCAAGGGCGATGCCGAACAGTTTCTTGTCGTGATCGAACACACGCCCGACGGTTTCGTCGAAGAGCGCCATGAAGCGGTACGCTTCGTACCCCTCCTTTCCGGACTCGGCGCACGATGAGAGCCACGTTTCTCGCCATCGTCACGATGGCGCTGCTGTTGTCGGGCTGTGCCGGCACCACCCCGGCGCCCGTCGCGGAACGCCCAATCGCTGCTCAGCCTTCCCAGCCTGCCCAATCCGCACCACCCGCGGCATCACCGGCGAAACCCGTGCCGGGACCTACGGAGACCGAGCGCCGGACCGGATTCCATATCGTGAAAAAGGGCGAAACCCTCTACGGCATCGCGCTCGAATACGGTCAGGACTACAAGGATATCGCGCTGTGGAACAAGCTGGACAATCCCAATCTCATCGTCATCGGCCAGGAACTCCGCGTCGTGCCGCCGGGAGAGGGCCAGAGTGCCGGTGGAGCGGTCGCCATTCCACTCGGGTCGGACAAGCCTTCCGATGCGCGTTCAGCGGCAGCGTCCGCACCCGTCAAGGGGGCCCCCAAGGGCGGGACACTGGCCTACTCCGACGAGGCTTGGGCGCGCGTCCAGCGTGGAGAGAGCCAGGTGGCCACGGTCAAAACCGAGTCACCGAAGCCCCCGGCTCCGACTCAAGGGAAGGAAGACAAGGACGACGTCAAGCCGGGCACCGGCGTTGCCGACGACCACATCAACTGGGCCTGGCCTCACCCCGGCCCGCTGGTCGCCTCCTTCAACGACGGCAACAACAAGGGCGTCGACCTGTCGGGAAAACTTGGCGACCCGGTGCTGGCGGCCGCACCGGGGCGTGTCGTCTATGCCGGTGATGGTCTGCGCGGCTATGGCAAGCTGGTGATCGTCAAGCACAACAATCTGTATCTCAGCGCCTATGCCCACAACAGCAAGGTTCTGGTGAAGGAAGGGCAACAGGTCGGCAAAGGGCAAAAGATCGCCGAGTTGGGCGACTCGGATGCCGAGCGCCCCAAGCTGCATTTCGAGATACGCAAGCTGGGCAAGCCGGTCGACCCGGCGCAGTTGCTTCCCCGCCGCAACTGAGCGGATCCGGCTTCATCGCAAGAAAAACCCCGCCGCAGCGGGGCCTCGATCCGGGATCGGACGATGCGTTGGGTTCAGGCCGACTTCTTGGCCTTCGTGCCCGTGCCAACGGCCGCCGTACCCAGTGCCTTGACGGTGGCATCGGTCGCGGCATTGACGTTCGCTTCGGCCATGTCGGACACCTGCTTCGCGGCACGACTCATGCTGTCATAGGCGGAGTTGGCCGCAACGATCGCCGACTTCACGGCCGCCATCGCCACGTCCGACCCGGCCGGCGCCGATTTCGCGATCTTGTCCAGCGATCCGACCAGATCCTTGTTCATCTCGGCAATCTGGGACTCGATGATCTTGGTGAATTCTTCGTGAGTCTGGGTCGTGATGTCGTACAGGCTCTTGGCGAAACCAACCATCTTTTCCATCGCCGGCTGCGCCGTGGAAGCGTTCAGCGCCATCAGCTCCTGGACATCCTGGACACCCATCAGCGACTTGGCACTGCTCATCGAATCCTGCATCAGCGAACGGGCAATATTCATTTGCAAACTGCTCATGCGTTCCGCGCTCGTCAGCAACACGTTCGCTGCCTGGAGAACGGTCTCGGCATGACGTTTGTTGGCCGACATGATTTGCTCGGGAGTGGTCAGCATCGTAGCCTCCAAAATTGGGTCGGTTGAATCAAAGAATCGCATCGACAACACCTTACGAATTCCGGATTCACGCCGCATGCCGCGCGTTACCCAGCGAGCACCGCCTAGCCTCGACACCGCAGAAACTCCCGCAATGCTCGGCCCATCCAGAATATGCCGCACTGCATGTTGCACTGCAACATGATTCGGATTATAGGGCCGGTCCGAGGAATGTCAACTCATGAATGTCGACCTGACTCAAGACTCGAGCCGCGCGCCCGGACAGCCCGCCGGCGAGCTCCAGCTGCCCCATGGCGGCGATTCGGCAAATTGGTCGAACAGAAAGTCTGCGAAGACACGGACCTTCGCGGACAAGTGCCGTCGGCTGGCATACACCACATGGAGCCCCATATCCACGGGCGAGAACTCCTGCAACAGCGGCACCAGCCGACCTTCGCGCATATCGGCCGCCAGCGTGAATACCGGCTCGCGAATGATGCCCTCGCCGGCCAGCGCCGCCTGATGCAGGACGTCCACACTGTTCGCGCTCAGATTGCCCGACACCCGTACGCTGACCAGGTTCGCCGCCGTGCCGAAGGTCCAGTCGGTGGCGCGCTCCATCGTCGTGTAGATCAGGCAATTGTGACTGGCGAGTTCGGCGGGTCTCGTCGGCGTGCCATGCCGCGCCAGATACTCTGGCGATGCGCAGATCAGGATCGGAATCGGCGCAATGCGCCGCGCGATCCAGGTGCTGGCCGGCATGTGCTCGGCAATCTGGATGGCGAGATCGAAACCCTCCTCGACGATGTCGACCACGCGGTCACTCAGCACGACGCTGAATCCGACCTCCGGGTAGCGCCTCCGGAACGCGGGCAGCACCGGAGCCAGATACAGTCGCCCGAACAACAGCGGTGCGTTGATGCGCAGCAACCCGGTCGGCGTTCTCGTTTCGAGGCCAACCTCGGCCTCGGCCTCGGCCAGCTCCGACAGGATCTGCACGCAACGCTCATAGTACTGCCGGCCGGCCGCGGTCAGGCTGAGCTTTCGGGTCGTGCGCTGCAACAGGCGCACACCCAAATGGCTCTCCAGTTCGGCCATCCGCCTCGATGCGGCCGTCGCAGACATGGCCCGCGACGCCGCGGCCTCGACGAACGAACCGGTCTCGACAATCCGTACAAACGTCTGCATCGCGTCGAACTTGTCCATATCCAGCAAAACAATCCCGAATTTCGAAATAGTAAATGTCAAAAACACATATTTATCTTGATTTTCGACTCAATTATAGTGCATTGCACCAATTTTGGTGATTGCACGAAGGATCAAATCATGAACAGTCGCTCCCCTATCCCGAGCAGCAAACCCCTCCGGATCGTCGCCGCCAGCCTGGCGATGATGGGGTTCGTCGCTGCCCATGCCGCCGATGCGACACAGCCGAACGCGAACCAGTGCAACTGTCCGGTTGCTGATCGCACCGCCGCCACAGCCGATACGTCGGCGAAAAAGCCGGAACCACGCGCGCGGGCCGTCAGCGCACTGCCTCCGCAGGAAAGGCCGTTCTGGGGCTACGAGGCTCCGTGAGCGCCGTTCCCGAATTGGAATGCTGAGACGCAAGGGCAGTGGTCGGCGCCCAGCAATCCAAGCGCGGGGCGGTCAGGCCTGGCCGCCCCGTTCCTCCCACCACCGCGACATGAGGATCTGCGGCGCCGGTATCATCCCGTCAGGCGTGCCTGCGCCGTCCACCTCCCGATGACGATCTTCGACTATGATGCCGGTCGACGGCCCCCATTTGGTCCCCATTCCCGACAACCGCTTTGCCGCACCCCATCCATGAGTCGCCCGACCACGCTGCCCGATGCCGACGCCCTGCGCGACGCCCTGCGCTCGGTGATCGACCCGGAAGTCGGGCTGAACATCGTCGACCTCGGCCTGGTCTATAGCTTGGCCATCGATGCGGGCACGGTCGTGGTCGAGATGACCATGACATCGCCCGCCTGCCCCCTCGGCGACACGATCAGCGACGAGGTCGACGACGTGCTGACTGCGAACACCCCGGCGGATACGCCGATCGACGTACGGCTGGTCTGGGACCCGCCCTGGACACCGGCCCGGATGACGGAAGCCGCTCGCCGCCACTTCGATCGCTGAGGCTCGCCGATGGCGATGCCCAGCGCGCTGCCACGTGCCCTGATGCTGATGGCCATGGTGGCGCTGGTCACGGGTGTGCTGGCCGGACTGGCACGGCTGGCCGTCTTGGTGCCGCCTTTCGCGGCGTCGCAGGCAGGCCACCACGGCGCCCTCATGATTGCCGGTTTTCTCGGTACCGTGATAGCGCTCGAGCGCGCTGTCGCGCTCGCCGGGGGTGGATTGCGCTGGCCCTTCCTCGGACCACTCGCCGCAGGCCTCGGCGGCCTTTGCCTGCTGGCCGACCTGCCTATCGCAGTTGTACATGCGCTGTTCGCCGTGGCGGGGCTGATCCTGACCATCGGCAGCGCGCTGCTGTTCATCCGCCAGCCGGCGACCCATCTCGCCACCCTTGCACTCGGCGCCGCCGCCTGGCTTGGCGGCCTGCTCGTCTGGCCGGTCCAAGGTTCGCTGCTGGCCGCGGTGCCGTGGTGGATCACCTTTCTGCTGCTCACCATCGCCGGCGAACGGCTGGAACTGACACGCCTCCTGCCCACCTCCCGCGCGGCGCGCCGACTGTTCGGCATCACGGTCGCGGTACTGCTTCTTGGCCCACTGCTCGCCCTGTGGCAGGAGCAGCCTGGATTGCAGCTCTTGGCCGCAGGATGCATCGCGTTGGCACTGTGGCTGCTGCGTCAGGACATCGCGCGCCACACGGTCAAGCAACAGGCCCTGACACGCTACATCGCGGCCTGCCTGCTATCGGGCTACGCCTGGCTCGCCTTTGGCGGCGTGCTCGGACTCGCCGGCGGCTTCGCGCCGGGCAGCGCGTGGCGGGATGCGGCGCTGCACGCCATCTTTGTCGGCTTCGTCATGGCCATGATCTTCGGCCACGCACCGATCATCTTTCCCGCCGTGGCAAAGCTCAGGATTCCCTACCATCCGGTGTTCTACCTTCCGCTCGCGCTGCTGCACCTGAGCTTGCTCGGCCGCACGGTCGGCGACCTTCTCGCATGGCCGGGTCTGGCGCGCGCCGCCGCGACCGGCAATGCGCTGACGCTGCTGTTGTTCGCCCTGATCGTGCTAGCGCGGGCGTTCCTCGGCCGACGCTCGGCACGCCGCTGACGAAGGGATCTGCATGCCGTCCCGCGCTGACGTGATCGATGGCCCGAAGCGGTGATCGTCGCTGACGACCTCGGAAGGCGCTCAGCCCCGCTCCCGCCGCAAGGCCGCATACAAGGCACGAACGCGATCATCATCGCGCCAGGTGTCCAGCTCCACGGGCAGGCGGCGACGCCAGTTGGGATGCTGATGATCCAGGCTACCGGGAACGTTGGCCTGCTCGGCGAGACAGAAGATGTCCTCCGGTTGCACGACCAGCAGCTTGGCCGGAGTGCGCGCGAGATAAGTCTGGATGGCCAGCGCGAGTGCATCGGTCATGTAGGGAAGCTTGCCGGGATCCGTGTCCATGCCCGCGGGCAGCAAGCCCTCCCTCGCCAACGCCTCGAGCACGCGCACGCGATCCCGTGCGCGCGCCTCGCGCAGCGCGTCGGCCTGGGAGTCTGAAAAGAAAAGTCCCAACGCCGCGCGCTGTTCGATATCGCTGCCGCACCAGAAGCCCGCCAGCGTGGGCAGGTCGTGGGTGCTGAGCGTGACCAGCGCTGCGCGCGGATAATCGGCCGGGGGCTTGAAGTGCTGGTCCGGCGTGCGCTCGAACAGGAAGGGACGGTAGCTCAGCAGCCCGGCCTCGGCGAGCCTCGGACGAAAGCCATCCGGCACCGTGCCCAGGTCCTCGCCGATGACCAGGCAGCCATGGCGCCAACCCTCCAGGCTCACGACGGCCAGCATCTCCTCGAACGGATAGCTGACGTAAGCGCCTTCTGCCGGCGGACGGCCGGCCGGTACCCAGAACAGGCGCGCAAGCGCCATGACGTGGTCGATCCGCAATGCCCCGGCATGGCGCATGTTGGCGCGCAGCGCGGCGATCATCGGCGCGTATCCGGCCGCGCGCAAGCGGTGCGGCACGAAGGGTGGCAGCCCCCACTCCTGGCCGAGCAGGTTGAAATCGTCGGGCGGCGCTCCGGCATGGGCGCCTTGCGCGAACACGCCCTGCCAGGCCCAGACTTCCGCGCCACCCGGATTGACGCCCAGGGCGAGATCGAGGTAGAGACCGACGGCCATCTGCCGACCCAGGCAGGCCTGTCCGAGCGCCTGCAGCTGCTCGTCGACCAGCCATTGCAGCCAGGCGTGGTAGTTCACCGCGTCGCCGTGCCCGGCGGCAAAGGCCGCCACACCGTCCCCGTCAGGATCGCGCAAGGACTCCGGCCAGACCGGCCAACCCCAGATGCCGGCGTCTTCGCGACCGCAATGGGCCTGGATGGCCTCGAACAAGGCGTGACGCTCCAACTCGACGCCACGCGCGGCGCGGAAACGGGAGAAAGCCTGCGCCCGCTCGCTGCCCGTGGCCAGATGCCGGTCGCAAAACTGTCGATACAGCAGGCCGAGCACCTCGAACTTCGCGGCGGCCACATCGACGTAATTCACCAGATCGGACTGTCGCAGCCGGGCGAGCCGGGCCTGAAACGCGGGCTCACCCACCCGCGCGCGCGCTTCGACGCACTCCGAAAACTCCGGAATGGCTTCGACATCGAGGTACAACACGTTGAGGAAGCAACGGCTGGAAGGGCTGTACGGACTAGCGCGCGCCGGGTCGTGCGTGAACAGCGCATGCAGCGGGTTCAGGCCGACGACACCCGCGCCCATGTCCGCGGACAGCTCGATCAGCTGTGCGAGATCGCCGAAATCGCCGATCCCCCAATTGCGCTGCGAACGCAGGCCGTACAGCTGCACGGCCGGGCCCCAGGTCCGACGGTCACCGTCGAGCGCTGCCGGCTGATGACACTGGACCGGCGCGACGATCAGCCGGCAGCGCCCCAGGACAGTGCGACCGCCGTCCTGATCGCGACTCAGCTCGAGCAGGTAGTAGCCAGGGGCTTCGATCGGCGGCAGATCGAGCGCGTATCGCAAGTAACGGCGGCCAGCCAGCTCGCACTCCGCGACCACGCGGCCATCGACCGGCCGGAAGCGATCAGCGTGCTGCACGCATGCCGGCGACTCGCCCGGCCGTACACCGTCGTCGGCGCGCAGGCGCCAGTACCAGAACGCGTCCGCGCTGTCGTCCGGAATGGTGACGCTGATGTCGACGGGCCGGCCGACAGCGGACGCCAGCACCGGCGGCAACAGGCGTTGCCAGTCCTCGGCATCGAGCCGCTCGAGCTCGGCCTCGGCCCGATCGGGATCCATGCCCATCGCCGCGAGCAGGCGACGCCGCGTCTCGTCCGTAGTCGGGTGCCGCGTGCCCCAGATGTCGTGATAATGGTCGGCGATGCCCAGGCGTTCGGCCAGCCGATGGAGCGCGTTGACGTCCATGCCCTAGTCCCCAGCTGCCGGTCTCAGCAGCAGCACCGACAGCGGCGGCAAGGTCAGCGACAGCGATTGCGCATGGCCGTGCGCGGCCACCGGCACCGTGGTGACACGGCCCCGATTGCCCAGTCCGGAACCGCCGTAGTCGAGCGCATCGCTGTTCAGGATCTCCAGCCAGTCGCCGGAAAGCGGTACGCCGACGCGATAATCGGCGCGCACGACCGGCGTGAAATTGCACAGCACGAGCACCTGCTCGGTCTGGCTGCCGCCTCGCCGCAGAAAGCACAACACGCTCTGGTCGGCATCATGGCAATCGACCCAGGCGAAGCCGTCGGCCGAAAAATCCTGCGTGTGCAGCGCCGCGTGCGCCCGGTAGCAGCGATTCAGGTCACCGATCCAGCGCTGCACGCCGGCATGGAATGGATACTGAAGCACCTGCCATTCCAGACTTTCGTCATGCTGCCACTCGCGCCGCTGACCGAACTCGCCGCCCATGAACAGCAGCTTCTTGCCCGGGTGTGCCCACATGAATCCGTAGAGCAGGCGCAGATTGGCGAACTGCTGCCACTCGTCGCCGGGCATCTTGCCGATCAGCGCGCCCTTGCCATGAACCACCTCGTCATGGGACAGCGGCAACACGAAATTCTCGTGGAAGGCGTACCAGATGCCAAAGGTGATGCGGCCGTGGTGATATTTCCGATGCACGGGATCCTGCTGGAAATAGCCCAGCGTGTCGTGCATCCAGCCGAGGTTCCACTTCATGCCGAAACCGAGGCCGCCGGTGTAAGTCGGGCGTGACACCATCGGCCACGCGGTCGACTCCTCGGCGTAGGTCTGCGTGTCCGGGTGGTGGCGGTATACCGCGGTATTGAGCTGGCGCAGAAACGCGACCGCTTCGAGATTCTCCCGGCCGCCGTAGCGATTCGGAATCCAGTCACCGTCACCACGGGCGTAGTCCAAGTAGAGCATCGAGGCGACGGCGTCGATGCGCAAGCCGTCCGCATGATAGCGATCCAGCCAAAACAACGCGCTGGACAACAGAAAGGCGCGCACTTCGTTGCGGCCGTAATTGAAGATCGCGCTGCCCCATTCCGGATGAAACCCCTGCCGCGGATCGCGGTGCTCAAACAGGGAGGTGCCGTCGAAGTCGATGAGACCGTGGCCGTCGGTCGCGAAATGTGACGGCACCCAATCGAGAATGACGCCGATCCCCGCCTGGTGCAGCGTGTCGATCAGGAACATGAAATCGTCCGGGTTGCCAAAACGCGCGGACGGGGCGAAATAGCCGGTGGTCTGATAGCCCCAGGAGCCGAAAAACGGATGCTCCATGACCGGCAGCAACTCGACATGGGTAAATCCGGTCGCCAGGACATGCTCGACGAGCAGCGGCGCGATCTCACGATAACTCAACGACCGATAGCCCTCGCCGGGCACGCGCCGCCATGAGCCCAGATGGACCTCGTAGATGGCGATCGGCGCATCCAGCCGATTCGACTCACGCCGTCTCGACATCCACGCCGCGTCGCCCCAGCGGTAGTCCGCATGGTCCAGATCCCAGACACGCGAGGCCGAGCGCGGCGGCACCTCGGCGAAGGTCGCGAACGGATCGGCCTTCTCGAGCAGTCTGCCGTCATGAGTCCGAATGGCGTACTTGTAGGCGTCACCCTGGGCGACGTCGGCAACGAACCCTTCCCACAGGCCCGCACCGTCTTCGCGCCGCACGAGCGCATGTCGGCCATCCCGCCAGTGATTGAAATCACCGATCACCGACACCGCCTGCGCATTCGGCGCCCACACTGCGAACGACACCCCGGTGTACCCGTCCACCTCGGCACGATGCGCGCCCAGCTTGTGTTGCAGATGCGCATGGCTGCCCTCCCGAAACAGGTACACGTCGTGTTCGCTCAGCCGCGAATAGGGCCGCACCGCACGCATTGCGGGGAGTGTGCTCATGACGCTTCCGCACCGACCGGGACGGTATCGAGCCGCAAATCGAACCAGGCACGGCAGGTGGCACACTCGGCGGCCGGCGACGGCGCTGCGCAATAATGCCCCTGCACGGCGTCGACGCCGTGGGCGGCGAGATGAGCAAGCTGGGCTGCCGATTCGACCCCCTCGGTGACGACGCTCATCCCCATGGCATGGCCCATCATGACCATCGCGTCCACCAGCGCCGAGGCCGCCGGGACCTCGACGACATCGTCGATGAAGGAACGATCGAGCTTGAGCACATCGACCGGGAAGCGCCTCAGATAGCTCAGACTGGAATACCCCTTGCCGAAATCGTCCAGCGCCAGCCGCACACCGCGGCGTCTGAACTCCGCGAGCGCCGCCAGTGTGCCCTCACCCTGGCCGAGCAGCACGCTTTCGGTCAGTTCCAGGATCAGCGCCTGCGGCGGAAAGCCGAGATCGGCTAGCACACGATCAAGACTTTCGGACAGATAGGGCTCGCGTACCTGGCGCGGCG
Organism: Rhodocyclaceae bacterium; assembly: GCA_022072095.1. GTDB lineage: Bacteria > Pseudomonadota > Gammaproteobacteria > Burkholderiales > Rhodocyclaceae > JAJVIJ01. The sequence goes on from JAJVIJ010000053.1 coordinate 21,805, forward strand.
ACAGGTTCACCGACAGGTAAAAGTCGGTCGCGACTGCGGCACGCAAGGCCAGTGCCGCGCGGCACGCGGTTTCGAGCACCCAGGCGCCGATCGACAGGATCAGTCCGGACTCTTCCGCGAAAGGAATGAAGCGGTCCGGACCGACCAGTCCCTCGCGCGGGTGATGCCAGCGCACCAATGCCTCCACTCCCACGACGCGACCGCTGGCCAACGAAAACTGAGGCTGGAAATACACCTCGAACTGATCGTTGGCCAAGGCGTGCCGGAGTTCCGTTTCCAGCGAGTAACGCGCCAGAATGCCGGACTCCATGCGCGTCGAAAAGAAACGTGCGGCATTGCCCCCCGCGGCCTTGACCTGATACATGGCGGTATCCGCATGTTGCATCAGCCGATCCAGCGTCTCGCCATCGACGGGATAGGAGGCGATGCCCAGGCTGGCCGTGACGAATGCCTCGCGACCGACGAGCGTCATCGGACGCGCGAGTGCCGCCACCACCTTGTGCGCGACCACCTCGGCGTCGTCCGCGCGCTCCACTTCCGCGAGGAAAATGGCGAACTCGTCACCGCCTATCCGCGCTACCGTATCGGACTGGCGCACGCAATCCAGCAATCGCCCGGCCACCGTCTCCAGCACCTCATCGCCGGCGGCATGGCCGAGGCTGTCATTGAGCTGCTTGAAGTTGTCGAGGTCGACATAGATCAGCGCCATGCTCAGGCCATAACGTCGGGCACGTTCGGCGGCCACCTTGAAGCGATCCGCCAGCAGCATGCGGTTGGGGAGCTGCGTGAGCATGTCGAAATGAGCCTGGTGCCGAAAATGCTCGTCCTGCGCACGCCGTTCGCCCGCATCACGCAGCACGCAGACATATCGCGGACCGCCATTCGACCGCGTCCCCGGCAGCGCCGCGAGCGTCACCTCCACCTCGATCATGTCACCTTGGCGACAGCGAGCCTGCCAGAATCCGCCCAACTCCGCAGAAGGAACACCCTCCGGGTTCGCCGCGGACCAGGCCAGCTGTGGCAGCAGCACGCGCAGATCGCGGCCGCGCAGTTCGTGCTCGTCGAAGCCGAGCAGGGTTCGCACGACTCCGTTCGCGGCCTCGATGCGGCCCGCCGCATCCAGCGTCAGCACCCCGTCCGCATTGGCGTCGGCGATCGCCAGCACGTGGCCTGTTGCCCCCTGATCAGCCGCCGCTTGCTCCGGTGGAAACCGCTTCATCAGCTTGCGCGAGGCCCAGGCCAGGGCGGTCAGCGAGAGTAGCGCAGTCATCAGCTTTTTCATGTCTGGTACCACGATCGCCTAGCGCGTGGCCGGGCCGGCGTCCGGATCGGGCTTGCCCGGCACCGGCTCGGCAAGCTTTTCCACCTTCGGATCGACCCAGCTCCCGGTCACGCGGTACTCGTAGGCAAACAGTTTGTCGATCGGGTCGCGCAGCACCTTCGACGCCAGCAGCGCGGCCAGTCCGACCGCCGGATTGGCGAGCATCGTGCCTACCGCAACGGATTCACCCAGCGCCGGCTGCACGCGCACACGCAGGTCCTGGGTTTCTCGCTGCAAGCTGATTTCCCCGCGCATGAATATCTTCGCCGATGGCCCGGACATGGTCAGATCGTCACTGCGCATCACGCCGCGCTGGATCCGAAACGCGCCGTCGATCTGGTCGAAGGCCAGACCCTCGCTGAATATATCGCGGAAATCGAGCGTGATCCGGCGTGGCAGCGATTGCAGGCTGAGCACGCCCAGCAAGCGTCCAACTCCCGGCTCGATCTTGCTGAACTGACCGTTGCGCGCCGCCAGCCTGCCTTCGCCCTCGAGCGTCGGATAGTCGATCGTCGTCGGTGGACCCCGCCAGGCGAGGCTGGCCTCCAGATTCGCCGTGCCGCGCCGCATCAGGTCTGCATGGCCGAAGCGCTCGAGCAGCTTGCCGACATTGCCGGAGTCGAACTTGATCTTGATGCGGGTGTCCGGCTGGGTCGCCGCGAACGACCACGCCCCCTCGCCGCTCAGACGCCCATCGGGGTTGCTCAACACGAAGGGGGCTAGCCGCCACGTCCCGGCGCGGTTGCGCGCGACGAACTCGAGGCGCCCGACACGATTGCCGGCCCAGCTGAACTGTTCGATCTGCACGTCGAAGGCCGGCAACTCGACGTTCGTGCGCAGCGACGACGCGTCCCCTCTGGCCACGACATCGTCGCCCACACCCAGCTTCGAGAAGCGAGCCACGACCCGTCCGGCACTGCCCTCCTGTGGGCGCCAGGCGATATCGCCGCTCGCCTCGTTCGACGCGAGCTGCACTGCCCATCCCCCTGCCGCATTGCGCACCCGCGCCGTCACCGAAGCGAGCTGTTGCCCGAACAGGTGCAGCTCGTCAGCCTTTAGATCGAGCTGCGTGCTTCCCGATCCCACCGCCATGCCGCCCACCATACCGTCCGCCACGACCCGGCGCCAGGCATCCAGATCGAGCCGCGGCAGCCTGACCGTGGCCTGGATGCCCCGCTCGGGCAGCACCGGCAGCTCCGCCGTCCCGATGGTCACCGCGGTCGCCATGCTCATCGCCTCGGCACCCTGGCGCCTGCGCTCGATGTGCATGCGCGCGACATTGCCCAGGCTCGCCCGCCACACCTCCCGTGACCGCCCGCCGTCCGAGCTTTCCACACGCTCGACGCGCAGCGGCATGGCTTCCGCCGCCGACTTGTTGAAAGGCGCAGGCAGGCTCGAGGCGATGCCCTGCAAACTTGAATCCAAGGTGAAGTCCACGCTTTTCTTGCGCACGTTGAGCCGCCCGCTCCAGCTCGCCGCGCCTGAAAGATGTTCGAGCAGCGGCCACTCGAAAAACCGGTACAGGGCGGCCATCGTGGCCCCTCCCTGCACCTGCGCCTGCACCCCGCCGCCGTTTCGCGTACGCGCCGTCAATGTCAGCGGCTGGCCGAGAAACTTCCCCTGCGCATTGCGCACGTTCAGCGCATCATTGCCGAATTCGATCAGCGCCGACGTCTCGGTCAGCGGCGGCAGGGCGGGATCGATCACCAGACGGTTGTCGACGATGCTCAGGCTGCCCCTGGCGCTCGTGTCGGCTGTCCGGTCCAGCGGGATCGTCAGCGCCAAGTCCAGGCTGGCCTGGCCGGTCGCGCGCATATCCTCGGTGAAGTGATCGATGTAAGCGCCGACCGGACTGGCCTCGACGAAGCGCAGGAACTCGGCCGTCGGGCCGCTTGCCCGCCCGCGCACCGTCAGCACCGGATCGTGATCGAGATCGCGGATTTCCGCCTGCGTCGGGCCGATCCCCGTGCCCAGAATCCGGCCTTGCCGCGCACGCACACGCATGCCCGAGCCCTCGAACGTCAGCTCGCCGGACAGGTCGCGGATCTCCGGCCACTCGGGTGCGAACCGCAGCGTCGCCGCCGACAGCGGCACCGTCGCCAGAAACTGCCCCCCCCGCCTGTCGGCGAACGGAAACCGACCGAGATCGCCTTTGACGACGATGCGCGCCGCATGCACATTGCCGGCGCGCACGGCCGCCCGCACCCAGGCGCGCGCATCGCGATTGATCCACAGCGGCATGTAGCGCCAGACCACGGCGCCGTTGGCACGCGCAATGCGGACGTCCAGATCCAAATCGCCAAGTGCGCCCGGGCGCGTCCGGAACACACCCGACAGCGTGCCGGCGGCGTCGGCATTTTCGAAACTGGCCTCCTGCACACCGAACTCCAGACCGGTTTCCAGCCGTTTCCAACGGGCGCGCAACGCCAGCCGTTCCAAGGCGATGCGCGGCTCGGCAAGAATTTCCGGTAGCTCGAACACGGCCGCGCCGCCATCGATGCTCAGCGTGCCGGAGGTTTCGGTACCGACGAGGTGTCCGCTCAAGCCGGAAAAACCCGGCACGCCGCCCGCCGCGGAGTGCCCCAGGCCACGGAAGCTCGCGTCCACCTTGAAGGCCGTCGGCGCCGTGAGCGCTCCACTCCAGACGAAGCTCATCTCCGCGACCTGTCCTTTCGGGGCATGCGCGGCGACCTGCTCGCGCAACTTTCCCGGCAACGGCAGGAAGCTCGTCAGATGGCTCAGCACTTCGAGATCGAGGCCCCGCCCGGACAGCTCGCCATGTTCGGGGCGCTTCGCCGACGCCGGCTGCCACGAGAGCCGAAAAGCCGCCGGCGCGAAACGCTGCGCCGGCGCTCCCGCACCGAGCACGAGCACCAGATTCTGACCGGCGACGGTGATCGTGCCGTCCGGATCCGTGGCCGCGCCGCGCCCGGCCGACAGCCGCCCCGATGCCTCGGCCAGCTCCATCAGCGGCAACTCCGCGCCCAGCCTGACTGCAACCTGGGCAAGTGCCAGATCCAGTTTGACGGCCACCGGACTGAGATCCCGCAGGGTCACCCAGGCGCGCAGGCTGCCGACTCCTCGCGGCAGTTCGATCGGGTAATCGAGCCATGGACGCCATGCCGACAGATCCGCGTCGCGCAGTTCCAGATAGGATTCGCCGTCCCAGGCAGCGAGCTCGCCCCAGCGGTCGCCACGCAAGTCGGCGCGCACATCCAGCGCGCCCGCCCGCCCAGGTGGCGGCCGCGCGCTCAACGCCAGCCGGTGCCGGCTGCCGAAGTTGTCCAGGCGCAGACGCACGCGTTCGAGTTCGAGTGGCGGCGCGGCACGCAGCCCGTCCTCCCAGCGCAGGCGCGCATCGATGACCTCGATGCTGACCTGCTTCAGCACCCAGTCGCCAAACCCCCCTGCGCCGTCACCATCGATGCGCAAGCCGGCGACAAACACGTGGCCCTCGCGATCGCGGCGGACAAATAGCTCGGGGCGATCGATCTCCAGCCGGTGCAGGCGCAAATCGAGAAACAGCAGGGAGCGCCACGCGAGCTCCGCGTGCAGCCGCCCGAAGCTCAGCGCCGGTCGCCCGGACGGGTCGAATATCGTCGCACCGCGCAACGCGATGGCCGGACGCAATCCACGCCACTCGGCACTGATTTCGGGGAATGCGACCCTGAGGCCCAGCGCCTGGCTGACGAGCGCCTCGATCTGCGGCCGGTAGCGCCCGATATCGGGCAGCAGCACATACTTGCCATACAGGAAGGCGCCGCCGGCCGCCAGATACAGCACGAACAGGCCCATACCCAGCCAGCGCAGCACGCGTCGGCCCACGGTGGGTTCGAAATCGTGCCCGATCCGGGATTCCGCCGCCGGCCGAGCGCTGGAGGTCTCGGTCACGCGGCTGACGACGGTGCGCGCCACCGCGGATCACCTTGCATCATGGCCGTGCTTGCGCGAGAAAACATGGGCCATTCTACCGTGGCCGTGCCGCGCCTCCCGTTCTCGATCGGGCGGTCGGGATCGGAGGTGTGGCATGCTAGGTCCGGACACCGATCAACCTGCCGCGCGAAGCTGCCGTCGCCGATACGATGATGAACCTGCCCGCCCCCCTGGACGAGGCCGTCCGATACAGCCGCTACCTCGATCGACTGTGTTCGGCCCGACCCGAGCTCATCGAGATGCTCGCGGCGTCCTGCACGCAGCCGCTCGCCGCGCAGCGGTTCGCGCCGCTGCTGCAACACTGCACGCTGGCCTCGGCTGTCCAACCTCTGCTGTCGGGTCTGCGGCGCCTGCGGCAGTTCGTGTTCGCGCACACCGCGGCCCGCGATCTCGGCGGCCTGGCGACGCTGGACGAGGTCGTCAGCACGATGACGGCGTTCGCGGAGTTCTGCATCGAGCACGCGCAGCGCGCGCTCGCGGACGAGCTGTGCGAGCGCCACGGCCAGCCCAGCTCGGCATCGGGCGCGCCGCAGACGCTCTGCTGCCTAGGCATGGGCAAGCTGGGCGGCGGCGAACTCAACGTCAGCTCGGACATCGACCTGATCTTCGTCTATCCGGAAGAGGGCGAGACCGATGGCGCGCTGCCGCTCGAGAACTTCGAGTTTTTCACCCGCCTCGGCCGACGCCTGATCGAGGCGCTCGCCAAGGTCACCGAGGACGGCTTCGTGTTTCGCGTGGACATGCGCCTGCGCCCCTGGGGCGATTCGGGCCCGCTGGTGACGACACACGACGCGCTGGAAAACTATTTCATCGCCCATGGCCGGGAATGGGAGCGCTACGCCTGGCTCAAGGCGCGCGCGCTGACCGGCACGCGACGGGCGGAGCTCGACGCGATCCGGCTGCCGTTCGTGTTTCGCAAGTATTTCGACTTCGGTGCCATCGACGCGCTGCGCGGCCTGCACGCGCAGATCCGGCGCGAGGTCGCACGTCGCGAGCTCGCCGACGACATCAAGCTCGGGCCGGGGGGCATACGTGAAATCGAATTCATCGCCCAGGTCCATCAGATCATTCGCGGCGGACGCGACCCGGAACTGCGCGTACGCGGCACGCGCGCCGCATTGGCCCAGCTCGGCACGCGCGGCCTGATCGATACCGAAACGGTCGCCGGGCTGCTCGCGGCCTACGACTTCCTGCGCCGGCTGGAGCATCGCCTGCAGTACCTGGACGATGCGCAGACCCATCGCCTGCCGGAACGCAGCGCCGACCGCGAGCTGATCGCGCAGGCGCTTGGGCATCCCGATTTCACGGCGCTCGCCACCGTGCTGGACCATCATCGCGCACTTGTCACGCAGGCCTTCGAGCGCATTTTCGCGAACCCGACGAATGGCGAACCCGCCGGACCACGCATGTCGATCGCGGCCGATGGCAGCGATCCGCATGCCTTGTCGCAGCTCGGCTATGCGCGCCCGGATGAGGCCGCCGAACGGCTCGCGCGTCTGCGCGCCAGCGCCCGCTACCAGCAGATGCCGCAAACCGTGCGCACCCGTTTCGACCCTCTGGTTCCAGCGGTCGTGCGCTGCGCCGCAGCCTGCCCCAACCCCGACGACACGCTCGCGCGCCTGCTCGACTTGCTGGAGGCGGTCAGTCGGCGCTCGGCCTATCTGGCGCTGCTCAACGAATATCCGCCGACGCTGGCCAAAATCGCCGCCCTGGTGTCGGCCTCGAGCTGGGCCGCGGAGTATCTGACGCGACACCCGGTGCTGCTCGATGAACTGCTCGACCCCAGGCTGCTGGACAGCGAGCCTGACTGGGGCGCGTATGCGCGCGAACTGGGGCAACGACTCGACGAGTTCGAGCCGGATACCGAACGCCAGATGGACCTGATGCGCGACAGCCACCACGCGCAGGTCTTTCGCCTGCTGCTCAAGGACCTGGCCGGGCGGCTGTCGGTCGAACGTCTGGCCGATCATCTGTCGCTGCTGGCCGACACGCTGCTCGCCGAGACCCTGCGCCGGGTATGGACCAAGCTGCCGGCGGCGCGTACGCGCGCGGGCGCGCCGCCGGCGTTCGCCGTGATCGGCTACGGCAAACTCGGTGGCAAGGAACTCGGCTACGCCGCCGATCTCGACATCATCTTCCTGTTCGACGACCCCGACCCCGACGCGCCCGAGCTGTACGCGCGCTTCGCGCAACGCATCAACACCTGGCTGTCGCTGCGCACGCCGGCCGGCATCCTGTTCGAAACCGATCTGCGCCTGCGGCCATCCGGCGAATCCGGACTGCTGGTCAGCTCGATCGACGGCTTCGCGACCTACCAGCGCGAATCGGCCTGGATCTGGGAACACCAGGCGCTCACGCGCGCGCGTTTTTGCGCGGGTGACGCCCGCGTCGGGGCAGCGTTCGAGCGCATCCGTGAGCAGATATTGACCCGTCCGCGCGAGCGCACAGCCCTCGCCGCCGAGGTCGTCGACATGCGCGCGCGCATGTTCGCCGAGCATGGCGACAAGAGCGAGGGCTTCAATCTCAAGCATGACCGGGGCGGCATCATCGATGTCGAATTCATCGTGCAATACCTGGTGCTCGGCTGGTCCAGCGAACACCGCGCACTCACCGCCAACCTCGGCAACATCGCACTGCTCGGCATCGCCAGCGAGCTGGGATTGATCCCGATCGGGCTGGCCGAGCCCGTGCAGCAGGCCTATCGCGAGTTTCGCCGGCTGCAACACCGGCAACGCCTGAACGGTGCCCGCAGCGTGGTCGTGCCCGGCGCCGAGCTGGCGGACGCGCGCGCGGCGGTCGTCGCACTGTGGCGGTACCTGTTAGGCGATCGCCCATGACGGGAGCGACACAGGACGAGATGCTGCTCGAATTGCGCGCACTCGTGCCCGAAGCGTCCAACTGTGTCCGCATTCTCGATCAGACCGAGCTGCCGTGGCGCGTGCGCGAGCGCCGGCTCGACAGTCTGGACGCGGTGGTGGAAGCCATCCGCACGCTCGCGGTACGCGGCGCGCCGCTGATCGGTGCGGCGGCGGCCTTCGGCTGCGCATTGGCTCTGAGCCGAGCCGCAAGGGCCGACGACGGTGTGCTCGCGCAGGCGCTGGCCACGCTGGCGGCCACGCGCCCGACCGCCGTCAACCTGCAATGGGCGCTGGCGCGCATGGCGGCACGGCTGCGCCCGCTGCCGCCATCAGCGCGTGCCGAAGCGGCCTGGGCCGAGGCGCAGGCCATCCTCGACGAGGACGCGGCGTCCTGTGCGGCGATCGGCCGGCACGGTCTGGCATTGCTGCTGGAATGTGGCGGGAGCGGCCACGATCGGCGTCCGCTACAGATCATGACCCACTGCAACGCCGGCTGGCTGGCGACCGCGGCCTACGGCACGGCGCTCGCGCCGGTGTACGCGGCGCACGCGCGAGGCGTCGATATGCACGTGTGGGTCAGCGAAACCCGCCCGCGCAACCAGGGTCTGCTGACCGCCTGGGAACTGGCACGGGCGGGCGTCGCGCACACCCTGGTCGCCGACAGCGCCGCCGGCTGGCTGCTCGCCACCGGCCAGGTCGACATCGTCCTGGTCGGCGCCGACCGCATCGCGACCAACGGCGACGTCGCCAACAAGATCGGCACCTACCTGAAGGCGCTCGCCGCGGGCGATCGCGGTGTGCCATTCTGCGTGGCCGCGCCGATCGCGACCATCGACTGGGCGTGCACGCACGGCGACGCCATTCCGATCGAAGCAAGGGATGGTGACGAGCTGCGCTGGCAGTCGTCGGCCGAAGGACCGGTGCGCGTAGCCGGAGCCGACACAGCGGTTGCCAATCCCGCCTTCGACATCACGCCGGCACGGCTCGTCACCGCCATCATCAGCGAGCGCGGCATTGCGCGCGCGGCCCGGCTCGCCGCCGACCTCGCCGCATGGCGGCCGGGCGACGGCCCCGCCCGTGGTGGCCACGGCCCCGGCGGTTGACAGCCTGCGGGCAGCGATGCCAAGCTTGGACGGATTGTCCATACAAACCAAACGCTCACGGAGGAGACATGCAAGAAGTCATCGTGGAAAAGAAGGACGGCATCGGCCGGATCATATTCAACCGCCCGGAAATGAAGAACGCGCTGACGCCGCCGATGCTCGACAAGGTGATGAGCACCATCGCCGAATTCGAGCGCGACGACGAGGTGCGCGTGCTGCTGTTTTCGGGTGCCGGCGGCTCCTTCACGTCCGGTGGCGAGCTGAAATTTCTCGCCGACATGACCGACAAGAAGCCGTTCGAGATCCGCAACACCGTCTACACCTACTTCGCCGGCACCGCCAAGGCCATCAAGCTGTGCAAGAAGCCGACGATTGCGGCCGTAGCCGGCCCTGCCGTCGGCGCCGGTTGCGAATATGCGATCGCCTGCGACTTTCGCGTCGCCGGCGAATCGGCGGGCTTTTGCGAAACCTGGATCAACATCGGCTTGATCGCGCCGCTGGGCGGCATGTTCCTGCTGCCCCGCATCATCGGGCTCGGGCGCGCCACCGACATGCTCATGCGCGGTACCACGGTGCGGGGTGAAGAGGCCTACCGCATCGGCCTGGTGCATCAATGCGTGCCCGACGACCAGCTGGAAGCGGCCGCCCTCAAACTCGCCCACGAGCTCGCCGAAGGTCCGCCGCTCGCGTACACGTCGATCAAGGAAGGCCTGCGCCGCGGCATGGAGTCGAACCTGAATGCGGAGTGGGAATTCAACCTGTATGCGCAGGCGATGCTGATCAACTCGGACGACTATGCCGAAGCGATGCGCTCACGCAAGGAAAAGCGCAAGCCGAAATTCAAGGGCAAGCGCTGAGCCGCGCCATGGCGAAGCCTCTGGCCGGACTGCGTGTCCTCGACCTGTGCCGGGTCATCGCCGGACCCTGGTCGGCACAGCAACTGGCCGACCTCGGTGCCGAGGTCATCAAGGTGGAACGCCCCGGCAACGGCGACGACAGCCGCAGCTGGGGTGCGCCGTTCATCCGTGACCGCGACGGTCTAGACAGCTGGATGACCTCGTATTTCAGCGGCGTCAATCGCGGCAAGAAGTCCGTGACCCTCGACTTCGGCCGTGAGGAAGGGCGCGAGCTGCTGCGACGCCTGGTCGCCCAGTCGGACATCCTGATCGAGAACTTCCGCACCGGCACGCTCGCGCGCCAGGGGCTGGGCTACGACGCGCTCAAGGAAGTCAATCCGCGACTGATCTACTGTTCCATCACCGGCTTCGGCCAGACCGGGCCCTATGCGCAGGATCCGGGTTACGACATCGTGTTCCAGGGACTGTCCGGCATGATGAGCATCACCGGCGAACCGGACGGCAAGCCCGGTGCCGGGCCGCAGAAAACCGGCGTATCGATCGTGGACGTGCTCGGCGGACTGTTCGCGACCATCGGCATCCTGGGCGCGCTCGAGCACCGGCGCAACACCGGTCATGGCCAATACATCGACATCGGTCTTCTCGACGTGGCCATGGCCAGCCTGGTCAGCATGACCAACATCTACCTCGCCTCGGGGGTGCCGCCCCAGCGTCAGGGCAACGCCCATCCGACCGTCGTGCCCTACCAGGTCTTCGACACGCGCGACGGCCAGCTGATCGTGGCGATACTCACCGAGCACCATTATCAGCGCCTGTGCGCGCTGCTCGGCTGCCCGGAACTCGGCACCGATCCGCGCTTCGCCAGCGTTGGCGCGCGCAACATCAACCGCGAGACCCTGATCCCGATGCTGGCGCAGCGTTTCCTCGAGCGCGGCTCGGCAGAATGGTTCGAACTGCTGCGCGCGCAGGAAATCCCGTGCGGACCGATCAACGACATCGCCCAGGCCTTCGCCGATCCGCAGGTGCGCCACCGCGGCATGCGCGTCGAGATCCCCCACCCCGAACTCGGCAGTGTGCCGGTGGTCGCCAGTCCGATCCGCTATTCCGAGACGCCGGTCGACTACCAGGTGCCCCCGCCCCGTCTAGGTCAGGACAATCACGCGATCTTCCGCGAACTCGTCGGACTGTCCGAAGCCGACTGCGCGCGGCTCGCCGCGGCCGGCATCATCTGACTGCACGGCGGACCCGGAGGCGGTACGACCACGCCACACGCAGCGATGTCACCCGGTCCGAGCACGCACGCGTCTGCACCCCAGCGCGCACTCGCCCAGCAGATCGTCGAGGCTGCCCGCCTGCTGGAGCGGCGCGGCCTCATCTGCCTAACGTCCGGCAACCTCAGCGCGCGGCGGGGCGACGAGTGGCTGATCACGCCCAGCGGCGTCGCCGCCGATCGCCTCGACCCGGAGATGATCGTGCCGATCACCGCTTCCGGGCAGGCGGTCGGAGCCTGGCAGCCCTCGTCCGAATGGCCGCTGCATCGCGACCTGTACGCGGCACGCGCCGAGATCGGTGCCGTCGTGCATACCCATCCGCCCTGCGCCACGGCGCTGGCCTGCCTGCGCCGGGACATCCCGCCGTTTCATTACATGATCGCGCGCTTCGGCGGTGACTCGGTGCGTTGCGCCGACTACGCCTGTTTCGGCAGCGCCGCACTGTCGGCCAAGGTGCTGTCGGCGTTGGCGGGGCGCAGTGCCTGCCTGATGGCCAACCACGGCATGCTCGTCGTCGGTCGCGACCTCGACGATGCGCTCGCGCAGTCGCTGGAGCTGGAAGTCCTGTGCGAACAATACTGGCGGGCCTGCACGCTGGGCGCGCCCGTCCTGCTCAGCGCCGACGACATGGCCGAGGTGCACGCACGCTTCGCGCGCTACGGCCAGCCGCTGGCCGAACGCTGAGCCATGGCGCCCCGCAGGCCCGGGGCCCCAAACGGGCCAGACGGCCCAAGTGGGCCAAGTGGGACATGGGCGCGCTCGGCAAGACTCGAATCGGCGAGCCTGCTGCTTGCCGCGCTGCTCACCACATCGGCCTACGCCTGGATGATCTCGGTGAGCGCGCCGCTGGACGGTGGCCGCGAGATCATCGCATTGCAATGCACCGCCTCCGTCAGCGAGGCGCAACGCATCATCGGGCGCTGGCAGGCCGCCAGCCTGATGCCGGTCGTCACCCGCGCGATGCATATCGACTACCTGTTCATGAGTGGCTACACGCTGCTGCTGTGGCTGGCCTGCCGCCGCGCCGGCCGCGCACTGCGCCGGGGCCGACGCGGCAACTGGGTCGAACTGCCCGCACGCTTCATGCCGGGACTCGCACTCGCCGCGGGACTGAGCGACCTCGTCGAAAACCTGCTGCACGAATACGTCTTCGCACACGGCGTCGCGGCGCTACCGATCGTCGCCGCCTCGACATTCGCGAGCGTGAAATGGTCGCTGGTCGCGCTCACGATCGCCTACCTCGTCGTGGCGCTGCTGGCCGCCGCCTCGGCACGATTCGTGCCCGGCCGCAAGGGCGATTTTTGACGCACCGTTGACCCCACCCTTGATCTCCCATTGAATCGCGGCGAGCGCCCCTCATATTCATCACATGAGCGCGCGCCCATCCTGTCGCCTCCCGGCCCTTGCCGGCCTGTTCTACCCGGCCGACGCCACCGCGCTCGCGCGCGATGTCGGCACCTACCTCGGGCGATCGCTCGCGACGCCCGGCCCGGTGCCCAAGGCGCTGATCGTGCCCCACGCGGGCTACCTCTATTCGGGGGCGACCGCGGCACGGGCCTATGCCCGCCTCGCCGCGGCACGCGCGCAGGTGCGCCGCGTCGTGCTGCTCGGGCCTGCACATCGCGCGCCCGTGCGCGGCCTCGCGCTGCCTGGCGTCGACGCCTTCGACACACCACTCGGCCGCGTACCGATCGACACCGAGGCCGCGGCCGCGGCGCAGCGTCTCCCCCAGGTGTGCACGCGCGCGGATGCCCATCGCGAGGAACACTCACTGGAAGTGCAACTGCCGTTTCTGCAAACGGTGCTGGATGCGTTTGCTCTGCTGCCGTTCGCGGTCGGCGCGGCGTCGGTGGCAGAGGTGGCCGACGTGCTCGATCACCTCTGGGGCGGAGCGGAGACACTGATCGTGGTCAGCTCCGACCTGTCGCATTTTCATGACTACGCCACGGCACAACGCCTCGATCGCGACACCACGCACGCCATCCTCGCGCTGCAAGCGGACATCGCACCCGAGCAGGCCTGTGGCGCGACGCCGATCAACGGCCTGCTGCACTGTGCGCGACGGCGCGGCCTGCGCATCGAACTGCTCGACCTGTGCAATTCGGGCGACACCGCCGGCGACCGGCGCAGCGTGGTCGGCTATGCCGCCTTCGCCCTGACCGAACCCCACCATGTCCGGCACTGAACTCGGCCTCACGCTGCTCGCACTGGCGCGCGCGGCGATCGGCGAAAGACTCGAAGTGCCGGTGCGCCCCGGCGCGGTCGACACGCATCACGCGAGACTGCGCGAGCCGGGTGCCACCTTCGTGACACTGACGCACGAGGGTCGCTTGCGCGGCTGCATCGGCTCGCTGGACGCGCAGCGGCCGCTCGCCGTGGATGTGCGCGCGAACGCGCAGGCGGCCGCCTTCCGTGACCCGCGCTTCGCGCCGCTGAGCGCCGCGGAGTTTGCGCTGACCACGGTCGAAGTCTCGCTACTGACGCCGCCCGAACCGATCGCCTGCGTCGACGAGCCCGGACTGCTCGCGCAACTGCGTCCCGGCACGGACGGCCTCATCCTGCACTGCGAGGGCTGCCGCGCCACCTTCCTGCCCCAGGTGTGGGACAGCCTGCCGGAGCCGCAGCGCTTCGTCGGCGAACTGAAGCGCAAGGCCGGCCTGCCGCCGGATTTCTGGCACGAGAACCTGCGCGTCGCACGCTACGAGGTCGTCAAATGGGCGGAAACATCGTAAGCGATCTGCATCCCGGTCGCTGGTGGCACCGGCTCGCGGACGGTCGCATCCAGTGCGACCTGTGCCCGCGCGACTGCAAGCTGCGCGACGGCCAGCGTGGCGCCTGCTTCGTACGCCAGCGCCTCGGCGATGCCATGGTGCTGACCACCTACGGACGCAGCTCCGGCTTCTGCATCGATCCGATCGAAAAGAAGCCGCTCAACCATTTCCACCCCGGCAGCAGCACGCTGTCGTTCGGCACCGCCGGCTGCAACCTCGCCTGCAAGTTCTGTCAGAACTGGGATATCTCCAAGTCGCAGGACATGGACCGCCTGATGGATGCCGCCGCACCCGAAGCCATCGCCGAGGCCGCCGCCGACCATGGCTGCCGCAGCGTCGCCTTCACCTACAACGACCCGGTCATCTTCGCCGAGTACGCGATGGATGTGGCCGATGCCTGCCACGCACGCGGCCTGAAGACGGTCGCGGTCACCGCCGGCTACCTGCACGAGCGCGCGCGGCGCGAATTCTTCGCCTGCATGGACGCCGCCAACGTCGACCTGAAAGCCTTCAGCGAGGATTTCTACTTCAAGCTTACCGGCGCCCATCTGCAACCGGTGCTGGACACGCTCACTTACCTCAGGCACGAAACCGATTGCTGGCTTGAACTGACCACGCTGCTGATCCCCGGCATGAACGACTCGGTCGCGGAACTCGGCGCCATGTGCCGCTGGATCGCCACCGAGCTCGGCCGCGACGTGCCGCTCCATCTGACCGCCTTCCACCCCGATTACAAGCTCGACACGCTGCCGCCGACGCCGGCCGCGACCCTGAGGCAGGCGCGCCGCATCGCGCTCGACGCCGGCCTGCTCCATGTCTACACCGGCAACGTGCACGATCCCGACGGTGGCACCACCTACTGCCCGGGCTGCGGTCATGGCGTCATCGCGCGCGACTGGCACCGCATACTGCGCTACGAACTCGACGACACCGGCCACTGCCCGCACTGTGGCAGCGCCATCGCCGGCCACTTCGAGCCCATCCAAACTCCCTTCGGCCGCCACCGCATCCCGATCCGCCTGCACACGGCGAGCCGACCATGACCACCGCCGGCGGCCGGCCCGCGCCGGCTGGCGCACCCTCGATTCCAAGTATCATCCGCTCTCGCACTCGCATGCGCGATCGACGCGCAGCGGCCGAGCGCCTGGATGCGTCGCGTCCAACAAGAAAGAAGAGTTCGGGAAGCGTGGCAGAGTGGTCGATTGCACCGGTCTTGAAATTTGTTGTAGGTAGTGCGTTGGAGGTGTGGCAGAGTGGTCGATTGCACTGGTCTTGAAAACCAGCAAGGGGCAACCCTTCGTGAGTTCGAATCTCACCGCCTCCGCCAATAAAAACAAGAATTTAGCGCACTTCTGCGGGGTGCAGAGTAAGTAAAAATAAGCCCCGTAACCGACCACATGCAGGGCTGAAATCAGCGGCCATCAGCGCCGAGAACAAAACGGCTCGTTTAACACATGTTTAACAAGGCCGGTAAAGGAACGTAGAGCTTACAAAGGGGCGCAACGCTAGATGGCAGAACAGTTCCACTACCCGCCTGAGGTACTGAACCTGCTGGTGGATACTATCCCGCTACTCTGCCGTAGCAAGAAGGATGTAGTAGTGTTCCTGCAAGGCGCTGGCGTCGATTCCGCAGACCTAGCGGACGTATCCCGAACAGTCCGCACCGCTCCCGAATCAATCAACAAGTACGAGATCGTCCGTACCGTGCTAACGAAGGTCAATGCACGCGGTGACATTGGTCTTCGGCCGCGACGGGAGATTATCAAGCGCGTCGTTGAATTTGAGGACTTCTCCACCTGCTGGCCGAACGACCAGCTCAAGGCCAAGGGCTTGGTGGCGAGCCTGCGCGATGTGGTTAATGTCAAAGATTCCTTCACCCGAATGAAGCAGGAGCGCGACACTGAGCGCGAACAGGCTTTGGCCCGGCAACGTGCGGAGCAGGCAGCAGCAGCCAAGAGACGTGCTGCTATCGAGGATGTAAGCAAAAGGCTGTTCGCCCTGTTCGCTATGGACGACAAGCCGCAAGAACGGGGCAAACTGCTTGAGCTTGTTCTTAATGATTTGTTCAAGACTTACGGCATCCACGTTCGTGAGGACTTCCGCCGAAAGGAACCGGATAGCGCCGTCGTCCTTGAGCAGATCGACGGCGTTATTGAGTTGAACGGATCGATTCATCTTGTCGAGATGAAATGGCTCAAAGACCCCGTAGGGGTTGCCGACTTTGGGCCGCACCTCGTGCGGGTGTTCGGCAGGGCCAACGCCAGCGGCATCTTCATCTCGAACAGCGGCTATACGGAACCGGTCATTATTGAGGCTTCCATAATTCATGACGTTACCACAGGGTAG
Source organism: Rhodocyclaceae bacterium (assembly GCA_022072095.1). GTDB lineage: Bacteria > Pseudomonadota > Gammaproteobacteria > Burkholderiales > Rhodocyclaceae > JAJVIJ01. Next base: position 38,265 of record JAJVIJ010000053.1, read on the forward strand.
CTTGCATCCAGCAAGCGGCGATGATCGAGGGGCGCTTCTGGGCGCTTTTGAGTTTGTTGCGCGCTGTAATGTGCAACTCGGCAAGAT
>JAJVIJ010000022.1 GCA_022072095.1 Rhodocyclaceae bacterium
GTGGACTTGCTCACACTCACCGGCGACGCCGTCGACAACGTTCCGGGCGTCGCCAAGGTCGGACCGAAAACCGCAGCCAAGTGGCTCGCGCAGTACGGCTCGCTGGACGGCATCATCGGGCGCGCCCAGGAGATCGGCGGCGTGGTGGGCGAGAATCTGCGTCGCGCCCTGGATTTTCTTCCGCTCGGCCGCCGCCTGATCACGGTCGCGACCGATCTGCCGCTTGCCGTGGCCCCGGACGAGCTGGTCCGCCGTGCACCCGATCGTCCGCGCTTGCGCGCGCTCTATGCGGAACTCGGTTTCCGCAGTTGGCTGGGCGAACTGGAACGCGATGGCGCACTCGCCTCGGGAAACGGAGCCGCCGCGGTCGACGCCGCAACCGCGGGGCCAGTACAGGACCCGTCCGCGAGCGGCGGCCACCGCGAGCGCTATGCCTGCATCACGAGTTTCGATGAACTGGCGAGCTGGCTTGCACGCATCAACTCCGCTGAACGGGTAGCGATCGATACCGAAACGACCAGTCTGGACCCGATGACGGCCGAACTCGTGGGTATCAGCTTTGCCGTTGCCGAAGGCGAGGCCGCCTATCTGCCAATCGGCCACCGTTACCCAGGGGCTCGCGAGCAACTGCCTCGCGAGGCCGTGTTCGAGCGCCTCAAACCATGGCTGGAATCGTCCGAGGCCGCCAAGGTCGGACAGAACCTGAAATACGACCGACACGTGCTGGCAAACTGCGGCATCCGGCTGGCCGGCGTGCGCGATGACACGCTGCTCGAATCCTACGTGCTGGAAAGTGGGCAGGCGCACGACCTCGACACGCTCGCCAGGCGCCATCTCGGCATCGAGCCGATCACCTACGAAGCCGTCGCCGGCAAGGGCGCCAGGCAGATCGGTTTCGAACAGGTCACGATCGAACAGGCGACGCTCTACAGCGCCGAAGATGCCGATTTGTGTTTGAGAGTTCACCACCGGCTCGCGCCGAGGCTCGCGGCCACGCCAAGGCTTGACGACGTCTATCGGGAGATCGAATTGCCGGTCGCCGAGGTGCTGTTTGCCATGGAGCGCCACGGCGTGCTGATCGATGCCGAAGCGCTGTTGCGGCAAAGCGCCGAGCTCGGCCGGCAGCTGCTGGAACTGGAAGCGGCCGCACATGAACTGGCCGGCCAGACTTTCAACCTGTCCTCCCCGAAACAGATCCAGGACATTCTGTACGCACGCATGGGATTGCCGGTACTGAAAAAGACGCCGGGCGGCGCCCCCTCGACCGACGAGGAAGTACTCGCGCAGCTCGCGCTCGACTTTCCGCTGCCGCGACGAATTCTCGACTACCGCGCGCTGGCCAAGCTCAAGAGCACCTATACGGACAAGCTGCCGGCCCGCGTCAACCCGACCACCGGGCGCGTGCATACCAACTTTTCTCAAGCGGTCGCGGTGACCGGCCGACTCGCGAGCTCCGACCCCAACCTGCAGAACATCCCGGTCCGCACCGAAGCAGGACGACGCATCCGTTCGGCATTCATCGCACCGGCCGGACACGAGCTGGTATCGGCCGATTATTCACAGATCGAGCTGCGCGTCATGGCCCATCTGTCTGCGGACGATAGGCTGCTGGCCGCCTTCGCGGCCGGCGAGGACATCCACCGCGCCACCGCGGCCGAAGTGTTCGGCGTCACTCCAGACGCGGTCACGAACGATCAGCGCCGGGTCGCGAAGGTGATCAACTTCGGCCTGATCTACGGCATGAGCGCATTCGGCCTGGCGCGCGAACTGGGGATCGAGCGCGCGGCGGCCGAGGCCTACATCAGCCGCTATTTCATGCGCTACCCGGGTGTCGCCGCCTATATGGAGCACACGCGCGCCGCGGCACGCGAACAGGGCTATGTCGAAACGGTCTTCGGTCGCCGGTTGTGGTTAGCCGACATCCGCTCGGCCCAGCCGGCACGGCGTCAGGCCGCCGAGCGCGCGGCGATCAACGCGCCGATGCAGGGCACAGCCGCCGACCTGACCAAACTCGCGATGATCGCGGTACACCGTTGGCTTGCCGACGAAAACCTGTCGAGCCGGCTGATCCTCCAGGTCCACGACGAGCTCGTGCTGGAAGTGCCCGTTGCGGAACGGGAGCGCGTGCTCGCGACCGTACCGCGATTAATGGCCGGCGTCGCCGCGCTGAGCGTACCGCTGGAAGTCGAAATCGGCGCCGGCCCGAATTGGGAACAGGCACACTGAGGACGCGGCATGGCCGTTTATACGGCGGCCGTCGACACCCGCAATAGATCGTCCATGGTGCGCTCCAGATGCTTGAGCGTGTTGCATTCCTTGACGATGTGGCAGTGCGGCGCGTAACGCTTCATCTCGGAGTCGCCCAGACCCCAGAACGCGCGCGGCTCGGGGTTGAGCCAGATGACGCGCTTCGCACGCTGGTGCAGCAGGCGCATGACGTCGGCCTGGGGCTCGCCATGATTGTTGCGCGCGTCGCCTAGGATCAGCACCGTGGTCCGCTTGTCGATCTTGCTCATCAGCCGGTCTTCGACATCACGGAACATCTGACCGTAGTCCGTGCCCGAGCCGCCGACCTCCTTCATGACCTTGTCCACGGCCTGATTGACCGGCATGTCGTCGAAGACGTCGGTCACTTCGACGAGCGTGTTCGTGAACGCGAAGCTGCGAATCTTGGCCATGAACTCGGTCAGGCTGTACAGAAACAGCAGCAGGAAACGTGCATAGTTGCGCACCGAACCACTGACATCGCAGATCGCGATGACCTTGGCGCGCTCGATGACCTTGGTCCGCCAGTAGGTCTCGAACAGCACGCCGTCGAAGGCCACGTTGCGCCGCATGGTCTTGCGGAAATCGAGCTGGCCGCGGGTTTCCTGTTTCTTCTTCTTGGAATGGATGACCGCGAGCCGTTTGGCCAGCTTGCGCACGATTTCGTGCATGCGCTGGAAATCGCGCTGCTCGATGTTCGACAGCTTCTGTGACTGCAAGTATTCGTCGTGCAAGCGCTTGGTCGGCGCCGTGCCGTACATCGCGAGCTGCTTCTCGACGAAATTCCTGACCTCTTCGAACAGGCGCCTGCGCGCGAGCTTGAGATTGGTCACGCGCCCGGCGGCCTGCGGGTTGCCGGCGAGACCGTTGATCAGCTGGTTGAGATCCTTGAGCCCCATCTGCTCCTGGATCTTCTGGATGTACTGACCCTTTTGCGTAAAGAACCAGATATCCGTGACCCCGACCTGGCGCGCGGCTTCGTTCATCGACTTGATCAGGGCCGCCTGATCATTTTTCAGCAGCATGTCGGCAAGACCCTGGGCGCCGCCACCACCCCCAGCGCCGGCGCATTGACCCTTGCCGACCCTCGGCGCCGACTCCTCTTCGTGGCGCACGTCCTGCGACTCGGAGGTCTTGACCTCCATCGCGTTCGGATCATTGGTGCGCCCGGACGCTTTCCTGAACAGATCGTAGGAGAAGAAGCGGTCGAAACACGCGTCGAACACGATGCGATCGTCGAGCGACTTCGCCAGCGTGGCGCCGAGCGCGTGGCGCAGCACTTCGCGATCCGCGACGCCGACGATGCTCAGCGCCCGCCCGGCCTCGATGCCATCGGTCAGGCTGACGTCGAGGTCGGACCCGCGCAGCGCCTTGAAAAAGTCCTCAAGCGTTTCTTGCATGGGCGAGTGCGGCCTCCTCGCGAGCCTTGTCCAGCATGCCGACGATCTGCTCGCTGGCGACAGCGATGTCTTCCTCGAATTTCAGGAAGGTGTTAAGCGTATCGCGCACCAGGTCGACCGAGAGGTGTTCGGCGCTCAACAGCAGCAACACCCGGGCCCAGTCGATGGTCTCGGAAACAGAGGGCTGCTTTTTCAGATCCAGCGTACGTACGGACTGGATGAAGGCAACCAGTTCCCGCCGCAGCGTATCGGACAAGCCGGGCACGCGCGTCTCCAGGATCTGGCGTTCGAGCTTGGCATCCGGAAACGGGATGTACAGATGCAGGCAGCGCCGCTTCAGCGCGTCGCTCATCTCGCGCGTGTTGTTCGAAGTCAAAATGACGAGCGGCTTGACGCGAGCGCTGATCGTGCCGAGTTCGGGAATGGAAACCTGAAAATCGGACAGCACCTCCAGCAGAAAGGCCTCGAACTCCTGGTCAGACTTGTCGATTTCGTCGATCAGCAACACGCAGCCGGTGTCTTCGTGCAAGGCCTTGAACAGCGGCCGCGGCTCCAGGAAATGCTCGGAAAAGAACAGATCGTCGTGGGAATGCAGCCGCTCGATCGACTGCGCGAGCCCTTTCGCGCCCTCCATCAGCTCGGACAGCTTGTCCTTGAGCAATTGCGTATAGAGCAGCTGCTTGCCGTACTTCCACTCGTACAGCGCCTTCGATTCGTCCAGGCCCTCATAACATTGCATGCGGATCAGCTGGACTTGCAGGATTTCCGACATTGCCTTGGCGAGTTCGGTCTTGCCGACACCCGCCGGACCTTCGATCAATATCGGCTTTTGCAGATTGAACGCCAGATAGACCGTCGTCGCAATCTGACGGCTGGCGATGTATTTGACACTCGCGCACTCCCGCTGCACGGCGTCCACCGAGTTAAAACGATGTTCGTAGAGCGACTTCATCGAGTGCCTTGTCTCCTGCCACGACAGCGCCCAGGGACTGCTGCCGCGTCCGCCCGACCCCGCGGGCGATGTTGATGAGTATGTTGACGTCCTGGGTCAACATGGCCTGCTCCGAAGGCGCGGCCGCTCCCGACCCCGGTGCGCCGCCTGAGGAATCGGATGTCTGCCCGGCGACTTGCCGCCAGCGCACCAACCAGTCGCTGGCCAGTTCCTTGAATCCGGTATTGATCGCCTTCAGGCGCTCGCCTACCCCATGCGCAGCCAATTCGTCCGCTGCACCGCGTGCTGCCTGCGCCAGCGCCGCCAGCCGCGTCAGCAGCACACCGCACTCAAGCTGCCGTGCGGAGTCCGGGCCGATTGCACTCACCGCCGCCGACGCCAGCATGCGCGCCATCGCGCCAATGAGTATCCCGGGTAGCAACGCATCCTCGACGTCCCGGAACGGGCGGGCAAACTCTGGAAATGCCGAACCTTCCACGCCCAGCAGTTTGTCCGGACCGATTGTACAGTCTGCCAGCTCCAGCCCGCAATGGCCTAGCGGCGCCAGGCCGGCCACCTGTTTGTCATGGATCTGACGAACCAAGCCGGGCGCGTCACCGGGCACGAGATAGGCGCTGAACGCCTTGCGCCCCGCGGCCTCGGCACTGATGGCGATGACGATGAACAGATCTGCGTTCGGGCCGTTGCTGACGAAGGCCTTGCTGCCGTTCAGCCGCCACCCTTCCGGCACCCGCTCGGCACGTGTTCCGAGCAGCTTCGGATTGGCACCTGCTCCAGGCTCGGATATGGACAATGCGCACAGCAGCTCGCCGCGCGCCAGCGCCGGCAACAGCGAAGCGCGCTGCTCGGCCGAAGCAAGCCGCGCAATGGCATAGTGCCCGAGCATCTCGTTCATCAGCCAGGCGAGCACCAACCCGAGCGGCGCACCGCCGCGCGCCAGCGCCGCAGCCGTCGCCGCCACGGTCGCGAGCGACGCACCTTGCCCACCCACATCCGCGGGAAACGACAAACCGAGACATCCGGCGCTCCCCAGTTCGCTCCAGGCCGCACGCGGGAAACTGATCATCGGGGCCTTCGCGCCCGTGAGCCCTAGCGCGCCCCATGTGCGCACGACCGACTCCTGCACCGCGATGGCATCTTTGGCTGTCATGGCGTCCCTGCCTGTTGATCCATTATCCCGATGAGCGTACCAGCCGTGCCGGAACCACGGTACTCAAATAAATGCCGACGACGATCATGCCGATCCCGAAAGCATGATAGCCGTGCAGCACTTCGTCGAGAAAGATGACCGACAACAGCGTCCCGAACACCGGCATCAGGTGCAGGAACAGACCCGCCTTCTCGGCCCCGACCTCGGCCACGCCGCGATTCCAGAACAGATAGGCGAGCAAGGACGGGAACAGCGCGACGAAGCCGATGCCGATCGCGACCTGCGTGCTCAGATGCAGCACGTCGCCGCGTTGATGCTCGAACACGAAAATCGGCCCCATGCCGAGCATGCCGATCGACACCGTCGACACCAGCAGCACCAGCGGATGCAGCGTCGGCGGCCGATAGCGCAGCAGAATCGAGTAGATCGACCAGCACACCACCGCGACCAGAATCCATAGGTCGCCGGGGTTGAAATGAAAATCGCGCAGCAAGGCCAGCTCGCCGCGCGTGACGATCGCTGCGACCCCGGCCAGCGAAACGAGTACGCCGGAGATCTGGCGTGCACTGAGCGGCTGGCGCAGGAAGATCCACGAGAGCGCCAGGATCGTGACCGGAATGATCGAGTTGAGCAGCGAAGCATTGGTCGCCGTCGTGGTTTTCAGGCCGATATAGGTCACCAGACCGAAACTGCCCACGCCCAGCAATCCGAGAACCAGCAGCAACGGCCAGGCCGTGCGCACGATCGGCCACTGACGACGCAATATCGGCAACACGAATGGCAGCAGTATGGCGAGCACCACGCACCAACGCCAGAACGTCAATGCCGCCGGCGGGCTGCCCCGCAGTATGCGGCCGGCAATCATGTTGCCGGACCAGAACAGCGACGACAAGGTCAGTAGCAGGTAGGGTGATACCTTCATGCCCAAACGCCCGGGCAGTCGCTACACTGTTGACATACGCATCGCCTGTGCGCGGCGACGGCACGGACAACCCGACCAAGGAATCTGCTCGAACCATCGACCATGACCACCCCCATCGCTGCCCCCATCGACTTCTACTTCGATTTCATTTCACCGTTCGGTTACCTGGCGGCGATGCGCATCGACGACATCGCCGCACGCCACGGCCGCACGACGCGCTGGCACCCGTTCCTGCTGGGTATCACCGTGGTCAAGATCATGGGCCTGAAGCCGCTGCTCGATACGCCGCTCAAGGGCCCCTATCTGATGCACGACATCCCCCGATTGGCAAAAATGCTCGACGTGCCGATACGCCTGCCCGCCAAGGACGTGATGTTCGACAACCTGCCCGCGACTCGCGCCTATTACTGGCTCGCCGACCAGGATCCAGAGCGCGCCAAGGCCTACGCGAAACGGCTGTACGCGCTCCGCTTCCAGGACATCGCCGATCTCACCCGGCCGGAGCTGCTGGCGCACGAAGCACAAGCGCTCGGCTTTGATGGCGCCAAACTGCAGCTCGCCATCGAAACGCCGGAAATCAAGCAACGGGTCAAGGATGCCGTCGACGCGGCGGTCGCCCGCGGCGTATTCGGTTCTCCCTTCATCATCGCCGACGGCGAGCCGTTCTGGGGCTGCGATCGGCTATGGATGCTGGACCACTGGCTCACGCACCGCAGCTTCAGCCCCCGGGCGGAAGGACCGCTGGGCCCGCTCTAGCGAGACCAGCGCATCCGCACTCGCTGCACTTTCCTCGGGTTCGTGCGCTCAGCTCGCCGGCTTGATCGTCGCCTCGCCGCGGATCACATCCTCGCCTTTCTGGTTTTTCACCCAGACTTCATAGACGTTGTCGGAGCCGGCCTTCAGTTCGCCGCCACCTGTGACGTCGTCGTCGATGCGCACCGGCCTGACGAACCGGATCTCCAGCGCAACGCGATTGAGCGCTTCGACGCCCAGCGTATTCTTCAACGCTTGCCAGATCAGCGCGACCGACATCGTGCCATGCGCGATGATTCCGCCCATCGGGCTCTTCGCGGCAAACTCCTTGTCCACATGAATCGGATTGTAGTCATTGGTGACGTCCGCATAATTCAGGATGGCCTGAAAATCGACGTGACGTGACGAAGGCTTGAGCTGTCGTTCCATGTTCGGTCTCCTACATCGCGACCAGCGTGGTCATGATCCCGGTGAACAACACTTCGCCGGAACTCCTGCTGCGGGTGATCGACTTGGCGCGCACCCATTTGCGGTCCTTCTTGATCTCCTTGTCCAGACACCAGACCTCGGTGACCAGGGATTCCCCAATGCGCGGCATGCGGATCACATCGAAGGTTTGACCGCCATGCACACCGCCTGGCGGGCGTGGCGCATTCAAGGTCAGAACGGCGTCGATGATGATCATCGCCAGCATGCCGGCGGGCATCACGCCGGGATCATCGTCACCGGGGTAGACGGTGCGCCATTTGGCCACGGTCCCTTCGTCGACTTCGAAATTCTTCTCGCCGTAGCACTTGCCCGGCTCATAGAAATCGTAGGTAAACAGCGGTTTTTCGCTCATTTCAGTGGCTCCACTTGGGGAATCTTCTGCGGGCTGCCGGCGCGCTCCTCGAACAGCACGCGCACAGGCATGCCGATCGTGACGCTGGCCGGATCGCAATTCAACACGTTGCACATGAACCGGAACCCCTCGTCCATGTCGATCAGCGCGACCACGTAGGGCACGTCCCCGGCAAACGGGGCCGTCGGCGCCCGATAGACCACCGAAAAACTCGCGACCTTCCCGGTCCCTTTGGACGACTCCCAGTTAAGGTTCTTGCTCTGACAGTGGCTGCACAACGAGCGCGAATAGAACTGGGCGCGGCCGCAATCCCGGCAGCGCTGGAAACTGAACACCCCACGATTCGCAGCTTCCCAGTAGGGCTTGCTGTCGGAATCCGGAACGGGTATCGGCTTCAATTCGGCTTGTGTCATTCCTCACATCCTCCCCAAAACCATTGAACAATGCCCCGAGAAAATGCCGCCCAAGGTATGAGCGAACGCGACTTCGGCATCCCTGACCTGACGTTCCCCGCATTCACCACGCAACTGGCGCACGGCCTCGACGACATGGAACATGCCTCCGGCCGCGCCGGACGAGCCATAGGAAAGCAAGCCCCCGTTGGTATTCACCGGTCGCTTGCCGCCGATCGCGAACTCGCCGGCCAGCGCTGCAACGCCCGCCTGGCCACGCTCGTAAAACCCCATGGATTCCATGCAGATCAGCAGCGTGCTGGTGAAGCAGTCGTAGATGTGCGCGCAATCCACATCCGCATGACGCAGTCCAGCTTCACCCAATGCCTTGGCCGCCGAGTCCTTGCAGCCGAAATCTTCTAGCGAGGGCGCCATGAAAATATGCTCGTGCGTGTGCCCCTCACCCATGCCGAGAATCTCGACACCACGACGCGGCAGATCGCGCGCGGTGTCGGCCGCACTGACGACCACGGCCGCCCCCCCATCGGACACCAGACAGCAGTCGAGCATGCGCAGCGGCGACGCGATCATCTTGGAATGAGCGACATCGTCCATCGTGATCGGTTTTTTCATGTGCGCGTTCGGATGCTTGGCGGCGTTGGCGCGCTGGTTCACGGCCACCGCCGCCATGTGCTCGTGCTTCAGTCCAAACTTGTGCATGTACAGCTGCGCCGCCTGGGCAAAGGCCGTCGGTACGCTCATTCCGTAGGGCTGCTCGTACTGCGGATGCCCGACATCGGCCATGACCGCCTGGACGCGCTCGCCCAGACCGGTCATGCGATTGTCGCCGGTGATACACAGAACATGACGACAGATGCCCGCGCGCACCAACGATTCAGCATGGTGCACCATCAGGCCCGCGGTCACGCCCCCCATGCTGATCGACGCGCTGACCTTGGGTTGCATGCCCACGTACTCGGCAAACACCCCCCCCAGCATCAGCTGTGGCGACGTGAACGAGTAGGCTGTCAGCAGACCGTCAATGTCCGAGATCTTCAGGCCGGCATCGGCGACCGCTCCCAGGCCCGCCTCGGTATGGAGCGACATGCACGTGCTCTCAGGCAGTGCTCCCACCTTGGTGTCATACACCCCACTGATAATGGCTTTCTTGCCCATGGCATCTCCTTCTTGATTCAGTTTTCGAATATCCGCCATCCGCCCCCATCCCGGGCCATGGCCATCTAGCCAAAGCTGTAGCGAAGGTCGCGATTGATCCGGTTCAGGTCCTCAATCGTGCCCGCCACCAGTTCCTCCATGATCTGCTTGGCCGGCTTGCTCTGTTTCAGCATGCCGGAGACCTGGCCCGCCGGATTCAGGATCAGGTCGTAGCGACCGGCTTTGGTGGCCGAGGCGGTCAAATCTTCGAGCAGGATGCGCTGATGCGGCGTATCCAGGGTCTTCAGCCCGGCCTGCTCCCACGCCTTGACCACGTCGTTCTGGAAGGTGCGCACGGTCTTTCCGGTCCATACCTTGGTCACACGGAAACTCTCCGAATCGCTGTCCAGGATCTGCCGCTTGTTCTCCGCATAGATCTCGCACTCCTCGGCGACCAGGAAGGCCGTGCCGATCCACACAGCCTGCGCACCCAGCGCCAGCGCGGCAGCGACACCGCGGCCGTCGCCAATGCCACCGGCAGCGATGACCGGTGTCGGCGCGACCGCATCCACCACCTGCGGAATCAGCGGAAACGTCGCCACGGCACCGGTATGACCACCGGCCTCGGTGCCTTGCGCGATCACCGCATCGACCCCGGATTTTTTCTGTCGCACCGCGTTGCGCACCGAACCCGACAGGCCGAAGATCTTCATCCCCTGGGCATGGCCGCGTGGGATCAGGATGCTCGGATCGCCGAGTCCGGCGGCGAAGATCGGCACCTTCTCGTCCACGACGACCTCAAGCACCTTTTCGGCATATTCGATGTTGACGACGATCTCGTCTTCCGGATAGGCCTCGGGCAGTCCGAACTCGCGGATCATCGCGCGTACCATCGCGTAATGCTCGGGGTAGCGCTGCCGGATTTCCTCACGCACGCCCGAACGCGTCGGCGCCGAACCGGCGATCTTGGCCGGCAGCAACAAATCCACACCGAACGGCTTGTCCGTGAGCCGGCGGACCTCGTGTATGCGCCGCCGCGTCTCCTCGGGGCTCAGGCCGGAGCAGCCGAGTATGCCGGCACCCCCCGCCTCGGAGACGGCGGCCACCAGCGCAGGTGGCGTCGCGCGGCCGCCCACGCCCATCCCTGCGAGGATGATCGGATACTCAATTCCCAACTCATCGCAAAATGCGTTGTGCAATACTGCTCGCGCCATCTGTCGTCTCCTGAGTCATGTCGTTGTGCGGCTCGGCGAAAGCCGGGCCGGCGGCGTCCGGCCGAGAGGCCGGTGCCGGCCACTATTTGAAGTTGGGCTTGCGCTTCTCGCGGAATGCGGTCACCCCTTCGCGCACGTCGTCCGACATGAACAGGAACGGGAAGGCATCCTTGGCATAACGCATTTCGTCGCCGCCCAGGCCGCGGTTGTAGAAGGACTTGGCCATTTTCACCGCAAGTGCCGGTTTCGAAGCGAGTTTCTCGGCAAAAGCGAGCGCCTCATCGAGCAGTTTGTCGTGAGGCACGACACGCAGGGCGATACCGAGGCGAACGGCTTCCTCGGCGCTGATGGCCTCGCCCAGCATGCTCAACTCCTTGGCCTTCGGCCGACCGACGATTTCGTGCAGCCGGACCACTGCAAAGCCGGGAAGCAGGCCAAGCTGGATTTCGGGCACGCCGAACTTGGCGCGGTCCGAAGACAGGATGAAATCGCAGGCGATGGCGAGTTCGAAGCCGCCGCCAAAAGCCAAGCCATTGACGGCCGCGATGAGCGGCTTCGAACAACGCTCGGGGGCCTCCAGAAATGGCAGAACGTCGGCGATGAACTGCCGCACCTTTTCCGGCGAGAATTCGAAGCCGCTGATGTCCGCTCCGGCGCAGAACGCCTTTTCACCATTGCCCGTAATGACGCCGACGCGTATGTCCTCGTCGGCCTCCATCTGGGCTATGCCCTCGAGCACCCCTTTGCGGATCCCGGCACTGAGCGCATTCAACTTGGTCGGTTCATCCAGACGCATGATCGCAATCCGGCCCCGCTTTTCGTACTCCACGCTACCCAAACGCATCGTCGTGCTCCCAAAAATCAATTGTTGTGCGCGTTCACCGGCCGACAAAGCTCGGTGTGCGCTTCTCCATGAAGGCCGAGACCCCCTCCTTGTGATCCCGGGACTGCAAGACCAAGTTCTGCACATGCGACTCCAGCTCGAGGAAAGTCTCCAGCGGCGGGTCGAAGGCACCGCGAAACATCCGCTTGCCCATCCCCAGTGCGAATGTCGCTGACAAGGCCAGTTCCTGCGCGAGCGCGAAGGCGCGTGTCTCCAGCTCGGCATCGGGCACGAGCTCGGTCACCAGTCCAAGTCGCAACGCCTCCTCGGCGCCGACCATGCGTGCGCTCATGACGAGTTCCTTTGCGCGCAGGACACCGAGATACTGGGTCAGGAAATAGATCGCACCGCCATCCGGCGCCAACCCGATCTTCTTGAACACCTGCGAAAACTTCGCGGTATCGGAGGCAAGGATCCAATCGCAGGCCAGCGCGAGGGACCAGCCGATGCCGACGGTCGCTCCACGCACCGCGGCGATGACCGGTTTTTCCATGTCGGCGATGCCCATGATGATCTGGTGCGCGTTCTTGATGCGGTCGCGGCCGGCAAGGGGATCGAATCCGGTCATCGTGCCGACATCGGAACCGGCACAGAAAGCCCGTCCCTCGCCGGTCAGCAGCACGGCGCGAATGTCGTGATCGAAGCGCAGTTCGCGGAAAATCTCGATCAGCCGGTTTTTCATCTCCTGATTGAGCGCGTTCAATCGATCCGGGCGATCGAGAACGACACGGGCGATAGCGCCATCGCGTTCGTAACGGACAGTCATGAAATCCTCCAATGATGGTTGCGGCCATGCGGCTGACGGCCCGCGCTCTTTGTGGCGCTGAAAAATCCGTGAAACTACAGGGCCATGGTACGGACCCTCGACCGTGCGCGTGCCTGCGGCCTCCGGCAAATGTCCGGACGAGTATACTCGCACCGAGGTTGCCATGCCGCGCTTGCTTGACTGTCACGAGAGGCCCGCTGCGCGGCCGCAGACATTGTTCTTCCACACACTTCAAAACCACTGTAGGCAGGAGACCATGAGCACCGAATCAGCGTTTTCCGGTCCGGGCCCGGACCGCGTATTCCAGCAATATCTCGAAAAAGGTGAATTCCGTATCCAGCGTTGCCGCGACTGCGGCAAGCACGTGTTCTATCCGCGCCTGACCTGCACCGGCTGCGGCAGCATCGCGCTGGAGTGGGTACAGCCTTCCGGCAGCGGCACGGTCCATGCAGTCAGTATCGTCAATCGCCAGGCCGACAAAGGCGGCCCTTACAACGTCGTGCTCGTGGACCTGAAAGAGGGACCGCGCATGATGGGTCGGGTCGATGGCATACCGCATGAGGCCGTCAAGATCGGCATGGCCGTCAAGGCCAAGATCGACACGAGTGGGCAAGCGCCGTTCGTTGCCTTCGACGCCGCCTGAGGAGAACACGATGACTCAAAACTCGATTCGCGGCACAGCCGCTTTCGTCGGCGCTGCACTGGCCGGTATCGGTGAAGCACCGGGACGCAGCTCCGAGGACATTGCCATCGAAGCCAGCTACAAGGCACTTGCCGAAGCCGGGCTGACCACGAAGGATGTCGATGCGGTGTTCGGCTCGCTACCCGGCGATTGCAGCCCGCTGTCGGGTCTGCTGATTTCAGAAATTCTCGGCATCCAGCCCAAGTTCACGGACAACAACCGCACCGGCGGCTCGACATTTCTGTCCTACACGCTGATGGCAGCCATGGCCATCAAAGAAGGGCTGTGTGACACGGCGCTCATTTTCTACGGCAGCAACCAGCGCAGCAACACTGGCAAACTGGTGTCGTCGGTGCGACCGTTTCCTTACGAAGCGCCCTACAAGCCGATCTTTCCGGCGACCTCTTATGCGCTGGCGGCCTCGCGGCACATGCATCAATACGGTACGACCCGCGAGCAACTCGCCGCGGTCGCGGTCGCCGCTCGGCAATGGGCGAACATGAATCCGGTGGCGTTTGCGCGCGGCCCACTCAGTATCGACGACGTGCTCAACGCACGCATGGTCTCCAGCCCATTTACCGTGCGGGACTGCTGCCTGGTCACCGATGGCGGTGCGGCGCTGGTGATGGTGTCGGCGAAGCGTGCCAAGGATTTCCCGAAAAAGCCGGTATATCTTCTGGGTGCCGCAGCCGCGACCACGCACATGAACATCATGGCAATGGATGACCTCACGGTGTCCGCGGCCAAGGACTCCGGCGAGCGCGCTTTTGCGATGGCCGGCGTCAAGCCGACCGATATCGATGTCGTCGAGCTGTACGACGCGTTCACGATCAACACGATCCTGTTCCTCGAAGATCTCGGCTTCTGCAAGAAGGGGGAAGGCGGTCCGTTCGTCGCGAGTGGCGCGATCAATCCGGGCGGTCGGCTACCAGTCAACACCAACGGTGGTGGGCTGTCCTGCGTACACCCGGGGATGTACGGCATGTTCACGCTGGTCGAAGCCATTCAGCAACTGCGTGGCGAGTGTGGCGAACGCCAGATCAAGGATGCCAAGCTGGCCGTGGCTCATGGCAACGGCGGGGTCCTCTCCAGCCAGATCACCAACATCCTCGGTACCGCCGACACGTTGTAACCCTCGCTTGGAGCACGTGGGGGATCCCCCCCACGTCTCGGGCCTCACCCCTGCGAGCCATAAGGGAACGAACGGAGCATTCCGCCATGGGCGCACTCCTCGCCATTGCCGACCGCATTCCGCGCCGGGTCATGGGCATGCTGCTCGGACTGGTCGCGGCCGCGTCGTTCACGCTGCTGCACACTTCGGTGCGCTATGCCTCGCGCGAACTGCACGTCTTCGAAATCACGTTCTTCCGTTATTTCTTTGCGTTGTTTTTCATGTTGCCCAGCCTGATCGGCACCCGCTTCCAGGTATTGAGGACGCGCCGGCTGCATCTGCACTTGATCCGCTGTGTGATGCTGATGATTTCGATGCTTGGGTTGTTTTCGGCGCTGTCCATGTCGCCGATCGCCATGGTCACGGCGCTGAGTTTCGTGTCCCCGGTCTTTGCCTCGGTAGTGGCCATCCTTTTCTTGCGTGAGCGCTCCACACTGAGCCGCTGGCTCGCCGTTGGCGGCGGCATCGTCGGTATGTTGCTGATCGTCCGTCCGGGAATCATCCCGCTGTCGCTGGGACCCATCCTCGCCATTTGCGGTGCTGTCGCCTGGGCCGTTTCGATCATCGTCATCAAACTGATGTCGACCACCGAATCCAGCACGACGCAGGTCACTTACATGTCGGTCATCGTGACACCACTCACTTTCATGCTGGCCGTCTGGGTGTGGAAATGGCCCAGCTTGCAGCTCCTGCCAGTGCTGATCTTCATGGCGTTCATCGCGACGGTGGGACAGTTTGCCTACACCAAGTCGTTCATGTACGCGGAAGCCACAGCACTGATGCCGCTGGATTTCACACGGCTGATGTGGGCCTCGCTGATCGGCTTCCTGGTGTTCGACGAAATTCCCGACATCTGGAGTTGGATAGGCGGCACCGTCATTTTTCTGAGCGCTGCCTACATCACGTTCCACGAATCGAGCTCGCGCACAACCGGCAAGTCTGCGGCGCCGTCCAAGGCCTGAACCTGCTGCACCACGCCAGGGCTATTTCCGGCTGCATCAGTCGTTCAGCCAAATCAGGCTGGCGATACGCCCGGTGACGCCGTCGCGCCGATAGGAATAGAAGCGTTTGCCGTCGGCGAAGGTGCACTCGTCGCCGCCAAACACCGCAGCGATGCCGAGTGCCGCCAGACGCAGACGTGCGACTCCATACAAGTCACATTGAAACCGCGCGCGGCCATTGCATTGGAAGGCCGCTGCCAGCTGGCAATTGTGCGCTACGAATCGCTGACGCACATCGTCGCCCACTTCGTAGTGAGAGGCGGAGATGGCCGGCGCCAGATAGGCGAGGACATCTCCCGATGGGACGCCCATGGCGGCCACGACTCGCTCCAGCACACCATCGGCCAAGCCACGCCAGCCGGCATGCGCCGCGGCCACCACGCTTCCCGCGCGGTCGCAAAGCAGCACCGGCAGACAATCGGCCGACATCACGACGCAGGCCCGCCCAGGGCGACGTACCAGCGCGGCATCGGCCGCCACACCAGCGTGGGCGTCGGCGAGATCGACCCAGCACGTCCCATGTACCTGATTCATCCAGACCGGTTCACAACCGAGCTCCTTCGCCAGCCGCGCACGATTGGCGACGACCCGGTCATAGGCATCGCCGACATGAGCGCCCAGGTTGAAGCCGGCATAGGGTCCGTCGGCGGCATTGCCCGTTCCACGCGTCGTCACCCAGGCTCGGACCGACGCCGGCATCGGCCAGTCGGGTACGAAACCGGGCAAGCACTCGACCGTCACGACTTCACCATCCTGGTGGGCTTGGACAAACCCGCCAACAGCTCGGCAATGTCGTTCGGCAGCGGGCATTCCCAACACATCTCGCGGTCTTCGACCGGGTGCGTCAATCCCAGCCGGACGGCATGCAGCGCCTGACGATGAAAAGCTGGCTCTGCTCCGCGCCGGCCATAGGTCTGATCGCCAACCAATGGGTGACCGGTGGCAGCCATGTGGACGCGGATCTGGTGAGTCCGTCCGGTATCCAGCTTGCAGCGCAACAGGCTGCACGCAGCGTATGCCTGGATCGGTGTGTAATGGGTGACCGCGGGCTTGCCCCCGTGGAGACGAACCGCCATGCGCGTACGCTGCGACGGGTGGCGGCCAATGGCGGCATCCACCACCCCACCCGAGTCGACATGACCGTGGACCAGGGCCAGATATTCGCGCACCACTTCCCGGGCTGCCAGGCGCCGCACCAACTCGAGGTGGGCCACTTCCGACTTCGCGACCACCATCAGGCCGGTCGTGTCCTTGTCCAACCTATGCACGATGCCAGCACGTGGCAAGGATGCAGAGGCGGGCCGATGATGGATCAGTGCATTGACCAGCGTACCGGTCCAATTGCCGCTGCCTGGGTGCACGACCAGGCCGGCGGGCTTGTCGAGCACGATCATGTGCTCGTCCTCGAACACGATGTTCAGTGGAATGGCCTCGGCGGCGGGCGCAGTGGCGCCAGGAAGCGCAGCAACGACAACGCGGACGCGCTCGCGGCCCAGGATGCGGCGACGCGGCTCGAGCTCGGGCTGCTCGTCCAGCCATACCTGCCCGGCCCTGAGCCAGTGCAGTAGCCGGCTGCGTGAATACTGTGGGAATACGCGCGCCAGCGCCTGATCGAGCCGCAGCCCGCTACAGGCCAGGGGCAGCTCCGCCTCCAATGCCTGCCCGGCTGCTGTGTTAGCATCACCCTCGATGGTCATACTGTCCTTGGCGCTCGCCAGAAGCAATTTCCAGATTTGCATTATGCAGACTTGCATTTGCCCGATTGTCCATGCTGCATAGCCTATCCATCCGATTTGCCTTTCTTGCCCTGCTCACACTGCTGCTTGCCGGCTGTAGCTTGTTGCCGGAGCAGAGCGATGAAACGCAGGGGTGGTCCGCACAGCGCCTCTACACCGAAGCCAAGGACGCACTGAACGGTGCCGATTACGAGCGTGCCGTCAAGCTGTACGAACGCCTCGAGGCGCGCTATCCCTACGGGCGTTATGCGCAACAGGCTCAGCTCGAGGTCGCCTACGCGCATTATCGCCAGGGAGATTCTGCCTCGGCACTGGCAGCTTGCGATCGATTCATCAAGCTGCATCCCAGCCATCCCAGCGTCGACTACGCATATTTCCTGAAGGGCGTCGTCAATTTCAACACCGACACCGGGATCATCGCCGCATTGATGAGCTCGGTCTCGAATCAGGATGCCAGTGAACGCGATCCACGTGCCGCCCTAGAGTCATTCAATGCCTTCAAGGATCTGGTGATGCGGTTTCCACAAAGCCGCTATGTCGCCGACGCCACGGCCCGAATGAATTATCTGATCAACGGGCTCGCACAGCATGAAGTCCATGTGGCGCGCTATTACCTACGGCGAGGCGCCTATCTCGCGGCGGCCAATCGTGCCCAGTACGCGATCAAGACTTATCAGGAAGCTCCAGCCAGGGAAGAGGCCCTGTTCGTCATGGTTTCCGCTTACGACGCGCTCGGTATGACGGATCTGCGCGACGACGCGCGACGTGTGCTCGAGCGTAACTTCCCGACCAGCGTCTACCTCAAGGGCGATCCGAAGCGTGCCGAACCCTGGTGGAAACTTTGGTAACACGCCGTCGCGGCACATCGGTCTTCCGCGACCTTAGCCTCAGCTCACTTGCCGATCGCCACCAACAGGCTGCATGGGGATCGCTCTATCAGCGAAGCGCCTATTGATCCGCGCCACCACCGCTCCAGCCAGGACCCCTGGCGCCGGTGCCCGACAACGATCAGGTCCGCCTTGATTTCGTTGGCCTTGCGGCAAATTTCCTCAACCGGTTCCCCGGTCACGACCTGTCCGGTCGCACGGATGCCACGGCCGGACAGCATCTGCAAACCCTCGCTCAATACATTATCGAAGTACCGTGTCTCTTCTTCCTGCACATTCGCAGGCATGAACCCTTCGCTCAGATAAATGGCGTTCGCGGGCGGAGCGACCGCGACGATGCACAGCTCGGCTTGCAGCAAGTGCTGAATATCCGCACATTCGAGAAGCGCCTGGCGGCCCGCCTCCGATCCATCGTAGGCAAGCAGTACTTTCCGATACATGATCACTCCTCGGACGCAAACGGGACGACATGGTATCGGGCCACGCGCTGAGGCGCAACGCCCGGCCGGATTCCCCGTATACGCACAAACTCAGCTTGTATTCTATCGAGGGGCAGACTGGAGCTTTGCCGGCCCCCGAGCTAGAATGCATGGTCAAGAAATTGCCCCCGTAGCTCAGCTGGATAGAGCATTCGCCTCCTAAGCGAAGGGTCGCGGGTTCAAATCCCGCCGCGGGGCGCCAATCCCAAGCCGCTACCTTGTCGGCAATAACGCTACTTGACGCGCGTCAATCTGGGCCGTGACGATCCCGACGGGCTCCGTGGCGGATCGGACTGGGGTGTCACGTCACGCTCCTCGACGACCTGTGCGAGCGAGGCCTTGTCGGCGGCGACGTCAAACGCCATGCCATGGCCATTTTCCCGGGCATAAATGGCGGCAATGTTGACGACGGGGATGTGCAATGTCCGAGCAACCCCACCGAAACGCGCAGCGCATCGGACCACATCGTTACCCATCTGTAGCTGATGCACAGCTTCGGGACCAATGTTGAGGATGATCTGCCCGTCTTTGACGTACTCGTTTGGAACATCCGTATGTGCATCGACAACCACGGCAACATAAGGTGTAAAGCCCTGATCGATACACCACTCGTATAGCGCGCGAAGAATATAAGGTTTGGTTGAGGCCGTATGCATATCCGTCCTTCGGACAAGCCTGCCGCACTGAGAGTCCCGGCCAAGCAATAACTCAAGGCAAGAAAAACCGGGCGCGCTCAGCGCCGCATCACTCTTTCCGATGGCGTCAGCGCATCAATGAAAGCCTGGCGGCTGAATATGCGTTCCGCATATTTCATGAGCGGTGCGGCCTGCTTGCCCAACTCGATCTCATAGTGTTCCAGCCGCCATAGTAATGGCGCAATAGCGACATCGAGCATGGAAAATTCCTCGGCCAGCATGTACTTTTGCTTACTAAATACCGGCGCGAGCTCGATCAGGCGGTCGCGAAGGTGCTCGCGCGCCTTGTCTGCAGCCTTCAACCCTCTTTCCAGCGCTTCGATATGCGCAAACAGTTCGACTTCAAACGTGTGCAGCAACTGACGCGCGCGGGCGCGCAGAATCGGGTCCGGAGGCATCAGTTGCGGATGCGGGAAGCGCTCGTCGATATATTCGTTGATGATGTTCGACTCATACAGAACCAGATCGCGATCGACCAGCACCGGAACGCGGTTGTACGGGTTGATGACGGCAATGTCCTCCGGCTTGTTGAGCATATCGACGTCGATCACCTGAAAATCCATGCCTTTCTCGTATAGCACGATACGGCAACGGTGACTGAATGGGTCCGTCGTCCCGGAGTAGAGGTTCATCATGGCATTAGAGCCCCAGGAATACTCGGAATCCCGCACCACGCGGCGAACCCGCGGCGTCGGAATGTCTCGCTGGCCGAGCATTTGCACGGGCTTGGCCCGGCGTTCAGTGGATATCCTTCCAGTACTCACGTTTTAGAAGATAGGTGAAAACCGCAAGAACGGAGAGAAACAGGATGACCCCTATGCCGATCGACTTGCGGCTTACAGCGACCGGCTCCCCCATATAAACGAGGAACGCAACAAGATCTCCGACAAGTGAGTCGTACTCGCTCTGGTTCAGCTTGCCAGGTTTGGCCAGTTGGAGTGTCTTGTGATCGACAGGGTTCCCGTACGCATCCTTGGACTTATCGAGATGTAAAGCTAGATCGCCTTGCAACTCCCAAAGCACGTGCGGCATACCGACATTTTCGAACACCAGATTGTTCCAACCGGTCGGACGAGACGGGTCGCGATAGAAGGTGCGCAGATAGGTGTACAACCAGTCGGCACCACTACCGAACTCGGACGATCGCGAGCGGGCAATAAGACCCAGATCCGGCGGCGCCGCCCCGAACCACGCCGCAGCATCCTGCCGGGCCATGGCCACTCGCATCAGGTCGCCCACCTTGTCAGCGGTAAACAGCAGGTTGTCCTTGATCTGCTCATCACTCAGTCCAATATCCCGGAGCCGGTTGTAACGGTAGTACGAGGCCGAATGGCAGTTCAGACAATAGTTAACGAAAATCTTGGCGCCCCTCTGCAACGACAGCACGTCGCTGAATTTCTCCGTGGGCGCGCGGTCCAGCTTCAACTCCGGACCGCTGGTCAGACCCGCTCCAGGCAGCCACATACCAACGACCAGCAATGAGGAGACAATGAGTTTTTTCATTTTTCGGCGCTCAGTGATCGAAGGTGACGCGCTCAGGCGGCGTTTTGCAGCGATCCAGGCGCGTATAGATGGGCATCAACAGGAAGAAAGCAAAATAGAGAATCGTGCATATCTGCGCAGTCAGCGTTCGCTCAGGGGTTGGCGGAAGAATGCCCAGATAGCCCAGCACTGCAAAGCAGATCACGAAAATAACGAGCGCCGTTTTGTAGATCGGCCCACGATAGCGGATGGACTTGACTGGGCTTTTGTCCAGCCATGGCAGGAAAAAGAAGACCACCACCGCCAGACCCATGAAGATAACGCCCCAGAGCTTGGCGTCCACATAGAAAAAGTTCACCGTATTGGCGCGCAAAATGGAATAGAACGGTGTGAAATACCATACCGGCGCAATATGTGGCGGTGTCTTCAATGGATCAGCGGGAATGAAGTTGTTGTACTCCAGGAAGTAGCCGCCGAACTCCGGGCCGAAGAACACGACCGCACAGAAAAACATCAAGAACACCACTACACCAAAGATGTCCTTGACCGTGTAATAGGGGTGGAAAGGAATGCCGTCCAGCGGTTTGCCCGTTTTTGGGTCGACTTTCTTCTTGATCTCGACGCCATCTGGATTATTCGAACCCACTTCGTGCAGCGCCACCAGATGCGCCGCCACCAACCCGATCAGCACCAGTGGAATGGCGATGACATGGAACGAAAAGAAGCGGTTGAGCGTCGCATCGCCGATCACGTAGTCACCACGTATCCAGATGGAAAGCGGCTCGCCCACCCACGGTATGGCGGAAAACAAATTGACGATCACCTGAGCGCCCCAATAGGACATCTGGCCCCATGGCAACAGGTAGCCGAAAAAAGCCTCGGCCATCAGGCACAGGAATATCAAAACGCCGAAAATCCAGACCAGCTCCCGCGGTTTGTGATACGAACCATACAGAAAACCGCGGAGCATGTGCAGATAGACCACGATGAAGAAGGCCGACGCACCGGTCGAATGCAGATAGCGAATCAACCAACCCCAGTTCACTTCACGCATGATGTACTCGACACTGGCAAAGGCCACCGGCACACCGGATGCATTCAGTGACGCATCTGGCTTGTAGTGCATGACCAGGAAGATTCCAGTCACGATCTGCAGTACGAGCACCATCAAAGCGAGCGAGCCGAAGAAGTACCAGAAATTGAAGTTCTTCGGCGCGTAGTATTCGGTCAGATGTGCCCGAATCGTGGCAGTAAGCGGAAAGCGGGCGTCAATCCAGGCCAGCAAGCCTTGGTTCTGGGTCGTCATGGCTTAGGCGCCTTTCTTGTCTTCGCCGATCAGCAAGCGCGTATCGGAGAGATACATGTGCGGGGGCACCGGCAAGTTGTCGGGTGCTGGCTTGTTCTTGAATACGCGACCGGCCAGATCGAAGGTGGAGCCATGGCAAGGACACAAGAACCCCCCTCGCCACGCATCACCAAGCCCGCTCTCGCCACCAGATCTGAATTTTTCAGTCGGCGAACACCCCAGGTGGGTGCAGATACCGACGACGACCAATACCTCCGGCTTGATCGAGCGATACTGGTTACGTGCATAGGCTGGCGTGAACTCGTCCGGTTTGCGCTCACT
The DNA here is from genome assembly GCA_022072095.1 of Rhodocyclaceae bacterium. Classification (GTDB taxonomy): domain Bacteria; phylum Pseudomonadota; class Gammaproteobacteria; order Burkholderiales; family Rhodocyclaceae; genus JAJVIJ01. The sequence goes on from JAJVIJ010000022.1 coordinate 22,454, forward strand.
CTTCGGGTCGGCGAGCTCGGCCTCGACCGATGCCAAGCTAGCGAGCATCTCCGGGGTTCGACGAATCACCCATACCGGCTTGCCACGCCATTCGACGATGACGCGCCCACCCGGCTCTAGCTTGCTGATGTCCACCTCCACCGGAGCCCCGGCCGCCTTTGCACGCTCTGAAGGGCTCATGCTGGCTACGAAAGGCACCAACGTGGCGACCCCTCCCACCGCGCCCACAGCGGACGTCCAAACCAGAATATTGCGGCGTCCGCGATCAACCTGTTGTTCGCTCATGGGTACGAATTCTCGATGATGGAATTTGACGGAACTGCAAAGCCTGCAATTTTAGCGAAATCGGGAAGGTAAATAAACCTGCCCCCTTGCCCCCCAGGGCAATCGCATGAATGATGTTGTCGTGAACAGTCGAAATAGTCGTTGACGATCAGGCGGTTGCCGAGGGGCTGTTCACAAGGGGTTGATTTGTGTAGTTTTCTGTCTTTTTGGGGTGGCCCATGGAGACGGGAAAGAAGGTGTCGTTGGCGGACGTGTTCGTGGGGTTGCGCGATCCGGGCCAGGTCTCGAAGGTCGAACACGATCTGGTCGAATGGCGGGCGGTGGCAGTCTGCGGCGTGCTTGCCGGTGCCGATACCTTTGTCGAAATCGAGGCCTGGGCGAAGGACGAAGTGGTGGCGCTCGACGGCAAGACCAGCCGGCGTTCGGGGAAGGTGGATGCCACACCGCTGCACCTGGTCAGTGCGTTTGCCGCTGGTGCGGGGCTGATCCTGGGGCAACAGGCGACGGCGAAGAAATCGAACGAGAAGACGGCGATCCCGGAACTGCTGGCAACCTTGGCTTGGGAAGGCTGCATCGTCACCATCGACGCGATGGGTACGCAGCCGAACATCGTACAGGCGATTCGCGACAAAGGCGCCGACGATGTGCTGGCGGTGAAAGACAACCAACCTCGGCTTGCCGGTCGATGCGAGACCTCTTCGACGCTTTCCGGGCAGCGCCTTCGACTTCACCGCATCGCTTCGACGAAGTCATCGAGAAGAATCACGGCCGCCTGGAAATCCGGCGCTGCCATGCCTTCGAACAACTCGAATGCCTGCACGCGCCTGAGCGCTGGACTGGCCTGCGCACGTTTGCCGTGATCGCCGCCGAGCGCACGATCAAGGGCAAGACGACCGTCGACCACCGCTTCTACATCTCCAGTCTGCCGCCGGATGCCGCGCGCCTGAACCAGACCGTGCGCCAGCATTGGCGCGTCGAGAACAGCCTGCACGGGTGCATGGATGTCGCCTTCGGCGACGATCAGATGCGAGCGCGCACCGGCCATGCCGCTCATAACTTCGACGTGCCGCGACATTTCGCCTTGAACCTCATCCGCCTCGCTCCTGTCCAGCGCAAGGGCGGCCTCAAGGTCAAGCGCCTCATCGCCTCCACCTCCGATACCTACCGTGCTCAGCTCCTCGGCCTGGCATGGGATTCATGCGATGGCCCTGTGGAGACCCTCGCAAGCCCGACAAATTGTCGTTCTCCCCTCTGCTGCGCTCCGGTATCGTGTCCTGCGCTGACCTTACCCCGTCAGTGCGTACAACGGGAGGCGTTCTACCAATGAGCGCGTACCGGGTGTCCTCGTTTGCCCAAACGACCTCCATGCCAACGCTTCGCAATTCGGGCATCGGCGCAGCGCGCCCTCCAAGCCGTGCGCTCATGCATCAAACGGCCGCGAGTGCCCGCTCGATGTCCGCGACGATGTCGTCGATATGTTCGATGCCGATCGAAAGCCTGACCATGTCGGGCGTCACGCCGGCCCGGGACAACTCTTCGCCGGAAAGCTGACGGTGCGTAGTCGAAGCTGGGTGGCAGGCCAACGACTTGGCGTCACCGATGTTCACCAGTCGGGTCACCAGCTGCAAGGCATCCTGAAAGCGCGCCCCGGCCTCGAAGCCCCCGCGCACGCCGAACGAAAGAATGCCGGAGGCGCGTCCGCCCATGTAGCGCTGTACCAACGCATGGTCAGGATGATCGGGCAGGCCGGCATAGTTGACCCACACCACCTGCGAGTGCCCTCTTAGAAATTCGGCCACTTTTCGCGTGTTCGCACATATGCGGTCCATGCGTAACGCGACGGTTTCGATGCCTTGAAGGATAAGGAAGGCATTGAGAGGGCTGATCGCCGCCCCCATGTTGCGCAAGGGTACGACGCGTGCACGACCGATGTAGGCAGCCTCACCCAGCGCCTCGGTATAGACCACACCGTGATAGGACACATCCGGTTCATTCAGCCTCCGAAAGCGGGCGCGCTGCTGCGCCCATGGGAAGCGCCCCGAATCGACGATGATTCCCCCGATCGAATTGCCATGACCACCCAGATACTTGGTCAACGAATGTACGACGATATCAGCGCCGTGATCGAACGGGCGGCACAGATAGGGAGTCGGAACGGTGTTGTCGACGATCAGCGGCACCCCCTGTGCGTGGGCGATCTCGGCAACGCGCGCGAAATCGGTGATGTTGCCCAATGGATTACCCACCGATTCGCAGAAAACGGCACGCGTGCGCTCATCGATCAGCCGACCAAAGGAATCCGGATCCCGATAATCCGCGAAGCGCACGGTTACCCCCATTTGCGGCAGGGTATGCGCAAACAGGTTGTAAGTGCCACCGTACAAGGTCGATGCCGACACGATGTTATCACCCGCCTCGGCGATGGTCTGTATCGAATAAGTGATCGCCGCCATGCCGGACGCCACCGCCAGCGCACCCACGCCTCCCTCCATCAACGCTACGCGGCTTTCCAGGACTGCCGTCGTGGGGTTCATGATGCGCGTGTAGATATTGCCCGCGACCTTGAGGTCAAACAGGTCGGCACCGTGCTGGGTGTCGTCGAATGCGTATGAGGAAGTCTGGTAGATCGGTACCGCCACGGCCTTGGTCGTCGGGTCCGGAACATAGCCACCATGTACGGCCAAAGTTTCCAGTTTCATGCTGATCTCCAGGGTATGTGCACCGGATCGGGTATCACGCGGGCCGGGGCTGCAAGCCATTGACTACACCGATAGAGTCTAGCCTCGACATCCCGCAACGATGCCGGATACCGGCCAGTCCGATTTCAGACCGCGGGCTTGGGTGGAATTGGTGGATTTGGTGGATTTGGCGGTTGCCATGCGCACAAGGACGAGAATATTATGCGACCCACCTCAAAACTCTCCGAATTTCGGTCATGCCCAGCCGCCAACTCATCACGACGATGAATGAGATCGGTCCTATCGGCCGACTGCGCGCCCATGCGGGCCGGATTTCCAGACTGCATAACATCTTTCTCAAGGCAGTTCCCGCATACCTCACCGCGGGCGCCTCGGTGGCAAACCTGCGCGGAGAAACGGTCGTCTTGTTCGCAGAGTCGAGCGCCATCTCGGCGAAACTCAGACAGCTCGAACCACGGTTGGTGGAGGCGTTCGCGCGAGAATGCCCGGAGGTTACCGAAATTGCCCTGCGCGTGCAAGTTGGGAGTCATGCCGACCCGACCGAGGCCAGGACCTCGCAACCACGCCGTCAACTGTCCGCAGAGTCCCGCGCCGCGATCACCCGTTCGATTCGACGGATCGGCTCCGAATCCAGGCTGGGACGCATTCTGACGCAGTTCGTGGATCCAGCAACCACTGAATCCGATTGAAGTTTGGGCCCGTCGTCAAAGTGGGGCGACGACGAAGACGCGCTCCATGAAAAGCAGCGTCAGGATGCAAAGAACAACAATGATGGCGTACTTCGCTACGCGCCAAGCGAACTGCCGATATTCGACGTGCCCGGTCGCAAGGTAGGCAACGACGCTCCCGCCGACAAGAATCGCCGCGAGCACGACAGCCAAACGTAGCAGCAGCATGTCGGAGCCGGTCACGCCAAGGATGAAGCCGCCGCCCCGCCACTGAGCTCCATAACCCTCGGCTCGGAAGGCGAAAAATGTGCCCACTGCCAAGCCTGCCTGTCGGCGAGCAGGGCACGCAGCAAAGCGTTGTTCAGCGCATGTCCGGACTTGTTGGCGGAAAATCGCCCGAGCAGCGGGTGGCCCAGCAGGTATAGATCGCCTATCGCATCGAGAATCTTGTGGCGCACAAACTCATCCGAGAAGCGTAGCCCTCCACTATTCAAAACTCTGTACTCGTCCATCACGATGGCATTATCCAGACTACCCCCCTGCGCCAACCCGGACGCTCGCATCACCTCGATGTCGTGGATGAAACCGAAAGTACGAGCGCGCGCCACCTCCTTCACATAGGAAGCCTGCGCAAAATCGATCGCTACTCGAGTCGGACTGCGGTCCACGGCGGGATGGCCGAAAGCGATCGCAAAATCGATGCAGAATCCGTCCCATGGCTCGAGCCTGGCCCATTTATCGCCGTCCGTGACCTCGACAGCACGCCGCACACGCAGGAAGCGCCGGGGCACCCCCTGGTCCTGTACCCCCGCTGACTGCAGTAGGAATATGAAGGTGCCGGCGCTGCCATCCATGATGGGGATCTCCGGCGCATCGACCTCGACATACAGATTATCGATACCCATTCCCCAGAGCGCAGACATTAGATGTTCGACGGTCGAGATGCGAACGCCGTCCCTCACCAGGCAGGACGCCAGCCGGGTATCGCCCACGGCCTCGGCTGAAACCGGTAGGTCGACCGGAGGATCGAGGTCAACACGGCGAAATACGATTCCGGCATCCGGCGCAGCGGGACGGAGCACCAAATTGACCTTTTGCCCGGAATGCAGCCCAACGCCACTAGCGCGCGTCGGGCGTTTTACGGTATGTTGTCTCAGCATCACGATTGGTCTCTTGGGGAGAATGTTAGCACCCATGAATCATGGCGGCGGCGCGATGTAGACCAAGCGTGTACCCTCATCTCCGCTATTGACAGGAATGACCCTTGAGCATCAAGTCCGACCGCTGGATCCGAAGGATGGCCGAAGCCGGCATGATTACACCTTTCGAGCCCGGCCAGGTGCGCGCGCTCGGCGGGAACCGGATCGTTTCCTATGGCACATCCAGCTATGGCTACGACGTCCGTTGTGCCGACGAGTTCAAGGTGTTTACGAATATCAACTCGACCATTGTCGACCCCAAGGCGTTCGACCCGAATTCTTTCGTCGAAATGCGAGGCGCGTATTGCATCGTGCCGCCGAACTCCTTCGCCCTGGCCCGAACAGTCGAATATTTCAGCATTCCGCGCAATGTCCTGGTCATCTGCCTGGGAAAGAGCACGTATGCCCGCTGCGGCATCATCGTCAACGTCACGCCGCTGGAGCCCGAATGGGAAGGGCATGTGACGCTGGAATTTTCCAACACGACACCACTCCCGGCAAAAATCTACGCCAATGAAGGCGTGGCACAGATGTTGTTCCTCGAGTCCGACGAGGTTTGTGACACCTCCTACCGTGATCGCGGCGGCAAGTACCAGGGGCAACGCGGCGTGACCTTGCCGAAAATCTGAACCACCAACCATTCCGACAGCCTTCGGCCACTGGATCTTGTCATGAAATTCAACTTCCCCATAGTCATCATCGACGAAGATTTCCGCTCGGAGAACGCAAGCGGCCTGGGCATCCGCGTGCTGGCACGCGCGATCGAGGCAGAAGGCATGGAGGTACTTGGTGTCACCAGTTATGGTGACTTGTCCTCGTTTGCCCAACAGCAGTCGCGTGCTTCGGCCTTTATCCTGTCCATCGACGACGAAGAGTTCGGGGCCGGTTCACCCGAAGAGGTGCAGAGTGCACTCGCCAACCTGCGCGCCTTCGTGCACGAAATTCGCTTTCGCAACGCCGAGATCCCGATATTTCTGTACGGTGAAACGCGCACCTCCCGCCATATCCCGAATGACGTGTTGCGGGAGCTGCACGGTTTCATCCACATGTACGAAGACACGCCCGAGTTCATCGCCCGCTACGTCATGCGCGAAGCGCGGGCCTATCTGGACTCCCTGTCGCCACCATTCTTTCGGGCGCTCACGCACTATGCCGCCGATGGTTCCTACTCCTGGCATTGTCCCGGCCATTCTGGCGGCGTTGCCTTCTTGAAAAGTCCGGTCGGGCAGATGTTCCATCAGTTTTTTGGGGAGAACATGCTGCGCGCCGACGTTTGCAACGCCGTCGAGGAACTCGGACAATTGCTCGACCACACGGGCCCCGTCGCCGCTTCCGAGCGCAATGCCGCTCGCATTTGTCACGCCGACCACCTGTTTTTCGTCACCAACGGCACCTCGACATCGAACAAGATCGTCTGGCATTCGACCGTCGCACCCGGCGATATTGTCGTCGTGGACCGCAACTGCCACAAATCGGTGATTCACGCCATTATCATGACCGGCGCGATCCCAGTATTCCTGATGCCGACGCGCAATAACCTCGGCATCATCGGCCCGATTCCGAAAGAGGAGTTTCGCTGGGAGAACATCAGAAAGAAAATCGCCGCGCATCCCTTCGCTGCCGCGGTTCAGGGTAAGCCACGGGTACTGACGATCACGCAGAGCACCTACGATGGCATCCTCTACAACGTCGAGGAAATCAAGGAGATGCTCGATGGCAGGATCGACACGCTGCACTTCGACGAAGCCTGGTTGCCGCACGCCGCGTTTCATGACTTTTATGGCGACTATCACGCGATCGGCGATGGGCGGCCGCGTTGTCGGGACTCGATGGTCATTTCGACGCAATCGACCCACAAGCTGCTCGCAGGACTGTCGCAGGCCTCGCAGATCCTGGTCCAGGAATCGCTCACGCGGCAGTTGGACCGCGACGTTTTCAACGAGGCCTACCTGATGCATACCTCGACCTCGCCCCAATACGCGATCATCGCTTCATGCGACGTCGCCGCGGCGATGATGGAACCTCCAGGCGGCACCGCCCTGGTCGAGGAGTCGATCAGGGAAGCGCTGGACTTCCGCCGCGCCATGCGCAAAGTGGATGAGGACTGGGGTACAGATTGGTGGTTCAAGGTCTGGGGACCGCGCGATCTCTCCGAGGAAGGCATCGAGGAACGTGACGCCTGGATGCTGCGCACCGGCGAGAAGTGGCACGGCTTCGGCGAACTCGCCGAGGGCTTCAACATGCTCGACCCGATCAAAGCGACGATCATCACTCCGGGCCTGGATGTCGATGGCGATTTTTCCGATGACCTCGGGATCCCGGCGGCGATAGTGACCAAGTATCTCGCCGAGCACGGGGTCATCGTCGAGAAATGCGGCCTCTATTCCTTTTTCATCATGTTTACCATCGGTATCACCAAGGGCCGCTGGAACTCGATGGTCACGGAGCTCCAGCAGTTCAAGGACGACTACGACAAGAATCAGCCCTTGTGGCGCGTACTGCCCGAGTTCTGCCAGAAGCACCCCCGTTACGAACGTCGTGGCCTGAGGGATCTGTGTACCGAGATCCACGGCATCTACAAAGCCAACGATGTCGCGCGCCTGACTACTGAAATGTATCTATCCGACTTGGTCCCCGCCATGAGGCCTGCCGAGGCCTTCGCACGCATGGCGCACCGGGAAATCGATCGCGTGCCAATCGACGAACTGGAGGGGCGCATCACCAGCGTGTTGCTGACGCCCTACCCCCCCGGCATTCCATTGTTGATTCCGGGCGAGCGCTTCAACGCGACGATCGTGCGCTATCTATGCTTCGCGCGGGAGTTCAACGAGCGCTTTCCGGGCTTCGAGACCGACATCCACGGCCTGGTCGTGAGCGACGACGGCAAGCAGTACTTCGTGGACTGCGTCGCTGATCGGGCGCGTTGAGTGCGGATCCGCAGCCTTTATCATGCAGACAACTCTTCACGCAGCACACGCTTGAGCACCTTGCCGGACGGATTGCGCGGCAAGGCCTCTCGCAGATGAAGTGCCTTGGGCACCTTGTAGCCGGCGAGCTTCTGTCGGCAGTGTCGATCGAGCCGCGCGAAATCCAGGGTCGCACCGAGCTTCAGTACGACCACGGCCTCGGGGCGCTCGCCCCAGCGCTCATCCGGCACGCCGATCACCGCGCACTCGAGAACTTCCTGCAGCTCGTAGATCACGCGCTCTACCTCTGACGATGCGATGTTCTCGGCGCCAGATATGATCATGTCCTTTTTTCGGTCGGTGATGTAGAGAAAACCGTCGTCATCCAGATAGCCGACATCACCACTCCTGAGCCACTCACCGTGAAAGCTGGCGGCAGTCTTCTCGGTGTCGCGCCAGTAGCCTTTGGTCACCTTGAGTCCGCGCATGCAGATTTCACCTTCCGTCCCGGCGGGTAGCCGACTGCCCAAGTCATCCATGATGGCGACCTCGGTATGGGCAACGGCGTGCCCGGCCGAACCGATCTTGGCGATCTCGAAACCCGGAAACATCACCGTATCGAACGCGTTCGTTTCCGTCATGCCGTAGCCATCCGCATAGCGGGCATTGCCGAAAAAGGCGTCGAATTCGCGGATGCGCGACTCCGGGGTTTTTTCTCCGCCACCCAACACCAGCCTGACCGAAGAAACATCGTAGCGCTCGCGTTCCGGACAATTCAGCACACGACCAAGCATGACAGGTGCAAGCCACAGACAATCGATGCGGTAGCGTTCGATCGCGTCGAGCGCACGCAGCTCATCGAACTCCCGATGCAACACGTACATGCCTCCCAGCATCAGCAGATTCGTCCCTGGCGCATCCCAGCCGGCGACGTGATACATCGGTCCGGCCACGAGCGCACGCGAGCGTTCCGAGAGATCCCAGGAGGTGACATGCTCGATCCACTTCCAGTAGTAATTTTCATAGCTGTGCGTCACGCCCTTGGGTCGATCGGTGGTCCCTGAGGTGTACATCAGTCGGTGCAGATCGTGAGGCCCGACTTCGACACGCTCCGGGACCGGCAGCCCGACACCCCCAAGCACCCGGCTGTCGCGCTGCGCCTCGGCATCGAGAAAAATGACCCGTGGCAGATCGCGCACGACCTCGCTGAATTCGCAATCGGCAAACAGCAATTTGACACCGGCGTGATCATGAATGTAACGCGCCTCCTCGGGTGCCAGGCGGTAATTCATCGGCAACAACACACCGCCGAGATGGCTGACCGCATAGCCGAGCTCGAGATAGGCCAAGCTGTTCTTCATGAACGCCGCGACGATGTCCCCTTTGTCGATACGCTGCGCGGCAAGCCACGCCGCAAGGGTATCGATCCGTTCGGCGAGCTCACCATAACTGACCTCCAGGCCGTCATAGACCACGGCAAGTCGCCCGGGATCGCGCAGAGCGCGATAGCGCAGGCCACTGGCAAGATTGATCTGCATCGAAAACCCCTCGACGAGCGGTCGCTAGCGGGCCGTCTCGAACCGTCCGATCTGTCTCAAGACCACGGAGTCCGGCCCACTCAACCGTAACCCCGCTATCTACTTGCTTTCCAGCGGCATGAACAGAATGGTCTCGGTGAAATCGGCGACCATCTCGCCACTCTGGTTGATCACCATGTGGCGCAGGTCGAGCAAGGTGTAGCCACGGCTGGTCTTGGCCTTGATCCGCGCTTCGCCTTCGACATGCAGCGTATCGCCGGGGTACACCACGCCCTTGATGCGCGCCTCGACGCCGGTCATGCCACCGAATGGCCCCACCGCTTCGCCCTCCAATACCTTGTCGATCACGCCGGTGACGATGGGCGCGACCAGGCCCATGGCCATGGAGATGATGAAAGGGCCGGGCGCGAATCGACGCTGGTGCTCGGGCGACATGTTCGCCTTGATGTATTCCATGTCTATGAAGAATGGTTCATGCAGCCCAACCGTGTTGACGAACGTGACGATGTCCGGCTCGGTGACCGTACGGCGGTGTGTCTTGAAGCGATGGATCTTGCTAGCGTCAGCACTCATGTCTTCCCTCCTTATCGATATATCGTGATGATCGACGGCGCTCTGGTCGGCCGACAGCGTGAATGTAGCGCAGGCGAAGCCTGCTGGGGCCCGGTGTCGGAAACGGGATCGGATACTTCGTAACCAATCAGCGGCCTGCCGGCAGAAACAACGCCGTTTCGGTAAAGTCGGCGACCATCCGCTCATGCTGATTGATGACGCTGTGACGGATGTCGACGAGCGTGTAACCGCGCCCGGTCTGGCCGCGCACACGCGCGTCGCCCTCGACGCGCAGTGTGTCCCCCGGGTAGACGGCCTCCAGCAGGCGAAAACTGACACCCGTCATGCCGCCGGCCGGCCCGAGTCCGGTACGCTGGGCCAATTGTTCAATCACCCCGGTAATCAATGGCGCCACCAGACCCATGCCGACGGACATCACCATCGGTCCCGGGACGAACCGACCGCGATGCGTGCCACCCATCTTTTCGCGGACGTACTCCATGTCGATCAGAAAAGGCTCATGTACCCCGGCGGCATTCACGAAGGTGACAACATCGGTTTCGGTCAGCGTACGTCGATGACTACTGAAACGGACTGCGTGAACATCCGCCACGCCCCCAGCGTCAGCATTCACGGCTCGGCCTCCTCATGGTATGGTGTGTCCGGACATATTACCCGCCGACGACAACGTTCGCGAGCGCTCTATGAGGAGGAGCCCCTGATGCCTTTCTGGTTAAGACACATGCTGAGCGTTCTTGCCGCCGTGCCCGCTCTTCTGCTGGGCACCATGTCGGACGCGCAGGCGCAAAGCTATCCGGGCAAGCCGGTGCGCATGATCATTCCGTTCGCCGCGGGCGGGCCCACCGACCTGTTCGGCCGAATCATCGCGCAAAAACTCACCGAGCTGTGGTCGCAAACGGTCGTCGTGGAAAATCGTCCGGGAGCGAGCACGATCATCGGCACCGAGGCAGCATCCAAGGCCGCGCCCGATGGCTACACGCTGTTGCTCGGAACCAGCACCTCGCATGCGGCCAACGTCAGCTTGTTCTCCAAGCTCCCATACGACCCGAACAAGGATTTCGCACCGATCAGCTTCTTGGGCATTACGCCCTTGATCCTGGTCGTACACCCCTCTATGCCCACGCAGACGGTCAAGGAGTTGATCGCGCTGGCCAAGGCCAAGCCGGGACAACTCAACTATGCTGGCGGCAGCAGTTCTGCGCACGCCGGCGGATCGATGTTCAGGACGCTGGCCGGCATCGACATCGTACACGTGCCCTACAAGAGCAATGCCCCTGGACTGGCGGACGTGATTGGCGGCCAAGTACAGATGATGTTCGACGCGCTCAACACGGCCCTGCCCCATGTCAACAGTGGCCGCCTGCGCGCCCTGGCGGTCACATCGGGCCAGCGCATCGGTGCCGTACCCAACCTGCCGACGATGATCGAGGCCGGCGTGCCCGGTTATGATCTGACGGCATGGTTCGCGATGTATGCCCCCGCAGGGACTCCAAAGGAGATCGTGGGCAAGATTGCTGCGGACTTGGCCAGGATCGCGAAAATGCCCGATGTCGTGGACAAGACGCGCAGTCAGGGGATCGAAATCGCCAGCAGCACGCCCGAGGAGCTTGCCGCAAGGCAGCGCAACGAAATCACCAAGTGGGCGAAAATCGTCCGGGAATCCGGCATGGCCGTGCAGTGATCCAGTGGCCCGGACGTCCCGTTAGCGACCGAACGGAGCATAGGGGAAAGCCATGGCAGTGCTAGACGGGATTGTCGTTCTGGACCTCTCGCGGCTGATAGCCGGTCCGTATGCGGCCATGGTTCTCGCCGATTTGGGCGCGCGCGTAGTCAAGGTAGAAACCCTGTCCGGCGAGGAGGGCCGTTATTTCGGCCCCCCATTTTTCGAGGGAACGGCCGCGCTTTTTCATGCCAACAATCGCGGCAAGGAATCCATTTCCCTGGACTTCAGGACATCCACCGGTCGTGTGATTCTCGACAAGTTGATCGCCAGGTCGCATGTCGTCGTCCATAATTTTCGGCCGGATTTTCTGGAAAAGTTTCGACTCGGCTATGAGGACTTGCGGGCGATCAATCCGGAGATCATCTATTACGCCGTGTCCTCCTTCGGCAGCGATACGCCGTACGCGCTGAAACCGGCTGTCGACGGCGTCGTGCAGGGCTATGCCGGGGCGTTCTATGCCTCGGGACAGGCGAGCGACATGCCCTACCGTATCGGCGTTCCCATCGTCGATGTCGCCTCGGGAATGTGCGGTGCGCTCGGCATCCTGGCAGCGATCATGGCCTGGCAACAGACAGGACGGGGGCAACAGGTCGAGCTCGCGCTGATCGACACCATGTTCAACTTCATGACCGGGAAAGTCGCCGAGGCCGTGATCGACAAGCACGAGCCGTTGCGCGAACTGAACCTCCCCATCGCGGTACCGAGCCGACATTTCCAGGGCGCAGACGGTCGCTGGTTCAGCGTTTCGGTCGTCAATGACGCAGCGTTCGCTCGCTTCTGCGATGTCATTGAACACCCCGAGCTGGCTTGCGACGCTCGCTTTGCGAGCATATCGGCGCGTATCAGTCATCGGCATGTGCTGCTTGACATGCTGCCCGGGATCTTTGCGGAGCAGCCCGCACACGAGTGGCTAAACCGTTTCGACAGGGCCGATATTCCGGCCGGGCCCATCAATACCGTTTCACAGGCCATGGCCGACCCGGTTCTGGCCGGTCGCTGGACCGGCCATGCGGCGCTGCCCGGGCTACCGCAGATCCCGTTTCCGTCACAATTGACGCACGGCATGCGGCCACTGACGGACATGGCACCGGCACCGCGCCTCGCCCAGCATACCGCCAGCATTTTGTCCGAGCTCGGCTATTCGACAGTTGAACTGGCCTCGCTCATTGAAAGCCGGGTGATCCGCACGGATGCCGGCTGACGCGAGCGCCCGCTGTCCACTTTACGTTTCACGAAAAACACACACTAACCCAGCGAGGAGGAGACTCACATGGCACTACAGGTACGTAGACTGGCATTTGGGCTCGGCGCGGAACTCACCGGCGTCGACCTTTCGAAACCGATTTCGTCTGACGACCGGGCCGCGATCCAGAAGGCTTGGCTCGAACATCAGGTCATCGTCTTTCCTGGGCAGGATATTTCGCCCGAGCAGCAGATCCGGTTCGGGCGTCTATTTGGCGAGCTCGATGACCACAAGGCGGTGCCGTTTTATCGACACCCGGAGTACCCCGAGATCTATCTGATCACCAATCACAAGATCGGCGGCAAGACATCCGAAACCAAGGACACCGGACGGCTGTGGCACTCGGATCACTCGTTCACGACGCGCCCCACGATGGCGACGATGCTGTATTGCCGCGAAATCCCGGCGGTCGGAGGCAACACGATGTTCGCGAACATGTATATGGCCTTCGATACGCTGTCCGATACGATGAAGTCCGTGCTGCGCAAGCTGGAAGCCGTACACAGCATGATCCACTATACCGACCACTACCTTAAGGATCGTAACCCGGAGCAGATCGCGCATATGCGCAAGATCAATCCACCGGTCGCGCAACCCGTGGTCCGCATCCACCCGGAGACGGGTCGGGAAGCATTGTTCGTCAACGAGATGATGACGTCCCATTTCGTTGGCATGACGGTGGAGGAGAGCCACGGATTGCTGAAATTCCTGTTCGATCACTCCGTTCGACCGGAATTCACGTACCGCCACGCTTGGAAGGTGAACGATTTGCTGATGTGGGACAACCGCTGCACCCTCCATATGGCTCCGGCGGACTACACCCACGAAGAGCCCCGTCACATGCACCGCATCACGGTACTGGGCACGCCCAGCGGACGACAGCTCGAAGCAGCCTGACCCATCACTTCAAGGAGACGATCATGCAAGCGAACGTACATCGGTTGAGGGCCGCGCAAGCTCCAAGTGACATGACCGCCGACGAGTGGCGTATGCGCTGTGATCTCGCGGCGTGTTACCGGCTCGCGGCGATGTTTGATTGGACGGACATGTTGGCCACACACATCTCGGCGCGGGTACCCGGAACCGACGACGAGTTCCTGATCAATCCATATGGGATGTTGTTTGAAGAAATCACGGCATCGTCTCTGGTCAAGGTGGATCAGGAGGGCAACATCCTTAGCCCGACCGATTACATGATCAACCCAGCCGGATTCGTGATCCACAGCTGCATACACCGAGCTCGGCCAGATGTCGGCTGTGTCATGCACCTTCATACGCGTGAAGGCTGTGCCGTTGCCACCCAACGGTGCGGGGTCTTACCCGTCACGCAGCACGCGTTGGTGATCTACGACCAGATCACGTATCACGATTTCGAAGGCCCCGCCCTCGACCCGGACGAACAGTCTCGCTTGGTCGCCGATCTGGGGGACAAGCGCATCATGATCCTGCGCAATCACGGCACGCTCACCGCAGGCCGTACCGTTGCGGAAGCGTTTGTGCTGATGTATCGAATCGAGCGCGCGTGCCGGATGCAGCTCGCCGCCCAATCGGGTGGTCAGGCCCTGCAGCCGGTGCCGCAGGTGGTGATCGACAAAAGCGTCGATCTGGGTCGTAGGCTTTTTTCCAAAGGAGGACTGTCGCCCGAGGGCGAAAAGGAATGGGCAGCGCTGCTGCGCAAGCTGGAGCGTGCAGGGTCCGATTATCTCCAGTAAGCACATCGGCGTCCGCCGGCGGGGGTGGGCGCCGAACTCGACCGGGAGCAAGCCATGAAAATCTGTGTCGTGGGCGCGGGCGCGATCGGCGCCTATATGGCGGCGCTACTCGCGCACGCGGGCGAAGAAGTCACCGTGGTCGCTCGGGGTGCCCACCTGGAGGCCATGAAGCAGCGGGGCATTCGGCTCCTGAATCGAGATTCCGGCGAAACCGTTGAGGTGCGCTCAATTCGAGCGGAGGCCAAGCCGCAACTGCTTGGCGTGCAGGACTGCGTGCTGTTGGGTGTCAAGGCGCACCAGATCGGACCCCTGGTGAGCGATCTGCGCAGCCTCTACGGGCCGGACACATCCGTGGTAACGCTACAGAACGGCATTCCATGGTGGTATTTTCATGAACATGGGGGCCAGTTGGCGGGCACCCGTCTTGCAAGTCTGGACCCCGATGGTCGGATCGCAGCGAATATCGAACCTCACCGCATCATCGGCTGCGTGGTCTACAAGGGCGCCGAAGTCATTGAGCCCGGTGTCGTCCGCCATACTGTGACGCCGGGGGACAAATTTCCGCTCGGCGAACTCGATGGATCCAGCACCGCGCGCGTCCAGACTCTGTCCGACACACTGAAAAGGGCCGGCATCGAGGCGCCGGTTATCGATGATATCCGCGCCGAAAAGTGGTTCAAGCTTTGGGGCAACCTGGCCTGGAATCCGATCGGCGCCCTGACACACGGCGATATCCTGGAAATCCATGACTCCCCGGAGGCATCCCGCTTGGCGCTGACGATGATGTACGAAGCCCAGGCGGTGGCGGAAAAACTAGGCGTCCGCTTCCGTGGCACGCCCGAACAGCGGATCGCACGCGCCCGGGAAATCGGTCGGGGCCGCTCGTCGATGCTCCAAGACACCGAATCCGGTCGGCCGCTTGAAGTCGAGGCGCTGGTAGGCTCGGTTGTCGAACTGGCGAGACTGATCGGCACCACGGTCCCGCACATCGAGACGGTTTATGCGCTCACCAAACTGCTGTCCGAGGTCATGGTGACCCGGTCCGGGCGGGTAATCGTCGCCCCACGGGAGTGATATCGCCTTAGGAATCTAAGGACGCTGAATTATTCGGCGCCTCCCGTCTTGGGCAGGATGCATCGCCATGAATCGATGGCATAAGCCATTGATTCATGGCGTGCAGCGCGGGCATATACCGCGCGGATGCGAGCTAAAAAACAAATGAATTGATGGGTTGCCTGGCGCTGACCTACTTTCACGGGCGAGCTGCCCACTATCATTGGCGCGGAGGCGTTTCACGGTCCTGTTCGGGATGGGAAGGGGTGGTGCCACCTCGCTATGGGCGCCAGGCGTA
>JAJVIJ010000029.1 GCA_022072095.1 Rhodocyclaceae bacterium
GCAACCGCTTCTTCGCCGCTTCGCTCAACCGCTTTTGCACCATGCCGATATCCCCCAACATTGCTCCTGGAGATATAACGCTTCAGGTCATCAGCAGTTGTCATGATTTATGAAATAATCAATAAGTGCTTGCATAGCGTCTCCGATCGATGAAGAGGCCGAACGAATAGCGTTTATCCGCCGCAGCGGAAGCGGTTGCAGAGGGCGCGGCGTGATGGCGGCGGATAAACCTTGTTGGACTGAACCGCCGTGCGGGCGGTGGCTATGGGGATTGTAAGCGGGCTATGGCGGGAGTCAATCGTTTGGCATGGAGCCGGGCGGGCAAGATAGGGTAGCCTGGGGGGTTCCCCAAGCCGGCCTCGGGTGGCCGGGGGCGCAAACTGCTGCCGGTGTGTCCTTGTGCCCGGTGCATGGGTGCGAGCGGACAGCCGCCGGCCTGGCGCGTCGCACCGCCAAGCGGGTTGTCCAGCCATCGCGAGCGGGGACTCACGGCGGCGCCCGCGGCGGTGGCGCGCGTCCTGGCACGGGCGCCAGTGCTGCCGTCGGCACGCAGTACCCCTGTCCGCAATGCCGACAGCGCATCCCCGCCAGCCGGTCGATGCGCAGCATGAAGGCGGCCAGCGACTCCACCACCGGCGGATCGGGCGGCGGCACGGCGAGGGCGGCGCGTGCCTGCGCCAGTTTCACCGTCTTGCCCGCCGGCCCCAGCACGCCATAGTGGCGGATGCGCTTGAACCCCTGCGGCAGCACATGCAGCAGGAAACGGTCGATGAAACCCACACCCGACAGGCGCAATATGCGCTTCTTGCCGCCCCCGGCATCGGCGTGGGACCAGGGGCGGGCGCCAAGCCGCTGCTTTCCTTCCCGATCCAGCGTCACGCCGGGCCTATTCCGAAAAGATATTGTCCAGAAAGCGCCGAACCCGCCTCTCAGCGACCGGGCTCGTCCAGCAAACGGCTCAGATCGTGGCAAGTACGAGCTGACCTTGGTCGTCGCCCCGGACGACGATGGCGTGCAGCCGGCCTATAATCCCGGGCAGGGCAGACGGCGGGGCGGACGACGCCCGGTTCGATTGCCGCGCCGAACGGCGTCGGACGACCGTGCCGCCATCGACCACATGGAGGGGTTGTGACGTTCCAGGCCTATCTCATCGAGCAGCACGGGAATGGCGTATCCGCGCGTTTCGTGGATTACAGCGAGGATCAGCTCGATCCCGGCGAGCTCACGATCCGGGTGCGCCATTCCAGCGTCAACTACAAGGACGCGCTGGCGGTGACCGGCGCCGGCCGCATCATCCGGCGCTATCCCTGCATAGGAGGCATCGACCTGGCGGGCGAAGTCATCGCCAGCGCGGACCCGCGCTTCACTCCCGGGCAGCAGGTCGTCGCCACCAGTTTCGACATCGGCGTCGCGCACCATGGCGGGTTTGCACAGCGCGCGCGCCTGCCGGCCGACTGGGTACTGCCGCTGCCGGCCGGGCTCAGCCCGTGGGAAGCGATGGCGCTGGGCACGGCAGGTTTTACCGCGGCGCTGGGCATCCAGCGCATGGAAGACAATGGCCTGACGCCCGATGCCGGCCCGGTGCTGGTCACCGGTGCCACCGGCGGGGTCGGCAGTCTGGCGATCGACATGCTCGCGGGCCGCGGCTATCGCGTCGTCGCGCTGACCGGCAAGGCCACGCAGGCCGACTATCTGAAAGGCCTGGGGGCGACCGAGATCCTGCTGCGCGACCAGCTGCCGCTCGACCGGATGCGGCCGCTGGATACGGCGAAGTGGGCCGGCGTCGTGGACAACCTGGGGGGGGCCGTTCTCGCCTGGGCCGCCTCCACCTGCCGGCAGGGCGCCACCATCGCCAGCATCGGTCTGGCCGCGAGCGGCGAACTCAACATGACCGTGATGCCTTTCATCCTCAGGGGAGTCAGCCTGCTGGGGATCGATTCGGGCTACTGGCCGATGCCCGGGCGCACCAGGCTCTGGGCGCGCATGGCCTCGGATCTGAAACCGCGGCATCTCGGCGAGATCGCGCGCAGCATCGCCTTCGCCGAGCTGCCGGATGCCTGCGCGCGGCTCGTCGCCGGCGGTGGTCATGGCCGCCTGGTGGTCGATCTGCCGGACTGAATGGGATACAGGTGACACGGTGACCGAACCCGATCGTGCCGAAACGGCGGCAACCGCGGCGACGTCACCGGTGCAGACGCTGTTGATCGTCGATGATTCGCGCATGGTGCGCGCCTCGATCATCAAGCACATCCGCGGGCGCTATCCGTTCCGTGAGGAAAGCAATGGCGAGGCCGCCTGGCTCACGCTGCAAGCCGACCCGTCCATCAGCCTGGTGATTTCGGACCTGAGCATGCCCAGGCTCGATGGCTATGGCCTGCTGGACCGCATCCGCGGCTGTGCCGACCCCCGTCTGCGCAGTTTGCCGGTCATCATGATTTCTGCGGACGAGGAAGCCGAAGCGCGGGCCAGGGCGATCGCGCTGGGGGCGACCGACTTCATCGCCAAGGGCATCGGCACACCGGAACTGCTGGCGCGACTGGAGCGCGCGCTGACCGATACGGCGGCGAGAACACCGGCGGCGCCGCCCGCCCCGACCGACGCGGCTCCCACCGAGGGAGCCGCGCCAGCCGAGGCACCGGCGCTGCCCACGCTGCCCGACATCTCTCCCGCGATGCCGCCGTCGGCGGTCCAATCCTTGACCGCGGCCCCGCTCACATGGGCTACCGAGAGCCAGACGGCGCCGACCGCTCGGACCGAGCCCATGCCCGGCCGCCAACGTGAATCCGGGCTGGCGAGCGCGCTGGTGGTCGGCATCGACCGCTACGCCGAGATCAGCGAACACTATGGCGAACATGTCGCCGGCCTGGTCGTACGCAAGCTGGCCAAGATCCTTGCGACCAAGGTGCGCACCGGCGATGCGGTCACGCCGATCGGCGAAGGCCTGTTTTCGGTCCTGATCCGCGGACTGCCTGCCGAACAGGCCGGCGGCTTTGCACAGCGCCTGCGCGCCGGAATCGCCGGCCTGAACATGCAGTATCGGGGCGAGCGCCTGCGCATTCGGGTCAGCGTCGGCGTCGCCAACAGCGAGCGCGACGGCCTGACCACGCTCTCCGAGCTGATCGCGCTTGCGCTGGAACGTGCGCGTGCGGCCATGGCCGAGGGAGGCGACCGTGTGCGCACCTCCGGCCGCTTGGCCGATCCGCGCACCTGGACGACGGAGCTGGTCAGCATCGAGCGCGCGCTGGCGCTCTTGCAGGCCGGCGCGACCGACGAGGTACGCGACCGGCTTCCGGAGCTGTTGGCGCGCCTGCTGCCCTTGCTGGAGCTGGCCGAGCGGGCGTATGGGCTGGCTTTGCCGCTGGCCGAGCTCAAGGAGACGATTCGCAAGGCGCTGTAGCCGAAACCTCGGGCGCGATGAACGCTGCGCGCTCCCTTCCCCAATCAAGGAGAACAGGCCATGCCCACGCAGGCGGAATTCCATCATCGCTCGCTCGTGGAACGCGAACGATTCTGGGCCGAACAGGCGGAGCTGATCCACTGGCACAAACGCCCGTCGGTCATTTGCAACGACCGCAACACCCCCTTCGTGCGCTGGTTCGAGGGAGGTGAAACCAACCTCTGCTTCAACGCCGTCGATCGTCACGCCGCCGAACGCCCCGATGCCCCGGCGCTGGTGTTCATCTCCACCGAAACGGAGGAGACGCGTCGTTACACCTTCGCGGAGCTGAAAAGCGAGGTCATGTGCGCGGCGGCGATGCTGCAAGGGCTCGGCGTCGGTCGCGGGGATCGCGTGCTCATCTACTTGCCCAATACCGCCGAGGCCTGTTTCGTGATCCTGGCCTGTGTGCGCATAGGGGCCATCCATTCGGTCGTGTTCGGCGGTTTTGCGGCGGCCTCGCTGGCGACGCGCATCGACGACGCCCGCCCCAAGCTGCTGATCTGCGCCGACGCCGGCATGCGTGCGGGCAAACCCGTGCCCTACAAGCATCTGGTCGACGAAGCCTGCCGATTGGCGCAGAACCCGCCCGCGAAAGTGCTGATACTCGACCGCGGCATCGACCGCGGCTTCGCGCGCGTGCCGGGTCGCGATGTCGATTACGCCGAGTTGCGGCGACAACATCTCGGTGCCGAGGTGCCGGTCACCTGGCTCGAATCGAACGAACCCTCCTACATCCTTTACACCTCGGGCACCACCGGCAGGCCGAAAGGCGTGCAGCGTGACACCGGCGGCTATGCGGTGGCGCTGGCCGCGTCGATGCGCCACATCTATTGCGGGCAGCCCGGCGAGACCTATTTCGCGACTTCCGACATCGGTTGGGCCGTCGGCCACTCGTACATCATCTACGGGCCGCTGATCGCCGGCATGACCACGATCATGTACGAGGGGACACCGATCCGCCCCGACCCCGGCATCTGGTGGCGCATCGTGCAGGACTATCGCGTCAGCGTCATGTTCTCGGCGCC
The DNA here is from genome assembly GCA_022072095.1 of Rhodocyclaceae bacterium. Classification (GTDB taxonomy): domain Bacteria; phylum Pseudomonadota; class Gammaproteobacteria; order Burkholderiales; family Rhodocyclaceae; genus JAJVIJ01. The sequence continues at coordinate 4,465 of JAJVIJ010000029.1, forward strand.
GACCGCGATCCGTGTGCTGAAAAAGCAGGATCCGGCCTACCTGCGGCAATACGATCTGGGCAGCCTGCGTCACCTGTTTCTGGCCGGCGAGCCGCTGGATCAACCGACCCATGAATGGATCGCGACGGCACTGGGCAAGCCGGTGATCGATCACTACTGGCAAACCGAATCCGGCTGGCCCATCCTTTCCTCCTCACCGGGTATCGAAGCGACGCCGATCAAGTACGGCTCGCCGTCCTTTCCCGTCTATGGCTACGATGTCAGGCTGTTCCGCGAGGACGGCAGCGAGTGCGGCGCCGACGAAAAAGGCATTCTGGGCATCGTGCCGCCGCTGCCGCCGGGTTGCCTGTCCACGGTCTGGGGCGATGATGCGCGTTTCGTGAGCACCTATTTCAGTCTGTTCAAGACGCCGCTGGTCTATTCATCCTTCGACTGGGGCATACGCGATCGCGATGGCTATTACTTTATCCTCGGGCGTACCGATGACGTCATCAATGTTGCCGGCCACCGCCTGGGCACGCGCGAGATCGAGGAGGCCGTCCAGGCGCACCCGAACATCGCCGAAGTCGCCGTGGTCGGCGTGCAGGATCCGCTCAAGGGCCAGCTGCCGGTCGCGTTCGCGGTCGTCAAGGACGCCGGCTGCCTGGAGTCGGCCGAGGGCCGCGCCGCCGAGGAGCGCGCCGTCATGCAGAAGGTGGACGCGCTGCTCGGTGCCATCGCCCGTCCGGCGCGTGTGTACTTCGTGTCGCTGCTGCCCAAGACCCGCTCGGGCAAATTGCTGCGCCGCTCGATCCAGGCCCTTGCCGAAGGCCGGGACCCGGGGGACCTGACCACGATCGAGGATCCCGCCGCGTTGCAGCAGATCCGCGCGGTGTTGGGCGTCTGAGCGCGTCCACGGATCGAGTCGACGCCGACCTTCACGTCTGCCGCCGGAGCCCCGAACGCTGACAATGCCAGCTGCCGCGCATGCCGCCTTGGACGAGGCCACGGCCGCCGTGTGCGCGGCGCTGCCCGACCGGTATCGGGCGGACGTGCGCACCCGGATTTCCAGCATCGATGGCGACGCCTGGGATCGCCTGGCCGGACCGCAACCCTTCGTACGTCATGCCTATCTGGCGGCGCTGGAAGAGACTGGCGCCGCATGTGAACGCACCGGCTGGTTTCCCTGCCACTTGATACTGCATGTCGACGATCGGCTCGTGGCGGCGCTGCCGCTCTACCTGAAGCAACACTCGTGGGGCGAGTACGTGTTCGACTGGGCCTGGGCCGACGCCTACGCCCGCCACGGACTCGCCTACTACCCCAAGCTGGTCGGCTGCGTCCCCTTTTCACCGGTCAGCGGCACGCGCCTGCTCGCCGAATCGGAAGCGGCGCGCGAGCAGCTCGTGGTCGCGGCCCTCGCTCTGGCGCGCGCGCTCGGCGTGTCGTCGCTGCACTTGCTGTTTGCGAACGTCGATGAGGCCGAGCTTTGCGCGGCCGCCGGCATGATGATGCGCACGGGGGTGCAGTTCCGCTGGGAAAACCGCGGCTTCCGCAGCTTCGACGACCATCTCGCCGCGATGAACCACACCAAACGCAAGAAGATTCGCCAGGAACGGAAAAAACTGGCCGATGTGGGCGTTCGCTACCGGCATCTCGAAGGGCGCGACATCGGTGCCGCCGAGCTTGCCTTTCTGCAACGCTGTTATGTCGACACCTACCGCCGGCATGGCGCCAGGCCCTACCTCGATCTCGCGTTTTTCCAGCGCCTCGCCGCCGACATGCCGCAAGCACTGATGCTGACCGTGGCCGAGCGCGACGGCGCACCGATCGCCTGCGCGCTCAATCTGCGCGACGCACGCGCACTTTATGGGCGTTACTGGGGAACGCTCGCGGACCTGCCGGGGCTGCATTTCGAGACCTGCTACCACCAGGGCATCGAATACTGCATCGCGCACGGCCTGGAGCGGCTGGAAGGCGGCGCCCAGGGCGAGCACAAGCTCGCCCGCGGACTCGAACCGGTACGCACCACCTCCGTACACTGGCTCGCCCATCCGGCCTTCGCCGCGGCGGTCGACGAATTCCTGCAGCGCGAAGATGCAGGCGTCGGGCTCTATTTCGACGAGCTGTCGGAGCGTTCGCCGTTCCGACGATCATCGGGCCAGCGCTGATCTCGCGGGGCCTCCTTCCCCATTACCTTGTCATTGCAACGATACCGATTACAATCGCCGTTGATTTCGATTGTCCTGCCGTCGGTCATGGGACCGGCCGCCACGCAAACGGTATCGATCATTTTTTTCGCCGGAGGCCCATAGCCGGACGAGAAACGAATTCACCGACATCTTTCGATCTTCAGGAGCACCTATCCATGAGCGCAGGAAAGCGACTTCCGGGCACCCCGGAACCGATGCATTGTTGGCAGGGCCATGCGGGCGTCAAGCTGGCCGGAGATTCCTGGGGCAACCCCGATGGCCCCCTCGTCCTGTTGCAGCACGGCGGCGGGCAGACGCGCCACGCATGGAAGGGCACCGGCGAAACGCTGGGCGCGGCCGGCTACCACGCGGTCGCCTTCGATGCCCGCGGCCATGGCGATTCGGACTGGGCGCCCGACGGCCTCTATGGTCAGGACGCGATGGTGCAGGACTTGAAATGTGTGGTGGAAGCACTGGGCAACCGGCGCCCGGTCCTGGTCGGCGCGTCGATGGGTGGGGGCACCAGCCTGGTCGCCATCGGTGAGGATCACGTCGATGCCACGGCCCTGGTGCTGGTCGACATCGCCCACCACATCGAGATGGACGGCGCCAACAAGATCATGGCCTTCATGAACCAGAAGCCCGAGGGCTTCGATTCACTGGACGAGGTCGCCGACGCGATCGGCAACTATCAGCCGCACCGCAAGCGCCAGAAAAACCTCGACAGCCTGGGCAAGAACGTTCGACTCGGTGCGGATGGGAAGTACCACTGGCACTGGGATCCGCGCTTCCTGGCGCCGAGCCGGGATCTGCACAAGCGTCAGGATCGCCTGGAGGCCTGCGCGCGCAAACTGTCCCTGCCCACGCTGCTCGTGCGCGGCGGCCTGTCGGACATCCTCAGCGAAGAGGGTGCGCAGAGCTTCCTGCGGCTGTGCCCGCAAAGCGAATATGTGAATGTCACCGACGCCGGCCATATGGTCGCCGGCGATCGCAACGACATTTTCGCTTCGGCCGTGATCGAGTTTCTGTACCGCGTCGTGCCCATAGACGGCAAGCCGATGCAGCCGCCCCACGAGCTGCACCCGCATCACGAAGGCCCCGCAGGCGATCTCAGTGACATTCCCTGAGTCGTTACCGCTGGTCGTGCAGCCCGCGTGTCGTGCTGCTCAGCGGCGCCCGACCACACCCATCGCCCAGGCCGGAATCAGCGTGATCGAGAACAGCACGGCGACGATCATGAAACCGTCCTGAAATCCCATGGTGCTCGCCTGGGCGGCGACCACCTTGCCGAGATAGTCGAGGGCGCCGGACTGTTGCAGGCCCTCGGGTGCCCCTCCCTGGGCGAGCAGGCTGCGGCTCAGGCGCAGGAATTCTGCGGTCGCCTGGTTCGCCGACGACTGCCACTCCGTCAACACGTCGCTGTGGAACAGCGTGCGCCGGTCCACCATGACGGTGAGCAGATTCACGCCGATGGCTCCGCCCAGCTGGCGGAAAAAATTGATCAGGCCCGATCCCTGGCCGAGCTGCTCGGCACTCAGGGAGCGCAGCGCGCCGGCGTTCAAGGGCGGATTGACGAAACCGATACTGACCCAGCCGAACAGGATCAGCATCGCTATCTGCCAGAACGAGCTGTTCACATCCAGGCGTGACATCAGGAAGGCACACACGGCGAAGCCGAACAGGCCGGCAAACACCGGCTGATGCGGCGGCAGCCGATCGCCCAGCCGGCCCGCGAGCGGAAACACCACGACCAAAGCCAGCCCCCCCGGCATCATGATTAGCCCCGAATCGGTGGGCGTGAAGGACTGTATGGTCTGCGCGAACTGCGGCACCAGATAGGTAAAGCCGAATAGGCCCAGGCCGATGGTGAAGGCGACCGCGCTGGCGGCGGCGAAGCGCCGGTTGGAAAAGATGCGCAGATCCATCAAGGGATGGGCGGCGCCGCGGGCCTCCCATATCAGGAACACGACCAGGAGAACTGCCGCGCTGCCCAGCAGCCCGAGTATGTAGCTCGACCCCCAACCCTCGCGTTGCCCGTTGGACAGACCGAGCAACAGGCAGCCCATAAAGGTCAGCATGATCAGAAAACCCAGCCAGTCCAGCCGCGTGTTTCCGGCGCCCGCTTCGCGCCCCGGCATGTACAGGATGCCCGCCATGATGCCGATGATGCTGATTGGCGTCATCATGAAAAACACATAGCGCCAGTCGAAGGCATCGATCAGCATGCCGCCGACCCAGGGCCCGAACACCGGGGCCAGCACGATGCCGATGCCGTAGATGCCCATGGCCTGGCCGCGCTGGTCCACGGGAAAGATGCGGAACAGCGTGTACATGGCGAGCGGCTGCAGGATGCCGGCCATGGCACCCTGGGCGATGCGCGCGGCGATCAGCACGGATTCATTGGGAGCAAACCCACCCATGATCGATGCCGCAAGAAACAGCACGAGCGCGCCGACGAAGACATTGCGCTGCCCGAACCGGTCGAGCAACCAGGCGTTGAGCATCATCGCCGCCGTGACCGCCGCCAGCGTTCCCGAGAACAGCCACTGCGCATGGTCCTGGCTCATGCCGAAGGCACCCTGGATCTGCGGGATCGCGACATTGATGATGGTCGTCGCCAACACCGCCGACAACGCACCCAGCATCACCGTGACGGTGATGATCCAGCGCTGGCTGACGGACATGGCCTCCACTTCGGCATTCACCGCGGCCATGTTCGCATCGCCCCATCGGCGGCGGATTGCCGATCGGCACCCGGCTCGGTGCTAGTTTTCGAGCACATCGGCGCCTGCTGGTGGGGTGAAGCGAAACTCGCGCGCATCGATGGCGGCATTCTGCTCCCAGTGCGAAAACCGGAGCAGCGTCACCTGGCCGAAGCTGTCGGTGAGCTCCATGGCATGCAGGACCTTGTCCGCCAGGGCGAGCCGGACGCGCGTGAACCCCGAATCGGCGTTGCGCGGCACCAGCGTCAGCCAGCGTGGCCCCGCGCCGGCGGCGTCTTCCCGAATGTCGAAATCCCGCTGCAACTGGGCCGTGTCGGCCAGGGGACCGGCGAGCAGCGCCGCCGGACTGGAGGCCAGGGCCTGGCTCTGCCTGCGCACGCTGACCTGATTCAGATCGCGGTCGTAGATCCATACGCGCGTGCCGTCGCCAACGATGAGCTGCTCATACGGTTCGCGGTAGCGCCAACGGAACTTCCCTGGGCGCAATATCGCCATGCTGCCCGCCGCATGCTTCACACTGCGCCCACTCATTCCGGACACGGTCTGATCGAAGTCGGCACGTACCGATCGCGTGCCGACCAGCCATTCGCGCAGATCGTCCAGTGCCGTGGCGCCGATGGCGGGACTGAGCACGACCAGACACAGCATCACCGCGGCCCGGCGCACAGCAAGCACGACCACCTTGCGCATCTACTCGGCGCGCGGCGGCACGAGAATTTCGCGATTGCCGGTCGCATTCATCGCCGACACTAGCCCTGCGCGCTCCATCGACTCGATCAGCCGAGCGGCCCGGTTGTAACCGATGCGCAAATGGCGCTGCACCAGCGAGATGCTGGGCCGGCGGGTCTTGAGTACGACCTCCACGGCCTGATCGTAGAGCGCGTCGGCCTCGCCATCCGTCCCGGACGGATCGGAAGCGCCAATCTCTTCCTGTTCGCTCTCGTCCGAAAACATGTCGGCGACGTAATTCGGCGTTCCGGTCTGCTTCAAATATTCCACGACACGATGCACTTCGGCGTCCGCGACATAGGCCCCATGGACGCGCTGTGGCAGGCCCGTTCCGGGCGCAAGATAGAGCATGTCCCCCTGCCCGAGCAGGGATTCGGCACCGGATTGGTCCAGAATCGTTCGCGAATCGATCTTGCTCGACACCTGGAAACCGATCCGGGTCGGAATGTTGGCCTTGATCAGCCCGGTGATGACGTCGACCGATGGCCTCTGGGTGGCGAGAATGAGGTGTACGCCGGCCGCGCGCGCCTTCTGCGCCAGGCGGGCAATCAGTTCCTCGACCTTTTTCCCGACCACCATCATCAGGTCGGCCAGCTCGTCGATGACGACGACGATATGGGGCAGCGTTGCTAACGGCTCGGCTGTGTCGTGGGAGTCGGGTGAAGCGGGAATCGGTGCAAACGGATTGCCGAGCGGTGCCCCGCGCTTCTGCGCGTCCTCCACCTTGTGGTTGTAGCCGGCCAGATTGCGTACGCCCAAGGCGGACATGAGCTTGTATCGACGCTCCATCTCGCCGACGCACCAGCGTAGCGCACCGGCAGCCTGCTTCATGTCGGTGACCACCGGCGCCAGCAAATGCGGAATCCGGTCATAGACCGAGAGTTCGAGCATTTTCGGATCGATCAGGATCAGGCGCACACGCGCGGGGTCGGCCTTGTACAAGAGCGACAGGATCATCGCATTGACCGCCACCGATTTTCCGGAGCCGGTGGTCCCTGCCACCAGCAGGTGCGGCATGCGCGCGAGGTCGGCCACCACGGCGTGCCCGCCGATGTCCTTGCCCAGCGCCAGCGCCAGCGGGCCGGCCAGCTCGTGATAGGTCGTCGATGACAGGATCTCGGACAATCTGACCACCTGACGCTTGGCGTTGGGGATCTCCAGCCCCATGCAGCTCTTGCCGGGGATGGTCTCGACCACGCGTATCGACGCGACCGACAAGGCACGCGCGAGATCCTTGACCAGATTGACGATCTGGCTGCCCTTGACGCCGACGGCAGGTTCGATCTCGAAGCGCGTGATCACCGGTCCCGGGTAGGCGGCGCTGACCGAAACCTCGACACCGAAATCGGCCAGCTTGCGTTCGATCAGGCGTGAAGTGAAGGCCAAGGTCTCGGCGGTCGGCGGCGGCACATCCTCGCGCGGTTCGTCCAGCAGCGACAGGGGCGGCAGGCTGCCCGGCGGTGGTGGCAGATCAGCGAACAGGGGCTGCTGTCGTTCCTTGTCGGCACGCTCCGACTGCTCCACCCGCGGTTCGGCCGGTTCGATGCGCACGGACGGGGCCTCGGCCACGCGCGCGCGCACCTCGGTGACCCGGGATTCGCGGCGCTCGGCGACCACCTGCCCGGCACGACGGTCCTGCCAATTCTGGCACGCCATCGCGACCCGTCGCACCAGCCATTCGCAAGCCGCCCCGAGGTGCTCGGTCGCAGACAACCACGATATCCCGGTCATCAGCGACAAGCCGCTGGCGAATACACACAAGGCGATCAGCGTACCGCCCGAAAACCCGACATAGCGTACGAGCAAGGCACTCAGTTCATGGCCCAAGAGCCCGCCGGGATAAAGAGGCAATGAAACCGTGAAGCTGTGGAAACGCATCGACTCGAGCGCCGCGCTGGTCGACAGCACGAGCACGAAGCCGATCGAGGTGAGCCAATGCGAACGGCGGTCGGCCTGTCCGTAGGCCGCCAGCAGACTCCAGCGCACGAACACCAGCCCCAGTGCGATCCACCACCAGGACGACAGCCCGAATAACGAATACAACAGATCGGCGAGCCAGGCGCCAAACGCGCCCCCCGGATTCAACACCCGGTCCGTGCTCACGGCATGCGAAAAGCCGGGGTCGGTGCGGTGATAGCCGGCCAGCACCAGGGCGAGGAAGCTCCCGGCAGCCCCCAGCAGAATCCAGCGCACCTCGTGCAACAGCGCCGCGATTCTTTCCGGAAGGGGGATGGATGCAGTCGGCGAAGTCAAGATGTCGGAGGAAGACGCGCCCAATCCGGGTCATTCCCGGGATGGGGCATTATAGCCAGCCATGCCTCGCCTGCCGACCCCGCGGGGCAGGCCGGCGGACGTCAGGTGACGGACTCGAGGCGATCGAACAACAGGATCCGGCCGTCCCCTTCTTCGATCAGTCCCTGGACATTCAGATCCTTCATGACTCGCGACACCATCTCGCGCGACGCCCCGATCATTTTCGCGATGTCCTGCTTGGAAATTCTCCGGTTCACGACCTTCTGGCCATTGACCTCTTCGGCCATTTCCAGAAGCAGGCGGGCGACACGACCATAGACATCCATCAGCGCCAGGCTCTCGATCTTGCGGTCGGCGACGCGCAGGCGTTGCACCAGATTGCGCAGGATGTACATCGTCACATCGAAGTTCTCGTACAGGCAGCGCTTGAAATCCGCCTTGCTGATCACGACCAGATCGCTCGCCGCCAGCGCGACGACCGTTGCCGAACGCGGGTTCTCATCCAGGACGCCCATTTCGCCGAACAGCTCGCCCGGGCCGAGCATCGACAGGATCACTTCCCTGCCTTCCTCATCGCTGACCAGGACCTTCAGGCTGCCGGACAGGATGAGATAGACGAAATCCGTGCGGTCGCCGGCGCGCACCACGGTCGCCCCGCGCGGGATGCGGCGCATGATCGACGCACGTGCGATGGGCTCCAGGCTGGATTCGGACAAACCCGAGAACATCGCGAAGGTTCGAAGTGCCGTGACCGATACCGGATGGGCTGTGCTCATGAATGTCACCTCCAAAAGGCCATGGCAGAAAAATCGCCAAGGACCCGACAATCCGCCATTATAAGAACCAGGAACCACGTGCCGCGCACAGCCGGCATCCGTGGAGCATACAACATGCGCGGTAACGGCACATTGCCCTGCTGCCTTGAAGGTCCATATGAATACAATTAGCCAACGCCTTGATTGCCAATGGAGTCTACGATGACACTCGCTCGCCACAGTCGCCTGATCATTCTCGGGTCAGGGCCCGCCGGCTATACCGCCGCCGTCTATGCCGCCCGTGCCAACCTGAAGCCGTTATTGATCACCGGTCTCGCACAGGGTGGCCAGCTGATGACCACGACCGAGGTCGACAACTGGCCGGCCGATGCCGATGGCGTGCAGGGCCCCGACCTGATGGCGCGCTTCGAACGGCATGCGCTGCGCTTCGACACCGATGTCGTCTTCGATCACATCCATACCGCCCTGTTAGGGCAGCGTCCCTTCCAGCTCTCCGGCGACAGCGCCACCTACACCTGCGACGCGCTCATCATCGCCACGGGTGCGACCGCGCGCTACCTGGGCCTGCCCTCGGAGCAGGCCTTCATGGGCAAGGGGGTGTCGGCCTGCGCGACCTGTGACGGCTTTTTCTACAAGGGGCAGGATGTCGCCGTCGTCGGCGGCGGCAATACCGCCGTCGAAGAGGCGCTCTACCTGTCGAACATCGCCCGTCAGGTGACCGTGATCCACCGTCGCGACCGCTTTCGTGCCGAGAAGATCATGCAGGACAAGCTGTTCGAAAAGGAAAGGGCGGGGCAGGTGCGCATCATGTGGCATCACGTGCTCGACGAAGTGCTCGGCGACGCCAGCGGCGTCAGCGGCTTGCGCGTACGCGACGTGAATTCCGGCCATGCATCGGAGCTGCGCGTCAATGGCGTGTTCATCGCCATCGGACACCAGCCCAATACCGAGCTGTTCGCCGGGCAACTGGACATGGACAACGGTTACCTGATCACCCATGGAGGACGTGCCGGTCAGGCTACGGCGACCTCCATCGCCGGCGTGTTCGCCGCCGGCGACGTGCAGGACCATATCTATCGGCAGGCGGTCACCAGCGCCGCAACCGGCTGTATGGCCGCGCTGGACGCGGAGCGCTACCTGGATGGTCTGCAAGGATCGTGACGACAGCCAGGGGCCCGCAAGCCCCGAGGACGACCGGGCCTGGCACGAAGCGCTGAAAGGCGTGACGCCGATGCGGCACGATCGGCACGTCGCCGCAAGCAGCCTGCCGCCAGCCCGAGCCCGCCTGCGTGAACGCGACGAATGCGCGGCGCTCGACGAGTCGCTGCATGGTCCGATCGACCTCGACTGGCGACTCGAAGGCGGCGAAGAACCGCGCTTCGCGCGTCCCGGTGTCCGTGCCAGCGTGTTGCGCGACCTGCGCCGCGGTCGCTGGTTCGCCGAGGCCGCCATCGACCTGCACGGCCTGAATCGTGCGGAGGCACTGGACGCCTTGAAGACCTTTCTCGCCACCGCTGAAAGAAAGAGACAGCGTTGCCTGCGCGTCATCCACGGCAAGGGCCTGGGTTCGCCGGGCAATGAACCGGTATTGAAGAAACTGACGCTCGCCTGGCTCGCGCGCCAACCCGCGGTGCTGGCATTCTGTCAGGCACGGGTCGTCGACGGCGGCTCCGGGGCATTGATCGTGCTGTTGCGCGCGCAGACCGCGCCACCAGCCGATGCGTGCGCGGATCGGTAGTCGCATGCCCGCGACCGCCCTCCCTCGCGATCACGGCCGAGGCGACGTTGTCGCACGCCGGGTGCACCGCCACTGAACTCGACACAGAGACATGCCCATGCCGACCACGATGCGTGCGATGGTTCTCGACCGGCCCGGGCTGCCGCTGCGCCTGGCCGAATTGCCGCGACCGAATGCCGGCGACGGCGAGATGCTGATCGCGGTCGAGGCCTGCGGGGTTTGCCGCACCGACCTGCATCTCGTCGATGGTGAGTTGCCGGATCCGATCCTGCCGATCATCCCGGGGCATGAAATCGTCGGGCGCGTCGCGGCGCTGGGCGCGCGCGTCAGCGGTTTTCGCGTCGGCCAGCGCGTCGGCGTTCCCTGGCTGGGCTGGACCTGCGGCACCTGCCGCTACTGCGCGAGCGAACGCGAAAACCTCTGCGACCATGCACGCTTCACCGGCTACCAGATCCAGGGCGGGTACGCCGACTACACCGTGGCCGATGCGCGCTACTGCTTTCCTCTTCCCGATGAGGGCGATGCGGCGATGCTCGCGCCGTGGCTGTGCGCGGGGCTGATCGGCTATCGCGCGCTGCGCCTGGCCGGCGACTCGCGCCGGCTCGGTCTGTATGGTTTCGGCGCTGCGGCCCACCTGCTCGCCCAGGTGCTGCGCCACCAGCACCGCGAATTCCTGGCCTTCACCCGTCCCGGCGACCTTGCCAGCCAGGCATTCGCGCGCCAGCTCGGTGCCCGCTGGGCCGGCGGCACGGACGAGACACCGCCGGCGCGGCTCGATGCTGCACTGGTCTTCGCCCCTGCAGGCGCCCTCGTTCCGCTCGCGCTCGGACATCTGGACAAGGGCGGCAGCGTCGTCTGTGCCGGCATCCACATGAGCGACATACCCGCATTTTCCTACGCCACGCTCTGGGGCGAACGCTGCCTGCGCTCGGTGGCCAACCTGACTCGGCGTGACGGCCACGAATTCCTCGATCTGGCGCCAAACATCCCGCTTCGCGCCGACGTCACCCTCTTCCCACTGGAACAGGCCAACCAGGCCCTGGCTCAATTGCGGTCAGGGGCCTTTCAGGGTGCTGCGGTATTGATCCCGGGGCAGGCAGGCGCGCGGGCTCTCGGCTGTGGGACCGCACGCTCGCCATGATCGGCCGACGGAAGCCAAAGGCCTGATCAAACGGGCAAGCCCCCTATCCAGGCCGAGTGCGGATGACGGAGGGCCTGCACACCTTGTCAGGCCGTAGGGTGGGCAAGGACCGTCGAGCCGTGCCCGCGCGCGCTCGCGGTCTCGCAATCAGTCGCGTCCCGCCACTGACCCCGGTCCAACTCGACCCGAGAAACCGACCCGAGAAACGGCTACCGAATAAAATCGCTGTTGTCAGCCCTGTTTCTTGGGATCCGTGCTTGCCGGGACCCGTCTCTCGGACTCGGACCGATTGTCGAGCCGTCGTGCCTCGTCGGCGCTGATGAACTCGAAAACGCGCACGACCTTTTTCACTCCTGCCGTCGTGCGCGCGATCTCGGCCGCTGCCTCGGATTCCGGTCGTGTCACCAAGCCCATCAGATAGACGACCCCAGCTTCGGTGACGACCTTGACGACATTTGCCGAGAAGCGGTTCGCCTCCAGAAAGCGCGCTTTGACCTTGGATGTGATGTAGGCGTCGTTGCTGCGCGCCCCAAAACCACTCGGCGCGGCGACGTCGAGTTCATTGACCACATTTCGGACATTCTCGACCCCGGCAGCGAGCCGGCCGATCTCGGCTTTCGCCGCGGCGTCAGGGGTTTCTCCAGTCAGCAGCACGGTGCGGTTGAAGCTGGTCGCATTGACGTGCGCGTGATCCTTGAATCGCTCGCCAATGCGATTGCCGACCTTCCACTCGATCGCTTCATCCTCGACGTAGGCCCCTGAGGTCCGCCGGTCCGAGATCATCAGCGCGCCGACGCCAACCCCGGTCGCAACCACGGGGAAGCAGCCCGGCAGGACCAGCACGCTGAACAGCGCGGCCCAGGCAGCTCTAGTGATACGCCTCATCATTCCTCTCCGAGCAGGGCAACGTCGATGCCGTCACACAAGCAATGCAACGCGAGCAGATGGACCTCCTGAATGCGTGCGGTGCGCATCGCCGGCACGCAGACATGTACATCCGTGTCGCCCAACAGGGCCCCGATGTGGCCCCCATCCCGTCCCGTGAGCGCGACGACATCGATTTCTCGTTCATGTGCGGCCTGAATCGCTTCGATCACGTTCGCTGAACGACCACTGGTGGAAATGGCGAGCAATACGTCACCCGGCTGCCCGAGCGCGCGCACCTGCTTGGCGAACACCTGAACATAGTCATAGTCGTTCGCGATCGACGTCAGCGTGGAGGTATCGGTGGTGAGCGCGATGGCTGCCAGGCCCGGCCGCTCACGCTCGAAGCGGTTCAGCAATTCGGCAGCGAAATGCTGCGAATCGGCCGCTGACCCCCCATTTCCGCACGCCATGATCTTGCCGTTGGCCAACAGGCACCGCACCATGCGTTCGACAGCCCGGGAGATGGGTTCGACGAGAACGGTTGCCGCCTCGCGTTTGGCAGCGATACTGTCTTCGAACTGACGTGCGATGCGATCGGTGCGTTGCATGATCATCCCTGGGTACAGGCCGGCAACGATTCTATCTCGTCGCGCGCGCAACCCCACCTGGTCGCCCGTCCGGTCCGTTCCCGAAATACCCGCAGCGCGCGCGCAAGCCTCGGGAGATTTCCGCCGTGGTGCCGGCAGTCCGGCACCACGAATACCTCACTCAGCTCAAGTGGGCGCTGACGAATTTCGTCAGCTCGAACATCGACGCCTGAGCCTTGCCCCCAAACAGCGGCTTCAATTTGTCGTCGGCATTGATCATGCGCTTGTTGGCCGCATCCTGAAGCTTGTGCTTTTTGATGTACTCCCAGATTTTCTTGACCACCTCGGTCCGCGGCAGCGCGGCCGACCCAACGACCGCGGCCAGCGTCGCACTGGGCTGCAACGGCTTCATGAAAGCCGCATTGGGCGTACGTTTCACCGCGGGCTTTTTCACGGCCTGGGGCTTGGCCTGAGCGGCCGGTTTGGCCTGCTTGGCCACGGCCGGCTTCTTCGCAGACGCCGCCTTGGCCACCGGCTTCGTTGCGGCCTTGGACGGAGTCTTCTTGGTCATTGCCATATGGTCTTCCTTTCCCTGAACGGACTTGCGCTCACCGGCCCAGAAGCGGCCGGTCCCTTGGACGGTGCCCCTGCCAGGCAGCGGCACCTCATTCAATCCGGCGGCAAGCATGCTTACATTCGCAAGCGGATGTCAATCGCTTTTTGCCAGCCTTTTGCCGCATGGGTGCCGGGCAGCGGGCCTAGCGCTGCAATGCCGCGAACTTCCTCATGAATTTCGCGACCTTGGGCGCCACGACGAACTGACAGTACGGCTCCGCCGCATTCCTGAGAAAATAGTCGCGATGGTAGGCTTCGGCGGGCCAGAACTCGGGCGCCGGCCGCAACTCGGTGACGATGGGGGCGCGCAACGTGCCGGCCGACTCGATTGCGTGCATGCGCGCTTCGGCGGTACGCCGCTGCGCGTCGCCAAAGTAAAAAATCACCGAACGGTATTGCGATCCGACGTCATTCCCCTGGCGGTCAAGGGTAGTCGGGTCGTGAATCTCGAAGAAAATCTGCAAGAGCTCGTCATAGCTGCGGCGTGCCGGGTCGAAGCGCAGGCGCACCACCTCCGCATGTCCCGTTTGCCCACCACAGACCGCCTGGTAATCGGGGTCGGAAACCATCCCGCCGCAGTAGCCCGGAATGACTTCGACGACACCATCGACACGCTGAAAAACGGCCTCCAGGCACCAGAAGCAGCCTCCGCCGAAAATCGCGATATTGTCGCTTGTCAGACCATCTGGATGCATGGATCACCTCGCCGGATAGGTAAAGGGCGCGCCTGCCCAACAGGTCCACGATGCCGGCCCCCACCACTATGCGACCAAATGGTAGGACACGACGCGTTCGACCTCGTTTCTCGAACCGATGATCACGGCAACCCGCTGGTGCAGGCCATCGGGCTCGATGTCCAGGATGCGCATGCGCCCGTCGCTCGCAGCCCCACCGGCCTGCTCGACGATCAAGGCCATTGGATTGGCTTCGTAAAGCAGGCGGAGTTTGCCTGGCTTGGCGATGTCCTTGGTGTCGCGCGGATACAGAAAGATGCCGCCGCGCGTCATGATGCGATGCACATCGGCCACCATCGACCCAACCCAGCGCATGTTGAAATTGAGCCCGCGCGGCCCCGCCGATCCGGCATTGAGCTCGTCGATATAGCGCCTCACCGGTGGCTCCCAGAAGCGCGCATTCGATGCATTGATCGCGTACTCCCTGGTATCGGCGGGAATGCTCATATCCGGGTGGGTCAGGTAGAACTGGCCGCTCTCCCGATCCAGCGTAAAGCCGTGTACGCCACTCCCCAGCGTGAGTACCAGCAGGGTCGCCGCACCATAGACTGCATAGCCGGCGCAGACCTGCGTACGCCCGGCTTGCAGGAACGCCTCCTCGCCGGGGTCGGCCACGCCCTCCGGACAGCGCAGCACCGAGAATATCGTGCCGACGGCAATGTTTACGTCGATATTGGAGGAGCCGTCCAGCGGATCGAACACCAACAGGTACTCGCCTTTCGGATAGCGGTGCGGGATCGAGTGCGGGGCCGCCATTTCCTCGGACGCCATCGCCGCCAGATGCCCGCCCCACTCGTTCGCCTCCAGCAGGATTTCGTTGGCGATGACATCGAGCTTCTTCTGCGCTTCGCCCTGCACGTTTTCTCGACCCATATCGCCCAATACACCGGCGAGCGCGCCTTTGCCGACCGCGACCGAAATGGCCTGCACGGCACGTGCCACCAGCGTCACGAGCAGGCGCAGGTCGGCGCAAATTGCGGCCCGCTCGCGTTGTTGTTCCACAAGGTACTGCGTCAACGTGATGCGTCGCATGCTATCCCCTGCACAGAAGAAATGATTGCCATGACCAGCGCACCGGCGGCAGCAATGCCCGACTCGATGCGCCGGCCGATCGGCGCCTAACTCAGGCTGTCAGCCAGATCTCGCTCGATATCGACGATCGACTCCAGCCCGACGGCGACGCGCAACAGACCCTCGCTGATGCCGGCCGCCGCGCGTGCCTCGGGGCTGATGCGTCCGTGGGTCGTGCTCGCCGGGTGTGTGATCGTGCTCTTGGTGTCGCCCAGATTGGCCGTGATCGAGAGCAGGCGCGTCGCGTCGATCAGCTTCCAGGCGGCTTCGCGACCGTCGCGCACCTCAAAGGACACGATGGCACCACCGGCGCTCTGCTGACGTTGCGCAAGCGCGAACTGCGGATGCGAGGGCAGCCCCGGGTAATAGACGCGCTCGACGCGCGGCTGCCGTTCCAGCCAACGCGCAAGCTGCAATGCCGCCGCAGACTGGGCCTGCATCCTCAAACCAAGCGTTTCCATCCCCTTGAGGATGACCCAGGCGTTGAATGGTGAAAGCGATGGGCCGGCGGTACGCAGGAAACCCAGGACCTCGCTCATCAACTCGGCCGAGCCGAGCACGGCGCCGCCCAGCACACGGCCCTGGCCATCCAGATACTTGGTCGCAGAATGGATGACGATATCCGCACCGAACGCCAGCGGCCGCTGCAGGGCCGGCGTGCAGAAGCAGTTGTCCACGGCCAGCCAGGCCCCACCGGCATGGGCGATCTCGGCGACCGCGGCGATATCCACGATCTCGGTCAGCGGGTTGGACGGCGTTTCGACAAACAGCATCCGCGTATTCGGCCGCATGGCCGCGCGGTAGGCGGCCAGGTCGGTCGCCGGCACGAAGGTCGTCCCCAGCCCGAAGCGCCCCAGCACATTCTGGAATAGCTGTACCGTGGCACCGAACAGACTGGCGGACGCGACGACGTGCTCACCCGCGCGCAGCAGCGCCATGACCGTCGCCAGAATGGCCGACATGCCCGAAGCGGTGGCCACACAGGCCTCGGCCCCCTCCAGCGCCTTCAAGCGATCCTGCATCATCGTGACCGTCGGATTGGTAAACCGCCCGTAGATGTTGCCGGGGTCCTCACCGGCAAAACGCCTTGCGGCCTCCCCGGCGCTGCGGAACACGAAGCTCGAGGTCAGATACAAGGCTTCGCTGTGTTCGCCGAAGGCGCTGCGCTGCCCGCCCGCCCGCACCGCCAGCGTATCGGCCTCCCAATCCAGGTTATCGTCGTGCAAGAAACGTCTCCAATTGCTCGAATGGATCGCTATGGAGCGAGGACCAGGTTGAGGTCGAGCTGTGCGTCGTCCTCATCCTGACGCACCCCGGATCGCCGTTCCATTTCGATCCCATCCAGATAATCGTCGCTGATGTCGCCCGTGACATAGTGCCCATCGAAGCAGGACGACTCGAATTCCGACAAGCGCGGGTTGCATGAGGTCACGGCGGTACGCAGGGACGACAGATCCTGATAGATCAGCGCATCGGCGCCGATTTCGCAACGGATCTGTTCGTCGTCCCGATGGGCGGCGATGAGCTCGCCGCGGGTCGGCATGTCGATCCCATAGACATTGGCATGGCGCACCGGCGGCGACGCCGACGCGAAATAGACCCGGCGCGCTCCGGCCTCCCGCGCCATCTGCACGATTTCGCGACTGGTCGTGCCGCGGACGATGGAATCGTCCACCAGCAACACGTTCCGGCCACGAAACTCGTGTGCAATCGCATTCAGCTTCTGGCGAACCGACTTGCGGCGAGCCATCTGGCCCGGCATGATGAAGGTGCGTCCGATGTAACGATTCTTCACGAAGCCTTCGCGGTAGGCGAGCTGAAGCTTGTTGGCGAGTTCCAGCGCCGACGGCCGGCTCGAATCCGGAATAGGGATGACCGCATCGATCGCCAGTTCCGGCAACATGGGCGCAAGCTTCGCCGCCAGATGTTCTCCCATGCGCATGCGGGCCTCATAGACGGAAACACCGTCCAATATCGAGTCCGGTCGCGCCAGATAGACGTACTCGAACAGACAGGGCGCGCGACGCGGCTTCTCGGCACACTGCCTGCTTTCGAAGCGCCCGGCTGCGTCGATCATGATCGCCTCGCCGGGATCGACGTCTCGAAGCAGGCCAAAACCCAGCGTATCGAGCGCGACCGATTCCGAAGCGATCAGCCACTCGAGGCGACCATCGGGCGCTTCCGAACGGCCGATCACCAGAGGACGTATGCCGTACGGATCACGGAAGGCGAGCAGCCCGTAGCCGGCAATCACGGCGACGACGGCGTACGCCCCGCGACAGCGGCGGTGCACACCCGAGACGGCATGGAACACCGCGGCGGACCCGCTCAAACCATCACGAACCGCGATCTGCAGTTCGTGAGCCAACACGTTCAGCAACACTTCCGAATCGGAATTGGTGTTGATATGCCGCTGATCCAGTTGGAACATCTCACGCTTGAGGAGCGCCGCGTTGGTCAGGTTTCCGTTATGTCCGAGCACGATGCCGAACGGCGAATTGACGTAGAACGGCTGCGCTTCGGCGGCATTGTAGGCCGAGCCGGCTGTCGGATAACGACAATGTGCGATACCGACATTGCCTCCTAGATCGCGCATGTTGCGCGTGCGGAAGACATCGCGTACCAGCCCGGACCCCTTGTGCAGATGGAGTCGGCCCGCCTCCGCGGTCGCCATGCCAGCCGCATCCTGCCCGCGATGTTGAAGAACGAGCAGGCCGTCGTACAGGAGCTGGCAAACCGGAGCGTTTGCCACGACGCCGAGTATGCCGCACATGGGCTCTATCCTAAGTCGTCTAACGGAAACGGATCCGGCTGGCGAGTCCGGCCGGCAGATATGCCTTGACCGCCAACGCGGCCGTCTCGATCGGCAGCGCCAGTCGGGCTGCCCGCCACCAAGGCTGGCGAGGCAGCGTCGTCAGGCCCGCGGCGAGTGCCAGGGCGACGACGATCAGCAAGCCACGCGCCAGCCCGAACAGGGCGCCCAGACCGCGATCGACAGCCCCCAGCCCGGCAGCACGCAGCAGACTGCGCATCAATCGGCGCACCACGCCACACACGATCAGTGCCCCCACAAACACCATTACGCAGGCGATCACCAGCCTCGCCGTCGGCTCGCCCCAGTCCTCCGGCAGCCCCGAGGCGACCGGAGCGGACAGCGCCGCGGCCGAGAAGTAAGCCAATACCCAGGCGCCAAGGCCCAGTAATTCGCTGAACAGGCCGCGCACCATGCCGACGACCGCCGACAAGGCAAGCAGCGACAGTACACCGATATCGAATCCGCTCATGCACGACGCGCTCGCTATTTTTCGGCAACGATTCCAGTGAGCCCGGCATGCGCGAGCTTGTCGCGGGCAGCCTGGGCGTCTTCACGACTGGAAAATGGCCCGGCACGCACCCGGGTTTTTCCTCCCCCCTCGCTACGCATCACCTCCGAATAAACCGGATATCCGAGCTTTTTGACGCGTTCCTCGACCCTGCGCACGTTGGCGGACTCGGCGAAAGCGCCCAGCTGAACGACATATGAGCCCGCATGCGCCTCGAGAATATTGCGCGCACGCCGGTCTTCGTCGGTACGGGGACCTTTCGAAGTCGCAGGCTTCTCCACCGCCGGTAGGGCTGCCTGCGGAGAAACCGGATTCGGCGACCGGTCGCGGACCTGCGCACCGGCCCCCTTGCTCGGTTCGGGCTCCACATCGGTCGAACGTCCGCTCGCCGGCGTCGAAGCCGGCGCGGTATGCGGAACGGGCGCCGCCGGGACCGAGGGCAGCGCGGACGTGGCCGGAGATTTGGGCGCCGGCAGCGGCCCGAGCGCCTCCGGTGCAGGAATGCGCACGTCGATTTCGGCTTCGGGCCGTCGCGGCTCGCTGTCCATGACCATCGGCAAGACGATGGCTGCGGTCAACGCGATGACGACTGCACCGATCAGGCGGCGACGGGCGCGGCGTTTGAGTTCATCAGACATGAATGGAGCCGACAATCTGGCCGGGGAACATCACCGCAAATCAAACAGGCACGCCGAGTTCCAGTAAGGCATCGGCCGCGACCAGGAAAGAACCGAAGGCGACAATTCTATCATTCGCTCCCGCGCGCTCCCGGGCGACCGCCAGCGCGCTTGCGACATCGGGAAAGGACTCCATCGGCGCCACGACGCCGGCCGCGCGGAGCCGCGCGGCGAGCGCGCCCCCCGACTGACCACGCGGTCCCGGCAGGCTGGCGAGCAACCAGTGATCGACACGCCGCGACATGGCTCGTGCAGTCGCCTCGACATCCTTGTCTGCGAGCATGCCGAATACCGCCCAGGTTTCCGGATGGAACCCCATATCGCCCAGATTGTCGGCCAACGCCCGGGCCGCTTCGGGGTTGTGCGCGACATCGAGCACGATGCGCGGCGTCCCCGGCAATACCTGGAACCGCCCCGGCAGCCTGACCTCGGCCAGACCCTGCCGGATCGCGCCCGCCGAAACCGGCACACGCTCGCGCAGGCTATACAGGGCGGTGATCGCCGCCGCGGCATTTCGCAACTGTTGCCGGCCACGGAGCGCCGGAAAGGGCAGACCCCCAAGCGTGACACCGACCCCGCGATAGCGCCATTGCTGCGCATCGGCATCGATCATGAAATCCACATTCATACGCAACAGCCTCGCACCGACCTCTCTCGCATGATCGAGCAGCGACCGAGGTGGAAGCGGATCCGCGACCACAGCCGGCCGGTCCGGGCGAAAGATGCCGGCTTTTTCCCGCCCAATGTCCTCGCGGGTCGAGCCCAGCAGGTCTTGATGATCGAGGTCGATACTGGAAATGATCGCGCAATCGCTGTCGAGGACATTGACCGCATCCAGTCGCCCGCCGAGGCCGACTTCGAGAATCGCGATGTCCAGGTCGCTGCGCGCAGCGATGGCGTGCACGGCCGCCAGCGTGCCGAATTCGAAATAGGTCAGCGGCGCATCACCTCGACTCGCCTCGACGGCTGCAAAACCTGCGCACAACGCGGCATCGCTCGCGGGCTGTCCGTTCAGGCGCAAGCGTTCGTTGTAGCGGAGCAGGTGGGGCGAGCTATAGACTGCCGGGCGATACCCGGCCGACCGCAGCATCGCCTCCAGCAGGGCGCAGGTCGAGCCTTTGCCGTTGGTCCCGGCAACCGTAATGACGGGTACCGCTAGGGCAAGACCCAGCGCGTCTCGGACCCTGGCGACGCGCACCAGGCCGAGGTCGATGACCTTCGGATGCAGCGACTCGGCATGCGCCAGCCACTGCGCCAGTGATCGTGTCATGCAGAACCCTGCTCCGGGAGCGCTTGCCCTTGGTCGATGATCATGGCCAGCGGCCGGCCATGCCGTCAGCCCTCAAGCCGCCGGCGCCTTCAGCAACAAGGACAACAGGCCAGCTAGCCGGTCGCGCAGTACGCGCCGATCGACGATCATGTCCACGGCCCCCTTGGCGAGCAAGAATTCGGAGCGCTGGAAACCCTCGGGCAGCTTTTCGCGCACGGTCTGCTCGATGACGCGCGGACCGGCAAACCCGATCAGCGCCCCCGGTTCGGCGATCACGACATCGCCGACAAACGCAAAACTCGCCGACACACCGCCGGTCGTCGGGTCGGTCAACACCGTGATGAAAGGCAGCCGGCAGGCTCCCAGCTCTGCCACCGCGGCCGTCGTCTTGGCCATCTGCATCAGTGAAAAGAGGCTCTCCTGCATGCGTGCTCCACCACTCGCCGTCACACAGATGAACGGCAGGCTTTGCTCCAGTGCGGCACGCACCCCACGCACGAAACGCTCTCCGACCGCAGAGCCCATGGAACCACCGAGAAAGCCGAACTCGAATACCGCCAGGATGGTCGGCACGGTCTTGATCGCGCCCTGCATGACGATCAGCGCATCGGCCTCGCCCGTCTCATCCCGCGCAGCATTCAGGCGATCGGCATAGCGTCGCGAATCCTTGAATTTGAGTGGGTCGACCGGCAAGACCTCGGCACCGATCTCGAAGCGCCCTTCAGCGTCGAGCAACAGATCGATGCGCGCACGCGCACGCAGGCGATGGTGATGCCCGCATTTCGGACAGACCTGGGCATTCTTCTCCAGGTCGGCCCCATAGAGCACGACTTCACAGGCGAGACACTTGGACCAAAGCCCCTCGGGCATGGCCTTGCGCCCGGTCGACTCGCTACGCTTGATCCGCGGAGGCAGCAGCTTGTTGATCCAGCTCATCGCTCCCCTTCCGCGTCCATTGCCGCCCGCACCGACGCCACGAAGCGGCCGACATTGTCGCAGGCGGCCCCCGGGTCACGCTCGATTTCCTCGATGATGCGACTGCCGATGACCACCGCGTCGGCCACGCGCGCGACGCGAGCAGCGCCCGATGCATCGCGAATGCCGAAACCCACGCCAACCGGGCGCTGCACGCGCGCCCTGATCAAGGGAATGCGCGTACTGACTTCGTCTAGGTCGATGTGGCCAGCACCGGTCACGCCGCGTAACGACACGTAATAGAGATAGCCGCTGCCAAGCCGGCCGACGGCATCGATGCGCTCCGGGGTCGAAGTGGGGGCAAGCAGGAAGATATTGTCCAGGCCCGCTTTGCGCGACAGCTCGACGAAATCTGTACATTCCTCCGGCGGATAGTCGACCACCAGTACGCCGTCGACACCGGACGCCTTCGCCGCTTGCACGAAGGACTCGACGCCCATGGCTTCGATCGGGTTGGCATAGCCCATCAGCACCACCGGCGTGATCTCATCGCGGTCGCGAAACTGCCGCACCAGATCCAGTACGTCGCGCAGGCTGACGCCCCGCGCGAGCGCCCGCTCGGACGCGCGCTGGATCGTCGGGCCGTCCGCCATCGGGTCCGAGAAAGGCACGCCGAGCTCGATCAGGTCCGCGCCATTCGCAACCAGCGCATGCATGAGCGGAACGGTCATCCCGGGTTCCGGGTCACCACAGGTGATATAGGGAATCAGCGCCTTGCGGCCAAGCTTGGCCAGCTCCGAAAAACGCGTGCCGATACGTCCCATTTACAAATCCAGCCCGCTGCGCGCCGCGACCGTGTGCATGTCCTTGTCGCCGCGACCCGACAGATTCACGAGCAGCACCGTGTCTGCGGACAGCGTCGGTGCGATCCTGAGTGCATGGGCCAGCGCGTGCGCCGACTCCAAGGCCGGCATGATGCCCTCGAGGCGACACGCGGCATGGAATGCCGCCAGCGCTTCGTCGTCGGTGACGCCGACGTACTCGGCCCGACCGCTGTCCTTCAGCCAAGCGTGTTCGGGACCGACGCCGGGATAGTCCAGTCCCGCCGAAATCGAATGGGTATCGATGATCTGTCCGTTGGCGTCCTGCAGCAGATAGGTTCGGTTGCCGTGCAGCACGCCCGGATGACCCGCGATCAATGACGCGGCGTGGCGACCGGTTGCGATCCCTTCCCCGGCCGCCTCGACCCCGATCAGGCGCACGCCGGGTTCGTCGATATAGGGATAGAAGATACCCATCGCATTGGAGCCGCCACCGACACAGGCGATCACGGCATCGGGCTGACGGCCGACCAGTTCCTGCATCTGCACCTGGCACTCCAAACCGATGACCTTCTGGAAATCCCGCACCAGCATCGGATACGGATGCGGTCCGGCAACGGTACCGATGATGTAGAACGTGTCGGCAACGTGCGTGACCCAATCGCGCATCGCCTCGTTCAGTGCGTCCTTCAGCGTCCTGGACCCCGACTCCACCGGGATCACCTCGGCACCCAGCAGC
Source organism: Rhodocyclaceae bacterium (assembly GCA_022072095.1). Taxonomy (GTDB): domain Bacteria; phylum Pseudomonadota; class Gammaproteobacteria; order Burkholderiales; family Rhodocyclaceae; genus JAJVIJ01. Next base: position 27,615 of record JAJVIJ010000029.1, read on the forward strand.
TTCATCCGATAGACGTTGGCCGCCTGGCGCGCGACATCCTCGGCCCCCATGTAGACCACACATTTCATGCCGTACCGCGCCGCGACCGTCGCAGTGGCGACGCCATGCTGTCCGGCACCGGTCTCGGCGATCACGCGTGGCTTGCCCATGTGACGAGCAAGCAGCGCCTGCCCTACGCAGTTGTTGATCTTGTGCGCGCCGGTATGGTTAAGGTCCTCGCGCTTCAGATAGATCTGCGCGCCACCGCAATGCTGGGTCAGTCGGCGAGCATGATAGATGGGGCTGGGGCGCCCGACATAGTGCCTGAGTTCGTATTCGAGCTCCGCGCGGAATTCGGCATCGCTGCGCAGCGCATCGTAGGCGATGCGCAGCGCGTTCAGCGCGGCGATCAGCGTTTCGGCGACGAACACGCCACCGTACGGGCCGAAATGCCCGCGGCGATCGGGCAGGTCATACGGCGCCGCTGTCGGCGGATGGTGCATCTCCACATCTGACCTCTTCGAGAAATCGGGCGATCTTGCCGGCATCCTTGATGCCCCGCGCGGACTCCACGCCACTGGACACGTCCACCGCCCACGGGCGCAGGCGCCGGATCGCCACGGCTACGTTGTCAGGATTCAAGCCGCCGGAAAGAACCATCGGCAGTGGTAGATCGACGTCGGCCCACGACCAGTCAAATGTCTGGCCTGCTCCGCCAAACGATGCCGTATCGGCGTCGAGCAACAATCCGGCAGCGTCGGCATAGGTGCGCGCGCATTCTAGCAAATCGGTCTCCGGACGCATGCGCACCGCCTTGATGTAGGGACGCCCGAACGACCGGCAGTAGTCGGCCGACTCATCACCGTGAAATTGCAGCGTCGCCGTCGGCACCTGTGCCAGCACCGCGCGCACCCGCTCCGGTTCGGAGTTGACGAACAACGCCACGGCGCTCATGAACGGCGGCAGCGAGCGTGCCAGCATGCCGGCGGCAGCAGACTCCAGATAGCGTGGGCTCGGTGGATAGAGCACCAAACCCACCGCATCCGCTCCGGCGTCGGCCGCGACCTGGACATCCGCGGCCTGGCGAACACCGCAAATCTTCACGCGAGTACGACGATGCACGCGCACGATGCGCCTCTCAATGTAGTTGCCTTCAACGGTGGCTCAACATGGCGGACAAGGAATCTGGCGAATCAGATCCTCGGCGGGCAGGTTCCAGCGCCGATCGTACTGCACACCGGACAGGTACAGGCCATCCGGTGCAAATGTCGGTGCTCCTAGACGACGATCGCGCGAGGCAAGCAGGCTCGCGAGCCAGCTCGGATCATGCCTGCCGCGGCCGATCTGGATCAGGGCACCGACCAGATTGCGAACCATGTGGTGCAAGAATCCGTCGGCACGGATGTGGAACTGGAACCAGTGACCCGATCTCCGCACGCTCGCCTCATGTATGGTCCGGACTGGTGATTTCGCCTGGCACTCGGACGAGCGCAAGGCCGAAAAATCCTGCCTGCCCAGCACGCCAGGCAATGCAGCCTGCATGGCCGCGAGATCGAGTGCGGCATGGGTCCAGCCGACCTGCCCGGCGGCGACGGCCGGACGCACGGGATGATTCCACAACAGGTAACGATATTCGCGCGCGGTCGCCGAGAAGCGTGCATGAAAAGATTGAGGTACGGACGCAGCCCAGCGGACCGCGATTGTCGCTGGCAAGTACGTGTTCGTACCGCGTACCCAGGCTTGGAGTGGGCGAGGGTGCATGACATCGAAATGGACCACCTGGACCAGCGCATGCACGCCCGCATCGGTCCGGCCGGCGGCCACCACACGTACCGCATCGCCGGCAATTTCCGCCAGGGCCTTCTCGAGAGCATCCTGCACGGTACCCCCTCCGGCCTGCGACTGCCAGCCCTTGAACGAACCGCCGTGATACTCGAGGCCCAGCGCGATGCGCTCAACGACAGGCAATGACCAGCGCCCCGCTCAACAGGGTCAGGATCGCGGCCCGGTCGTACCACGCCGTCGGCTGCATCGAGGCAGCGAGCCCGGCCAGGCGGTCGGTCAGCTGAGTACCGATACTCGGCGACTCGTTCCGCGTCACCAGATCAAGCCACATCGCCCGCAGCGAGGCCTTGCCATCGTTCGTGCACACCTGCTGCAAGGTGAGGTCGAGGCGCCGGCCAAATGCTACGGCCCAGTTTGTCGGCACCGGCAGTGCTCTTGCCAGGGAGGCCAGACCGGCTGCAAGCTGGTGTGGACGGAACCAGCGCATCACCAGAGCGACCATAGCCAGCGCGATCGACACACGAACGGATTGAGTCAGTGCGAGATCGATTCCAGCATGGGTGGGACTCAAGCCTCCCAACCATGGCAGCGCACGCTCGCCCGGCACCATCCAGACGTGACTCAGGAAGAGCGCGAGCAGAAACCAGACTCCTCGCCGAAACATGGCCAACAACCGACGCGCGCTCAGACCAAGAGCCAAGACGATGACCAGCATCCCCACCCATGCCAGCGCTACTCCATGAAGGCGTTGCGACGCCGCCATGATCAATAACCACCCTGACAGCGCTACGCCAGGATCGAGCCCACGTCTCACAGACGTGACAGCATCTCGCGCGCCTTATCCTGCTGGGCCGGAGAGCCTTCGCCGAGCACCTCCTGCAACAGCTCGCGCGCGCCTTCCTTGTCGCCCATTTCCTCATAGGCGCGCGCCAGCTCGATCTTGGTGTTGACCTCTTCGGAGTCCGTCGCAGACTCGGGAGCCGATTCGCCCTCGCCATCCAGCCGTGGCAGGCCGTGAGTTTGGGTCTGCATCAGCGACAGGTCGTCCTCACCCTCCGGAATCGCGATGTGAACCGTACGCGGTGGCAGATTGATTTCAGCCGGCACAGATGACGGACCCGATGGTGTATCCGGCATGCCCAAGTCGAGATCGATATCGGAGAAATCGATCTTGGGTGCCGCGGACTGTGCCGAATCCGGCGACTCGGGCAAGTCGAGATTGAAATCGATCAGGTTGCCGATATCGGTCTTTTCCAGGTCGACGACGGCGATGGCCTCGTCCAACACTCCCATGGGCCGGGATTCGGTCAGATCGACATCCATCGACTCGACGGATGCCGCCGAATCGGCACCAGGCAGCTCGAAATCGAGCGCTGCCTCAGGCGACAAGGGCAATTCCGCAATCGACTCGGCAACCAACGGACGATCCAGCTTGATCGTGCCCGTATCGGTCGTGTCAACGCGGGGCTCGACCGGCACCGGAGGCGACCCGAGATCGAAATCGAGCACATGCGCATCGGCGGCAGGTGTTTCATGCTCCTTGCTCGGTGCCGACGACATCGCCGACGCAGGGTTCGCCACGGTGGCTTCCCCACCGTCGCGCGCGACAGGCTGCGGAGCGCCCGGCAGGCCAAAATCGAGATCAAGGTCGATGGGCGCGACCGCAGTCGCTTCCGGCTCTGGAACTGGCTTGGCCTGATCCTCGCCCACACGGGACAGTTCTCCCGGCATGGTCCAGGTATCGCGCAAGGCTTCGGGCGATACGGCAACGATGGTCTTGTCGGCGATCGACTCCTCGGGCTCCGCGCCGGCCGGCTGCGGCAACGATCCCGCACCACCATAAAGCGGATTTTCCGGATCGAGTTTGCGCCCCATCGCCGCCGCAGTTTCCCAATCACCGCCGACGCCGCCGGTCTTGGAATACAGCTCGCTGGCCAGGGATTCGAACTGCTTGGTGTTCTTGCGCGCAGCGTAGATTTCCAACAGTTTCAGGTGAATGGCGTGGCGAGTGGGCTCGCTCTTGAGCGCTTCGAGCAGAATCTCTTCGGCCTGGGCATCGCGGCCGTAAGCGATATAGACATCCGCTTCGGCCACCGGATCCACACCTTCGTCGGCATCGATCGCGGACAGGCTGGACTGACTGAAATCCGTCTGCAACGAACTGGCGGCGGTATCGATGCGCTGCCCGCCACCCTGCCCAAACACGGATGTGGGAGCGATCACGGACGGGGACGCGGACTGCCCGGGGCTGGCGCCCGCGCCTTTGCGCCGCTGGGCCTGGCGGTACCCAAGGAAACCCAGTAGAAGCACCCCGATACCCGCCCCACCCCAGGTCAGCATCGGGCTGTCGAGCAGCCGTTCAAAAAAGCCCGGTTCCGGCGGCGGGGGTGGCGGCGCCGGCGGCTTGGCGGCCACCGGCGGGGGAGCAGGCTCCGCGGTGGGCTTGGCCGGCTCGGCCACTGCGGGCGCCGGTGCGGGCTGAGCTGCGGCCGGTACCGGCGGTGCCGGGGTGACCGCGGG
>JAJVIJ010000066.1 GCA_022072095.1 Rhodocyclaceae bacterium
TCTTCGCGAAGAACGGCAAGCTGCGCGTCGACGGGCGCATGGTGCACGACATGTACCTGATGCAGGTGAAGAAGCCGTCGGAGTCGAAATACCCGTGGGACTACTACCACGTCCGCCGCGTCATCCCTGGCGATCAGGCCTTCCAGCCCTTGTCGAAGAGCACCTGCCCCCTGGTGAAAAAGGCCGGCTGACGCGGGCGTGCGCTCGACGACGCCAATCGGGGGGGCTCAGCTCGCTGCGGCCCTCGATGCGCTCTTCTTCGCCAATGCGCTTTCGTGGCGCCCGATGTAGAAGGTGCTGCCGATGATGCAGGCCGCGCCGATCAGCGACCACAGATCGGGGATCTCGGCAAACAACACGAAGCCGATCAGGCCGGCATACACCAGTCGTACATAATCGAACGACGCCAGCGCCGAGGCATCGCCTGCGCGCATGCCGAAAATGTAGGTCACCTGTGACATGATGCCGAAGAATCCGATGAGGACCAACCAGAGCAGGTCCAGCAGGCTCGGGTCACGCCATACCGACAGGGCCGGCCCCAGCATCAGGACAGAGATGATCAGGTTCGAGTAGAACAGCATCGTGGACGGACCTTCGCTGATCGGCGTCCGTTTCACCACCATCAGTACGCAGGCGCCGAAGAACGCGCTGGCCAGTGCCACGAAGGTCGCCGGCTGGAAGTCGCCGCCGGGGCGGGCCGTGAACAGCACGCCGACGAATCCGATCAGCGTCGCGAGCCAGCGTTGCCGGGAGCCACGCTCGCGCAGCACCGGTACCGCGAGCAGCGTCACGAACAAGGGCATCGTGAAGCTCATCGTCGTGAAGTCGGCGAGCGGCAGGCGCGATACCGCGTGGAACGCGGAGAGCCAGCCGAACAGCCCGAACAGCGCACGCACGACGTGCATTCTCAGGTGGCGCGTGCGCAGGCTGCTCGCGCGTCCCGAGACGGCCACCGGCAACACGAACGCCAGGCTGATCGCACAGCGGAAGAAGGTCATCTGCAGCGGGTCGTAGCGCTTGCCCATGCTCTTGCTGAGGGTGTGCATCAGCACCAGGCTGAGCGCGCCCAGCAATATCCAGAACGCTCCGCGTACGTTCGGGGCCAGCCCGATCCAGAACCGTCGCAAAGGTGCCGGAACGAATGCCGCGCCGGTCATGCGTCGATGATGACGACGCCGCTTGTGCCGGCGTCGTCCTCCGCAAGCCGCATCCTAGTCGATGCGGTGGATGAGCACTCTGGTGTCGACACCATGCTCGAGATCGACCGTGACGAAGGTACCGGCGTCGTCGGCCACGGGTTCCGGCGAACCACTGTAACAGGCAGCGGTCTCGGCGTCGGAGACGTCCTGTAGACCATGGTGGTGGCCGAGCGCGATGTAATCCCGGCCGCTGGTGCCGATCTGCTCGGACCTGATCTGCGAGGAACGATAGCTGTGGTGCGCACCATCGACGTAGATGCCGTGTCCTAGTGCAAGATTCCACCAACCCTCGCGGACGGGGGGCATGTCGGCCAGGGGGCTGAAGGCCGGCGAATGCACGACCATGCCTTTGCCCCAGGCGCTCAGCTTCAGTTCCGGCAGCTCGACTGTTTCGCCTTCGGCCGTCATTATCATCTGCACGTTGGCAATGCGATTGAAGTCGTGACGTCGGTAGATGCCATTCCCTTCCAGGCAATCGTGATTGCCGGGAATCATCAGGACCGGAAAGGGCAGTCCGCCCAGAGCCTCCATCGCCCACAGGATCGTGTCATCGGAGGCACGGTTGGAGTCGAACAGGTCACCGGCGATCAGCAATGCGTCCGGCGTCTGCGCGATGACCTCATCGAGCAGCAGGCGAAACACCCGCCGGCAGCGGTCGCGTCGGTCGAGGCGGTGCTCACCACCGTAGTAATCGGTGTCCAGGTGGATGTCGGAGGCATGGGCAAGGCGGATTTTCGGGCGCATGATGTTCATCCGGTCAGGAGGCGGTGCGCCCGAACACGAAACGCTCGACGCTGGCGGCGAACGCATCGGGTTGGTCGGTGAACAGCGCATGCCCGGCACGCTCGATCCGTTCCACGCTGCAACAGGGCATCGTCTTCGCCATGCGATCGGCGAGTTCGTCCGAGACCACACGGCTATGGCTGCCGTACTGCAACAGCGTCGGCGTGGGGATGCCACCGACCAGGTTCCACAGATCCATCGATGTGGACACCGGCCGCGGCCGGTGGCTCAAGGCCGGATCATATTTCCACGTGTAACGTCCGGCCTCGGTCGTACGCATGCCGTGGATCACGCTTTCCTCGACCATGTCCGGCGGTGCCAGCGACAGCATGCGTCCGAGGTAGGCGATGGCTGCCTCGACAGAATCGAAATCATGTGGGGGGGGCGTTTCCGAGATGCGCGACAGGTCGGCCCCCGGCGGCGCATCGGGCAGGCCCGCCGTGATGTCGACCAGCACGAGGCGTTCGAGCTCCTCGGGGTGACGATGCGCATAGAGCATCGAGACCAGACCGCCGAGCGAGTGGCCGATGAGCGTGAACCGGCGCAGCTTCCGCTCAAGGACCACGGCACGCAGATCGCGGTAGAAGTCCTCGGTGTGGTAGCGGTCCCGACTCGCCCAGCCGCTGTCGCCATGACCACGCTGGTCCAGCGCCAGGATGTGCAGCCGATCATTGAAGCGGCGCGCGAAATTGTTCCAGACATGGGCATGCAGGCGGATGCCGTGCACCAGGATCACCGGGGGCAGGTCCTCCCGACCCCAATCGAGATGGTGCAGTCGCAGGTCCTCATGATGGATGTAGCGGCTCTCTGCCGGCACGGATGACATGGCCAAGGTCTCTCCTGATCTGATCCCGGGTGGGGGTGTGCGGCCAGGTGACGGTCGGGCAGGCTCGATCGGTCACCGCAGCACGCTTATTGTTTTTGCTGATTATGCACGAGGTGGCCACGGTGGCCACCTCGTGCAGGCGCTCGGGCGGCGCCTAGGTCTCGCCACGGGTTCAATAGGCCGGCTTCTCGGATGCGGCCTGGTAGCGCGCGACGCTCGCCATGATCTCGGCCTTCGCCTCATTCGGCCCCGACCAGCCACGGATGTTCACGAATTTGCCGGCTTCCAGATCCTTGTAATGCGCGAAGAAGTGCGCGATTTGCTCGATGACGATCTCGGGAAGATCACGGTAGGTCTCGATGCTCCGGTACATCGTCGTGAGCTTGTCGACCGGCACTGCCAGGATCTTCGCATCGTCGCCCGCTTCATCCGTCATGCTGAGCATGCCCACCGGTCGGCATCGCACCACGGTGCCGAGGGGTAGCGCAAACGGCGACACCACGAGCACATCGGCGGGATCGCCGTCCCCGGCGATGGTGTGCGGGATATAACCGTAGTTGCAGGGGTAATGCATCGCCGTGGACATGAAGCGATCAACGAAGATGGCTCCGGACTCCTTGTCCACTTCATACTTGATCGGCTCGCCATGCATCGAAATCTCGATGATGACGTTGAAATCATCGGGCAGGTTGCGCCCGGAGGGCACGCGCTCCAGTCCCATAGGCAATCGCCTTCCTGACGGAAATCGTCTGTGAAAAAGCGCGCGATTATATAGGCGGGACTGGTCGGCGGTGCCCTTTCAGTCCGACTCAATCAGGGTTGGATCGGCGACGTAGGGCAGCCCGTTTCACGACAGGCCCGGGCCGTTCCGGTAGCATGCGGGCACTATGATCAAGTGGATCGTGTTGGCGGTCATATTGATCGTCGTCTGGAAGTTCTTGCAGCGCTCCCGGTCGGGCAGCGGCGAGCATCGAGGCGTGCGCCCCGGTGGGTCGGTGCGCATGCGTGCCTGTGCCCGATGCGGTGTGCATGTGCCGGAAAACGAGGCCTTGCAGGTGGCCGGCCGCTACTACTGCTGCGTGCAGCATCGCGACGATGACACCTGAGCGGACGGCGGCACAGGTGGGTGGGGCCGGGCCCGTTCCGCCGGTCTGGGCTGCCTCCGAGCTGGCCAGGCCGGGCGCCGCCGAGGCCGATCCGCTGGTCCGTTCGCGCCGATTCTTTGATCTGTACCGGTTCGTGCTGGCGGCAATATTTGTTCTGCTGCCCATGATGTTCGAAGGCAGCATCGCGTTCGCTTCGCAGGATCCCGGGCTGTATTACCTGGTCGCGGCCGGGTACGCGCTGGTGGCCGTCTACCTGCTGGCATCCAGCGTCGTCTCGCCGACGCGCGCGCGCGATCTGATGGGCCCGGTCACACTGGACATTCTCGCCCTCACCTTGCTGATGCATGCCAGTGGTGGCGCGAAGAGCGAGCTGGGCTACATGCTTTTCGTCCCGCTCGCGGCCGCGGGACTGATCGGTGAGGGTCGTACGACCCTGTTCTTCGCCGCATTGGCCACGGTGGCGGTGCTGCTCGAGCAGGCCTATCGCAGCTCGGGCCGCGGCGGGGATCTGGCGGAATTCGTTCAGGTCGGCACCATGGGGATCGGATTCTTCGCGATCGCGATCTCCGCGCGATTGCTGGCGCGGCGCGTGCTGGCCAACCAACGGCTGGCGCGAGAGCGTGGCATTGCGTTGCAACAGCAACAGCAGGTGGCCGAGTTGATCATCCGCGACATGCAGGATGGCGTACTGGTGCTGGATCGGGCGGGTCGCCTGCGCCAGTTCAATCCGCGTGCGGTGTCCTTGCTGGCGATGAGCCCTCAGGTCGGGCAGCCGATCGGGTTGCTGATCCCCGAACTCGCGGAGGCCTTCCAGCGCTGGCTGTCCTGCCACGGCGAACGTCGGTTCGTCGTGCGGCAAGGTCACGGCGAAGCCGGGTTGGGCGTGCGACTGGTGCCGGCACCGGGTGCCGGGGGCGTGGTCGCCTATCTCGAGGACTTGAGCCGCGTGCAGGAGCAGGCGCGGCAACTCAAGCTGGCCGCGCTGGGGCGCTTGACGGCCAGCATCGCCCACGAGATTCGCAATCCGCTGTCGGCGATCACACAGGCGGCGGAGCTGTTGCCCGACGAGCGGCGTTCGGATCTGAGGGAGCGCCTGATCCAGATCATCCGCGACCATGCCGCGCGGCTGGAACGCATGGTGCGCGACATTCTGGAACTTGGCCGGCGCGACCGTGCGCAGCCGCAGGCCAACGAGCTGGCCGAGTTCCTCGACGCCTTTCGCGCCAGTTTCGCGTTGCAGTCCGGCTGCCCGCACGACCGCATCGAGCTTGTCATCGATCCCGCGCTCGAAGAGGGTGCGAAGCTGTGGTTCGATCGTACCCACCTGAATCAGGTGCTGTGGAATCTCTTGCACAACGCGCTGCGTCACGCCAGCGAGCGCGCCGGTGCCATCAGGCTGTCCGCATTCCCCACCGGTAGCGGCTGCGAAATTCATGTCTGCGACGATGGTGCGGGGGTCGATCAGGTGTCGCGCGCGCATTTGTTCGAACCCTTTTTCACGACCGACAGCCGGGGAACCGGCTTGGGCCTCTACATCGCGCGCGAGCTGTGCGAGGCGAACGGCGCCACGCTCGAATATGTGGATAATGCCCCCGGCGCCCATTTCCGTATCCGTTCCAGTTCCATGTCATGACCGTCAGGGTTGAACGTCGCCGCCGTCCGCGCTTGCAGAGGGTTCTCGTCGTCGATGACGAAGAGGACATTCGACTGTTGCTGGCGCTCACCTTGGGGCGCATGGGGCTGGAGAGCACCTGTGTCGGTACGCTCGAAGAGGCGCGGTCGGCGCTGCAGGCGAACTCGTTCGCGCTGTGTCTCACCGACATGCGTCTGCCGGATGGCAGTGGCCTGGAGCTGGTGACACTCATCGCCGAGCAATACCCCGAGCTGCCGTGTGCGGTGATCACGGCCCACGGCAGCATGGAAAATGCAGTCGAGGCACTGAAGGCGGGAGCGTTCGATTATCTGGCCAAGCCGGTATCCGTCGAGCCCTTGCGTGCTTTGGTCAAATCGGCGCTGTCGCTGCCCGGGCAGACGAGCGAAGGCGGCGGCGCGGTGCAGATCGTCATGCCACAGCTGATCGGGAGCTCCGAGCCGATCGTGCAGGCGCGGGCCCTGATCGCGCGCATCGCGCGCAGTCAGGCCCCGGTCCACATCTTTGGCGAATCCGGGACCGGAAAGGAATGTGCGGCGCGCCTGATTCATGCGGGCGGCGCACGCGCCGCCCATCCGTTCGTGGCGGTGAACTGTGGTGCGATCCCGGACAACCTGATGGAGAGTGAGTTCTTCGGTTACCGGAAGGGCGCATTCACCGGGGCAGACAGCGATCGCCCGGGTTTTTTTCAGGCGGCGCAGGGTGGCACCCTGTTTCTGGACGAGATCGGCGATCTGCCGGCGATGATGCAGGTCAAGCTGCTGCGCGTGATCCAGGAGAAGAAGGTACGACCGGTCGGCGCCACGCTCGAGGAAGCCGTCGATGTGCGCATCGTTTCCGCCACGCACCGCAGGCTGAGGCAGTTGGTCGATGAAGGGCGGTTCCGGAGCGACCTGTATTTCCGCTTGAATGTCGTCGAACTGCACATGCCCAGCTTGCGCGATTGCCGCGAAGACCTTCCGCTATTGGTGGAGCATATCCTGGGCCGGATCGCCGCGTCGGGAGGGCCAAAAATCTCTCACGCAGCCATGGCTGCACTGTCACGCTATCCGTTTCCCGGCAATGTACGCGAGCTCGAGAACATTCTGGAGCGCGCGCTGACCCTCGCGCCCGGGCCGGAAATCGATGTCGCCGATCTAGGCCTGACGCCGCCGACGACACTGCCGACTGCCGTGCCGTCGGACGCCGGTGGCGAGCCGCTCCAGGAATATCTGGACCGTGTGGAACGTGAGGCCATTTCCTCCGCCTTGCAGACCACACGCTATAACCGCACCGCGGCCGCCAAGTTGCTCGGCGTGACCTTCCGCTCGCTGCGCTATCGCATGGAGCGCCTGGGCCTGAATGACTGAAGTGCACGCAGAAGGCGACGAGAACCCGTTCGGCGCGCTCGACGAGCACGGCTGGCTGGCCGGTGCGCGCGTCATGCGCTCGCCCAATCAGGATGCGCGGCCCGACGGCGTCGTCGATCTCGTCGTGATCCACGCGATCAGTCTGCCGCCCGGCGAATTCGGCGGTCCCTGGGTGGATGCGCTGTTCTGCAATCGGCTCGATGCGGACGCGCACCCGTATTTTCGGGCGATCGTGGCCAGTCCGGTTTCGGCGCACTTTTTCATTCGCCGCGACGGGGTGACGACGCAGTATGTATCGACCGGGCACCGGGCATGGCACGCCGGTCGTTCCTGCTGGCGCGGGCGGGAGCGCTGCAACGATTTTTCCATAGGCATCGAGTTGGAGGGCTGCGACACCCGGCCCTTTGCAGATGTGCAGTACCGCATTCTCATACACCTCCTCGATAGGCTGCGCAGTCGGTATCCGATTGCCGGCATTACCGGACACGCGCACGTCGCGCCGGACCGCAAGACGGACCCCGGCCCATGCTTCGACTGGGCAAGACTGGGTCCGGAATTGGCGCCGTTGATCGATCTCGTTTAGCCCTGCCCGCCCCGGCACGCACCAACCAATGGGCCAGGGTGACGGACCTCGTCGGCAGCACCGGTCCAGGTCAGGGTGTGGCTTGCTTTTTGGCGAGCCGGCACACTAGAATTAGTCCGGTACGCAGAGATGGGCACTATATATAGTGGTCTGTCGGCGTGTCCAATATAGACGGCAGTCGGCTGGAGCGGTCGTCCCGACCGCAACAGCCGTGCTGGCCGAACGATCAATTCCGGACTGCAAGGGAGAGGCGATGCATCTGACCCCGGACACCCACATCGAGCCGTTTCGGCAAACCCTTCCCACGACCGCAGGCCTTGCCGCAGGGCATCGGGAGGGCCTCGAGCAAACCGGAAGTCGCTACAAGGTGGTTCGTCGCAATGGCGCGGTCGTGGGTTTCGACGCGGCCAAGATTTCGATTGCGATGACCAAGGCCTTCCTCGCCGTCCACGGTGGCCAGGGTGCCGTCTCGGCGCGCGTGCGCGAGCTGGTTGCGCGACTCACGGCGACGGTTGTCGCCGCACTGGAGCGACGTCAGCCCGATGGCGGCACGGTACATATCGAGGACATCCAGGATCAGGTCGAGCTGGCGCTGATGCGATCCGGCGAGCACGAAGTGGCCCGTGCCTACGTGCTTTATCGGGAGCGCCGTACCGAGGAGCGGTTGCGCAAGTTGCAGGCGGCATCGTCGAGCCCGGTGATTCATGTCGTGGATGGTGACGAGCGCCGTCCGCTCGATATGGCGGCGCTGCGCGCCCTGGTCGAATCGGCCTGTACCGGGCTGGGGGACGATGTCTCGGCGCAGCCGGTCTTGGACGCTACCTTGCGCAATCTGTACGACGGCGTGAGCGCCGATGAGGTGCGCAAGTCGTTGCTGCTCGCCGCGCGTACGCTGATCGAGCGCGATCCGGCCTATTCCTACGTCACTGCGCGCCTGTTGTTGCACGGCATGCGTGGTGAGGTGTTCGGCAGCGAAGTGGCGCATGCGGCGATGGGCGAGCGCTATCGGACGGGTTTCGCGACATTTGTCCAAACCGGTATCGAGGCCGGTTTGCTGCATCCCGTGCTGGCCGAGTTCGATCTCGTCCGCCTCGCGGACGCGCTCGATGCCGATCGGGACATGCAGTTCGGCTATCTCGGCCTGCAGACACTCTACGATCGCTATTTTCTGCATGTGCGTGGCCGGCGCATCGAGTTGCCGCAGATGTTTTTCATGCGCGTAGCGATGGGGCTAGCCGTGAACGAGCTCGATCGAGAGGCGCGCGCAATCGAGTTCTATGACGTGCTGTCGCGCTTCGAATTCATGTCCTCGACACCGACGCTGTTCAACGCCGGTACGCTGCGGCCACAGCTTTCGAGCTGCTATCTGACGACGGTGGCGGACGATCTGGCCGGCATCTTCGAGGCGGTCAAGGACAATGCCTTGCTGGCCAAGTTCGCCGGCGGCCTAGGCAACGATTGGACGCCGGTGCGCGCGATGGGCGCACACATACGTGGCACGAATGGCAGCAGCCAGGGAGTGGTGCCGTTTCTGAAGGTGGTCAACGATACGGCCGTGGCCGTTAATCAGGGCGGCAAGCGCAAGGGCGCCGTCTGCGCATACCTGGAAACCTGGCATCTGGACATCGAGGAGTTTCTCGAGCTGCGCAAGAACACCGGCGACGACCGGCGGCGCACGCACGACATGAACACCGCCAACTGGATTCCTGACCTGTTCATGAAGCGGGTCATGGAGGATGGCGAGTGGACGCTGTTTTCACCATCCGACTGTCCTGAACTGCACGAAACCTACGGGCGTGAATTCGAAGACCTGTATCTTGAGTGCGAGCGGCGCGCCGACGCCGGCGAAATCACCTTGTACAAGCGGCTTCCGGCCGTTGCCCTGTGGCGCAAGATGCTCACCATGCTGTTCGAGACGGGCCACCCGTGGATCGCTTTCAAGGACGCGTGCAACCTGCGCTCGCCGCAACAGCATGTCGGTGTCGTGCACAGTTCGAATCTTTGCACCGAGATCACGCTGAACACCTCCGCGAGCGAGATCGCCGTGTGCAATCTCGGATCGGTGAATCTGGCGGCGCACATGAGCGACGGCGGCCTGGATTTCGACCGATTGCAGCGCACGCTGCGCACCGCCATGCGCATGCTCGACAACGTCATCGACATCAATTATTACGCCGTGCCCAAGGCACGCAACGCCAATCTGCGTCACCGCCCGGTTGGTCTCGGTGTCATGGGGTTCCAGGAATGCCTGCATCGGCTGCGCGTGCCCTACGCGTCGGAAGCGGCGGTCACGTTCGCCGATCGCTCGATGGAAATGGTCGCCTATGGCGCCTATTGGGCTTCGACCGAACTCGCAGAGGAACGCGGGCGGTATCCGAGCTACAAGGGCTCGTTGTGGGAACGCGGCATGCTGCCGCAGGATTCGATCGATCTGCTGCGCGATGCGCGCGGCGGCTACCTGGACGTCGATCGTTCCGCGACGCTCGACTGGGATGCGCTGAGACTGCGCATTGCGCGCCACGGCATGCGCAACTCGAACTGCCTGGCGATCGCGCCGACGGCGACGATTTCCAACATCATCGGCGTGGAAGCGAGTATCGAGCCGACCTATCAGAATCTGTACGTCAAATCGAATCTGTCCGGCGAATTCACCATCGTCAACGAGCTGCTGGTGCATGAGCTGAAACAGCTCGGCCTATGGGATGAGGTCATGATCGCCGACCTGAAGTATTTCGATGGCTCGCTCGCCAGGATAGACCGTATCCCGGCGGCCATCCGCGAGCGGTTCGCGACGGCTTTCGAGATCGATCCGGTTTGGCTGGTCGAGGCGGCCGCGCGTCGCCAGAAATGGATAGACCAGGCGCAGTCGCTCAACCTCTACATGGTCGGTGCGTCCGGAAAAAAACTGGACGAGACCTACAAGCTCGCCTGGGTCCGCGGCCTCAAGACGACGTATTACCTGCGAACGCTGGCTGCAACCCATGCGGAAAAATCGACCGGCGAGGGCGGGGAGCTGACGGCGGTGCCCGCTGCCGGCGCTGAGCCACGCTACTGCGCGATCGATGATCCCGGATGCGAGGCCTGTCAGTGAGCAACTTGATAGCGAAGACGTGGAGGTCATGAGCATGTTGTCATTTGAAGAGGGCTCGTTTTCCGGATCCGGTGGCCCGCGCCTGGGACTGACCATGGGCGACCAGATCGCCGCGGGCGCGCATCCCGTCACCGGGGAGGTGGCCCGGGCTCCGGCGTTCCGCCGGGTTCGCGTCGACGACAAGCGCGTCATCAACGGCGATACCGACGTCAATCAGCTCGTGCCGTTCAAGTATCGCTGGGCCTGGGACAAGTATCTGGCGTCCTGTGCGAATCACTGGATGCCGCAGGAAATCAACATGCAGCGCGACATCGAGCTTTGGCGACGGCGCGACGGGCTTACCGAGGACGAACGCAGGCTGATCAAGCGCAACCTGGGTTTCTTCGTCACCGCTGACAGCCTTGCAGCCAACAACATCGTGCTGGGCACCTATCGTCACATCACCGCGCCGGAGTGCCGGCAGTACCTGTTGCGACAGGCTTTCGAAGAAGCGATCCACACCCATGCCTATCAGTACATCGTCGAGAGCCTGGGGCTGGACGAAGGCGAGGTGTTCAACGCCTATCACGAGATTCCGTCGATCCGCGACAAGGACGAATTCCTGATCCCGTTCATCGATGCGTTGACGAATCCGGCCTTCACCACCGGGACACCGGAGAGCGACCGGCAGTTGCTTCGCAGCCTGATCGTGTTCGCATGCCTGATGGAGGGACTGTTCTTTTATGTGGGGTTCGTGCAGATCCTGGCACTGGGCCGCCAGAACAAGATGACTGGCGCCGCGGAGCAATACCAGTACATCCTGCGTGATGAATCCATGCACTGCAGTTTCGGCATCGATCTCATCAACCAGATCAAGTTGGAAAATCCGCAACTATGGACAGCAGAATTTCGCGAAGAAATCAAGTTCTTGTTCAGGAATGCCGTTGAACTGGAGTATCGTTACGCAGAAGACACGATGCCGCGCGGCGTGCTCGGTTTGAATGCAGCGATGTTCAAGGAATACCTGCGCCATATCGCCAACCGGCGGGCGCAGCAGATCGGTCTGGACATGCTCTACCCCGGGGCGCAGAACCCGTTTCCGTGGATGAGCGAGATGATCGACTTGAAAAAGGAACGAAATTTTTTCGAGACACGTGTCATCGAATATCAGACTGGCGGAGTGTTGAGCTGGGAGTGATCGAATTCTTGGACCTGCCGGATTGCCCCGAATGCGAAGGCGCAGCCGAATTCAGCATTCATGCCGGTCTATGGACCAAGACCACCGAGGATTCGACATGCTCTGGCGAGCACGCGATGCATGATGCCGATCGGTGGCCCGATGCATCGGGTGGAATGCCGAGTCGCGATCGATTCTTTCGGAATCCTGCCGATTCCGATGGGAGGTCCCGTGCCTGCTTGGGCGGGTTGCATGAGCGTTTGTCCTGTTACCTGACTAAGGAGGCATCAAACCATGGCTGATAAAGAAACCAAGAAATCCACCAAAAAGGCGGCGGCGAACCCCGTCGCGAAGAAGGCGGCGGTGAAACCCGCTGCGGCGAACCCGGTCGCGAAGAAAGCAGCGGTGAAGCCTGCTGCGGCAAAGCCGGCTGCGAAGAAAGCGGCGGTGAAACCCGCTGCGGCAAAGCCGGCGGCGAAGAAAGTGGCGGTGAAACCCGCTGCGGCGAAGCCGGTCGCGAAGAAGGCGGCGGTGAAACCGGCTGCGACGAAACCGGTCACGAAGAAAGCAGCGGTGAAACCCGCTGCGGCAAAGCCGGCGGCGAAGAAGGCGGCGGTGAAGCCCGCTGCGGCAAAACCGGTCGCAAAAAAGGCGGCGGTGAAAGCTGCTGCGGCAAAGCCGGTCGCGAAGAAAGTGGCGGCGAAACCCGCGGCGAAGCCCGCTGCCGCAAAGCCTGCGGCGAAGAAAGCTGCGCTGAAACCCACTGCGGCAAAGCCTGCTGCGAAGCCCGCTGCGGTGAAACCGGCGGCGAAGAAGGCGGCAGCGAAACCTGCTACGAAGCCCGCTGCCGCAAAGCCGGCGCCTGGCAAAGCGACGTCGTCGCCGCCATCGACGGCGGCGACTCCGGGCTTGAAGTCGTCGTTGAATCCTGCTGCGGCCTGGCCCTTTCCGACCGGCTCCCGGCCTTCCTGATGTCCGCTAGGGGCTGGCTTCGCGCCAGCCCCCTTGTTGTGTCGTGCGCCCAGCGTCGGCGCGGTCCTGCTTGTTCCAAAGCAGGTTGTGACATGAGCAGCAGTGGCGACGTTCTATCGGAAGCTCAGTTGGCCTTGGGGATCTTGGCTTCGCGGAAGACTCGGCCCCACTTCGCGATCTCGGTTTTCACGACATGGCTCAATTGTTCGGGTGATCCGACATTGGCTTCGAGGCCGTTTTGCAGCAGCTTTTCCGTGACTTCGGGGCTCTGCACGGCGCGCGCGATTTCGCGGTACAGCCGGTCGATGATGTCCTTCGGGGTGCCGGCCGGAGCAAAGAACGCGACCCAGCCAGTGGCCTCGAAATCGGGATAGCCCGATTCCGCGACGGTGGGCACATCCGGCATCGATGGCGAGCGCTTTGTCGAGGTCGTGGCCAGGGCCTTGACTCGCCCCGCCTTGATGTGGGGTAGCGATGAGGCGGTGGAATTGAACAGCCCATCCAGCTGGCCATTGGCCTGATCCACATAAGCGTCCGACACGTTCTTGTAGGGAACCAGGGTCATGTCGATCCTGGCGGTGAGCTTGAACAGCTCGCCGACCAGTTGTCCGAAGCTGGCCATGTATCCGAGTGTGCGCTTGCCGGGCTCGGCCTTGGCCTGGGCGACCAGATCCTTGATCGAGCCGACGGGTGAGTTCCCGCCGACGGTCAGCAGGTAGGGGGTGCTGCCGACATAGGCAATGGGGGCGAAATCCTTGACCGGGTCGTAGGGCAGCTTGCTGATCAGGCTAGGGTTGATGCCATGGCTGCCGATCGATCCAAGAATCAGCGTGTAGCCATCAGGCGTCGCCTTGGCTGCTGCCTCGGTGCCGATGATGCTGTTGGCGCCGGGACGAAGCTCCACGACGAAGGATTGCTTCATCGATTCCGAAAGTTTTTGCGCGATGATGCGAGCCGAGACATCTCCGGCACTACCCGGTGAAAACGGCACGATCACCCGCACGGGTTTGCTGGGGTAGGTTTCGGCCCCGACGAGGCCAGCAAACAGCATGGCGGCCAGCGCCATCAGGCTGGGCAGCCAGCGGCCGAATACCCGGCGACGACGGATTCCTGCTGAGCGATGGATCATGGTCTCCTCCGTTCGATTATTGTGAATGTACGGACATTGTCGGTCATAAGCGGCGATATGTGTGAAGCGGTTCCGAATGAGGAATGGTGCACAATGCTTGCCGCGTCGCTTGCCCGCCATGTCGCTGTGGTCAGGGTTGCGACGTTCTTGGGTACGGCATGGAACGGGAGATGTCATGGTCATCCAGGGTAACGAGGTCCTGAATCAGCCGCCGCCGCTCGTGGACTACAACCCGTATCTCGAAGATGTGGCCTTGCGTGAAGCCGTGCAGCGCGAGGGCGCGGGCTGGGCCGAGCAGGATCTGCTCGATTTCGGCGCGCTGCTGGGGCAGGCCGAGGTGCTGCGCCACGGCGATCAGGCCAATCGAAATGTGCCCGAGCTGCGAGCATTCGATCGCCAAGGGCGTCGCGTCGATCTGGTCGAGTATCACCCGTCCTGGCATGCGCTGATGCAAATTGGTATCGGCGCGCGCAACCATTCCCTGCCATGGATAGAGCGCAGACCTGGTAGCCAGGTTGTCCGGGCGGCGATGAACATGCTGCGCCACCAGGTCGATGAGGGCACGAGCTGCCCGATCTCGATGACCTATGCGGCGATGCCGACGCTATCCCTGGAGCCGGCAATCGCGCGTTCCTGGGCGCCGCGCATGCTGTCCAGCGAATACGATCCACGCGATCGGCCCATGGATACGAAGAAAGGCGTGCTCGTCGGCATGGCCATGACCGAGCGGCAGGGCGGCTCGGACGTGCGCGCGAACATCGCCATGGCGCGCCCGCTGGACAAGCCCGGCCGGGGCGAGTGCTATGTGCTGGAAGGCCACAAGTGGTTTTGCTCGGCACCGGCCTCCGATGCCTTCCTGACCCTGGCGAATACGGCACAGGGTCTGTCGTGTTTCCTGTTGCCGCGCTGGCGGCCCGATGGCTTGCGCAATGCCTTTCATATCCAGCGCCTGAAGGACAAGCTCGGCAACCGCTCCAATGCCTCGGGCGAGGTCGAATTCCATGGCGCCTGGGCCTTTCTGATCGGTGAGCCGGGCCGCGGCATTGCGAACATCATGGAGATGGTCAGGCTCACGCGCCTGGACTGCGTCTGGGGTTCGGCGGCGACGCTGCGCCGTGCCGTGGCCGAGGCAACGCATTATTGTCGCCATCGCCAGGCTTTCGGCCGCGCCCTGTCCGAACAGCCGCTGATGCAGAGTGTGCTGGCCGATCTGGCGCTCGAATCCGAGGCGGCCACCGCGCTCGCGCTGCGCGTCGCGCGCGCTGTCGATCGATCGGACGAGGACGAGTCCGAACGCCTGCTCGCCCGCATCGCGATCCCAGCCGCGAAGTTCTGGGTCACGCACCGCGCGATCGCCGCGGTGGCCGAAGCCATGGAGTGTTTCGGCGGCAACGGCTTTGTCGAGGAGGTACCGCTCGCGCGCTTGTATCGCGACATACCGGTCAATGCCATCTGGGAAGGGTCCGGCAACGTGCAGTGCCTTGATGTGCTGCGGGCGCTGAGCTCGGAGCCGGACGCGCGCGACGCCTTGCTGGACGAACTGACACAGGCACGCGGCGACCCCGACTACGATCGGCTGCTTGTCGACATCGAGGGCGCGATCGCTCAGGGTGCACCCGAGGCCGGCCAGGCGCGCCGCCTGACCGAGTCGATCGCGCTGGCGCTGCAGGCCGGACTCCTCGGACGGTATGCGCCCGGGCCGGTCGCGGACGGATTCCATAGGGCGCGGCTGGCCGCGAGCGTCCACAAGACCTTCGGCAGCCTGCCACCGGATATCGACCGTGCGGCCATCATCGCGCGCGCCACGCCTCGGGGGTGAGTGGCATCGATGCGATCCGGTCTGCCACCCCTGCTGCGTGCGCTCGCGCATCGGAACTTCCGCCTGTTCTATTCCGGGCAGGTGGTGTCCCTGCTGGGTACGTGGATGCAGCAGGTGGCGATGAACTGGCTGGTCTATCGTCTGACGGATTCGGCCCTGATGCTGGGGCTGGTCGGTTTTGCCGCGCAGTTTCCGGTGCTGCTCTTTGCGCCGTTCGGCGGCCTGTGGTCGGATCGCTTCGACAAGCGCCGCCTGCTGCTTGCCAGCCAGTCGGTGTGCGCCTTGCAGGCCGTGGTGCTGGCGGTATTGACGCTGTCCGGTCGCATCGAGCCATGGCATCTGGTGGCACTGGCCGCCTTGCTGGGCCTGGTCAGTGCGCTCGATGCACCGACGCGTCAGTCCTTCGTCGTCCACATGGTCGAGGATCGTCGTGACCTGCCCAATGCCATCGCGCTGAACTCCTTCTCGGTCAATGCCGCACGCCTGCTCGGGCCGACGCTGGCCGGTTTGATGGTGAGTGCGGTCGGCGAGGGCCTGTGCTTCGTGTTGAATGCAGCCTCCTACCTGGCGGTCCTCATCGGTCTGTATCGGATGCGTGTGCCGGCCATCACGGTTCCTGCCGGCCGTGGCGGTGCCGACCTGCGGGCCGGCTTTGCCTATACCTTTGGCCATGTGCCGATACGCACGCTGTTGTCGGTGATCGCCACCGTGGCATTCTGCGCGGTGCCCTACATCGTGCTGATGCCGGTCTTTGCCCGCGAGGTGTTCCACGGCGATGCGCGCACGCTGGGCTGGCTGATGGGGTTCGCCGGCATCGGCGCACTGATCGGCACGCTCAGGCTCGCGGCGCGATCCAGCGCGCGAGGGGTCGAGTCGGTGATCGCACAGTGCGTGTTGTGCGCCGGCATTGGCTTGATGGCGTTTGCGGCGATCCCGCAGTTCTGGCTGGCGGCGGCCTGTCTGGTGGTCGCCGGATTCGGGATCGTGTCCACGGTGTCGGCCAGCAACGTGCTGATCCAGTCGCTGGTCGACGATGCCTATCGCGGGCGCGTGATGTCCTTGTTCATCATGGCGTTTCTGGGCGTGACACCTCTGGGCAACCTGGCGCTGGGGGCGCTTGCGGAGCATTACGGTGTGGCCGTCGCATTGTTCGTCGGAGGCTCGGTCGTGACCGTGGTCGGCATCGGGTTCGCGCTGCGCTTGAGTCGTTTGAAAATCCAGATCGCGGCCTATGACAAGGCGGTTGGCGAGACGAGCTGACAGCGCGCGAACGGGGGTCGCTGCGTGTTGCTGTTATCATTGAGTCCCGTCTCGGTAGTGCCTGCTTTGGCCTGCTCAAGCCTGATTGATGGCCCGGCCGGACAGCGCGCCGTTCCAGACTTTGCCCCTATGCCGTCGCCCCGAGCGTTTTGACCAGTATGGAAAGCCGAGCCCATGCGCTGATGGCGGGCGCCTTCATGTTGATCCTGGCCCTGGGTGCATTCTTCGCCTATCGCTGGTTGCGGGGCAGCTCCGAGCCGGTGAGCGAATATGTTCTGGTCACGCGCGGTCACGTCAGTGGCCTGAACCCACAGGCACAGGTGCGCTATCGGGGAATTCGTGTGGGCAAGGTGTCGTCGATCGATCTGAACCCCAAGGATCCGGGCGAGCTGGAGGTGCGCATCCAGTTGCCGGTACGATACCCGCTGACTCGCGGCACGCGCGCGAAGCTGAACATGCAGGGCATCACCGGGCTTGCCTATGTGATGCTGGAAGACGATCAATCGGATCCGCGGCCCCTGCTTGCCGACCCTGGGGCGGCTGCTGGCGTGCCGCCGCGCATCGCGCTCCGGCCCTCGCGCTTCGACAATCTCGATGAACAGGTTGCTGACCTCGCGCAGAGCCTGCGTGGCGTGCTCGGGCGCGTGACGCGGGTGTTGAGCGATGAGAATATCGAGCGACTGTCGGCCGCGCTCGGCCAGCTCGAGCGTGCGAGCACCGGTATCGCGGATGCAGCGGTGGAGGCGCCAAGATTGGTGGCCGATCTGCGCCGCTTCACCAGCGAGAAGAACCTCGAGCGGATCAACGCCATTCTGGCCAACCTCGAACAGACCAGCAGCGAGGCGGCACCCCTCACCGCCGACTTGCGCCGCATGGTGCAGACTCTCGACGATCTGGCGCGGCGCATCGAAACCGTGGGCACGCGCATCGGACGCGACGTGTCCGGCGAAACCTTGCCGCAATTGAACCGACTTCTCGGCGATCTGACGCAGGTCACGCGCCGTTTCGGCCGGACCCTGGAGGCACTGGATGCCGCGCCGCAGTCGCTGTTGTTCGGTCGTACCGACATGCCCGGCCCGGGCGAGCCCGGATTTCGTGCGCCATGATTCGCGCATGGGCGTTATCGCTGAGCTGTCTGCTTGCGGCCTGTGTCGGTGGCATGTCTCCGCGTGCGCAGAGCACGCGCTTCGATCTGGGGCCGCCCCCGGCCACCCTGGAGAACAAGGCGCTCGCTGGCATCCGGCTGGATGTGCGGGCAGCGAGCTGGCTCGATTCGACCGCCATGTCCTACCGGCTCCTGTACGCCGATCCGGCGGAGCGACGCAGCTATCGCGACAGTCGCTGGGTCGCCCAACCCGCCGAGCTGGTCGCCATGAGACTGGGCCGCTTGTTGGGAGGGGCCTTCGTTGCCGATGAGGCCCAGCCTGGCGCCTGCTTGTTGCATGCCCAGCTGGACGAATTCATCCATGACTACGATACGCCGGGTTCGGGTCGAGCGATCATCGAGGCGCGCCTGCTGCTGTCGGCAGGCCGTTCGGGCAGAGTGAGCCGCGCCTTCCATATCGATCAACCCGCCCATGGTGCGAATGCAGCAGCCGGCGTGCACGCGCTCGGCCTGGCGACCGACCGGCTGGCGCGAGACATCGCGGCCTGGCTGGCAGAGCCCGAACTCGTCGCGCTGCTGGGCAGTGCCGGCTGCCGCGGCTGACCAGAGCCCGGCCAGCTGGCAGGCAGAGGAAGGTCTTTGCCGATTTTCAGTCACGGTTACAATCATGTCCGGACAAGTTTGCCGCAATTGCGGCTTGCATTCGGGGCGGCATGGGGGTCATGCGCCGATCGTTGGATAATCAAAAAAGGAGACTCAAATGGATTTTGGTTTGCGCGACAAGGTTGCCATCGTGACCGGCTCGGGCCGCGGAATCGGCGCGGCGACGGCCCGCTCGCTGGGTCGTGAGGGTGCGCGGGTCGTGGTCACCGACATCAACCCGGACACCACCCAGGCCACCGTCAAGGCCCTGCAGGGCGAAGGCATGCAGGCGATCGGCGTGGTTGCCGACATCACGCGCAAGGACGAGGTCGAGCGGCTCGTCGAGACCGCCGCCAAGACCTGGGGTAGCGTGCATATCCTGGTCAACAACGCCGGATTCCCACGCGACAACTACATCACCAAGATGTCCGACGACGACTGGGACAAGGTCATCGAAGTGACGCTGAAAGGCGCCTTCCTGTGCTGTCGCGCCGTCATGCCCTACATGATGGCGCAGAAGTGGGGGCGCATCATCAACATTGCCTCGCGCGCCTATCTGGGCAATCCGGGGCAGGCGAACTATTCGGCGGGCAAGGCCGGCGTGTTGGGTCTGACCCGTGCGCTGTCGCTCGAATCCGGCAAGTTCAATATCACCGTCAATGCCATCGCGCCGGGCTTCATCAAGACAGAGCTGGTCGAGTCCTTGCCGCACTACGAGAAGATCGCCGCCAAGGCGATCGCGGCGATGCCGGTGCCGCGCGTGGGCGAACCGGAAGACATCGCCGATGCGGTGACCTTTCTGGCCTCGGAGCGTTCCGGCTATATCTGTGGCGAGACGCTGCATGTGACCGGCGGCCGCTACGGCTGAGCGATCGCGCCGCCCTGGGGCGCGGCAAGCCGCGCCGGCCGGTATCGCCGCATCAGGATTGCACATATCGAGGAGGAGACATGAACGTAGATTTCACCCCGGAGCAGCAATCGATACGCGAGGCGATCTTCAAGATCTGCGAACGCTTCGATTGGGACTACTGGCTTAAGAAGGACCGGGAGGGGGGGTTCCCGTTCGACTTCCACAAGGCGATCGCCGATGGCGGCTGGCTGGGCATCGCCATGCCACAGGAGTATGGTGGCGCAGGTCTGGGTATTACCGAAGCCGCGATCATGTTGCAGGCAGTGGCCGAATCCGGTGCCGGCATTTCGGGGTCGTCGTCCGTGCATCTGAACATTTTCGGGCTCAATCCGGTGGTCGTGTTCGGCAGCGACGAGCAGAAGCGGCGCATGTTGCCGCCGTTGATCCAGGGCAAGGAGCAGGCCTGTTTCGGCGTCACCGAGCCGAATACTGGCCTCAACACGCTGAAGCTCAAGACCAAGGCGGTCAGGCAGGGCGATCGCTATCTCGTCAACGGCCAGAAGGTCTGGACGTCGACGGCGCAGGTCGCGAACAAGATCCTGCTGCTCGCGCGCACGCAGGATGCGAGCGAGGTCAAGCGTCCGACCGACGGTCTGAGCCTGTTTTATACCGATTTCGATCGGCGCTACATCGAGGTGCGCGAGATCGAGAAGATGGGCCGCAAGGCGGTGGACTCGAATCAGGTGTTCTTCGAAAACCTGCCCGTGCCGGTTGAGGACCGCATCGGCGAAGAAGGTCGTGGCTTCGAGTACATCCTGCACGGCCTCAACCCCGAGCGCATACTGGGCGGCGCGGTCGGCATCGGCATCGGGCGGGCGGCGCTGAAGCGCGCGGCCGCCTACGCCAACGAGCGTATCGTGTTCGACCGGCCCATCGGCATGAACCAGGGGATTCAGCATCCGCTGGCCGAATGCTGGATGGAGCTCGAGGCCGCCAATCTGATGGCCTTCCACGCCGCCAGTCTGTACGATCGCGGCAAGCCCTGCGGCTCGCAAGCAAACGCTGCCAAGTATCTGTCCGGTGAGGCCGGTTTCAAGGCCGCGCAGACGGCGGTGCTCACGCACGGTGGTTTCGGCTACGCCAAGGAATATCACGTCGAGCGCCTGTTCCGGGAATCCATCCTGCTCCGTATCGCGCCGATCACGCCGCAGCTGATCAAGTGCTTCATCGCCGAAAAGGAACTCGGCCTGCCCAAATCCTATTGAGGGCCGAGCCATGGACTTCATCTTTTCCGAGGAGCAGCAGGCCATCCGCGAAGCGGTGCTGAAGACCTGCGCACGTTTCGGTGACGACTACTGGACCAAACGGGATCGCGAAGGTGGCTTCCCCGATGAGCTCTATCAAGCGCTGGCGCAGGACGGCTGGCTGGGCATCGCCATGCCCAAGGAATTCGGTGGCTCGGGCTTGGGCATCACCGAGGGCGCGATCCTGGTGCAGGCGGTCAACGAGAGCGGGGCGGGGCTGTCGGGCGGGTCGGCGATCGGCGGCAACATCTTCGCGCCCAATGTCATCGTCGTCTATGGCACGGATGAGCAGAAGCAGCGCATCTTGCCGTCCCTGATTCGGGGTGAGGTGCGGTCGGCCTTTGCCGTCACGGAGCCCAACACCGGGCTCGACACGCTCAAGCTCAGGACGCGTGCGGTGCGGGACGGGGACCGCTACATCCTGAACGGCCGCAAGGTCTGGATATCCACCGCCCAGGTCTCGCAAAAGATGCTGATCCTGGCGCGCACGACGCCCATTGATCAGGTCAAGCGCGCGACCGACGGCCTGTCGCTGTTCTACACGGATATCGACCGGCGTTACGTGACGGTGCGCGAAATCGAGAAAATGGGGCGCAAGGCCGTCGACTCCAACGAGCTGTTCATCGACAACCTGCCGATTCCGGTCAGCGATCGCATCGGTGAAGAAGGGCGCGGCTTCCATTGCATACTGCATGGGCTGAACCCGGAGCGCATCCTGATTGCGGCGGGGCTGGTCGGCATCGGACGCGCGGCGCTGAAGCGCGCAGCCGCCTACGCCGGGCAGCGCATCGTGTTCGATCGTCCGATCGGCATGAACCAGGGCGTGCAGCACCCGCTTGCGGAATGCTGGATGGAGCTGGAGGCCGCCAACCTGGTCGCGTTCAAGGCCGCCACGCTCTACGATCAGGGCCAGCCCTGTGGCTCGTATGCCAACGCCGCCAAGTACCTGGCCGCAC
Source organism: Rhodocyclaceae bacterium (assembly GCA_022072095.1). GTDB lineage: Bacteria > Pseudomonadota > Gammaproteobacteria > Burkholderiales > Rhodocyclaceae > JAJVIJ01. The sequence continues at coordinate 21,782 of JAJVIJ010000066.1, forward strand.
AGGCCGCCGTCAAGGCATGCGAAACCGCGGTATTGACACACGGCGGTTTCGGCTATGCCAAGGAATACCAGGTGGAGCGCTATCTGCGCGAGGTCCTGATCCACTGGATCGCGCCGATCAGCCCGCAGCTGGTCAAATGTTTCATCGCGGAAAAAGAACTGGGGCTGCCCAAGTCATACTGACGCGGGATCGGACCTGGCATATCGCCACTTTCAATCAGGACGGAGAACAAAACGATGTCGATCAAGGGAAAGGCCTATATCGCCGGGGCTTACGAGCACCCGTTGCGCAAGGCGCCGGACAAGACCGTCGCCCAGTTGCACTATGAAGTCGCAATGGGCGCGCTCGCGGACGCCGGCTTGTCGAAGTCGGACGTGGACGGTTACTTCTGTGCGGGGGATGCGCCGGGTCTGGGCGCCTTCTCGATGGCCGAGTACATGGGTCTGAAACTGCGCCATGTCGACTCCACCGATACCGGCGGCTCGGCCTACCTGGTGCATGTATCCCATGCGGCGCAGGCGATTGCGGCCGGCAAATGCAATGTTGCGCTGATCACGCTTGCCGGTCGCCCGCGTTCCGAAGGGTCGAGCGGCCTCGTGCCGCGCAATTTCGGCCCCGCTCCCGATGCGCCGTTCGAGCTGCCGTTCGGCTCGGTGACTGTGAACCGCTATGGCGTCAGTGCCATGCGCCACATGTACCAGTACGGTACCACCAGCGAGCAACTGGCCTGGGTCAAGGTCGCCGCCTCGCAACACGCCCAGCACAACCCGAATGCGATGCTGCGTGACGTCGTCACCGTGGAAGATGTACTCAGCTCGCCGATGATCTCCGATCCGCTGCACCGTCTCGATTGTTGCGTGGTCAGCGATGGCGGCGGCGCGCTGGTCGTCGTCAGTCCCGAAGTGATGCGCAGCCTGAATCGGCCGCGCATCAAGCTCTTGGGTGCGGGCGAGGCGCCCAAGCACTTGAACGGCGGCAAGATGGACCTGACGCTTTCCGCCGCGGCCTGGTCGGGCCCGACGGCGTTTGCCGAAGCCGGCGTCAAGCCCGCGGACATCAAGTATGTCTCGATCTATGACAGCTTCACGATCACGGTGGTCATCCAGATCGAAGACCTGGGCTTCTGCGAAAAAGGCCAGGGCGGCCGTTTCGTGGCCGATGGCAATCTCATTTCCGGGGTCGGCAAACTGCCGTTCAATACCGATGGCGGTGGCTTGTGCAACAACCATCCGGCCGACCGTGGCGGCATGACCAAGGTGATCGAGGCGGTGCGGCAGTTGCGCGGCGAGGCGCATCCCGCCGTGCAGGTGAAAAATTGCAACCTGGCGCTGGCGCAGGGAACCGGTGGCTCGCTGGGCACCCGGCATTGCAGCGCAACCTTGATCATGGAAAGGGAGTGAACATGTCTCTAGCATACAAAGACCGAAAAATCGCGGCTCCCAGCATTTCACCGGACACCAAGGCGTTCTGGGATGGCTGTGCCGCCGGCAAGCTGCTGCTGAAGCAATGTGAAAAGTGCCAGGAACTGCATTACTACCCGCGCCCGAGCTGCCCGTTCTGCGGCCATGGTGAAACGAAATGGATCGAGAGCAAGGGGACCGGCACCATCTATACCTACAGCGTCACCCGCCGCGTCGAAGTGCCTTACTGCTTCGCGTTCGTGACCCTCGATGAGGGGGTGACGATGATGACCAACATCGCCGATTGCGATCTCGATTCGGTGCGCATCGGCCAGCGCGTCCGCGTCGTGTTCAAGCCGACCGATGGGGGGCCGCCGGTACCGATGTTCACGCCGGCGTAGGTAGCGTTGCCGTATCGCCGCCATGGTGACCATGGCGGCATCGCCGACGTGCAGCGCACCGGCTCTGGCTGTTGCGCTGTCCCGAGTACGCCAAACTTCGGGGGCTACGGCTTCCAGTGGTCGTAGTCATTCCGGTCATTGTCGGCAGAGTTCCATAGCATCCGCATAGCAGCAGCCAGATCCCCGCTTCGAATCGACGGAGGGCAATCATGGTTCAACGCAGACGCTTGCAACGCAGTGTGCTCTTGATGACGATCGTCGCCGCGGTGGCGACCCCGGCAATGGCCCAGGACAGAAAGCTGCTGCTGCGGGTGGCCGATCAGTTTCCGCAGGGCCATTTCATGCTGCGCTACGCGATCAAGCCGTGGATGGAACAGGTCACCAAGGCGACCGGCGGCGAGGTGCAGTTTGAACACTATCCGGGGGAGCAACTGGGCAAGGCGAAGGACTTTCTGTCCCTGGTCCAGTCAGGGGTCGCGGACATCGTATTGCTGGCCCCCGCCTATGTCTCCGACAAGATGCCGCTGACTGCGGTGATGGAATTGCCCGGCCTGTTCGAAAACTCCTGTCAGGGCAATGCCGCGTATTGGAAGCTGGCAAGGGAGGGTGGCTTGCTGGCCCAGAAGGAATATGCCCCGAACGGCGTGCGCGCGCTGTTCTCGACCATGTACCCGCCCTACCAGCTCGTTTCGGCAAAACGGAAGATCGATACCCCGAAACATGTGGAAGGCATGAAGCTCCGTGTATTGAGCCGGGCGATGGATCTTGCCGTGACCAAGTTGAAAGGCGTCGGTGTGCGCATGACATCGCCCGAAATTTTCGAGGCGATGTCGAGGGGGACGATCGACGGCGCCATCCTTTCATATGGCGTGGCAGCGAACTATAACGTCCCGGCCAGGTATGTCACGGTGGGTGAGAGTTTCGGGTCGGCAGCGATGCTGTTTGTCATCGGCGAGAGCCGATGGGCCAAGCTTCCGGAGCACGTAAGAAAGGCAATGACGGAGGCCGGCGAGGTGGCGAATCGCAACGTCTGTGCGGAGATCGACAAGGAAGAGGCCAGCGAACTGGAGAACCTCAAGAAAAAAGGCGTGACCGCGGTACGCTGGTCGGCGTCGGATCGGACGGAAGTCGAGTCCATGCTGCTGTCGGTGGCGAATGAATGGGCGGTCGAAATGGACAAGCGCGGCAAGCCCGGGAGCGAGACACTGAAAGCGACGCTGGCTGCGCGCAGCGGCCGCTGAAACATCGCATGGCTGCTCGCCTTGGAATGTGTACGCAGAGCGTTTTGGAGTGAGGCCCGACAAGACCATGAACGGTGCTGTCCTACCCGCTGCCGAACCCGAGTTCGTCGAACGTGTCAGGGCGAGCTTCGAGCGCCAGACCGCGATGCAGCTCATCCGGGCCACGCTCGCGGTGGTCGAGCATGGCGCCGTCGAGATTCACCTGCCTCACTGGGAAGGGATCGAGCAGCAGCACGGTTTCGTACATGGGGGCGTGGTCGGCATGATTGCCGATTCGGCGGCCGGCTACGCGGCCATGACCGTGGCGCCGGCTACTGCGTCGGTGCTGACGGTCGAATACAAGATGAATCTGATGGCGCCGGCCGACGGTGAAAAGCTCGTTGCCCGGGGGCAGGTCGTGCGTCCAGGGCGGACGCTGATCGTCACGAAGGCCGAGGTGTTTGTCGAGCAGCGTGGCCTGAAGTCACTTTGCGCACTGATGCAGCAGACCATCATGGTGATACCCGGCAAAGCCGAACGCTGACTCCAAGGCCGCGCCTTGTCGTCGGCCGATCGGATTGCAGCGCCCGGGCCCGCGGCCTCATGCCGAAGCGCAGACGGCTACCGCTGCTGTTTCATCAGCATGTCCTGCTCGCGCCGCCATTCGCGCTCGCGCTCGGCATCGCGTTTTTCGAACTGTTTCTTGCCGCGCGCGAGCCCGACCTGGAGCTTGATGCGGCCGCGCGCGTAGTGCAGATCCAGCGGCACCAGCGTGTAGCCGGCGCGCTCGACCTTGCCGATCAGCTTGTTGATCTCACGGCCGTGCAGCAGCAGCTTGCGCGTGCGCACCGGGTCCGGAAGCGCGTGGGTCGAGGCCGTGACCAGCGGGCTGACGTGCATACCCAGCAGAAAAACCTCCGCGCCCTTGATGATCACATAGGCCTCCTTGAGCTGGGCGCGGCCGGCGCGGATGGCCTTGACTTCCCAGCCTTCCAGCACCAGCCCGGCCTCGAAGCGCTCTTCGATGAAATAGTCGTGGAAGGCTTTCCGGTTCTCGACGATGCTCATGGCAGGCGGTGGAATGGGTCCTGGGTGCGTGGACGACGAGGCCGTGACATCCCATTGTCGGGGTTGTCGAAGGGGCTGACGCGGCGCCGGGATTTCATCTGGCTGTGCACGCGCGTGCGCTAGAATCGTGCGATTTTATCAGTCCGTCCCCCATGGTCTTGATTCGCAAGTCGGTATTGGTCGAACAGCCGGCTGAAGAGATGTTCCGGCTGGTCGATCGGGTGGAGGACTACCCGGCATTCCTCCCTTGGTGCGGTGGCACCGAGCTGTTGGCGCGCGATGAGACGCTGACCCGGGCCCGTCTGCACATTGCCTATCACGGCGCGCGCGCCCATTTCGCGACCGAAAACCGGAAAGAGCCGCCCCACTACATGAGCATCCGCCTGATCGAGGGGCCTTTCCGCCACATGGACGGCAGCTGGCGGTTCACGCCACTGGGCGCAAGTGCCTGCAAGATCGAATTCCAGCTGCACTATGAGTTTTCCAGCAAGTTGCTGGAGAAATTGCTCGGGCCCGTGTTCCACCGCATAACCAACACGCTGGTCGACGCGTTCGTCAAGCGCGCCCAGGGCCTGACGCGGAGCTGAGGCATGAGCGAGTCGATCGACGTCGTCGTCGTCTACGCACTGCCGGATCGGCAGGAACTGGTGGCGTTGCGCCTGCCGGCCGGCAGCACCGGGGGCCAGGCCGTGCGCGCATCCGGTCTGCTACAGAAATACCCGGACATCGATCTCGAACACAACAAGCTCGGTGTGTTCGGCAAGCTCGTCGGCATCGATGCGCCGCTGCGGACAGGGGATCGCATCGAGATCTACCGGCCGCTGATCGCCGATCCGAAGGAAATCCGTCGTCAGCGTGCGGCGGCCGGCAAGGCCATGAAGCGCGGCGGCGACTCCGCTCGACCAGACTAGCCCGGATATCTCGTGAGGAGGTCGGCAGACCGCCGGAAAGGCGCTCCAATACGGGCTGTCAGCGGCGCCGAGTGTCGCCAGAAACGACCATGAAGGATCCCGGTGGTAACGCCGCGGGCAGCATCCGCTCAACCATCTGCGCGACCGCACTTCCACTCGGCAGAAACACTCCGTAGAAATAGCGAACATTCGGTACGGATAGATCCCTCAGTGCGTCGGCCATCTCGTCGCTCGTGTGCCAGTGCGCTCCGCGGTAGGCGCCGGATCCGCCCGCACGACCTTTCCGCAGCCAGAGCAGGCTGTCGCGGTTCAGAAGTCCCAGCGCGAACCGGCTGCGGCTCACGCGCACGATCTCCGCGATCGCTCTCGGCCACGGCTGCACGAAGCACAGCGCCGCGACCGACATCACCTTGTCGAACGATCGATCTTCGAAGCGCAGGCGGGTGGCGTCGCCGCGCAGGTACTGCACCTGCCCTGGCCCATGGTGTCGCGCGAACTGCAGGGCGCTTTGATCGACATCAAGGCCGACGACCCGCGCGCCTTCCGCTGCGGCGCGCCGGGTGAAATGTCCGGTTCCGCAGCCGACGTCCAGCAGCGTGTCACCCGCGCGAAGCTCGAGCGCAGAGCGCAGCAGCGCCCATTCAACGTCGCCGATCCAGCGCCCGCGCGGCGTGTCGTATCCGCCGCAGCGAAAGAGTGGGCGTGCGGCGAGGCGGCATGGCGGCGGATAAACCTCGTTGGACTGAACCGTCGCGACGGCGGATGCTATGGGTATTGTAAGTGGCGAAGCTGCGGCGTCAATTCATTGGCATGGAACGGGCGCGCGTTCGGGCATGCGGAACGGGCTGTCGGGGTTTGGGGGCGGCAACTTTTCGAGTGGCTGTCGGGACGGCGAGAGCGGAGGGGAGCCATGTGCCGGGAGCGGGGCGAGCGCCGCCGCGAGGACTGCCACCGCGCGCATCGGTGCGCGGCCCCAGGGCAATCGCATGAATGATGTTGTCGTGAACAGTCGAAATAGTCGTTGACGATCAGGCGGTTGCCGAGGGGCTGTTCACAAGGGGTTGATTTGTGTGGTTTTCTGTCTTTTTGGGGTGGCCCTTGGAGACGGGAAAGAAGGTGTCGTTGGCGGACGTGTTCGTGGGGTTGCGCGATCCGCGCCAAGTCTCGAAGGTCGAACACGATCTGGTCGAATGGCGGGCGGTGGCAGTCTGCGGCGTGCTTGCCGGTGCCGATACCTCTGTCGAAATCGAGGCCTGGGCGAAGGACGAAGTGGTGGCGCTCGACGGCAAGACCAGCCGGCGTTCGGGGAAGGAGGATGCCACACCGCTGCACCTGGTCAGTGCGTTTGCCGCTGGTGCGGGGCTGATCCTGGGGCAACAGGCGACGGCGAAGAAAGACGGCGAAGAAATCGAACGAGAAGACGGCGATCCCGGAAACTGCGGGTAGCTTGTTCCAGGGTCGGGTCGCCCGCGTGAAGGCGGCTTGCCGAACCACATCACGCTGTTTGATTTGGCGGTTGATCCGCCAGCGCTGTGGGATGAGCAGCGGGTGAGGATTGCCGGCTCAACGTGAGTGTGAGGTCACTGATTGATCGTTGTTTCCAGCGCGCGCAGGCGATCGACGATGGCATCGAAGGTGGGAGGCTCGCCGATGAACATGCCTGCACCGATCATGCGCTGGAAGTCATCGCGCAGCGCGGCCAGTGCGGCATCTTCCGGAATGAGTCTGAGCTGCCCGGACAAGCATGCGTCGTAGTTGGCGTAGCTCGCGTTGTAGAAGGCCTTCTTGTGCTTGACGACATCGGCGAGCAGAGCGCGATCGGCCACAGCGGCTTGCCCATGGGCAAGATCGGCCAGCATGGCCAGGTCGTACCAGTGGCGTGACAGGCGTTCGGCGCCTGTGCGGAACTCGTCGCGCTGACACTCGACGTGCATCAGCGTCGCTTTTTCCCAGAAGGTACGTGCCGGAGACAGCACACTGACCGTCGATCGAGGGAAATCGAGTTCAGCGACATGTTCCGCGATATCGGGCCGTACCTCATGCTCCTCGTTCGGTTCGGTGATGTTACGGCCACCGAACTCGATCAGGACGCTGTTGCCCACATAGTCTCCCGGTACCTCCAGCACGCTCGGGTAGTGCATCCGCATCTGCTCGCCGTCATCGCTGACTTCAAGCTGGAACGCTTGGGCATCGAACTCCTCCGCCAGCATCCTCTGGAAGTGCGGCGCCACGACACCGTGGGCGTGGTCGCGCACGAAAGACTTGAGATCCTCGCTGAATTTTTTCAGCCGATTGCGTGAGACGCCTTCGGCAAACGGGTCGAAGGCGCCGTCCAAGCCACGGTAGTCGAGCGTGATGTCCACGTCCTCGGAGAAGCGGGCAATGGCGCCAAACACCTTGGAGAGTGAGGTGCCGCCCTTGAAGGCCATCGGCAGTCGGTCGGGCATGGTGAACAGGGCCTGCAGCACCCAGCAGACCCAGACATCCTTTTCCAGTACGACGGGCGTGCGGGCAAGCTGCGGGGCCAGTGCCCGATAGATTTGGGACTGCTCTTGAGCTTTTAGGTGCAGGAAGGACTCAGGCATGAACCGCCGTCCGCTCGTTGCGGAAGATGGCGTCGCTCATCCACGCGGGCATTGAGCTGGTGGCTGACTTCAGCACCTCGAATTCGCTCGATCCCAGCTTGCGGCGAATCTTCTCGACGAGAGCCGGCGTCACTTCCTTCTTGCCGAGATACCACATCGCCGCAAGCGCGAGCCCGGCGGGTCGTCCTGCCAGGGCCAACTTGCGTTGGCAGACGTGCTGCAGGCGGATCTCCATCTTGCCCACGCGGATGCGCTTCGACGGGCCGGATGTCACGAATACAGACTGGGTCGGGACCTGCGTGGTCAGTTCGAGCCGACGCGCCGCTTCAGCACCATGAACCTGGACGACGGCACCAGTGGTCCTTGCAACGGTCTCGGCCACCTTAAGAGGCTCGGGCATCACCTTGCCAACGAAACGGCTGACCTCGGGACGCACAAAGACGCCGCGCGTCACACGCTCGATCGACCCTGCCTTGACGAGGCGGGAGAGCGTCTGATCGACCGACGCACGCGTGCCGCACTCCAGGAATGCTGTCGGGGTGAAAGGCTCCCCGATCGGCATCGCCTCGATGCGCTGGCGAATCAGCTCGGCGGTCTTGGTCGTCGTGTTCATGTACGAAAATATATGCGAGTTTCTGACAAACTGCAAGTGCGATTGACTCCCATGGAGATGCTCGTGTTCCCTCCGGCAGCCAATACTGCAATCCAACTGCTTGATTCGTCCGCGCGTAACTCTTTGATCTGTATGGGCCTGACTTGTGGCCTTTGCGGACTTCGGGCCAGTTTCAGGGAGCGAGGTCGGAGCGAGGAATGGCCAGGAGAGAGTGGAATGTGGCCGGGAACGGCCACTTCGGGCGGCTGGCGAAGTCCGCAGGCGTTCGCAGGAACCCCCAACAACACGCGGGAACCGGCGCGATCGGGCAAGAAAAAACCCCAACCGAGAACGGTTGGGGTTTCATTATTGGTGGTGGAACACGGAACCGAACCCGCGTCCGCTTTC
>JAJVIJ010000009.1 GCA_022072095.1 Rhodocyclaceae bacterium
AGGATGCTGATGAGGGGACGTGCAATGCGACAGGTCATGATCAGAGATCGAGAGCGAAAGGTGACGCTAAGTTATCGCCCTCCACGTCCCGTTCGGTGTGCAAAGTGCGCACTCGCCATGACGCACGCAGCGCAGCAGCGGGATTCCTTCACGCGGCGCGCGAAATCGCACGCCGCGGGCCCTACGCTCAGCGGGTTTCGGCCAGCCGTGTCTGGGCAATCTGGCGCAGCTGCGCTTTCTGTATCTTGTTGCCGTTCGCCGATGGCGTGACCGGAAACGCGTCGATCGGCATGATGTGCGCCGGCACCTTGTAATTGGCCATGCGTTGTCGGCAATGCGCGATCAGTTCGGCCTCGCTCGATGGAACACCATCTGCCTCAATGACAAACGCAACAGCCCTTGGGGAGCCGCCGATTTCGATGCCGACGACCTGCGCATCGGCGACGGCAGGATGCTCTTTCAGATACGACTCGATTTCCACCGGACTGACCAGAAAGCCGGCCAGACGCAACACATCGCCCATGCGGTTCTGATAGACGAATCGACCATCCCCGGTCAGGAAGCCCAGATCGCCGGAACGGAAGTAGCCATCCTCCGTGAGCGCATCGCGCGTCGCCTCGGGATTGTCGAAGTAGCCCAGCATGCGGCTCGGCCCGGCGAGTTCCAGTTCGCCGCTCTGGCCTGGCGGCAGCAGTTGGCCGCTGTCCGGATCACGCACGCGCACGTGCGCGGCGGCCGACATCGGCTTGCCGCCGCCGCGCACACGCTCGTCGACCGCCAGATCGGGCATCTGCCGCGAGAACAGCGCCTGCATCTCCGACGAACCATACAGGCCCAGCAGCGGCAGGCCGCGCGCCACGGCTTCCGGCACGATCTGCGCCTGGGTCGGGGAGAACGTCGCAAACCCAACGACCCGCAGACTCGGAAAGGGACGTTCGGGCTCGGCCCCTGCCGCAGTCGCGGCAGCAAGCAGGTTTTCGACCATGTCGCCGATGGCGACGGTATGGGTAACCTGGTGGCGGCGAATGAGCCGGGCCGCTTCCGCCGCATCGAACGCCGGCATGCTGACGATCGTGCGCATGGCGGCAAGCGCGGCCGTCGCCTGGCAGAACCCGGTCACACCGCAGAACGGCACCGAAGGCATGACCACCGCATCTTCGGCGCGGATGTCCAGTGCCGTGGCCACATCGTTCGCGTGCGCGATGATCGAGCGTTGCGGGTGCAACACGAACTTGGGTGCGCGCGTTGTGCCCGAGGTGGTGAATATGACGCATCCGTGTTCCGGGCCGCCATGGTCCTCGCGCATCGGCCCACTGGTGACGAGCCTCCGGAAATCGTGACCCGGGATGTCGTGGATGGCGGCCGGAACCGGCGCATCATCCTCGCCATAGACGACGAAGGCGCGAACCGCGTCGAATGCCTGCCCGTCGGCCTCGGCCATGATACCGGCGAAATCGATGCCCTTGAATCCGGGCCAGTAGATCACCACTTTCGCGCCCGAACGGCCGACGATATCGGCGATTTCCCCACTCTTGAAGCGCGTGTTCACCGCCACGGCGATCGCCCCGAGTCGCGCGCAGGCGAAAAAACACGTGAACCACGCCGGGATGTTGGGCAGCCAGACCGCGACGCGGTCGCCGGTCTGCACGCCCAGCTCGGCCAGACCCGTCGCGAGACGCCGACTCTGCTCGGCCAGCTGTGCATAGGTGACTGGTCGATCACGGTCGTACATGGCGATACCGGTTGGCCGAGACGAGGCCAGGCGGTCCACGAACTGGCTCAGGCTTGCGTCAAACATCGATGTCTCCTCTGGATGGTTTTCGGCGCGCCGACGATGGCCTGCCGGGCGCTGCTGAATCGTATCGGCGGTTGCAAGCGATGCGCAAGCGCTACACTTCGCGTCCGTGTATTGGAAAGAGGTCGTCGGCACTTGAAACGGGTGTTCGGATTCGTTGGCTATTCAGGGTCGGGCAAAACGACCTTGATCGAGCGTCTGATCGCGCGCTTTGCCGCGCAGTCGCTGCGGGTTGCGGCGATCAAGCATTGCCACCACGGTTTCGACATCGACCGACCCGGCAAGGACTCGTATCGCTATCGCGAAGCCGGTAGCCAAGAAGTCCTGCTGGTGTCGGGAGCTCGCTGGGCCTTGCTGCACGAACTCGGGCAGGCCGACGAGCCAGCCATTGCCGAGCAACTGACACGACTGTCCGACTGCGATCTGGTCCTGGTCGAGGGCTTCAAGTCCACACCGATCCCGAAGATGGAGGTCTTCAGGACGGCATGCACCGATGCGCCGCTTTACCCTTGGCTTCCCGGGATCGTTGCAGTTGCCGGTGACGCCCCCCCGGCCGCGGCCTTGCCGTGGTTCGAGCTGGATGACCTGACCGGGATCGCCGATTTCGTGCTGGCGCGGGCGGAGCGGATATGAGGACCAATACGTGTGATGTGCGGGCATAGGGAGCATACGATTCGATGAGCGGATTGCTGTCGATGGACGAGGTCGCGGCGCGTCTGCGCGCCCAAGCGATGCCGATCACCGGAGTCGAGACCGTCGCGCTCAGGGATGCGGCTGGGCGCTGGCTCGCTCGCGATCTGATGTCCGCGATCGATGTACCCGCTACCGATACCAGCGCGATGGATGGCTACGCGCTGCGCGCGGCGGATATCGCCGGGGGCGGTTCGCGGCTCGTGGTCAGCCAGCGGCTGTTCGCGGGCGATCGGTCGGCGCCGCTCGTAGCGGGGACGGCCGCGCGCATCTTTACCGGCGCCAGCCTGCCACCCGGAGCCGATTGCGTCGTCATGCAGGAGCTGGCACGCGAAGAGGATGGCGAGGTCTCGATCGACGAACGGCCGGCGCCCGGACAGTTCGTTCGACGCCGCGGAGAGGACGTCGCCCGTGGCGCGGTCGTGCTCACCGCCGGTACGCGCCTGGATGCACGCCATCTCGGTCTGTCCGCGTCGATCGGTCTGGCCGAGGTGCCGGTTTGGCGACGGCTGCGCGTCGCGCTGCTGTGCTCGGGCGATGAGCTTCATCCGCCGGGCAGCGTGTTGCCCGACGGCGGGGTGTACAACTCCAACCGTGATCTCATCGCTGCGCTGCTCGATACCTTGCAGATGGAGGTTCTGGACATGGGCGTCGTCCGCGACGAGCCGGAGGCCGTGCGCGATGCCTTGTCCGCCGCCGCTGCGGCGGCTGACGTGATCGTCTGTTGCGGCGGGGTTTCGGTGGGCGAGGCCGACCATGTGCGCGCGGTGGTCGAAGCCATCGGCCGGCTCGATCTGTGGCGGGTCGCGATCAAGCCCGGCAAGCCGCTCGCGTTCGGTCGCATCGCCCAGACCGATTTTTTTGGCTTGCCGGGCAACCCGGTCTCGGCGTTCGTGACCTTCGTGCTGCTCGTGCGGCCGTTTCTGGAACAAAGACAGGGCGGCGTCTTTCGGGGGCCCGAAGGCACATCGCTGCGCGCCGATTTCGACTGGCCGAGCGTCACACGTGAGGGGGCCGAGCGCACCGAGTCGCGCCGCGAGTTTCTACGGGCCAGGCGCAATCCTGCAGGCGGACTCGATCTGTTCCCGAATCAGGGCTCGGCGACCTTGGCGTCGCTGAGCTGGGCGGATGGCCTGGTGGACAACCCGCCCGGGCAACGTATCCGCGCGGGCGACACGGTCCGGTTTCTACCGTGGTCCGCACTATGCTGAAGCCGATGTCGGTACGAATCCTGTATTTCGCGGCGCTGGCCGATCGGCTCGGTGTCAGGAGCGAGCACGTGGAACTCCCTCCGGGCATCGTCTCAGTGGACGGGCTCAGGACCCATCTGGCCGCGCGCGGTGGCGTCTGGGCCGATCTGGGCACCTTTCCCAAGCTGCGCGCGGCCGTCAATCAGCGCATGGCTGGCGGCGATGCGCCCATCCAGGCGGGCGACGAGGTGGCCTTCTTCCCGCCGGTGACGGGTGGCTGATGCGATGTATCTAAGTGTGCAGCGGGAGGATTTCGATGTCGGCGCGGAACTCGCGCGCTTGCGCGAGAGTTCCGCCGGTGCCACGACGGCTGGTGGCGCCGAGGCCGGCGCCATCGCCTGTTTCGTCGGTCTGGTCAGGGCGGACAACTTGGGCGAGGAGGTACGAGCGCTGACCTTGGAGCACTACCCGGGCATGACCGAGCGCGCACTAGCGGAGACCATCGAGCAGGCACAGCAGCGCTTTCCCCTCATCGCCGTCCGCGTCATTCACCGTTACGGGCGGCTAAACCTGGGCGAGCAGATCGTATTCGTCGGCGTCAGTGCGCACCACCGGCAGGCGGCGTTCTCGGCCTGCGAGTTCATCATGGACGACCTGAAAACGCGGGCACCCTTCTGGAAAAAGGAAGAGACCACCCGCGGCGAGCGCTGGGTCGAGGCGCGCGACAGCGACACGGCCGCGCGCGCGCGCTGGGAAGCCTGAAACGCTGGCGCGCGGTTGTAGGGGACGAAAAAAAAGCGAGGCTCTCGCCTCGCTCTTTCTGCACCCTGGCCGCTGGCACTACTTCGTGAGGCGGCGACGCGCGATGAAACCAACCATGCCGAGCCCGGCCAGGAACAGCGCGTAGGACTCCGGCTCTGGGACCGGGATCACGCCGACCCACAGCGAGACCTCCTTCTTCTCGATGAACGCGTGCGCCGGGAACTGGTTCGGCGCCGCGTAGGCGGCGAGCAGGTTTTGAATCGACACATTGGCCTTGTCCGCATTCGAAGCCAGCGTCACGGCCGCGTTCGCGGTCCAATTATGCGTATTGAAATCAAACGGCATGTTTCCGACGAACGCAGCGGTCGGTACGATGCCACTGGTGAGCGTGCCGCCGAGCGGATCGAGCGGGGTCGCACGCAACTGGCCACTGGCGCTGACGCCGGCGGTGTTGCCGAAGAATGCGTAATCACCACCTTCCGACAGATTGAAGCCGGTCAGCTTGTAACCCTGCTTGGCCTGGATCGTCAGCGCAATGGTCGAGTTGACGAAGTCGATCCCGGTCAGGCTGCGCGAATTCAGTGCCGAGAAGCCAGGGGAACCGGACGGAAACCACTGGAGCGTATCGCCGACCAGTGCCGGGCTACCGAACAGACCGACCAAGGCATCGTCGTAACTGACATCGAAGCTGGTACCGGACAGCGTCACCGTCGCCGCCGATGCCGACACGGCGCCCACCGACGCGAGCAGGCCGGTGATCAGTTTCAGTTTGAGAGATTTCATGTAGGACCTCCAATAAATTGACTGCCGCACCAACACAAGCACAAATCATGCCAAAAAATAAAACGGCTTGTCACACAATAACTTGTGCAAAGCACAAAAAGTGGGCTGCCACAAAGTGTAAAAAATCCCGACATGGATCGCGTTTGCAACGGTGCGGGCGCGCCGCTGTCCATATGACCGCTGGTAAGCCGCGGCAACCTACAATGGATGGAGTGCATCGATCGGAGGGACTTCCTTGATGGTCACCCTGCCCTCATTGAAGCAGCTGCGCTATCTGCTCGCGCTGTCGGAGCACCTCAGCTTCACGCGTGCCGCGGAAGCCTGCTTCGTCACGCAATCGACACTCAGCGCCGGCCTGAAGGAGCTGGAAGCACAATTGGGCGTGCGTCTCGTGGAGCGCAACCGGCAAACGGTGTTGATGACGCCGGCAGGGCTGGAGGCGGTTCGTCGTGCGCATTCGCTGCTGGCCGCGGCCCAGGACCTGGTCGAAGTCGTTGCCGGGACGGGAGAGGCGATGACCGGGCTGCTCCACTTGGGAGTCATCCCGACGATCGCACCGTTCCTGTTGCCGGCCGCGCTGCCCGAGATTCGCGCCCGCCATCCGAAGCTGCGTCTGGCGCTGCGTGAGGATCTGACGCCGAATCTGTTGTCCCGGCTCGAGCGCGGCGAACTGGATTTCGCGCTGATCGCGCTGCCATACGACACCGGCCGGCTGTTGGTCGAACCGCTGTTCGATGACGAGCTGTGGCTGGTTGCCCGCCGCGAGGATCCGCAGCTGAGTGCGCGCGAATTGCGCATGTCGGCCACGCTGGCGGATCGGCTACTGCTGCTGGAGGAAGGTCATTGCCTGCGAGACCATGTGCTGGCCGCGTGTCCACACGACCCTCGAGGCAAGCGTAACGAAATGGTGACGGCGACCAGCCTGCTCACACTGGTGCAGATGATCGAATCCGGCCTCGGGGTCGGGCTGCTGCCGGCGATGGCGGTGCGAGCAGGTTTGGTGGCGAGCCCGGCCTTGCTGGCGAGGCCGCTGACTCCGGCCTCACCGACGCGTACCGTCGCCATCGTCGCGCGCGCGTCCAGTGCGCGCAGCGCCGAGTTTCATGCTCTGGCCAGCCTGCTGCGCGCGTTGGCCGATCGGGCGGCGATGGGCATCAGGCTTGCGGCCGCAGACTGATCACGCCGATGCAGGTCGACTACAATCGCCACTCTCCATCCACACCCTTGTCATAACCAGATCATGGGGGTTTCTCTTTGTCCTGGCTCACATCCAATGGTGGATCGGCGGACGGCACAGCGGCGCGGGCCGACCGACTTCAGTCGATGGCGCTGTTCGCCACCCTGACCCAGAAGGAGCTGCGCGTGGTGCGGGCGCTCCAGCATGAGCGCGACTACCTAGCTGGCGAGGTGGTGTTCGATCAGGGCGAGGAAGGGCAGGCGCTCTACGTGATGGTCTCCGGGCGGGTGGCGATCGGTCTTGTCGGCTCGACCCCGGATGCTTCGTTCACGGTGGTCGCGGAGCTTGCCCCGGGCGACTTTTTCGGGGAAATGGCGCTGCTCGACGATGCGCCGCGCATGGCGCAGGCGCGCGCGCTCGAGGACTGTTGCCTGGTCGCGTTCTTCCGCGAAGATTTCATGCTGCTGCTTGAAACCCATCCGACGATCGCTTCCAAGATCGCGATCCAGCTCGCGCGCCACATGGGACAGCGCCTGCGCGCCGCCGGTTCGCGTGCGCTGCTGTCGCGGAGCGCACTGTCGTGACATCCGATGGGCCGGATCGCGCCGGCGAGGTGCTGGCCGGACCGATCGTTTGGGCGGGCATCATCGCGACGACCTCGCTTCTGTTGCTGCTGCTGCAAGGGGTGCTGTGGCTGGTCATCCCGGCGTTGCTCGGACTCATCCTGTACTACCTGCTGCAACCCGCGGTGCGGCGCCTGGTTTTTTCCGGTCTGGATCATGAGCTTGCGGCGTCGCTGGTAGCCGGCGTGTTCTTCGTCGCGATCGCCGCTGCGCTGGCACTGGTGCTGCCGTGGGCCGCGGCGCAGGCGACCAACTGGCACATGAGTCTGAGCCGCTATCTGGACGGCGGCGTCTCGTTGCTGGAAAGGACGCTCCGGCTGCTGGAGAGCGAGTCGGGCTTGCTGCGCAATGCCCATGTCGCCGAGACGGTGACGGCGCGCATCGACGAGCTGACGAGCGGCTTTGTCGAGCGCCATCTGCCCGATGTCGCGATGGCGGTCGCTGCCTGGCTGCCCTCGATCCTGCTGGCACCGCTGTTGACCTACTTTTTCCTGCGCGACGGTCGGCGCTTCGCCCGATTTCTCGCGCGCGCCATGCCCAATGCCTATTTCGAGCGCACCCTGAAGCTGTTGCACGAAGTCAATCAGACGACTCGAGCCTACTTCGTCGGCCTGATCCAGCTGACGCTGGTCGAGGGTGCGCTGCTGGCCCTGGGCTTGGTGTGGATCGGATTGCCTGGCGCGATGGGGCTCGGCTTCCTGGTCGCGGTAATGGCCTGGGTACCTTATGTCGGCAGCGCGGCGGGCGGGCTCATGCTGCTGATGGTCGCCGCCACCGATTTCCCGAATACGTTGTGGCCGACCTATGCGGCCGGCGCATTGTTTCTGGCTGTGAGACTGCTGGACGATTTCGTGCTCATGCCGCTCATCATCGGCCGCCACCTGCGGCTGCACCCGCTGGTCGCGATCCTGATGCTGTTCGCCGGTGGCGTGATCGCCGGCGTGGCCGGCCTGATGCTCGTGCTGCCGGTACTGGGTGTCGTCATGGTGGTGGGCGAAACACTGGGGCGGATCGTCACCGACCCGCGCCTGCGGGCGCGTCACCGCCACGCGCTCAGGCTCAGGCGACGGCAGGCGGCCATGAACCTGCCAAGGCCGTGATGGACGCTCAGCGCCTCAAATCCTCGATCGCATCGACCACCAAGCCCGTACCCACCGCGATCATCAAAATGTCGCCCGCGACCTGCACGTAGCGGTGGCGCGGCGGCGGTGGGGGCAGAAGCATGAGCAATGGCGGTGTCAGCGGGTAATAGACTACCCCGGTGGGTAGCGGATAGCCGATGGTCCAGACCCGCGCGTGGCCGGGCGGAATACAGCCGTTATGCTTCTTCCGCAATCCCGGCGGGCAATGGCCGGCGCGAGCCTCCCGGCCGTAGTAATCGATGACGACGTGCCGATGTTCGGGGCGGAAATACCTCGCTTCGCGTGCCGAGATGCCGGACCGCCGGTGTTCGTCTTCGAAGGTTTCGTGTCGCGACCCTTGCCACCTACCATGGCCGCCACCCGCCCAGTCCGGCTTGTCGGCGAGCGCTTCCCCGGCGACAGCGAACAGGGCTACGACACATGCCGACATCGCGGCGGTGAAATGCCGTTCGCTCGTCGTCCGACGCCCTTCGCCCCGGAAACCGGTTTGAATGGTGGGCTTGACCGCGCCGCGCTCCGTACGCCGTCGCAGCGTCTCGTTCCCGTCCATGCAAGCCTTGTCGTCGCGTCTCATGAACACCCCGAAACCAGTACGACTTCGCCCCATGTCCGAGGCCATGTACCGTATCGGAGCAACGGCGTTCCGGGTCGATGCCGCCAATTGCGCTCCTCGAGCGCGCCGACGAGAGCAGCCTGCAACTGGGAGGGCGTTGGACAGATGAGGCCGAGCGCATGAAGCCTGCTGCGCGCGAGATCGATCACATATCCCACATCTTCCCAGCCCAAGCCTTCCGATGGCAGACAGAACGTGACGCGCACGCCGACGCCCACCTCCATCGTGATCGGGCTCCCGGTACGCAGGCCTACCACGACGCTCCTGGCATTGGCCACCGATCCACACAATTCGGCGTTGTGCCCGGCCAGCGCACACGCACCCGGGCTATCCAGGACAGGGTACTCCTGCCCCCCTTCCCTTCGCACATCGTCCAGCGCGAGCAGCTCGATCGCCGTATGTCTCATGGTCGTACATCCTCTCTTCGGATCGATTCCCGTCTCAGGTCCTTGCGACGATCTGGCCGTTCACGATCCTGACCTTGGCGCCGACCGCGACATCGGGTTGTGCGGGCGACGAAATCTTGCGCAGGCTGCCATCGTCCATCCGCACCCGCGTCTGCCACACGACCCGGCGCTTGCTGTTCTTTTCGATCTCGTTGCCGGCATAGGCGCCCGCCCCGCCACCGATCAGCGTCATCGCGGTACGGCCACTTCCCGCACCCATGGTGTTGCCGATCACGGCGCCGGCAAGCCCACCGATTACAGCGCCCGCCCCGCTGCCGCTGCCGCGCGTTTCGACGGCATGGACGGACTCGACCACCCCACAGTTCAAGCACGGCTCCTGAGCCCGCGAGCCTTGCGCGACCGGGCCGTGGCTAGGGGCCGACTCCGACGTGCCTTCCGCAACGGGCATACTGGCTCCGGACGCACCGCTTCCCAGCGCTGTCGGCATGTGGCCGGTGAGGCCTGCGATGCCGAGCAGGCTGACGAGCGTCACACTGACCGCAGCCACGATCATCGATGGATACAGCAGACGGGGTGCCGGGCGTTCGTGCTTGGACAGATCGGGCCATTCCTGCTTCGCGTTCATGTCACGCCTCCACGGATATTTGCGATGGGCGCCGGACGCACGCCACGTCCGGTCGCGCTGACCGCCGATCCGGTTACCGACAGCGCGACGGCAAGCTCATGGCATCGACGGCTCATACTTATTTCCCACAGGCCACACGGCCTGGATAGGCCAGATACCCTTGGCTAAGCAAAACCGGTGCCAATCGAGAAACAAAGGTGTTGCGCCACGGCCTCCAAATCTGTTGCGCTACACGTCGGCGCCAAGCTGTCGTCCACAGCCGACACCACATCCGCCGTGAGCTTGCATTTCTTTGAATTTAATGAAGATTGTGGTGTCGCCTGAAGGCGACACCCAGACTACTTGAACCGGCTCGGCTCGAGGTGGTGTCTTTGGAGCAGTTTGTAGAACTCGGTGCGGTTTCGTTTTGCCAGCCGCGCTGCGTGACTGACGTTGCCACCCGTTATGCGCAGCGTGCGCACGAGATAGTCACGCTCGAATCGCATGCGCGCATTTTCAAGCGACTCCATGCGCTGGTCATCGCGCAGCGCGTTCTGGATCAGCCCCGGCGGTATCACCGGCGTGATGGACAGCGCCACCGCCTGCTCGACGACGTTGTAGAGCTGGCGCACGTTACCCGGCCACGGGGCGCCGATCAGCATATCCATGGCCATCGGAGCGAAGCCGCCGACAGGCTTTCCGTAGCGCTCGCCCAGCGTGCGCAGGAAATGGTTGGCCAACAAGGGAATGTCGTCGCGCCGCTCGGCCAACGACGGCAACACCAGCGTGGCGACGTTGAGTCGGTAGTAAAGGTCTTCGCGGAAGCGGTTCTCGGCGAAATCCTGCTCGAGCGGGCGATGGGTGGCGGACACGATGCGGACGTCGATCGGAAAACTGCGTGTGGAACCCACCGGGCGCACCTGCCGTTCCTCCAGCACGCGCAGCAGCTTGACCTGCAATGGCATCGGCATATCACCGATCTCATCGAGAAATAGCGTACCTCCCTGAGCCTCCTGGAACAGTCCACGATGATCGCGCACGGCGCCCGTGAACGATCCCTTGAGATGACCGAACAGCTCCGACTCAAGTAGCTGTTCCGGAATTGCGCCGCAATTGACCGCCAGAAACCGTGCATTGCCGCGCGGGCCGGCCAGGTGCAGCGCCTTGGCCAGCAGTTCCTTGCCGCTGCCGGAGGGGCCGCGAATGAGCACGCTGGCATTGCCGGCGGCCAGCAATCGAACCTGCGCCAGCACGGCCTCCATCGATGCATTGCAGGTGACGATGCCGGCACGCCAGTCTTCGCCGGCGCCGCCCGGTGCGCCGGCACCGATCTTCAAACCGCGCTCGATCTCGGCCAACAAAAACGCGGGCTCGTAGGGCTTGGTCAGGTAACTGAAGACACCATGCCGGGTCGCATCGACGGCGTCGGGAATCGTGCCGTGGGCGGTGAGCACGATCACCGGCAGGGACGGGAAGTCGCGCTGGATCGCGTCGAACAGGGCTGCGCCGTTCATGCCGGGCATGCGCATGTCGGTGATGACGAGTTGCGGGCGGCCGACCGCGAGCTCCGCCAGAGCCCGCTCGCCGCTGTCTACGGCCGTCACTGCGTACCCGGCGGCTTCGAGGCGCATCGTCATCAGTCGCAGCAGCGCCGCATCATCGTCGACCACCAACAAGCGAGATCTGTCGTCGCTCATGGTTTTTTCGGTCTTGGCCCGGTACTGCGTTCGAGCAGGTTGCGTTCGATCTCTTTCAGCTCGTCAAGCTTCTGCGCCCGCTCATCGGCGCGACGTTGCGCCTCCCTCAGCCGCTCTTCGTAGCGGATGCGCTCTGCCAGCTCGGCACGCAACAGTGCCACAAACCCGACAAGCTGCGAATCGCGGCGCCGCAATTCGCGCTCGCACTGTTCGTACACACCAACGGCCTGTGCGCGCTCCGCGGCCGGGGCGCCGGGCGCCGCCGCAAGCATGGCCTGCCGCACACACAGGGTTTCATCGTTCGTGCGGGGCGAAGTACGCAGATTGGCCATCTCACGCACCCAGTCCGTCGTACTCAATCCAGCGGCGAAGGCGTGGTAGGCGATCATCGACTCAAACATCGATATCGAGGTCTGCGTCTCGCTCTTGACCCAGTCGGGTCGCTTGACGGGCTGCGCCCCGCAAGCCACGAGAAAAACGACTGCAATCAGCAGGCAAAGCAGGCGACCGAGCGAACGAACCAGCATGCTCTCATTGTAGCGGCAAGCGAACCACAAACCGCGCACCAGCGCCCGGCAACAGCCGCAGGCTGCCACCATGGGCCAGCACATGTTCGCGAGCGATGGCCAGACCGAGCCCCGAACCCTTGATGGCACCGCCAGCGGGCACGCGACCCCGAAAAAAGGGATCGAAGACTCTTGGCCGGTCTGCCTCGTCGACGCCGGGCCCCTGGTCGGCGACGACGAAGGAGATTTCGTCACCTTCGCGATGGCCGTGCATGGCGATCACGCCGCCGGGGGGTGAATATTTGATGGCATTGGACAACAAGTTGTCGATCACGGTACGTATGCGCTCGCGGTCGGCCTTGAGCACGATGTCGGCGACGTCCACCTCGATGCGGAGACCTCGGGACAGCCATGCCAAGCGCTGGGACTCCACCACCGCTTCGACCAGTTCACGCAGCGGAAACACCTGCAAGCGCAGCGCCGCTTGCTCGAAGTCCGCGGCGCTATAGGACAGCAGATCCTCGATCAGCGTACGCAAGCGAAGACCGTTTTCGATGAGGATGCCGACGATCTCCCGTTGCTGCGACGACAGCGGACCGGCAGTTTCCTCGGCCAACAGATCGGAACCCTCGCGCAGCGCGGTGAGCGGTGTTTTCAGTTCGTGCGAGATATGTCGGAGGAATCGGGATTTCTGTTCTTCCAGGTACACGAGGCGCAGGCGGAGGCGATCGAGTTCCTCGCCCAGGCATTGCAGATCGCTGGGGCCGTGGACGGCGATGCCGCGTTCGTAACGACCCGCGCGCAGGCCGTCGATGGCGCTGCCGAGTTGCGCGATGGGCCCGGCCAGCACGCGTGCGAAACCGACGACCAGGAAGACAGCGAGCGCAACCAGGGTCAACAACTGAATCAGCATCGCCCGTTCGGCATCGGTAGCCGATCTGCGCAATTCGCCGACCTCGCGTTCGATGGCCGTGCCGTTGTAACCGAGCAATTCGCGCGCGATGTCCGCCAGCTCGTTGAAACGCTTTGCGACCCCCACCTGCCATTCGCGTTGCGCGCGCGGCGACAGCTTGACCCGTGATGCGCGCAGATCGTCATGCAGTTGCTTTTCCACGTCGACCAGCCCTGCCAGCGCCTTGCGCTGTGCCGCATCGGAAGTGACGGCAGCCAGCTGCTCCGCGATGTCGACGAACCGGGCGTGAAGCGCGACATACAGGCCCCACAAGCCATCGTCTCCGAAAACCATGAACTGGCGCACCGCGCGCTCCTGCGCGACGAGATTTTCGGCCAACGAGCGACTGGCCTGGCTCGCGCGCGAGGCCTGATACACGGCGCGCACGCTATTGTCGGACAGTGACCGGATCGACAGCGCGCTGCTTGCCAGCCCCACCGCCAAAGGCAGTGCGACCAAGGTGAAGCCGAGTATCAATAGCGTCTTGAAGGAACGCGGATAGTGCAGCAAGCGTTTCATGGCCCCTCCCCTACTCCGAAGGTCGGCCGACGCCAATTCGGCCGGCGACGGTGCATGACGCGCCACCACGACCCCGATGAGCGACCAGTCCGGCCTCAGCGCGTCTGTGGTGTGCGCTCCTCGGGACGCAGATCGCCGGCGATCCGATCCAACACGCCATTCACATAGCGGTGCCCTTCCGTGCCGCCGTAGACCTTGGCGACCTCGATGGCCTCGTTGATGATCGCGCGCGCCGGCATTTCCGGATGATGTGCCAACTCGTAGGCGGCAAGCAGCAGCAGGGCGTGCTCGACCGGGGACAGGCGTTCCAGGGGCCGGTCGAGATAGGGCGCGAAGCGGCCGCGCAAGGCCTCGGCTTCGCGCACGCCCCCGCGCAGCAGACGCGTACATAATTCAGTGTTGGCGCGCGCGAACAAGGGGTTCTCAGCCAGATCGGACAGGATTTCGTCCGGCGATTTGCCGTTCAGCAGCCACGCGTACAGCCCCTGCAACGCAAACTCGCGCGCGCGCCGGCGCGGCGTCCGCCCCCCGGTCACCGGTCTGGCCCCGTGCCACACGCCGGCGCACGCGCGCCTTCAGACCGGGTCCGTCGCGATTTGCTCGGTGCCCTCATGGCGTCAGGCGGCGGATCAGATGCGCCATCTCCACCGCCGCCTGTGCACAGTCTCGACCCTTGTCGGCCATTCTGGCTTCGGCCTGGCTATCGTCCTCGGTGGTCAGCACACCATTCGCGATCGGGATCCCGGTTCGCAGTTGCACCTCGGTGATGCCGCGCGCCGACTCGTTCGAAACGATTTCGAAATGGTAGGTTTCGCCGCGCACGACGGCACCGAGCGCGATCAGCGCGTCGTACTCCCCGGACAGCGCGAGCCGCTGCAGCACCAGCGGCAACTCGAGCGCGCCGGGCACCGCGCATACGCGTGTGCGCGCTGGCGCCACGCCGAGCCGTTGCAGCTCCGCGAGGCAGGCCGACAGCAGGCCGTCGCCGATATCGCGATTGAAACGCGACAGCACGACGGCGATCGCGAGTTGAGAACCATCGAGATTCGGGTCGTCTTCCCTGGGCAGCTGGGTCATGTTGCCGATTCCTTGGCGAGTCCTTCGGGCGTGAGATGGCCGCAAATTTCAAGATCGAAGCCAGCGACGTTCGGAATCCGCTGCGGCTGTCCCAACAGCCGCATGCGCCGGACACCGAGCTGATGCAGGATCTGGGCACCGATACCGAAGGTGCGAGGATCCCATTTTCGGCTGAGCCGCTTCTCATCCGAATCGCCGCCGCCGCGAATCCCCGAGACCAGGACCTCCTGGCTCTCGGGACGACGCAGGATCACCAGCACCCCCGAACCTTGTGAGGCGAAGTACCTCATGACTTCGGGGACGCCGAAACTGTGCCGGACGCTGCTCAACTCCAGGAAATCGAGCAGGTCCGTCGCCTCATGGACACGCACCGGCACCACGTCGTCGCTGCGGATCGTGCCGCGCACGAGTGCGAGATGCGTCTCCCCGGCGGTACGGTCCGCATACGCGACCAGACGAAACTCGCCGAAGGCCGTCGCGATCACACGTTCGGCCACCTGTTCGACCAGCGTCTCGTTGCGTGCGCGGAAATGGATCAGATCGCGGATCGCTCCGATCTTCAGGCCGTGGCGGTGCGCGAACTCCGTCAGCTCCGGCAGGCGCGCCATGGTGCCATCCTCGCTCAGGATTTCGCAGATCACCGCGGACGGCTCACGACCGGCGAGTTGCGCGAGATCGCAGCCGGCTTCGGTATGCCCGGCACGCACGAGCACACCGCCCGGCTGCGCACGCAGGGGAAAGATGTGACCCGGCTGGATCAGATCGTCCGGCCGCGCGTTGCGCGCGACCGCCGCCTGGATGGTGCGCGCGCGGTCGTGCGCGGAAATCCCGGTGCTCACGCCCTCGGCCGCCTCGATCGACACTGTGAACGCCGTGCCATGCGGACTGCGGTTGTCGCGCACCATCATTTCGAGGCCGAGCTGACGACAGCGCGCATCGGTCAGCGTGAGGCAGATCAGGCCGCGACCATGGCGGGCCATGAAATTGATCGCTTCGGGTGTCACGCAGTCGGCGGCGAGCACGAGATCGCCTTCGTTTTCGCGATCTTCCTCATCGACCAGAATGACCATGCGCCCGGCCGCGATTTCGCCGATAATTTCCTCGGTCGGTGACAGGGCGCTCATGGCTTCCGTGCCTCGGCCTGAGTCGGGGTGTGGTCGAGCATGTTGACGAACATCTTGATGAATCGCTTCTCGATGGTTGAGGGCAGCCTGTAACGATACCGGAAATCCACAGACCTCGAACAGCCCGCGATGACGCGCCCTTCAAACACTCCCCCCCAGACGACGCCCACCGACCTGCCTGCGCCGCGCCCGAGCAAGACACGGCGCAAGCTGGCGATGCACGCGCTACAGGACCTGGGAGCGCGTCTCGTCGAACTGCCGGACGCCCGCCTGGCGGCGCTGGCCCTTCCGGAGAACCTGTTGGACGCGATCCGCATTGCGCGCCGCATCCACGCGCACGAAGGCCGACGACGGCAGATGCAATACATCGGCCGTCTGATGCGTGCGATCGACGCCGACCCGATACGTATCGCGATCGAGGAATTGGACGGCCGCTCGGCGGCCGCGGTCGCAGTCCTGCACCGTCTGGAAGTGTGGCGTGAGCGGCTGCTGGACGACGAGTCGGTGCTGGGCGAGATCGTGCGCGAACACCCTTCCGCCGATCTGCAAGCGCTGCGCACTCTGCGCCGCAACGCGCTGAAGGAGCGCGAACTGGACAAACCGCCGAGGGCCTACCGAGAGCTGTTCCGGGTCTTGAAGCAACTGACCGGCGGCGAAGGGCGGGCCGCTGCCGCAACCGAGGACGCAACATGAACGGCGATCGCCTTCAGGTCGGCTTGGTGTCGATCTCGGACCGCGCGACGGCCGGCGTCTATGCCGACCAGGGCATTCCGGCACTGCGCGCCTGGCTGGACACGGCGCTCGCCACACCCTGGGATGCCGTGGAGCGACTGATCGCGGACGAGCAAGCGACCATCGAGCAGACGCTGATCGAGCTTGCCGATCGCGCTGGCTGCCAGCTCGTATTGACCACCGGCGGCACCGGCCCGGCGCCTCGCGATGTCACGCCCGAGGCGACGCTGGCCGTGGCTGAGAAGGTTCTGCCCGGATTTGGCGAGGAAATGCGGCGCATCAGCCGGCACTTCGTGCCGACCGCGATCCTGTCGCGTCAGACCGCGGTCGTGCGCGGCCACACGCTGATCATCAATCTGCCGGGGCAGCCGCGCGCGATCAGGGAAACGCTGGAAGGCGTGCGCGATGCCGAAGGCCGGGTCACCTTGCCCGGGATCTTCGCCGCCGTGCCCTACTGTCTGGATCTGATCGGAGCCCCCTGGGTCGAGACCCGCGCCGCGGTCGTCGAAGCCTTCCGGCCCAAGTCGGCCCGACGCCCGCTCGCCGATTGAGCCACCGCACACACGAGGCCACGCCAGCCATGCAACCCGCGCGCACCATCCTGATCGCGAACCCCAAGGGCGGCTCCGGCAAGAGCACCGTCGCCATCAATCTCGCCGGCGCGCTGGCGCGTCGCGGGCAGCGGGTCTGTCTGGGCGATCTCGACCGGCAGCGCTCGGCGCTGTCATGGCTGGGCCTGCGCGCGCCCTTCCTGCCGCAAATCGAAGGGTGGGAGCCCAGCACCGGCGATTCGCCACCCGCCGGTGTGGACTGGATCGTGCTGGACTCGCCCGCCGGTCTCAACGCACCGGCGCTCAAGGAACTGCTGAAACACGTGGACCGGCTGCTGGTGCCGATCCAGCCCTCGCCGATCGACTTCCGCGCCGCCGAGATTTTTTTTGCCGAACTCGTTGAACTCAAGCGCATGCGCTCGGGACGCATACCGGTCGGACTGATCGGCGTGCGCGTCGATCCGCGCACGCTCGCCGCGCGCGAACTGGAACGCTTCGTCGCGACACTCGGCCTGCCCTTGCTGGGCCATCTGCGCGCCACCCAGCTCTATGTGCAGGCGACTGCGCATGGCCTGTCCGTGTTCGATCTGTCGGCCAGTCGTGCCGCGGCCGACCACGAACAGTGGCGCCCACTGCTCGACTGGCTCGACCACACGTCCTGATCGGGCGCCTTCGCCTGGACCCATCACCCGAACGGGGAGATACCTCCGCGCGGCAATCAGTGACGCGTTTCACTGGTTCGCGACTCGCGCCGTAATAGAGTCTGCGCACGATGAATGACACACCCGCCCACCTCCTCCGCAGCCATCCCCCGACCGTGGCCCGCGCGCTCGACCGTTCGGTGACAGGACGCCCCAGGCGATTCTGGCCGCATCCGGCCGCGGCGCTGGCGGGCCCGCTGGTAAGCCTTTGCCTGCTGGCGCTCGGCCTGTCACCAACGGTATTCGCGGCCGACGCCGGGTCCTACTACGAGGACGCGCTGCGCCGCTACGAACGCAAGGACATGGCGGGTGCGGTCATCCAGCTCAAGAACGCGCTGCAGCGCGACGGCGCGCTGCTTGCCGCGCAGCTGTTGCTCGGACGCGTTCTGCTCGATCAGGGAGACGCCATCGGCGCCGAGCAGGCCTTGGCCAAGGCCGTCAAGCTGGGCGCGAATCGCGCCGAGGTGCTGCCCCATCTGGCACGGGCGCTCGCCGCGCAGACCAAGTACCGCGACATTCTGGAACGGGTTCCGGCCGACGACCTGCCGCCGGAGCCGCATCTGACGGTGCTGCTGTTGCGCATCGAAGCCCACACCGAACTCGGCCAATATGCCCAGGCGACGGCCGATCTGGCGAGTGCGCGCGCCCTCAAGCCAGGCTCGTCCGCAGTCACGCTAGCCGAGGCGCATCTCGCCTTTCGGCAGCGTGACCTCGCGCGCGCCAGCGCCCTCGCCGAGCAGGCGGCAAGGCAGGCACCGGGCGAGGTCGCCGCCTGGTTCAGCTGGGGCAGCTACCTTCATGCGCGTGGCGACCTGGACAGCGCGCTGGCGAAGTACGACAAGGCGCTCGCGCTGGTGCCCACACACATTGAAGCACTGATCGCGCGAGCAGGGATCTACGTCGACCGCCGGCGCGATGCCGACGCGCTGGCCGACATCCAGGCCATACGGCGGCTCGAAGCCAGCGAGCCGCGCATGAACTATCTGCGCGCCGTCCTGCTCGCGCGCCAGGGCCAGACCACCGAGGCGACACAGGCGTTGCGCGAGGTCGTGGCCATTGTCGACGCCATCCCGCCGGACATCGCCCGCCGCCGCGGGCAGCTGTTGCTGATGGGAGGGCTCGCCCACTACGGCCTCGGCCAATACGAAAAAACCGTCCCATACCTCGACAACTACCTGCAGATCAACCCCGGCCACGCGGGCGCCCGCAAGCTGCTGGCGACCCTGCGCATGGCCTTTTCGCGCCCACAGGACGCGATCGCACTGCTCGAGCCCGTGGTGCGGGCCGAGCCGCGCGACGGCGACGCTGCCAGCCTGCTGGCCAGCGCCTACACCGCGACCGGGCAGTTTCAGAAAGCTGCCCCGCTGCTCGAACGCGCCCTCCGCAGCGCGGCGGATCCGACACCGGTCAAGGCCGAACTGGGCTTCGCGCGCATCGGCGCGGGCCAGCTCGCCGAGGGACTGAAGCTGCTGGAGGAGTCGTTCCGGGCGAATCCGCGCAACGCCCGCGTCGGCATGGCCCTGGCGGCGCTGAAGCTGCGCAACGGCGAGCCCAAGGCCGCCGTCGACATCGCGCAGAAGCTATTGCAGACCGATGACAGGAATGCCGCGGCCTGGAACCTGCTGGGCGCAGCCAGCGTCGCCGCCAACGACCGTGCCGGCGCGCGCCGCGCCTATCAGCGTGCGCTCGAACTGGCCCCACGCGAGCGCGCCGCGCGGCTCAACCTGGCCAGGCTCGATACCGCCGAGGGCAAGCTGGATGCCGCGCGCACCCAGCTTCTGGCACTGCACAAGACATACCCCAAGGCACCCGAGGTGCCGCTCGAACTGGCGCGCGTCGAACGGGCCGCCCAGCGCAAGGAAGACACCTACCGCTGGCTGGAAAAATCGCTGGCCCTCGCGCCGGACAATCTCGCCGCGACCCAACTGCTGGTGGACATGCTGCTCGCCGACCGACAGGCGGAGCGTGCGCTCACGGTCGTACGCACGACGGAAGCGCGCCAACCCGAAAACCTGGACGTGCTGCTGCTGCT
Organism: Rhodocyclaceae bacterium; assembly: GCA_022072095.1. GTDB lineage: Bacteria > Pseudomonadota > Gammaproteobacteria > Burkholderiales > Rhodocyclaceae > JAJVIJ01. The sequence continues at coordinate 19,678 of JAJVIJ010000009.1, forward strand.
CGCACGCGTGCAGATCGCCGCCGGCAAGGCCCAGGACGCACGCGCGGCGCTGGCGCGCGCCAGCAAGCTGGCCGGCTTCGACCCCGACTGGCAACTGAAGATCGCGCGCATGCAGGTGGCGGCGGGCCACCGTGATGGGGCCGTGTTCGCGCTCGAGAAAGCCTTGACCGACGGGGCCCGGCATGCCGAGGCCGAGGCCTACCTAGGCGAAATCGAGGCCATGTCGGGACAGATCGAGCGTGCCAACGCGCGGCTGGCCAAGCTGCGCGCGCAGTTCGGCGAGACCGCCGCGGCGCTCAGGCTCAAGGCGGACATCGACTTCAGCCGCAAGGCCTACCGCGAAGCGGCGGAGGGATATCGCGCGGCGCTGGCCAAGGCCCCCGGTACCGATACCGTGTTGCGGGCCTACCGCGCGACGGTCCTGTCCGCCGGGCACGCCAAGGGAGCCGAGTTGCTGGCCGCGTGGAGCGCACGGCATCCGCACGACCTGGGTGCCCGGCGCGCCCTCGCCGAAGCCGAACTCGCCGCCGGTAGGCTGCCGCAGGCGCGCGCCGCTTACGAGCAGCTGTTGACACGCAGCGGCGACAACGACGCCGAAACCCTGAACAATCTGGCGATCATTCTGCAACGGATGAACGATGCCGGCGCGCTGGCGATGGCCGAACGCGCGCAGCGTGCCGCGCCGAACGATGCTGCGATCAACGATACCCTCGGTTGGCTGCTGGTGCAGGCAGGCAAGCTGGAGCCGGGACTGCGCTTTCTGCGCGAAGCGCGGCTGCGCGATCCGTCGAGCCCCGACATCCGCTATCACCTGGCCTACGCGCTGCGCCGCGCCGGCCGCCACGCCGAAGCGCGCAGTGAGCTGGATGAGGCCCTGCGGTCGCCGGCGTTCGAAAGCCGCGCGCTTGCGCAAGCACTGCGCAATGAACTCGGCCCATGAGTCCGTGGCTGTCGGGGTTTTTTACACTTTCACGAGACGGCGCCCGAGAGGAATTCATAACAAATTGATAAATATAATATTTTTTTGTGGCCCGAAAGTTGCTTCAATGGCTACATGCTGATGGAGATGCTCCCATGACCCAATCGAAAACGCATTCGTTCTTGCGATCACGCAAGTGTCTCTTCCCCCTGATACTGCTGGCCACCGTTTCGGGGTTTGCCCATGCCGAGATCAAGTGGTCCCTGCTTTCCGGGAACCAGACCGGCAGTTCAGGCGGCAGCAACCCTGGAAACACGCTGAGCTACGCCGGCAACATCAACCCGACGACGACCGCGACGGCCAGTGCTTATGCCAACACGGTCGGCAACACCAACACGAGCCTGGAAAGCGCCTACCTATTCAGTTATAGCGGCGGCCTCGGCGTCAGGAACCAGGACTACAGCTCGCGCTCCGGCCAGACCATCGATACCGGCGAAAACCAGAGCCCCGAACATGCGATGGACAACCAGGGGCGTAAGGACATGATCCTGCTGTCCTTCACGGATGGCGCCAACCCCACCGACATCAAGCTCACCGGCGCGGAAATCGGCTGGATGAGCACCGATTCCGACATCACGGTACTGGCCTGGACCGGAATCGGCACACCCGCCATGAGCGGTGTCCAGAACGACTTGACCGCATCGGGTTGGACACTCGTTGGGCACTATGCCAATCTCGCACTGGACACGAAAAAAACTGTGAACGTCAATCGCGACGTCTACTCCAGCTACTGGCTGATCAGCGCTTATCTGGGTACCGGCCTGACCGGAACCGGCGCCAGTGGCAGCCTGGATACCTGTCCCACGGGGTGCACGACGGGTAACGATTACGTCAAGCTTTCCGCTGTTTATGGCGAAAGGCGACCGGCCGGCAATTCGGGCGTGCCCGCCCCGGGGACACTGGCACTGGCCGCTGTCGCCCTGTCCGGGGTATGGGGCATGCGCCGCCGACGCCGGCACTGACCAGGCCCGGGCACCTGATTCCTTCGTACGATGAAGAGGGGCGCCGCCGGCGCCCCTCTTCATTTCTGTCGCCCCGGCAGGGCATCACGCTCGTCTGTGCGGTAAAGTAGTCCGCCCGTCGACTCCACCTTTCGACTCCACCCTTCCAAAACCTTGCTGCCCGGAGATCGCCATGTCCCCCCGACTCTTGATGTTCGCGGGTTCCTCCCGCACCGAATCGTTCAACAAGAAACTCGCCGCTAATGCCGCGAGCCTCGCGCAGGCAGCCGGCGCCGGGGTCACGCTGATCGATCTGCGCGATTTTCCGATGCCCCTGTATGACGGTGATCTGGAAGACGCCCAGGGCATGCCGGACGCCGCGCAGCGCCTGCGCCAGCTCATGATTGGGCACGACGGCATGCTGATCGCGTCGCCCGAAAACAACGCTTCGGTGTCCGCACTGCTGAAAAACGCGATCGACTGGGTGTCGCGCCCGTTCGATCGGCAGCCGGGCACCGTTCCCTATCGCGGCAAGGTCACCGCGCTGATCGCCGCGTCCACCGGCGCGTTCGCTGGCGTGCGCGGTCTGCCCCATCTGCGCCAGATACTGTCCCAGCTGGGCGCGATCGTGCTCCCCGAGCAATATCACCAGCCCTCCGCACACACCGCCTTCAATGCCGCCGGCGGCCTGCAGGACCCACTGCACCGCGCCGGCCTGGAGGCCGTGGTGAAGCGGCTGGTCGAAGTCAGCGCCCGTCTCGCGTCGTATCGGGAAACGGCAGCAAGCTGAGCGACATCAAGCCGTGGCAGACCCTCGTTTCGTACATCTCCGCGTCCATTCCGAATATTCGATCGTCGACGGCCTGTTGCGGCTGGACGACGCCATCGAGTACGCGGCACGCGATGCGATGCCCGCGCTCGCGCTCACCGACCTGGGCAATCTGTTCGGATTGGTCAAGTTCTACCGCGCTGCGCGCGCACGCGGCGTCAAGCCGATCGTCGGCGTCGACGCCTGGGTGGCGCCCGACGGCGATCGCGCGCAGGCGGCACGCCTGCTGCTGCTGGTGCAGGATCAGCAAGGCTATCGACGGCTGTGCGAGCTGATCAGTGCGGCCTACCTGTCCGGCACCGGCCGCGAACGCGCCGAGATCCCTCGCGGCGCACTGCTGAGTGGCGATACACGCGGGCTGATCGCGCTCGCGGGCGGACCCTGTGGCGAGCCGGGGCAGGCGCTGATGGCCGGCAATCCGAGGCTCGCGGCCCGGCTCGCGCAACAATGGGCGGGGGCCTTTCCCGGGCGCTATTACCTGGAGATCCAGCGGCCGCGCCCGGTTCATGTCGACCCCGACCAAGAAGCCCTGGTGGCGGCCACGATCGCGCTCGCCGACGACCTCGAGCTGCCGGTCGTGGCCACGCATCCGGTGCAGTTCGGTGCGCGCGAGGACTACAAGGCGCACGAGGCGCGCGTCTGCATTGCCAGCGGCGGATTGCTGGGTGACCCGCGCCGCCCGCGGCTTTTTCACGAGGATCAGTGCTTTCTGAGCCAGGCGGAGATGGCCGAGCGCTTCGCCGATCACCCCGAAGCGCTGGTCAACAGCGTCGAGATCGCGAAGCGCTGCAACCTCATGCTGACGCTGGGCAAGAGCCAGTTGCCGCGCTTTCCGACGCCGGACGGCGTCTCGCTCGACAGCTATCTGATGGCGCAGGCACGCGCCGGACTCGAGCGCCGTCTGAGCGCTCTGTTCGCCGACGATGCGGCGCGCGCAGGCGCCCGCGACGCCTACACGGCCCGGCTGGAGACGGAGCTGGCGACCATATGCCAGATGGGATTCTCCGGCTATTTCCTGATCGTCGCCGACTTCATCCGCTGGGCCAAGGGACAGGGCATCCCGGTCGGCCCCGGCCGCGGCTCGGGTGCGGGCTCGCTGGTGGCGTACGCGCTCGACATCACCGACATCGACCCGCTGCGCTACGACCTGCTGTTCGAACGTTTCCTGAACCCCGAACGGGTGTCGATGCCCGACTTCGACATCGACTTCTGCCAGGACGGTCGCGACCGCGTGATCGGCTATGTGCGCGACAAATACGGGCAAGCGGCCGTGTCGCAGATCGCAACCTTCGGCACCATGGCGGCAAAGGCGGTGATCCGCGATGTCGGCCGCGTGCTCGACCTGCCCTTCAACTTCGTCGACCAGTTCGCCAAGCTGATCCCCGCGGAACTGGGCATCACGCTCGCGCAGGCACGCGAAAAGGAACCGCTGATCGGCGAACGCATCGAGCGCGAGGAAGAACTGCGCGAGCTGTGGGAGCTGGCGACGCGACTGGAAGGCATCACACGCAACGTCGGCATGCACGCCGGCGGCGTGCTCATCGCGCCGGGCCGGATCACCGATTTCTGCCCCATCTACAGCGCCGATGGCGGCGCCACGGTCGTGAGTCAGCTCGACAAGGACGACGTCGAGCTGATCGGCCTGGTCAAGTTCGACTTCCTCGGCTTGCGCACGCTGACCATCATCGCCGAGGCGACGGCGTTCGTGCGTCGGCTGGCAGCGGACGTGCCCGCCGACATCGACCGGCTGCCGCTGGACGATCGCGCCGTCTACGCACTGTTTGCCAGTGGCAACACCAGCGCGGTGTTCCAGTCGGAGTCGCGCTCGGCCAAGGATCTCGAACGTCGCCTGAAGGCCGATTGCTTCGAGGACCTGATCGCGCTCATGGCGCTGAACCGCCCCGGCCCGCTGCAGTCGGGCATGGTGGACGATTTCATCGACCGCAAGCAGGGCCGCGCACGCCCCGAATACTTCCATCCCGATTTGGAAGCGGTACTGAAGCCGACCTATGGCGTGATCGTCTACCAGGAACAGGTCATGCTGATCGCGCAGGTGCTGGCCGGCTACACGCTGGGCGGGGCCGACCTGCTGCGCCGAGCGATGGGCAAGAAGAAGCCCGAGGAGATGGCGATCCAGCGCGACATCTTCCTGCGTGGCGCCGCCGAACGCGGCGTCGCGCCCGGCCTGGCGACGCTGTTGTTCGACCTGATGGAAAAGTTTGCCGAGTACGGCTTCAACAAGAGCCATTCGGCAGCCTACGCGCTCGTCGCCTATCAGACCGCGTGGCTCAAGGCGCACCACCCGGCCGCCTTTCTGGCGGCGACGCTGTCCTCGGAAATGGCCGACACCGACAAGATCCAGGCACTGATCCAGGACGCGCGCGCCAACGGCGTCGATTTTCTGCCGCCCGACATCAACCAGGGCGCGATCCGTTTCGAGCCGGTGGACGCGCGCACGATACGTTACGGCCTGGGCGCGATCAAGGGCACCGGCGAGGCCGCGCTGGCGGCGGTGCTGCGCGCGCGGGCCGATGGCCCGTTTGCGGACCTGTTCGATTTTTGCCGGCGGCTGGACCGCCGCCAGGTCAACCGCCGCAGCATCGAAGCCATGATCAGGGCCGGTGCCTTCGACGCGCTCGATCGCGACCGTGCGCGACTGCTGGCGCGCGTCGGCATCGCGCTGGAAGCGGCCGAACAGGCCGAGGCCAACGCTTTGCAAGGCGGACTGTTCGATGCGCCGTCCGCGGCGCCCGAACCCGCTTGCCTGCCGGAGGTGCCGCCATGGAGCGAGCGCGAGCGGCTGTTACAGGAAAAGCAGGCACTGGGCTTCTTCTTTTCCGGCCACCCCTACGATGCCTATCGCAGCGAGCTGGCCACCTTCGTGCGCCGCCCGCTGCGGCGCCTGGAACCGGGCCGTGAGCCGGTGCTGATCGCCGGTGTGGTCACCAGCCTGCGCACGCAGATGACGCGCCGCGGCAAGATGATCGTGGTCGTGCTGCAGGATGGCGACGCCCAGGTCGAGGTCACGGTCTTCCCTGAACTGTATGAATCCCAGCGCCACAAGATCCGCGAGGACGACATCCTGCTCGTCCAGGGGCGCCCGCAGGCCGACGATTTCACCGGCGGCGTCCGCGTCGCCGCCGATGGCCTGTTCACACTCGCCGAAGCCCGCACCCGCCACGCGCGCGCGCTGTATCTGGCGCTGAACGGCCCCGGCGAGACCGATCCCGGCGCCACCGTGCACCGGCTGCGCGAACTGCTCGAGCCCTTCCGCGACCACGGCTGCCCGGTCTGGGTGCGCTACCGGAACCGGCTCGCTCAGGCAGAAATCCCGCTGGGCGACGACTGGCGCGTGCGGCTCGACGATGCGCTGCTCGACGGCCTGGCCGACTGGTTGCAGCGCGACAACGTCGAGGTCGCCTACGCCTGAGGGAGCGGCGCAACCCCTGGCACTCCGGTCGCCGGGAACACGGACCGATTTTGGCACTCAAACGCCGAGAGTGCTAAACTGAGCGTCGAAATGCCATCGAGCCCGTCCGGGCTCAGGAGATCCGAACATGAGCAGCCTCGCCCTGAAGCCTATTGCAGCGAACCCGTTCCCGGCACCGAGCGCGCTCGGCAGCCTGGAAGCCTATGTCCAGCAGGTGAATCGCTATCCGATGCTGAGCGCACAGCAGGAACTGGAGCTGGCGCGGCGCCTGCGCGAGGACAACGATCTCGAAGCGGCGCGCACGCTGATCCTGTCCCATCTGAGACTGGTGGTGGCGATCGCGCGCGGCTATCTGGGATACGGCCTGCCCCACGGCGACCTGATCCAGGAAGGCAATGTCGGCCTGATGAAGGCGGTCAGGCACTTCGACCCGGAACGCGGCGTGCGCCTGGTCTCGTTCGCGATCCACTGGATCAAGGCCGAGATCCACGAGTACATCCTGCGCAACTGGCGTCTGGTCAAGATCGCGACCACGAAGGCACAGCGCAAGCTGTTCTTCAACCTCAGAAGCCTGAAGCGCGCACCGGGCACGCTTTCGTCCGAGGAAGCCGGCCGCATCGCCGAGCATCTGGGCGTGAAGCGCGACGAGGTGCTGGAAATGGAAATGCGTCTCGCCGGCCAGGATGTGGCGCTTGAGGGCAGCGCCGACGAGGACGAGGACAGGTTCGCGCCGATCGCCTACCTCGTCGATCCGGCCGCGGAGCCGTCCGAGCGGCTGGCCGCGGACGAGATCACCCGTCTGCGCGAGCAGGGCCTGGGCAGGGCGCTGGCGGCGCTGGACGCACGCAGCCGCGATATCGTCACGCGCCGCTGGCTGCACGGCGACGCGGCCCCGACGCTGCACGAACTCGCTGCCGAATACGGCGTGTCGGCCGAGCGCATTCGGCAGATCGAGGCCAAGGCCATGCAGAAGATGCGTGCGGCGATGTCCGGTCTGGACTGAACCGCTCAGCGGCCGGCCAGCAGTCGTTTGACGTCGGCCGCGATCTCCGCGGCCGGCATGCCGTGCCGCAGATACAGTCGCAGCCGACCCTGCGGATCGTAGACATAGGTGCCGGTGCTGTGGTCGACACTGTAGTCGCCACCCCCCTCGGGCGATGACTTGTTCACATAGACCTTGAATTCGCGCGCCATGCGCGCGGTGTCGGCGGGGGTGTTGTAGGCGCCGATGAAATCCGGATCGAAGGCCGGCACATAGGCGGACAGCAGCGCCTGGGTATCGCGCTCGGGATCGATGGTCACGAAGATGACTTGCAGGCGCGCGGCCTCGGTGCCCAGCAACCCGCGCACGGCCTTCATCGTGGCCAGATTGGTGGGACAGACATCGGGGCAGTGCGTGTAGCCGAAGAACAGCGTCACGACCTTGCCGCGGAAATCGGCCAGGCGCCGCGGCTGCCCGCGATGATCGACGATCTGCCAATCCAGGCCATAGTTCGCGCCGCTCACATCGACGCCATGCCAGCGTGGCTCCTCGCTGCATGCCATCACCATGAACGCGAGTACGGCAGCGAGCACTGCACGCATCACGAATTCAGTACCGAAAATAGTGGTCGATCAGCAATACCGCGAACAGCAGGGACAGGTAGATGATCGAGTAGCGAAAGGTCCGTCGTGCCAAATCATCGGAATACTGCGTGTATAGTCGCCAGGCGTAGCCGATGAACACCGCGCCCAGCAGCACGGCCGCAACCAGGTAGACCAAGCCGGACAGCCTCGACGCGAACGGCAGCAGGCTGATCGCGAACAGGATTGCGGTATAGAGCAGCACTTGCAAGCGCGTGTAGCGCGATCCGTGCGTGACCGGCAGCATCGGCAAGCCGGCGCGCGCGTACTCTTCGGTGCGGTACAGCGCCAGCGCCCAGAAATGCGGGGGAGTCCAGGCGAAGATGATCAGGAACAGCAGCAGCGCATCGTGGGACACCTCTCCGGTGACCGCGGCCCAGCCCAGCACCGGCGGCATCGCACCGGACGCGCCGCCAATGACGATGTTCTGGGGCGTGGCCGGCTTCAGAATGACCGTATAGACGATGGCATAGCCGACGAAGGTGGCCAACGTCAGCCACATGGTGATCGGATTGACCCACTGATACAGCAGCCACAGGCCCAGGCCGCCGACGATCCCAGAGAAGGCCAGCGTATCCGCCGCGTCCAGTTCGCCACGCGGCAGCGGGCGGGCGCGCGTGCGTGCCATGAGCGCATCGAGGCGCTGTTCGATGAGGCAATTCACGGCCGCGGCCGCGCCGGCAACGAGCGCGATGCCGATGGTTGCGACGAATACCCGCCGCGCCTCCGGCAGGCCGTCCGGAACGGCCAGAAACATGCCGATGACCGCACAGAAGACGATCAGCGACACCACGCGCGGCTTGGTGAGTTGCAGATACAGACCCAGACGATGCAGCGGTGAACTGCCGTGATGAGGCAAGGTTTTCAAGAGGTTTTCGACCCCGGCAAGGAGTGCGACGATGGCGAGCGCGGATTTTATCATTGGCCCCGCGCGACGGAAATGCGCCGGTCTGCGCGCTTATCTATCGGCGCGCTCGAATTCCGCCGATGAAAGCCAAGGCTATTGACTCGAATAGCGCAGCAGGCGCTCGAGGTCTCGGATCACGCCTTTCGGATCGGCGCTCGCTACATAGCGCATCATGACCTGAGCGCGCGGGTCGAGGAGATAGATGTAATCCGCGCGCGGCCGGTCGGCGGCAAGGACCTCCAGCACATCGGCCGAGACGTGCGCAAACTGCATACCCTGGAATGCCTGCACGAGCCGTGCGTCCGGGTCGCCGTCGCCGGTGACGAGCCAGAGCCGCTCGACGCGGTGCGCCTTCTCGCCCATCGCCGTGCGCACCTGACGCATCAGCCAGAGTTTGTGCTGGCAAGACGCGTCGCAGCCCGCGCTGTCGACCGTGACCAGCAGCCATCGCCCCGACAACGCGGAAGGATTCTGCACGGTCAGGCGCGGGATGGGGACCGGTCGTGGCGGCAGCAACTCCCCGTGATGGCTCCGTCCTTCTGGCGGCAGCCAGTAATAGGCCACATAGGCCGCCACGAGCGGCAGCACGCAGACCGCGAGCAGCGCGAGCAGCGTCCACCGCGGACCGAGCTTGATCGACTTAAGGTTCACGTGCCCCCTTGAGCGCAAACGCTACGATCATCAACGCGCCCAGTGCTGCGAGCGCATACCATTGAAACGCATAGGCGCGATGCTTGTCGATGCCAAAATCTGGCCTGGGCCAATCGCGCACCAGGCCATCGGGCGCCGCGCTTTCCTGAAACACCACGAAGCCGAGCACGGGCTGGCCGAGGTAGTGAGCGAAGCGGCGCGGCGTCACGTTCTGCCACAGCCTGCCCTCGACGACCTCATGCGACAGTTCCAGCGAGCGCGGAGGCAGCGTGCGCACATGGCCCTCGATTTCGATCTCATCCGATGGCGTCCGCACCACCGGCCGTTCGGCGCGCGTGGGCGGGGCTTCGATCCAGCCGCGATTGACGAGCACCAGCCCACTGCCGCCCGCGAGCCTCAGCACGCCATAGACATGGTAGCCAAACCGTCCCCGGTAGCGATGGTTGTCCTCGAAGACCATGTCATGGTGCAACCAGCGGCCGGACAGGCGCACGCGCTGCATGTCGGTCGGCTCAAATTGAGGCGCGCCTGCGAAGGGCGTCGCAGGCCGCGAGCGCGCCGCATCCCAGGCCTGCTGCAAGGCGGTCTTCTCGGCGGCACGCCCCTGCTGCCACTGGCCGGCAGCCACACCCAGAACAATCAGGGCGATACCGCCCAGATACGCGACGAACGTGCGCACCACACTACGAGCCTGTGCCCCGGAGGGAGTGCCGATATCTGCTAAGGTAAGCGCCCCCAGATACGGTCGGAAGGCTCCCTTTCATGCGCGGCCTCGTCATTCTCTTCCTCGTCGCGATCGTCGCGAGCCTGGGCTCGGCCCTGATTTACGTGTTTCGCGACCGAGGTCAGACACGTCGCGCAGTCAAGGCCCTGGCCTTGCGCGTCGGGCTTTCGATCAGTCTGTTCGCGCTGCTGATGGCGGGCTACTACTTCGGTTTGATACAGCAGCGTCTGTAACCCCCCGGCCAAACGCGATGCCGCCGGGGGCGATCCCGAACGACGCTTACAGCCAGTAGACGACGACGAACAG
>JAJVIJ010000030.1 GCA_022072095.1 Rhodocyclaceae bacterium
TAATGGCATGACATATGCCGCTTCGGGGCAGCTTCATGAAATATCCGGGCTCGGGAGATGCTACATGACCCCAAGCCACCCCAGGCCGGGGAAGATGTCTGGACCGACCTGGTGACGGTCGTCGCGCCCCGTTATGGGCTATCGGGCGTGGCACTCACGCGCCCCCTGACGCGCCTGACATTGCGACGATCTGTTGCACCAGCGGGTGGTGCTGTCCTCGGCGCGAGCGGATGGCGTGAATCTCCTCCCTCACGTCCTCGCTGCGACCAAGCAGCCTCAGGCTGCGCATCAGGCCGACGTCGTCAGCGCCGAGGCGGCTGACCGGGAACACACCGAGCCCACGCGCGGCGAACACTGCGAGCAGGGCACTGTCCTCGAACTCGCCGACGATACGAGGCCGCAGGCCCTGCGTCTCGAACCAGTGATCCAGCGCCGTGCGCAAAGCCGAGTGCCCGGTGGGCAACAGCACTGGCACCTCGTTCAACGATTGCGGAAACCGGTCGCGTACGTTCCTGCCGGCCAGCGTCGCGGGGCCGTACCAATCCACACTTGAGTCTACGAGCCGCTCGCTGCTCAGGCGCAGGTTCGGGTTGCGCGGCGCGGCCTGACCCGCGAACACCACGTCGAGGTGATGCAGCGCCAGTTCGGCCAGCAACTGCTCGAACTCCCCTTCGTGGCAAACCAGCCTCAGGTTCGGCGTGGCCAGCACGGGCTCCAGCAGGGCATGAGCCGCCAGCTTGGATATGCCATCGGAAAGTCCGACCGCCAGCCGCGCGACCTTGCCGCTTGCCGCCTCGCGCACCTCGTCGGGGATGCACTGCCCCAGCTGAAAGATCTCCTCGGCGCGCGCGAAGGCGGCCTGGCCAGCCTCGGTCAGGGCCACGCCCCGGCCCGACGGTTTGAGCAGTTGGTGACCGAGCGACTTTTCCAGCTCGCGCACCTGGGCGCTGATGGTCTGCACCGCCATGTCCAGACGCTCGGCGGCGCGGGCGAATCCGCCTTCCTTGGTGACGACACAGAAGTAGTGGAGATGGCGGTAGTTCAGTATGCTGCCTCCCGTTCGGAAAATCCGAATCTTAGATGCGACTCAAGCTGGTTTATTCGATGCTAGCGCATCCGCACACTGCCCGCCGTGCCGTCACTATTGGAGACCCGTCATGTTCTATGCGATCAGCTGGTTCGCTGTCCTCTCGCTTCTGGCGCTGTGGTCGCTGGCAGCCTGGGCACTGCATGCCGTAGCCGTCTGGACGCTCTCGAACGTAGGCGCCTTGACGGGCGCTTCGTCGGGCGTGGCAGCGGGTGTGACAGGCCTTCGTCTGCCGGATTGGCTAGCCCCCTGGGTGCCGCAGGAAGTTGCGCAGGCGATGACGTCGCTGTTATCGGGCTTGGCGCCATTCTTCGAGGGCCTGTTGCAGGCCGCCCCCGCCCTGGCCAGCGGGGTGACGGCGGCGACGTGGGTGATCTGGGGCCTTGGCAGCGGGCTGCTCGTCTTGTTGGGGGCCGGGCTGCACCTTGTCATTGCGATGTGGCACCGCCGCGGGGCGGCCTCCGGGCCCAACCCGGCTCGCGCGCTGTCAGCCGGCTGAGCGGCCGCCCTTGCATCAGCCCCGCTCCTGCGATTATTACCCTTCTACGAGAATTCAATCCGTCCGGCTCATGGAGATCCACACGCTGCTCGCCGCGATCATGACCGCAATCCGGGTGACCGTTCCGCGCTGGCGACTGGGCAACGAGAAGCGCGACGTCGCGCTCTCGATGTCTACTGCGGCCCGTGCGGAGCGGGCACAACAGCCACCTTGATCCTCTGACCGATCATCATGGAAATATTGATTCCCCACCTCGTTGCCGATTTCATGGGCAAGCCAGCCTGGGTCTGGCTGACCTTCGTCGGCATCGTGGTCGCACTGCTGGCCTTCGACCTGGGCGTGCTGCACAAGGACGACCGCGAGATCGGCGTGCGCGAGAGCCTGCTGCTGTCGGGCGGTTACATCAGCGTGGCGCTGCTGTTCGGCGCCTGGGTCTGGTGGTACCTGGGCGCGCAGAGCGGCATGGACTACTACACCGGCTTCATGATCGAGAAGTCGCTGTCGATGGACAACGTGTTCGTCATCGCGCTGATCTTCGGCTTCTTCGCCATCCCGCGGCAGTACCAGCACCGGGTGCTGTTCTGGGGCATCCTGGGCGTGATCGTGCTGCGCGCGATCATGATCGGTCTGGGTGCGACGCTGGTCAGCCAGTTCAACTGGGTGCTGTACCTGTTCGGCGCGTTCCTGATCTTCACCGGCATCAAGATGTGGATCATTGCCGACCACGTGCCCGACATCGCGAACAACCCGCTGCTGAAGTTCCTAAAGCGGCACATGCGCGTCACCGACGGCCTGCGCGGCAATGCCTTCTGGGTGCGTGAGCCCAACTCCAAGACCGGAAGGCGCGAACGCTTTGCGACGCCGCTGTTCCTGGCACTGGTGCTGGTGGAGTTCGTCGACCTGATCTTCGCAGTCGACTCGGTGCCGGCCATCTTCGCGATCACGACCGACCCCTTCATCGTCTACACCAGCAACATCTTCGCCATCCTGGGCCTGCGCGCGCTGTACTTTGCGCTCGCGGCGATGATCCATCGCTTCAAGTACCTGAAGTACGCGCTGGCCCTGGTGCTGGTGTTTATCGGCAGCAAGATTTTCCTGGTGGGCATCATCGGCAAGATTCCGGCAGCGATCTCGCTCAGCGTGACCTTCATTCTGATCGCCGGCGGCGTACTGGTGTCACTGTGGAAGACCCGCGGGCAACCCGAGGAGGCCGGACCAGCATGACATCCAGGATCGCAGAGCAGTTGCGCGAGGCGGCGGCCAGCCCATCAACTGCCTGGCAGCAGAAGGGCCAACTGGTGATCGCGGAAGAGCATCTGCATTGGCAAGCCCTTGTCGTCCTCAGAAGGAGCTCCAGCGGTGCGCCGCAGCTCCCCACTGCGACCGCGCGCCCAGCGAAATGCGCAACAAGAGCGTCGAGTGCGTCACCAGCTTGCCGCCGCGTTCAGCCCCTAGAGGCAAACCTCCGGACGGGACTCAAAGACTTTCCGGGTAGTGTTCGGATCGTCTAGCGCGACACGATCGACCTCCACGCTCTTCGTGCAGATCTTCCAGTCCTGAGCCGAAATGCTGCGACCTGCTTCGTCGACGTTCGAAGCGCGAGCCTGTCTGATGTTCGCGGCCCTAACCCCGATATTTCATCAGAGAGAGGTCGGCCCCGTCTTGAAGCCCGCATTGAATCAGCGTGCCAAGATGATTTCGTGGGGCTATGCCGATGCCAAAACGTAGCGCTGATAACGGGGGGTGGGGGCAGCCCGCCCTTGACGCGCCGGGTCGCCTGACTTTTGAGCAACCCCGCGCCGCTCGCCTGACACCATCCAGCATGAACGTGGCAAGGCCACCAGCTCGCTGGTGAATTATCCGCGCTAGTCGGCCGCAGGTTTCAACTGCGGAAACAGGATCACGTCGCGGATCGACGCCGCATCGGTGAGCAGCATCACCAGCCGGTCGATGCCGATGCCGCAGCCGGCGGCCGGCGGCATGCCGTACTCCAGCGCCCGGACGTAGTCCGCGTCGTAGTACATCGCCTCCTCGTCGCCGGCATCCTTGGCGCGCACCTGCTCGAGGAAGCGCTGGGCCTGGTCCTCCGGGTCGTTCAGCTCCGAAAATCCATTCGCAATCTCGCGGCCGGCTATGTACAGCTCGAAACGTTCGGCGATCTCGGGGTTGGCGTCGGCGCGGCGCGCGAGCGGCGACACCTCGGCCGGGTAGTCGACGATGAAGGTCGGCGCCCACAGCTCGCTTTCGGTGGTCTCCTCGAACAGCGCCATCTGCAACGCGCCGAGGCCGGCTTCGCGGTGCAGGGTCACCCCCATGGCGCCGAGCTTCTGCCGCAGCCAGTCCGCGTCGTCGAGTTGCGAGCTGCTGAAACCGGGGTGGTGGCGACGCAGGGCCTGGTACGGCGTCATGCGCTCGAAGGGGCGCGAGAAATCGAGCTCCCGTCCCTGATAGACGAAGGTCTCGGTGCCGAGCGCCTCGCGCGCCGAATGCCGGAGCAGGCCTTCGGTGAAATCCATCAGTTCGCGGTAGTCCGAGTACGCCTCGTAGAACTCCATCATCGTGAACTCGGGGTTGTGGCGCGTCGAGATGCCTTCGTTGCGGAAATTGCGGTTGATCTCGAACACTTTCTCGAAGCCGCCCACGACCAGCCGCTTGAGGTAGAGCTCGGGCGCGATGCGCAGGTAGAGCTCCATGTCGAGCGCATTATGGTGCGTGCGGAACGGCCGTGCCGCTGCGCCGCCGGGGATCGGATGCATCATCGGCGTTTCCACTTCGAGAAAGCCGTGCCCGATCATGTAGTGGCGCAGCGACTGCACCAGCCGGCTTCGGGCGACGAAGCTCGCCCGCGTCGACTCGTTCATGATCAGATCGAGGTAGCGCTGACGATAGCGCTGCTCGGTATCGGTGATGCCGTGAAACTTCTCCGGCAGCGGTCGCAGCGATTTGGCGAGCAGGCGCACCTCGCCCGCGCGCACCGAAAGCTCGCCGGTACGTGTCTTGAACAGCGTGCCGCGGCAGCCGACGATGTCGCCCAGATCCCAGTGCTTGAAGGCCTCGTGCACGTCGGCCCCGGCCTGGTCGTCGCTGATGTAAATCTGCACGCGCCCGGACAGATCCTGAAGCGTCGCAAAGCTGGCCCGCCCCATCACGCGCTTCAACACCATGCGGCCGGCGACGCTGACCTCGACCACGCTCGCGTCCAGCGCCTCGCGCGATTTGTCGGCATACAGTTCGTCGAGTTTGATGGCGGTGGTGTTGCGCCGGTAGTCGTTCGGAAAGGCCGGTCCCTGCTGGCGCAAGCGGGCCAGCTTGTCGCGGCGCTCGGCGATGATCGGGTTTTCGTCTTGGATGGATTCGGTCATGATGCGGTCGCCTGAAAATGGGCTCGGATGAGCCCGTGAAAGCCCGTGCAGCATGGTCGCGCGCAAGCGGTAGCCGGGGCGCTCACACGCCCTGCTTCAGGCTTGCCTCGATGAACACCTCGAGATCGCCGTCCAGCACCCCCTGGGTGTTGCCCACTTCGACCTGCGTGCGCAGATCCTTGATGCGCGATTGATCGAGCACGTAGCTGCGGATCTGGTGTCCCCAGCCGATATCCGTCTTCGATTCCTCCAGCTTCTGCTGCTCGTCCTGGCGGCGGCGCAGCTCGAGCTCGTACAGCCGTGACTTGAGCATGGCCATGGCCTCGGCGCGGTTGCGGTGCTGCGAGCGGTCGTTCTGGCACTGCACGACGATGCCGGTGGGGACATGCGTGATGCGGATCGCCGAGTCCGTCTTGTTCACGTGCTGGCCGCCGGCGCCCGAGGCGCGGAAGGTGTCCACGCGCAGGTCGGCCGGATTGATCTCGACCTCGATCGATTCGTCCACTTCCGGATACACGAACACGCTGGCGAAGCTGGTGTGGCGCCGAGCATTCGAATCGAACGGCGACTTGCGCACCAGCCGGTGGATGCCGGTTTCCGTGCGCAAGGTGCCGTAGGCATATTCGGCATCGACCTTGATGGTCGCGCTCTTGATGCCGGCGACCTCGCCTTCCGATTCCTCGAGCACCTCGACGTCGTAACCACGCCGCTCGCAAAAGCGCACGTACATGCGCAACAACATCGCCGCCCAGTCCTGCGCCTCGGTGCCGCCGGCGCCGGCCTGGATTTCCAGAAAGCACGGGTTGGCATCCTGCGGGCCGGAAAACATGCGCCGGAATTCCAGCGCCGCCACCTCGCGTTCGAGCCGGTCCACATCGGCGTCCACCGAGATCAGCGTCGCATCGTCCTCCTCGGCGCGCCCCATCTCGAACAGGTCCTGCGCATCGTCGAGCCCGCGCGCGAGCGCGCCGAGCTGCGTCACCACCGCCTCCAGCGACTTGCGCTCGCGCCCCAGCGCCTGCGCGCGCTCGGCGTCGTTCCAGACCGCGGGGTCTTCCTGCGCCGCCTCGATCTCGCTCAGCCGCGCCTTCTTGGCATCGAAGTCAAAGATACCCCCGAAGTTCACCTGCGCGCGCACGCAGGTCGGCTATCCGCTGGCTGATTTGGTTGAGGCGCTCGGCTTCCATGTCGTTACACTCCGGCTAAACCATGAATTATATCGATCCGCCCCCTCCCGCCGGGACCAGCCGGTGAGCCCGGCCCCGGCGCGCCTGGGGCGCACCGGCCTGCTGCTGCTGGTCGGTATCGCGCTCGGCTGGGGCCTGAACTGGCCGATCATGAAACATGTGCTCACGCGGCTGCCGCCGCTGAGCTTTCGCAGTTTCTGTCTGGTCGCCGGTGGCCTGGGCGTGCTGCTGCTGGCACGCCGCGCGCGGCAGCCGATCACCATTCCGGCGCACTGGCGCCGCTCCTTCGCGTGGATCACCGCCACCAACATCCTCGGCTGGAACGTGTTCGCGATCTACGGTGTCTGGCTGCTGCCCTCGGGCCGCGCCGCACTGCTGGGCTACACCATGCCGATATGGAGCATCCTGCTCGCGGCCTGGCTGCTCGATGAGCGCCTCGATCGGCGCAAGCTCGCAGCGCTCACGATAGGCATGTGCGGCACCGGCGCGCTGATCGGTGCCGATTTCGCCGCGATGGCGCGCGCACCGGTGGGGGTACTGTGCATGCTGACCGCGGCCCTGTCCTGGGCCGTGGGCGTGATCCTCATCAAGCGCGCGCCGCTGCCCGTGCCCACGGCCACGCTCACCGGCTGGAGCATGCTCGCCGCCGGCCTGCCGATGTGGCTGGTCGCGCTCTTCATCGAGCACATCGACTGGTCACGCGCCGACGGCTTCGCGGTTTTCGGCGTGCTCTACAACATCGGCATCGCCTACATGTTCTGCTACTGGGCCTGGAACCGGATCGTGCTCATGGTGCCGGTGGCCGTGTCCTCGCTGGCATCGCTGGTCACGCCGCTGGTCGGCGTGCTCGGCGGCATGATCTTTCTGGGCGAGCGGCCGGGCGCGCTGGAATGGCTGGGCGCTGGCCTGGTGCTCGGCGCCCAGGCCGTCATGGCCTGGCCGAAACGGCGCTCGGTCGATGGCTGAGCGGGCGTGACAACGGTGGCGACGCGAAACGTGTCGCCTGAAATCGCGACATCGACTGCCCCACGGGTTGCCAAAGCCTAGCGAAGCGGGATAACGCGGGATAACGCGGGGATAACGGGTCAGGATAACGGGTCAGGTCTTGCATTAACACGTTATTAGTCAGCCTTATTCTCGAACGCCCTCGTCGGCCGGTGGTCGCATCGGTTTCAGCCCGAAATCGTCGATGATCAGAAGTGGCACGCGGACGAGTGTGGCGAGCTTGCGCTCGAAGGCGCCGATGGCCCGAGTTGCCGTCAGACTGGCCGAGAGTTGCGCCTGCGTCGAGAACAGCACATCGACGCCCTGGTGCACCGCGCAATGGCCGAGCGCCTGGGCGAGGTGACTCTTGCCGGTGCCGCAGGGGCCGGACGGTGCTGAGCCGAGATCGCTTGCAAAACTTGGCGTCCATAGGCTCGAACCGTCATCTCTCATCTCTATTGCGCCTCCTCGCGGATTGAAGGCAGCACGAGACCCGGGTCGATGCGCGCCGACAGTTCGGCGAACTCGCGCGGCAGCAGGCAGGTTTCCAGGCTGCGCTGCGCGAACAGATAACGGCCGTCGCAGACGAAGCCGAGCTCCTGCCAGTCGACGGCGTCATTGAGCAGTGCGGTCGCTCGCGCCAGATCCATGCCCGGATCATGGGGAAACAGCGCCAGCACCGAACCGTCGTAGTGATCGCAGGGGTGCAGGAAGAACGGCCGCGCACGGCGCGTCTTGTGGTTCACATAGATTCTCGGTCCGGTTCGAGCGGGCAGCCGGCGCCCCCACAGCCACCAGTTGCCGTGATCGAAGGGCCGGATGCGGCGCGCGAGCAGGCGCTCGCGATGCATCTCGAGCTGGGGGTGGCACAGGTCGTAGAACATGCGCCGCGTGGCGCCGGTATCGCGCGTCGTCGAACAGACGAACTCGCGATTGCCGTCCGGGTGCGTGAAGATCTCGTCCGCCCCCGAGACGGCGCCGACCTTGACCTGGAACAGGCTGCCTAGCGGCACGGTGTTGCGGTCGCGCAGGAACAGGAGCTGGCCGTTCGCTTCGAGGAACTGGCGCCCGTCGTGCAGGCTGCGGTCGGTGCGCCCCTTCTCGAAGCGGAATATTGCGCAGTTGGGCACGTAGGGCCCGAAGATCGCGCTGTCGCCGGTCTCGATGAAATCGGTGATCGTGCCCATGGCGGCGAGCCAGGCATTGAGCTTGCGCGCCGCGGTCAGCTTGATGAAGTCGCGTGGCGTGATGAGGATCAGCTCGCCGCCAGGTTCCAGATGACGCACGCACTTCTCGATGAAAAAAAGGTAGAGGTTGCTGCGCCGGTCGAACAGCCGGGAGCGGAGCCGGGCGCGCGTCTGCGGCAGGATGTCCTGATAGCGGACGTAGGGCGGATTGCCGATGATCGTGGTGAAGCGCTCCGTTTCCGGGTAGGCGAAGAAATCCATGATCGTGGTACCGGGCGCCGCGATCGAGGCATCGATTTCCAGTGCCACGCAACCCGGCAGCCAGCGGCTGAATGCCCCGTTCCCGGCCGCCGGCTCCAGCGTTCGACCGGCGGTTGCAGCATTGCGCCGCAGCGCGAGCATCTGCTGGACGACGGCCTCGCGCGTGAACACCTGGCCCAGATTCTGTACGCGCGCGCCGATTGCCGCGTTCGCCCCCTGGGCCGGGGCAGACCTGAGCGCGCGCCGTGGGGTGTTCATGCCAGAACCTGCTCCAGGTGCGCGCGACCCGCCGGCGTGGTCATCGCGACCAGCACGTCGCCGGCCGCGACCGGCAGGTCGCCGGCAGGGTTGAAGTGCCAGGCACCGCCCTTGCGCACCGCGAGCAGCACGAATTGCCGGTCGGACAGGTCCAGGCTGGCGAGCGGCCTGGGCACGAAGCCGGCGGGCAGCACGACCTCCTCGACGCGCAGCGTCTGTTCGCTCCTCAGCATCTCGTCCAGAAAGGACACGACGTGGGGCCGGATCATCGACGAGGCGATGCGCATGCCGCCGGTGAAATCCGGCGACACGATGGCATCGGCTCCGACCTTGCGCAGTTTTTCGATGTTGCGCACATCATGGCATCGCGCCACCACCCGCGCCTGGGCGTTGAGCTGCTTGGATGACAGCGTGACCATCAGATTCTTGCTTTTGTCACCGGTCACCGCAAAGACCCCGGCGGCGTCTTCGATGCCCGCCGCGATGAGCAGGTCGTCGTCCGAGGCGTCGCCGGTCAGGTGAAGCAGATTCTGGAAATGGTCGCTCTGTTGGGCCAGTGCCTGCTCGTCGGAGTCGATGGCGACGAAGCGCCGGCCGGAATGCTGGAGCTCCTGCGCGACGTTGTGGCCCACGCGCCCGAAGCCGCAGACGATGTAGTGACGCTTCAGTTTCGCGATGCGCTTTTCCATACGTCGCCTCCCCAGGGTGTAATCCAGATCGGTTTCCAGAAACAGCACCGACAGGCTGGTGAACAGGAACGTGATCGTGCCGAAGCCGGCGATGGCGATGAAGCCGGCAAACAGGCGCTCGGCGAACGAGTCGATGCGCACCACCTCGCCGTAGCCGACCGTCGTCACCGTGATCAGCGTCATATGGACCGCGTCTGACCAGCTGGCCTGGCCTTCGGCGACGGCGTGGAAGCCGAAGGTGCCCAGCACCAGCAGGCCGACGAAGACCAGCAGCGCGATCTGGATGCGCTGCAGGATGCGCGGCAGGACCGTCGGCCGCCGCGGAAACAGGTGCTGCGCCTCAGGCCGGGTCATGAGCGCTTCGTGATGCCTGCCGCCGCCGCCAGGCGCGGATCAGGTGATAACGCCAGGCAAAACGCATGGCGGCGTAGCCGGCGATCGCGAACAGGCCGCCCAGGATGGGCAGGCCGACCGCGAGCGGCAGTCCGAGACCGATGACCCAGTCGGTCAGTGCGGCGAACCAGCCCAACCAGTCACCTCCTTGTAGGCCCGGCATCGGCGCAAACTGCGCGGCACCGTTCTGACCGACCAGCGTCAGCGCGAGCTTCCCCAGCCAGAACGCGACTAGGTAGAGCGGGCCGATCGTGAGCGGGTTCGAATACAGCGTGACGATCATCGCGAGCGGCAGATTCACGCGCCACAGCACCGCGCAAATGGCGGCGCCCAGCATCTGCAACGGTCCGGGAATCAGGCCGCAGAACAGGCCCACGGCCACGGCCCCGGCCGCCGAGTGACGATTCAGATGCCACAGGCGCGGATGCAGCAGGGTGTTGCCGAACGGACGCAGCCAGCGGTTTTGCCGGATCGCGTCGCCGTCCGGAAGATATCTTTGCAGTTGCTTGCGCATGGTCATCTGGGTTGCGGCCCGGCATTGTAGCCCCATGGCCGGGCATAATCGACCGGCATGAACCTCGCCATCATCGGATTCGTCCTGGGTACGCTGGGCGCGGCACGCCAGGCCGAACTGCCCGGCACACCCGGGCTGCTGGCGGGGCTGGGCCTCGCGCTCGGGCTCGTCGCGCTGGCAGCGTGCTGGCGCCCGGCCACGCGCGGGCTGCCGGTCGCGGCCGCCCTGCTCGGATTCGTCTGGGCCAGCCTGTGGGGCGCGACAGCACTGTCGGACCGTCTGCCGCATGCGCTCGAGGGCCGCGATCTGGTGGTGACCGGCGTCGTCGCCGGGCTGCCGCAGACGCTGGAATACGGCGTGCGCTTCGATTTCGATGTCGACACCGTCGACAATGACGTGGCCATCCGCCTGCCGCGACGCATCTCGCTGGCCTGGTATGCGCGCGCCGGTCGCCATGCTATCGAGCGGACGGGCGAGGCCGGCGACGGTGCCCCGCCGCCGCAGGCGGTACGCGCCGGCGAGCGCTGGCGCCTTGCAGTGCGGCTGAAACGGCCGCATGCGAGCCTGAATCCGCATGGATTCGATTTCGAGTCCTGGCTGTTCGAGCGTGGCATCGGCGCCACCGGCAATGTGCGCGCGACCCCGGAGCCCCGGCGCGTCGATGCCCTGGTCTGGCGGCCGGGCTATCTGATCGAACGCGCGCGTGACCTGATCCGAACGCGCTTTGCCGCCAAGCTGCCGGATGCACCCTATCGCGGTGTGCTGGTCGCGCTGGCGATCGGCGATCAGAATGCCGTCGAACCGGAGCTCTGGCGCCTGTTCGGTCGCACCGGCATCACGCACCTGATGTCGATTTCCGGCTTGCACATCACCATGTTGGCGGCGCTGGTGGGCGGGTTGGTCGGCGTCCTCTGGCGGCGTCTGCCGGGCGCCAGCCTGCGGCTGCCGGCGCAACGCGCCCAGATTGCCGCCGGCTGGTTCGCCGCGCTGCTGTACACCCTGCTGGCCGGCTTCGCGGTGCCGGCCCAGCGCACGCTGTTCATGCTCGGCGCCACGGCGATCGGTGTCTGGGGGGGCGGACACTATGCGGCCGGCCGCATTCTGGGCTGGGCGCTGGTCGCGGTGCTGATCTGGGATCCGCTGGCCGTGCAGTCGGCCGGTTTCTGGCTGAGCTTCGGTGCCGTGGCGCTGCTGCTCACGGTGGCCCGAAGCGGACAGGCCGGTGGGGCACCAAGCGCCGGCCGCGGTGGACTGCTTGGCCCGGCGCTGGCGGCGTCGACGGGCTGGCTGCGTGCGCAGTGGGCCATCACGCTCGGCATGATCCCGGCCCTGCTGGCGCTGTTCCAGCAGTTCTCGTTGATCTCGCCGATCGCGAATCTGGTCGCGATCCCATGGGTCAGCCTGCTGATCACGCCGCTCGCTCTGCTCGCGGTGCTCATCCCGCATCCGGCGCCACTCGAGGCCGCCAACTGGCTGAGCGAGTGGCTGATCGCCGGCTGCGCCTGGCTCGCGCAATGGCCGTTCGCGGTCTGGCAGCAGGCGGCGCCGCCCGGCTGGGCGGTGGCCGCCGGGCTGCTGGGCGTGGCACTGCTGCTGTCGCCACGCGGCGTCCCCGGACGCTGGCTGGGCTGGCTGTACCTGGCGCCCCTGGTGTTCGTCATGCCGGCCCGGCCGCCAACGGCGAGCTTTCATGTGACCGTGCTGGATGTCGGCCAGGGGCTGGCGGTGCATGTGCAGACCGCAGCGCGCGACCTGCTCTACGACACCGGCCCGGCGTATTCGACCGAGGCCGACGCCGGCCAGCGCTTCCTGCTGCCCTACCTGCGCGCGCGCGGGGTGTCGCGCCTGTCCGGACTGGTGCTGACGCATGCGGACAGCGACCACACCGGCGGCGCGCGCTCGGTGCTCGCGGGCATCGACACGGAATGGGTGGCCAGTTCGCTCGTCCCGGCGAAGCAGCCGCCCCATGCGCGCAGCCTGCCGTGTCGCGCGGGCGAGCGCTGGCTGTGGGATGGCGTGCTTTTCGAATTCCTGCATCCGGTCGAGCCGTCGGCGCGCGAGAACGATCGCTCCTGCGTGCTGCGCATCCAGTCCGCGCAGGGTTCCATGCTGCTCACCGGCGACATCGAGGCTGGCGCCGAACGCGAACTGGTGCGCCGCTACGGCGCGGCGCTGAGGAGCCAGGTGCTGCTCGTCCCGCACCATGGCAGCCGCACCTCGTCGACGCCCGAATTCCTGCAGGCGGTCGCACCCGAGGTCGCGGTGTTTCCAGTGGGCTATCGCAACCGTTTCCGGCATCCGCACCCGCTGGTCTGGCAGCGCTACGATGGCCGGCGGCGTCTGCGCACCGATCTGGATGGCGCGCTCGGCCTGGATTTCACGCCGGACGGGCTCGCGATTCGCAGCGAACGCGCCTACACGCGGCGTTACTGGCACGATCGGCCCGAGCGCCCCGATGATGCACTTTCGGCAAGGTAGGCCAAGACAGGCAAATGCACTTGTACAATGCCGACGCAGCCGATGCCTAGCCACGGGAGAGCATGATGACGCGACAGAGCATGTCGGACGCCGACCATCCGGATGCGGCCGGAACGGCCCCCCGCCACCGCTGGGTGGCCTGCGCCAGCCCCCAGGGCCTGCACCGCATGGCCTACACCGAGTGGGGCGAGCGCGACAATGCACGCGTGCTGATCTGCGTCCATGGGCTGACGCGCGTGGGCCGGGATTTCGACTATCTGGCCGCGCGACTGTCCGAGCGCTACCGCGTCATCTGTCCGGACGTCGTGGGTCGCGGCATGAGCGACTGGCTCAAGGATCCGGCCGGTTACGCGGTCCCGCAGTACGTGGCCGACATGGTCACGCTGATCGCGCGGCTCGATGTGCCGGCCGTCCATTGGCTGGGCACATCCATGGGTGGCCTGATCGGCATCGTGCTCGCGGCGCTGCCCGGCTCGCCGATCGAGCGCCTGATCCTGAACGATGTCGGCCCGGTCATCGAACAGGCGGCGCTGGCGCGCATCGGCGACTACGTCGGGCAGACGCCGGAGTTCGCGAACATGGACGAGGCCATCACCTACGTGCGCGGCGTCAGCGCACCGTTCGCGCTGGAAAACGACGCGCAGTGGCGTTTCATCACCGAGCACGCAGTGCGGCCGACACAGGACGGGCGCTTGCGTCTGCACTACGACCCGGCCATCGCCGCACCCTTCCGCACCGCCTTCGCGCAGGGCGGCGTGGACCTCTGGCCGATGTACGACGCGATCCGCTGCCCGACGCTGGTGATGCGTGGCGAGCGCTCCGACCTGTTGAGCCACGCGACCGCCGCAGCGATGTGCGCGCGCGGCCCCAGGGCCGGACTGCGCGAGATCCCCGGTGTCGGCCACGCGCCGATGTTCATGAACGACGCCCAGGTCGCCGTGGTGCGCGAATTTCTGCTCGCTCAGTCCTGAGCGGGGGAGGCGGCGATCGCCGCCGCCCGGCCGCGCGCCGCGTCGACGCCGGCCAGCAAGACCAGCCCGACGACGAAATAGGCGCCGGTCACGAGCAGCGCCTGGCGATGGTCGCCAGCGGTGAGCCAGGTGGTCAGTCCGTAGGTCAGGGGCCCCAGTATCGACGACAGCTTGACCGCCAGGCCCCACAGACCGAAGAACTCGCCGTGCCGGTCAGGCGGGCTGAGCAATCCGATCAGCGCTCGCGCCGCCGACTGGCTGGCCCCAAGACACAGGCCGGCGATGTGCGCCGCCACCCAGAACAGCGCGGCTCCATGGGCCGCCCACGACAGTGCGATCATCACCAGCCAGCCCACGAGCGTCAGCGTCAGTGCGCGCACATGGCCGATACGGTCCTGGATCTGGCCGAACGCGAACGCGCCCAGCGCTGCGGCAATGTTGACCACGGCCACCAGCGCCAGCGTCTCGGTGGTCGTGAAACCGATGGCCTGCTGAGCGTAAATGGCGGCGAGCGCGATCACCGCCTGGATGCCGGCCTGATAGAACACGATGCAGACCAGGAAGCGCGCGAGATCGCGGAAGCGGCGCGTCGCGCGCAGCGTGGCCGCGAGGCGCCCGAGCGCGGCACGCACGGCTCCATGGCGATGCGGCTGGGGCCGGGCGCGCTCGACCAGCCACAGGAACGTGGGCAGGCTCGCGAGCGCGAACAAGGCCGCGGTGATCAGCATGCAGGCCGGCACGAAGGCCTCGGCGGGGTCGCCGCGTGCCTGGGCCACATGGACATACGCCAGGCTCGCGCCCAGGCTGACCAGGCCGCCGACATAGCCCAGGCTCCAGCCCCAGCCGGAGACCTTGCCCAGATGCTCGGTTTCGGCGATCTCCGGCAGGAATGCCGCGATCAGGTTCTCGCCGCTGCCGAAGAAATAGTTCGACAGCACCAGCGCGAGCACCGCGAGCATGATCTCGCCGGGGCCGGCGAGCGCCAGCGCCGCGGTGCCGGCGACGCAGCCGACCGTGGTGACGAGGAGCAGCCGCTTCTTCGCCGCGTGCACATCGGCCCAGGCGCCGAGCAGCGGCGCGGTGATCATGATCAGCAGATAGGAGAGCGCGAGCGCCCCGGTCCAGGCGAATGTCGCCCAGGGCGCATTGCCGGCGACCACGGCGACGAAGTAGGCGTTGAACACCGCGGTGATGACCACGGTGGTATAGCCGGAGTTGGCGAAGTCGTACATCGCCCAGGCCCAGGCTTCACGCGCGCCGACCTCCGCGCGCAGCGCGCGGCGTGGCTCAGTCATCGTGCGACGGAGGTGACGATGGCGACGGTGCCCGCATCGGTGACGGCACGGGCCCGATCTCGTCCCGGACCCAGCTCACAGGCGCGCCAGCGGGTTTTTCGCGAGCGGCGGATTTTTCGACAGATAGCGCTGGATGCCGCGCAGGATGGCGTCGGCCATCTTGAGCTGATAGGCCTCGTCGTTCAGACGCGCCTCTTCTTCCGGGTTGGAGATGAAGGCCGTCTCGACCAATATGGACGGCACGTCCGGCGCTTTCAGCACGGCGAAACCGGCCTTCTCGACATCGTCCTTGTGCAGATGGTTGATCTGTCCCAGTTCACCGAGCACGGCACGGGCCAGCTTCACGCTGTCCTGGATGGTCGCGGTCTGGGACAGATCCAGGAGCGTGCGCGCCAGATGCGGATCCTTGCCGCCGACATTGACGCCGCCGATCAGGTCGGCGGCGTTCTCGCGCTGCGCGAGCCAGCGCGCTGCGGTGCTGCTGGCGCCGTTCTCGGACAGCACGAACACGCTCGAGCCGCGTGCATCCGGCCTGACGAAGGCGTCGGCGTGGATCGACACGAACAGGTCGGCCTTGAGCCGCCGTGCCTTGTCCACCCGTTGACGCAGCGGAATGAAATAGTCGGCATCGCGGGTCAGCGCCACGCGCATGCTGGTCTGCTGCTCGATGCGGCGCTTCAGGTGGCGCGCGACCGCCAGCGTGACGTGTTTCTCGTAACTGCCGCGCCGTCCGACGGCGCCTGGGTCCTCGCCGCCATGACCGGGGTCGAGCATGATCGTGACCAGCCGGTCGACCTGGGGCGACTCGGCGTTGCGTTCGCCCCTGACTTCCGCACGCGGCGGCTCCGGCCGGGCGGCCGGCTCGGCGCGGCGCTGGTCGTCCAGAAAGGCGAGCAAGGGGTCCGGCGGGTTCAGCGGATACAGGTCCAGGACCAGACGGTGACCATAGGCGCCGGCCGGACCGAGGCTGAACACCTGCGGACGGACCTCGGCTTTCAGCTCGATGACCAGGCGCACGACGCCGGGCCGGTTGCGTCCGGCGCGAATGCCACGAATGTACGGGTCGGACTCGGCGATCTTGCCGGGCAGGCTCGCCAGCACGCCGTCGAGTTCGATGCCCTCGAGGTCCACCACCAGCCGTTCCGGGTCACGCACCAGGAAGTGCTCGAAGCGCAACGCGTCGCGATGCTCGAGCGTGATGCGTGTGTAATCGCTCGAGGGCCAGACGCGCACCGCCATCAGGCCGTTGGCCGCGCGCCCCGGCCCCGAGGTCACGGACAGCAGGGCACCGGAAACGGCGCCCATGAGCAGTCGCCTCCGTACCGGATCGGCCGTCAGCGCGGACCGCAGCTGCCCGCAGGCGGCTGGCACGCCGGGCCTGGGCCGCCGCGGCCCATGAGCGCCGTCAGACATTGCTGCCCCATCGCCGACTCGGCGTGCAGCCGGGCACGCCGGCCGGCGCCTGCCGGATCCGCCTCGAGAACGATCGTGAGATCGGCGTGCGGGACGTGCGGACCGGCGCGTTCGGGCCATTCCAGCAAACACACGGCACGACCGTCGAAATATTCGTCCAGGCCCGCTTCGAGAAATTCATCAGGATCACTGAATCGATAAAAATCAAAGTGATGAAATGATAATCTCGAAACTGTATAAAGTTCAACCAATGTATAGGTCGGGCTGCGGACCGGGCCGCCGACCCCTGCTGCGCGCAACAGTCCGCGCACCAGCGTGGTCTTGCCGGCGCCCAGTTCGCCGACGAGATCGATGACCATGCCGGGTTGTAGAAACTCCATCAGGCTGGCGCCCAGCGCCAGCGTGTCGGCCTCGGTCGGCAGCTCCCATTGGAAGGCTCGTTCGGGTTGCGACTCGACGATATCGCCCGGATCGGACATCAGATGAACGCGAACGACGGCAGCGGCACGGACTGGGGCATGTTGGCACGCAGCATCAAGCAGTGGGGCCGGGAAGCGGGTTTCGATGCCATCGGTATTGCCGGGGTCGAGATGGAAGGCGCCGAAGCGGGGCTGCTCGCCTGGCTCCGGGAAGGGTTTCACGGCGACATGGATTATATGGTCCGGCATGGCCTGCGCCGGGCGCGGCCGGCGGAGCTGGTGCCCGGTACGCTATCCGTGGTCTGTGCGCGCCTCAGTTACTGGCCGACGGCGACGGCAGCCGCGTCCGTGCTGCAGGACGGCGAGCGCGCCTACATCTCGCGCTATGCGCTCGGGCGCGACTACCACAAGGTCTTGCGCAAGCGCCTGGCGGCGCTCGCGGGCCGCATGCGCGAGGCGATCGGTGCGCTCGGCGGCCACATGGGCTACCGCGTGTTCACCGATTCGGCGCCGGTCATGGAGGTCGAACTGGCGCGTCAGGCCGGGCTGGGCTGGCGTGGCAAGCACACGCTGTTGCTCGACAGGCGAGCCGGTTCCTGGTTCTTTCTCGGCGAGATCTACACCGACCTGCCGCTGCCCGCCGACGAGCCGGTCGATGCGCACTGCGGCCGTTGCCGCCGCTGCCTCGATGTCTGCCCGACCGGCGCCATCGTCGCCCCTTACCGGCTCGACGCTCGCCGCTGCATCTCGTACCTGACGATCGAGCTGAAGGGGTCGATCCCGGAAGCCTTGCGTGCGGCCATCGGCAATCGTGTCTATGGCTGCGATGACTGTCAGCTCCATTGTCCGTGGAACGAGCACGCCCAAACCAGTGGGGATATCGCGTTCGCGGTCAGAAACGGGCTGGATGCCGCGACGCTGGTGACATTGTTCGGCTGGAGCGAGGCCGAGTTCGAGCAGCGGCTCGCCGGCAGCGCGATCCGGCGCATCGGCCACGAGCGATGGTTGCGCAATCTGGCAGTCGGCCTCGGAAACGCGCCCGGCTCGGCCGAGGTGCTGGGTGCGCTGCGCGCGCGTGCCGATCATCCCTCGGCCCTGGTACGCGAGCACGTGGCCTGGGCGCTCGCCGCTCAGGCGCGTCGCGGCGGTACCCGCCACCACAGCCACAGCGCGCACGACGCAGCCGACACGTAGAGCAGGGCGAACACCCAGTCGGGCAGGCGCCAGTACAACAGCTCGGCGAGTACACGCGCGATGAATGCGCGCCCGCTGCGATCGCCGCGCAGGGCGTCCTCCAGCGCCGTCAGCGGGCAGCTGAGCCCGACCAGCGCCTCGACCGCCACCAGCATGATCGCGAACAGGTGCGCAATGCGGTAGCTCCGCCGCCTGATCCAGGCCCAGCGCCGAGCCGCACCGACTGGAATGAACACGAAGCCCGAGATGATGAACAGCGCGACGATGGCGTGCACCAGCAGCACGCCATCGGCCAGGGCGTCCGCGGACACGGTCGTGGTGAGCGCGATCGACAAGCGGGAGGCTTGGCCCCCGTCGGCTTAGGCCCCCAGCCACGCCTCCGCGTCCGCTTCGTCCCGGAACACGCGAAACTCGGCGTGCAACACGAACTTCTGCAGCCAGGCGAGCCAGCCTAGCCAACGGTCCTCGGTGATCACCGCGATGCGGCGAAAGTCGTTCTGGTGCGCGCGCACAAAGCGCAGATCCTCCCAGGCGACATCGAGCGTGAACGCGGCCATCGGCCGCAGATCGATGAGCAGGTCCAGGCGCCGATCCTGGAAGCGCACGCCGTAATTGACCAGCTCCTCGAGTTCGCGGTAGTCGGCGAGTGTGAACTCACCGAACACCGTGACCGTCACGCGGCCGTGGTCGATGGCGCTGGTGATCATCGCAACACCTCGGCCATCTCGCGCCGGTACCACTCGTGGAAGTGACGCATGCCGTCCTCCATCGGTGATTGATAGGGTCCGACCTCGGATCGTCCGCTCGCCAGCAGCGCGTGCCGTCCGCGGTCCATGCGCTCGGCGATCTCATCGTCTTCGACGGCTGTTTCCATGTAGGCCGCCTGCTCGGCTTCGACGAACTCGGGCTCGAACAGCGCGATGTCTTCCGGATAGTAGAACTCGACGACGTTGAGCGTCCGGTCCGGCGCTTCCGGGATCAGCGTGCTGACCACGAGCACATGTGGATACCACTCGAGCATCAGCCCCGGGTAGTGGGCGAACCAGACCGCGCCCTTTTCAGGCGGTTTGCCCCCGTAGTAATCGAGCACGGCCTTGTGCCAGCGTTCGTAGGTGGGCGTCCCCGGCCGCGCGAGACGATCGTTGAGGCCGACGGTCTGCAGGGAATGGTCGCGGCCGAACTGCCAGCGCAGGTCGCTGCACGTGACGAATTGGCCCAGCCCCGGGTGAAACGGCTCGACATGGTAGTCCTCGAGATAGACCTCGATGAAAGTCTTCCAGTTGTAGTGACAGACGTGCTGCTTCACGGTGTGCAGCCGAAAGCCGGAAAAGTCGAACGCGGCGAGCGACAGTCCCGGGTCGAGCTCGGCCGCGCCAGTGAACAGCAGGCCGTTCCAGGCCGTGAGCGGCGTGCTTTCCAGATCCAGGCAGGGGCTGGTTGGGAAGTGTGGTGCGCCGAGCAGCTTGCCGGACAGGTCATAGGTCCAGCGGTGGATCGGGCAGACGATGTGCTGGGCCTGGCCGCGCCCGGACAGCATCAGTGCCTGCCGGTGCCGGCAGACATTCGACAACAGTTCCACGCCGGCATGGGACCGGACCAGGACACGGCCCGCGTCCCGACCTTCGAGCACGTGGTAATCGCCCACGTTCGGGACCATCAATTCGTGCCCGACATAGCGGGCACGGCCGTCGAAGAGCAGGCGCCGCTCCATTTCGAACAACTGCTGATCGAAATACCAGGCGACCGGAAGTTGCGAGGCCGCCGGAGCCAACTGCTGCGCCGATGCCAAGTCCGACATCACTCTCCCTCGACTAAGGTGATCACGAACGAAATGTCCCCGAAACCGCTATGTAACATCAAATTCGCCTCGACGCTCGCCCGGCTTGGGTGAGGGCCGTCGAAGCGTTCGCCAATGACAATCAAACCCATTGAATTATAAAGATATTTGACGTGCTGGTGGGCAATCGGTTAAGGTGCGCCTTTTGCCCTGGATCAATGTCCGTGTCGGAGACCGCACCCCAACCTTCCGCGCCGCGGCCTGCGTCCGCAGCCGGCGAAGGTGACGGCGGGCCGCCCCCCGCCACGTTCGAGGCCGCCATGGCCGAACTCGAAGAGCTCGTGCGGCAGATGGAAGCCGGCAAACTGCCGCTCGAGGCCTCGCTCGCAGCCTATCGCCGCGGCATGTTTCTGGTGCGCCACTGTCAGGACCGGCTCGCCGCGGCCGAACAGATCGTCGTCATCGCCGACAGCGCAAGCCCTGACGGAGCGAGCGACAGCGGAGCGGCGTGATGGCCGCTCGCGATGTCCACTCCTGGATGGCCGCCGGCCGCGAGCGCGTGGAAGCGGCGCTGGACGCCTGTCTGCCTGCGGCGAACATTGCGCCGACGCGCCTGCACGAAGCCATGCGCTATGCCGTTCTGGGTGGTGGCAAACGCGTGCGCGCACTGCTGTGTTTCGCGGCCGGCGAATTTGCGGGCGCCGACCCCGAACGGCTGCTTGCCCCGGCTTGCGCGCTGGAACTCGTCCATGCCTACTCGCTGGTCCACGATGATCTGCCCTGCATGGACGACGATGTGCTGCGGCGCGGCAAGCCCACCGTGCACGTCGAATTCGACGAGGCCACCGCGGTGCTGGTCGGCGATGCGCTGCAAAGCCTGGCCTTCTGCGTGCTGGCCGGGTCCGGACTGCCGGACGCCGCGGCCATGGTCGCGGATCTGGCCCGCGCGGCCGGCTCGCGTGGCATGGCCGGCGGCCAGATGCTGGACCTTCTGGCCGCGGATCGGGACATCGGACTCGCAGAGCTGGAAAACCTGCATATCCACAAGACCGGGGCGCTGATACGTGTCGCCGTCGTGCTGGGTGCCCGCAGCGGCAGCGTCGACGCCGGCGCGCTGGCGCGCCTAGACCGCTATGGCATGCGCATCGGCCTGCTCTTCCAGGTGGTGGACGATCTGCTCGATGCACTGGAAGACACCGCGACGCTGGGCAAGACCGCCGGCAAGGACGCGGCACAGAACAAGGCGACCTATGTCAGCCGGCTGGGTGTCGAAACCGCCCGCGCCTATGCGCACGAACTGCTCGCCGGCGCGCTCGAACCGATCGCCGGTCTCGGCGATGCCGCCGAACCCTTGCGCGCGCTCGCGCGATTCGTCGCCGAACGGCAATTCTGAAACCTGGCGTACCCTGATTTCCTGACCCTCATGTCGACGACCTATCCGCTTCTCGACCGCACGCGCTCTCCCCAGGCGCTGCGCAGCCTCGAGCGCCGCGACTTGCCGCAGCTGGCGCGCGAGCTGCGCGCCTTCCTGCTCGAATCGGTATCGCGTACCGGCGGGCATCTGTCCTCGAACCTGGGTACCGTCGAACTCACCATCGCGCTGCATTACGTGTTCGACACACCGCACGATCGCATCGTCTGGGATGTCGGCCACCAGAGCTACGCGCACAAGATACTGACTGGCCGACGCGAGCAGATGGCGCGGCTGCGCATGGCCGGCGGCATTTCCGGCTTTCCCAAGCGCAGTGAAAGCGAGTACGACGCCTTCGGCACCGCGCACTCATCCACGTCGATCGCCGCCGCGCTGGGCATGGCCGTCGCGGCACGCGCCAGCCATCAGCCGCGCAAGGCGGTGGCGGTCATCGGTGATGGCGCCATGAGCGCCGGCATGGCATTCGAGGGGCTGAACAACGCCGGCGCCAGCGACGCCGACCTGCTCGTCATCCTCAACGACAACGACATGTCGATCTCGCCGCCGGTGGGCGCGCTCAACAGCTACCTGACGCGACTGCTGTCGGGGCGCACGATGAATGCCGCGAAGCGTGCCGGTGCGCGCATGCTGTCGATGCTGCCGCCTGTGCTGGAACTGGCCAAGCGCGCCGAAGAACATGTCAAGGGCATGATCCTGCCCGGCACTCTGTTCGAGGAGTTCGGTTTTCACTATTTCGGGCCGATCGACGGCCACGATCTGGATGCGCTCGTGCCCACGCTGCAGAACCTGCGCGCGCTGTCCGGGCCGCGTTTCCTGCACGTGGTCACACGCAAGGGGCAGGGCTACAAGCTCGCCGAGGCTGACCCGGTGCTCTACCACGGTGTCGCGCGCTTCGAGCCCGACGCCGGCATCAGCCCCCCGGCCGGCGGCCGCATGAGCTACACGCAGGTGTTCGGCGACTGGCTGTGCGACATGGCTGCGGCCGACGAGCGTCTCGTCGCCATCACACCGGCGATGCGCGAAGGCTCGGGCATGAACCGGTTTTCGGAGCGCTTCCCGGAGCGCTATTTCGATGTCGGCATCGCCGAGCAACACGCGCTGACCTTCGCGGCCGGTCTGGCCTGCGAGGGGCAGAAACCGGTGGTGGCGATCTATTCGACCTTCCTGCAGCGCGCCTATGACCAGCTGATCCACGATGTCTGCCTGCAGAACCTGCCGGTGATGCTGGCCGTCGATCGCGCTGGCCTGGTCGGTGCCGACGGCGCCACGCACCAGGGCGCGTTCGACCTGTCCTATCTCGTCTGCCTGCCGAACATCGCGATCATGGCGCCGGCCGATGAGGCCGAGTGCCGCGCGCTGCTCACCACGGCCTTCCGGCACGACGGGCCGACTGCGGTGCGCTATCCGCGCGGCGCCGGATCCGGTGCCAAGCCCGACCCCCATCTGGATCCACTGCCTTTCGGACGCGCGGAAATCCGTCGCCACGGCCGGCGCGTCGCGCTGCTCGCATTCGGCAGTCCGCTCGCCGCCGCGCTCGCCGCCGGTGAACGGCTGGATGCGACCGTGGTCAACATGCGCTTCGTCAAGCCGCTGGACGAGGCCTTGCTGCTGGAGCTCGCGGCCAGCCACGAGCTCCTGCTCAGCATCGAGGAAAACGCCGCGATCGGTGGCGCCGGCGCCGAGGTCGCGCGCCTGCTGGACGAGCACGACTGCGCCGTGCGCCACCGCCGCCTCGGCTTGCCGGACCGGTTCATCGACCACGGCGACCCGAGCCAGCAGCTCGCGGACATCGGTCTCGATGCCGAGGGCATCGTTGATCGCGTGCGTCGGGCGTTGCCGGACGCGGTCCGCGATCAGACCGGCTGACGGTCCTGCCTGCACGAAAGCCGGCAGGCTGCTACGATGCGCCCAGGAACCCATTGCCGGAGTACCAAACATGAATGCCCGAGACGCGAACGCGATCCCCGATGTCCAGTCCCTGGCCGACACACGCGCACTGGCGATCGACCAGGTCGGTATCAAGAGCATCCGCCACCCGGTGCGGGTGATGGACCGCAGCGGTGGCGTGCAGCATACCGTCGCCACGTTCAACATGTATGTCGGGCTGCCGCACAATTTCAAGGGCACGCACATGTCGCGCTTCGTCGAGATCCTGAACGCTCACGACCGCGAGATTTCCGTCGAGTCCTTCGAGACCATGCTGCGCGAGATGATCGAGCGGCTCGAGGCCGAGACCGGCTTGCTGGAAATGCATTTCCCCTATTTCATCGACAAGGCCGCGCCGGTGTCCGGCGTGCACAGCCTGATGGACTACGAGGTGAGCTTCATCGGCGAGATGCAGGCCGGCGGCGCCTATCGGCAGACGACGCGCGTCGTCGTGCCGGTGACCAGCCTGTGCCCGTGTTCGAAACGCATATCGGAACGGGGCGCGCACAACCAGCGCTCGCACGTGACCATTTCGATCCAGGCGAGAGATTTCGTCTGGATCGAGGACATCGTGCAGCTGGTCGAAAGCCGTGCATCGAGCGAGCTCTATGGCCTGCTCAAGCGGGTCGACGAAAAGTTCGTCACCGAACGCGCGTACGACAACCCCAAGTTCGTCGAGGACATGGTCCGCGACGTGGCCGGCGCGCTCAATGCCGATGCGCGCATTCGCGCCTATGTCGTCGAATCCGAGAACTTCGAATCCATCCACAACCACTCGGCCTACGCACGCATCGCGCAGACCAAGGACGCCCAGGCGTGATCCGGCCGGCGCCTTGGTGCGCCGCCGCCTATCCTGCGGTCGCCGGCCAGACCCGGCTGCGTTACTCCGGCCAGCTTTACGCCTGCTGTCCGACCACCCCTTGCGCGACCTGAGCGGAAATGGTCTCGTAGAGCGGGCGCACGAAAAAGCTCAGGCCGCGGATGATGCCCGAGACGTTCATCGTCGACGGCACCCGATGCCCGCGATGGTCCACCCCCTCGCCGATGCGCCGTATCTTCACGCCGAGCGCGGCCAAGTGGCGGGCCAGGCGCGGCTCGGTGAGCACGAACAGGTGTTCCAGGCCGTGGCGCTGCGCCAGATCGATCATGCCCAGGTAGAGGCCCACCGGAATGTACGGAAACCGCGGCTGCTCCGGCGTGCCGAAATCCCGGTCGGAAATGGCGACCGGCGTGCGCTGCTCGCCCTTGCGTTTGCGGTAGCGCGCCAGCACCGCCAGCCGCGAGACCTCGGCCACGCGTTCGCGCGGCAGCTTCGCCGGGTCGACGATGCGACGGTCCAGCGATGACGCGCAATATTTCTCGAATGGCAGCGGCTGCTGCGGATCGTCCGCGCGCGCGAGCACCAGACGCACGCAGCCGACCCAGTCCCCGTTATTGACGTTCCTGAGCAGTACGTGCAGCGATTGCGCGTCGTACTCGTCCGTTTCCATGCCATCCTGCCGGGGGGATTCGAAACCCAGCTCCTCGCAATACACCGCATGCCGTATGTGGTAGACCTCGTTCTTCAGCTCCGGCGTCAGGGCCGGGACGACCTCGAAGTACTTGGTGAAATTGCCGGCCAGGTTGATGAAGTCCAGCAGAAACATCGCCTATCCCCCTCCCTCCGAACCACCCGCGATGCGCCGAGTGCGCTCAGTCGAGTTTCTGCAGATACTGCTTCGTGAACATGCGCTCCGGCAAATCCTTCAGCGCCATGCCGCTGTATTCGAGCGTCGACTTGTCGCCCTTGCGCAGCGCGTCTTCCATGACCAGCCGCACCGGCCGTGTCTTGCCCGCCATGGGTTGAAAGTTCTCGTAGGTGCACACCTTGAGCAGCTTGTTCGACAACGAGTAGAACTCGGCGCGCTGCGGCCAGTAATTCGACCGCTTGACCCAGTACATCACTCTCGCATAGGTGACGCCACGGTCCGCGGCCGTGAGCTCCAGCACGTAGTGGTCCTCGCCGCCGATCTTCTCGGTGCGGATCAGCTTCGGCGTGTAATCGCCGACGAAGTTCGCGCGCGCCAGGTCACCGTTGGCCACCTGGCCGGTGAGCCGCTGTGCGAGCGCGAGACGAACCGGCTGCGACACGCTGGGCAGGAACACCCACAGATCCCGCCCCTTCATCAGCATCGCCTGGCCGCGCTCCGATGCGGGTTCGAGGGTCTGCACGATGGTGTTGTCGTTGCCGCGGGAGAGCACGCGGTACTTGCGCGATTCGGCCTCGCCGCCGCCCTCGCTGTGGACCAGGATGTCGACCTGAAAGCTCTCCTTGGGGAAGCGGATCAGGTCGGCCTTTTCCAGTATACTGGCGGCATCTTCTTGCGCCTGCACCCAGCCGGCGGTGCCGAGCAGGGCGCCGGCGAGCAGAACGGCACGGGTCAGGCGGTACATCAATTCGAACATCGTGGCTGTCTCCGTGATCACATGCGGAACGGCGCGGCGGGGGGTCGGCGGTTGAGCGTCGTTCGCATCGAGCATGTATCCAAACGCTACGTCCTGGGCGGCCAGGAAGTGCATGCGCTGAAGGATATCACCCTGGATATCGAGGATGGCGTGTTCCTTGCCATAGCGGGGCCGTCGGGCAGTGGCAAATCGACGCTGCTGAACCTGATCGGCTGCATCGACACCCCCTC
The DNA here is from genome assembly GCA_022072095.1 of Rhodocyclaceae bacterium. Lineage (GTDB taxonomy): Bacteria > Pseudomonadota > Gammaproteobacteria > Burkholderiales > Rhodocyclaceae > JAJVIJ01. The sequence continues at coordinate 26,002 of JAJVIJ010000030.1, forward strand.
CAGCGGCAAGATCTTTCTCAGCGGGCAGGATGTCAGCGACAAGACGCCCGACCAGCTCGCCAGCCTGCGCGCGCGCTCGATCGGCTTCATCTTCCAGACCTTCAATCTGCTGCCGGTATTGACCGCGGCCGAAAACGTCGAATACCCGCTGCTGCAACTGCTGCACATGGACGCCGAGGAGCGGCGAGAACGCGTGCATTACTTCCTGAAGATCGTCGGGCTCGCCGAAAAGATGCGGCACCGACCGAACGAGCTCTCGGGCGGGCAGCGTCAGCGCGTCGCGATCGCGCGCGCGCTGGCCATTGAACCGGCCATCGTGCTCGCCGACGAGCCGACCGCGAACCTCGATCGCAAGACCGGGGACGCGATCATCGAACTGATGAAGGACATCAACCGCCGCCTCAAGACCACCTTCATTTTCTCGACGCACGACCAGCGTGTCATGTCGGCCGCAGACCGGCAGGTGCGCATCGAGGACGGCAGCCTGCGCATGCTGGGTGTGCGCACCGGCGAGGAATGGAAATGGGTCGCGCCGCCCGGACGGCGCAGCGGTGCCAAGCGGGAGACCGTGCAATGACAACAGCCAAGCCCACGCAATCGACCGGCGCGTACCAGCGTGCGCTGCTGACCCTGCTCGGTGGCGCGCTGTGCGCCGCCGGCAGCGTGTCGCCCGCGTTCGCCGCGGAGTCCTCGGGCTGGCGCGGCCATGTCCAGTTCGAGGGTGCCTACACCTACGAGAACCCCGAGCACTGGTCCAAGCTGCGCGGGCGTGTCGAGCTCGGGCGCCAGGGCACGTTCGGCGAGGGTCTCAAGTACAAGATCGCCGCGCGCGCGGACTACGATCTCGCCTATTCGCTGGAGAACGATTTCTACCCGCCCGACGTGCGCGAACGCCAGCGGCGCGGCTTCGAATGGCGCGAGGTCTATGTGGATGGCGCCGTGGGCGATCTGGAGTTTCGCGTAGGTCGCCAGCACATCGTCTGGGGCGAAATGGTCGGGCTGTTCTTCGCCGATGTGGTCTCGGCGCGCGACCTGCGCGAGTTCTTTCTGCCACAGTTCGATACGCTGCGCATCCCGCAATGGGCCGTGCGTGGCGAATACTTTGTCGGCGACCTGCATCTGGAGGCGGTCTGGGTGCCGCTGCCCAGCTTCGACAAGGTCGCGCGGCCGGGAGCCGATTTCTACAACGGCCCGGCGCCGACGCCGGGATTCAACTTCGCGCTCGCCGACGCCGGCAAGCCGACGCGCAAGCTGGATAACTCGAATTTCGGCCTCCGCGTGGGCTGGCTGACCCATGGCTGGGATCTGGCCGCATTCGCCTACCGCAGCCTGGACGTGAACCCGGTCTATTCGCGGCAGCTGGTCCCGACGGCGCCGGCGCCGACGCTGCTCTATACGCCCGAGCACGACCGCATCAACCAGTGGGGCGGCACGCTCACCAAGGACTTCGGCGGCTTCGTGCTCAAGGCCGAGGCGGTGATGACGCGCGGCCGGCGCGTGCAGGTGCTGAACCCGGCCAACGCCACCGGCCTGGCGCCGCAGAACATGGTCGACTATGCGCTCGGCGCCGACATTCCGCTCGAGGACGACTGGCGCATCAACGTGCAGTACTTCGAGCGCGTGCATCTGGATGCGATGTCCGACCTGGCGGCGAAGAAGCACGAACCCGGCTGGACGCTGCTCGTGAACAAGAAATGGGGCGAGCTGTGGGAGGCCGAGCTCATCGCGGTGCAGAGCATCGCGCGCCATGACTGGATGCTGCGCCCGCGCCTCGACTGGAATTTCGCGCGCAACTGGCGCGCGCGCTTCGGCGCCGATGTCTTCGGCGGCCGTCGCGACGGACTGTTCGGCCGTTACGGCGACAGCGACCGGCTGTATACGGAAATCCGTTACAGCTTCTGACGCGGCGTGGCCGGTGCACACCGGCCGCCCCTCGCGCACCGCGTCTACCCTCCGCACACCCCGCCGAGCCCTCTCGATGCGCGTCCTGTTCTTCGCGGAAGGTGCGACGCTGGCCCATCTGGCGCGACCGCTGGTCCTGGCCGGCCAGGCCGCGCGCTTCGGCCACGAGGCGATCCTCGCCGCACCGCCCGCCTACGCCTGGGCGCTGTCGGCGTTTGCCGGCGAGACCCGGCCGCTCACCGCCATCGCCCCCGCAGAGTTCGCGCGCCGGCTCGCACAGGGCGAGCCGCTCTACGACTACGCACTGCTGCGCGACTATGTCGAGGCCGACCGTGCGCTGATGCGCGAGCTTCGCCCCGACCACGTGGTGGGCGATTTTCGCCTCTCGCTCGCGGTCAGTGCGCGGCTCGAAGGCGTGCCCTACACCGCGCTCGCCAACGCCTACTGGAGCCCGTACTACGCCATCCGGCGCTGGCCGCTGCCCGAGCTGCCCTTGACGCGCCGTCTGCCGCTGGCGCTGGCCGCGGCGCTGTTCCGGCTCGCGCGACCGCTCGCCTTCCGCGCGCATGCGCGGCCGATGGCACGGCTGCTCGCCGCCTTCCGGCAGCCCGGCATCGGCCACGACCTGCGTCGCGTCTATACCGAGGCCGATCTGACGCTGTATGCCGATCCGCCCGCGCTGTTTCCGCTGGAGGCCGCGCCGCGCAGCCACCGCTTCATCGGGCCGATCACCTGGGCGCCGCCGGTACCGGTGCCGCCCTGGTGGCACGAGCTGCCCGAAGACCGGCCGCTCGCCTACGTGACGCTGGGCAGTTCCGGGCGTGCAGCACTCGCCGGCACGCTCGCCGAGGCGCTGGTCGACGCCGGCTTCCGCGTCATGCTGGCCACGGCCGGCGCCGTGACCGTGCCACCGTCGCCCTGCGTGCACATCGCCGACTTCTTGCCCGGCGAAGCCGCGGCACGACGCGCGCGGCTCGTGATCTGCAATGGCGGCAGCCCCACCAGCCACCAGGCGCTGCTGGCCGGCCGGCCCGTGCTCGGACTGCCCAGCAATCTCGACCAGTTTCTGAACATGCAGGCGCTGGAGGCGGCCGGGCTGGGGCTCACGCTGCGCGCGGACCGCGCGACGCCGGCCGCAGTGCGCGCGGCCGCACTCAGCCTCGCCGACGAGCCGGCCCAGGAACGTGCGCGACGATTCGCCGTCGGTCTCTCGGTGGATGGCGCGGTGCAGAGTTTCTACGGGCTGATCCGCGAGCTGCGCTCCACGCGTTGATCATTCGGGTCGGAGGGTA